>DATJPD010000030.1:0-33406 GCA_035506575.1 Alphaproteobacteria bacterium
AGTGGGCGTCGAAGGCCGCTTGGGCGGTCAGGCCAATGTTCCGGGCGCAGCCGGCACGTGGAAGGATCTGACCGGCAACGTGAACCTGCTCGCCGCTAACCTGACCACCCAAGTGCGCGCGATCGCCGAGGTGGCGACCGCCGTGACCAAGGGCGACCTCACCCGGTCGATTCAGGTCGACGCGCGCGGCGAAGTGGCGCAGCTCAAAGACAACATCAACACGATGATCGACAATCTGCGCCTCACCACCGACCGCAACACCGAGCAGGACTGGCTGAAGACGAACCTGGCGCGGTTCACCAACATGCTCCAGGGCAAGCGCGACCTGGGTGCCGTGGGCCGCATGCTGCTCTCCGAGCTGGCGCCGCTGGTCAGCGCCCAGAACGGCATCATCTACCTCGTCGAGACCGACAAGACGCCCAGCCTGTCGCTGCTGTCGTCGTATTCGGATTCCGGCATCAGCGGCCATCCGGAACGGCTCAACCTCGGCGAAGGCCTGGTCGGCCAGTGCGCGGCCGACGCGCGCCGAATCCTGGTCTCGGATCTGCCGCCGGAGACGGCACCGATCAATTCCGGTCTGTTCAAGGTCATCCCTAAGAACGTGATCGTGCTGCCGGTCATGTTCGAAGGGCAGGTGAAAGCCGTCATCGAGCTGGCATCCGTCGGCGCCTTCACCGACCTGCAGGTGTCGTTCCTCGAGCAGCTCACCTCGAACATCGGTATCGTGCTCAACTCGATCGAGGCCACGATGCAGACCGAAGGCCTCCTCAAGCAGTCGCAGCAGCTCGCCGCCGAGTTGCAGTCGCAGCAGCGCGAGCTGCAGCAGACGAACGAGCAGCTCGAACAGAAGGCGCAGCAGCTTGCCGAACGTAACGTCGAAGTCGAACGCAAGAACCAGGAAATCGAGCAGGCCCGCCGCGCCGTCGAAGAGAAGGCGACCGAGCTGGCGCTGACCTCGAAGTACAAGTCCGAGTTCCTGGCCAACATGTCGCACGAGCTGCGCACGCCCCTGAACTCGATCCTGATCCTGGGACAGCAGCTGGCCGACAACCCCGATGCCAACCTCACGCCGAAGCAGGTGGAGTTCGCGCGCACCATTCACGGCGCGGGCACCGACCTGCTGAACCTCATCAGCGACATCCTGGACCTGTCCAAGATCGAGTCCGGTACCGTCTCGGTCGAGGCGGAAGAGGTGTTCTTCACCAATCTGCACGACACGGTGGTCCGGCCGTTCCGGCACGAGGCGGAGACCAAGAACCTGTCGTTCGAGGTCCAGATCGATCCGAAACTCGACCGCAGCATGGTCACGGATTCGAAGCGCCTGCGACAGATCCTGAAGAACCTGCTGTCGAACGCCTTCAAGTTCACCGAGCATGGCGGCGTTCGCATGAACATCACCGCCGCGGCGACCGGATGGGCGAGCGAGCATCCCATCCTGCGGCATGCGCCCTCGGTGGTGGCGTTTGAAGTGTCGGACACCGGTGTCGGCATCCCGGCGGAGAAGCAGAAGATCATCTTCGAGGCGTTCCAGCAGGCCGACGCCAGCACCAGCCGCAAATACGGCGGCACCGGCCTCGGCCTCGCGATCAGCCGCGAGCTGGCCAGCCTGCTCGGCGGCGAAATCCAGCTGCGCAGCACGCCGGGCGTCGGCAGCACGTTCACCCTCTACCTGCCCCTGAAATACGCCGGCACGGCCGGGGCGCAGGCGGTCAAGGCGTCGGCGACCCCGACCGGCACGCTGCCGCCGGCGCTGGCTGCGGCCACCGCACCCGTGTCGCTCGCTGAGCTGCCGGAGCCGATCGCGGACGACCGCGGCTCGATCCAGCCGGGAGACGCGGTGCTGCTGATCGTCGAGGACGATCAACACTACGCGCGGATCATGGTCGACCTCGCGCACGACCAGGGCTTCAAGGTTCTGGTGGCCACGCGCGGTGCGGACGCGCTGACGCTCGCGCGCGAGTATCAGCCGACGGCCGTGTCGCTCGACGTGTTCCTGCCCGACATGCTGGGCTGGACCGTGCTTAGCCAGCTCAAGCAGAGCCCGGCGACGCGCCACATCCCGGTCCAGATCGTGACCCTGGACGAGGACCGGCAGCATGGGCTGGCCCGTGGCGCCTTCTCGTTCGTCACCAAGCCGTCGACGACCGAGGGGCTACAGTCGGCCTTGTCGCGGATCAAGGAGTTCAGCCAGCCGCGGCGCAAGCGGCTCCTCGTCATCGAGGACAATGCCGCCGAGCGGATGGGCATCACCGAACTGCTGGGTCACGACGACATCGACATCGTCCCTGTCGATACAGGCGGGGCGGCGCTCGACGTGCTACGCGAGCAGCCGATCGACTGCATCGTCCTCGACCTGCGGTTGCCCGACATGTCGGGCTTCCAGTTCCTGGAGAAGATCCGCGACGACGAGGATCTGTCCAACCTGCCGGTGGTCGTCTTTACGGGGAGAGAACTCTCGCCCGAGGAGGACGCGCAGCTCCACACCATGGCCCGCAGCGTTGTGGTCAAGGGGGTCGAATCGCCTGAGCGCCTGCTCGACGAGACGGCCCTCTTTCTGCACCGCGTCGTGGCCGAGCTGCCCAAGGACAAGCAGGGCATGCTCGAGCGGCTGCACAGCTCGGACGAGGATCTCGTCGGCAAGCGCGTGCTGCTGGTTGACGACGACACCCGCAACATCTTCGCGCTGTCGAGCGTGCTCGAGCGGCGCGGGATGCACGTGGTCACGGCCAAGACCGGCCGCGAGGCGATCGAGCTGATCGAGACGACGCCCGATATCAAGATCGTGCTGATGGACATCATGATGCCCGAGATGGACGGGTATCAGACGATGCAGGTGATCCGTGCCAACCCCGCCTTCCGGCGGCTGCCGATCGTGGCCCTCACGGCGAAGGCCATGAAGGGCGATCGCGAGAAGTGCCTGGAAGCGGGTGCGTCGGACTACCTGGCGAAGCCGGTGAACACGGAGCAGCTCCTGTCGGCGCTGCGCATGTGGCTGCACCGCTGATCCTGGACCGCGCATGATCGCCCACGATCCCGTCAACATCCTTCTCGTCGACGACCAGCCGGCGAAGCTCCTCAGCTATGAGGCGATCCTCGGCGAACTCGGCGAGAACCTGATCAAGGTGGGATCGGGGCGGGAGGCGCTCGATCAGCTTCTGAAGAAGGACATCGCGGTCATCCTGATCGACGTCGTCATGCCGGACCTGGACGGGTTCGAGCTGGCGACGATGATCCGCGATCATCCGCGCTTCCAGAAGACCTCGATGATCTTCGTGTCCGCGATCGCCATGACCGACCTGGACCGCCTGCGCGGCTATGAATCGGGGGGTGTCGACTACGTCCCGGTCCCGGTGGTTCCCGACGTGCTGCGGGCGAAGGTGCGCGTCTTCGCGGAGCTTTACCGCAAGACCCGTCAGCTCGAGCGGCTCAATGTCGAGCTCGAGCACCGGGTCGAAGAACGGACGGCGCAGCTTGCCGAAGCCAACGCCGAGCTCGAGCGCCGGGTCGAGGAGCGGACGCGCGAGCTCGACGCCGCCAACCAGCGCCTGCACCAGTCGCAGAAGCTGGAAGCGGTCGGCCAGCTCACCGGCGGCGTGGCGCACGACTTCAACAACCTGTTGATGGCCATCGCCGGCAACCTCGACCTCCTGCAGCGGCACGTGGCCTCCGAGGCCGGACGGCGGCTCATCGAAGCCGGGCACCGCGCGGTGCGGCGCGGCGCGCAGCTGACGCAGTCGCTGCTCGCCTTTGCCAGGCGGCAGATCCTGCGCCCGGAGCGGGTGGATGTGAACCATTCGATCGAGGAGTTCACGGAGCTGCTCCGGCGCGCGGCCGGCGACACGGTGGAGGTACAGCTCATCCTCTCGCCGCAGCTCGCGGCCTGCCGCATCGACTCATCGCAGCTTCTGTCGGCCTTGATGAACCTCGTCATCAACTCGCGCGACGCGATGCCGCCCTCGGGCGGCAAGATCACGGTCGAGACCGAGAACGTCGCCATCGGCACGGCGTCGCCGAGCTCCGATCCCGATGTGACCCCGGGCGATTATGTGTGCATCAAGGTATCCGATACCGGCTCCGGCATGCCGGCCGACGTGTTGGCGCGCGCCTTCGAGCCGTTCTTCACGACCAAGGAGTTCGGGACGGGGAGCGGCCTCGGCCTGTCGCAGGTCTACGGCTTCGCCAAGCAGTCGGGGGGGTATGTCGAGCTGTCCTCGGACGTCGGCGTCGGGACGACGGTGCGGCTATTTCTGCCACGGTGCGAGGACGGGCCGACGCAGGCCCTGGAGAAGGGCAACGGCAGCGGCGAAGTCCCGACCGCGCGCGCCAGCAGCCCGGAAACCATCCTTGTCGTGGAAGACGACGCCGAAGTCCAGATGACCGTGGCGGAGAATCTGCGCTCGCTGGGCTACAAGGTCGTGACGGCGGCCGACGGCGTCGAGGCGTTGTCGCAGCTCCGGCGCGGCGAGAAGTTCGACCTGTTGTTCAGCGACATCGCCATGCCCAACGGCATGCCGGGCGACGAGCTCGCCAAGAATGCGGCACAGCTCTGCCGCGGCATCAGGGTGCTGCTGACCTCGGGTTATGCCCGGAGCCAGCCCGGCGTCGCGGCCGTGCGCGGCATACCCGTGCTCCGCAAGCCGTATCGCCAGGACGAGCTTGCGCATGCGATCCGGGCGGCCCTTGACCGTGACGGGGCCATTGCGCACGGCGCGCCGGTGCATCCCGGGGCCGCGATGGCAGCCTCATCGGGCCTGGGATCACCTCTGGCGCAATCGTAGGCGCTTTGCCGGTGCGGCGAATGCCGCAGTGAAGCGCGGCGTGTCCGTCATCGCGTGGCGCAGGGTTTCGCTGTTCACGCCATCCGCGCGCATCAGGAGCCTTACCATCGGCTCGGACATGAGCTCGTCGAGACCGGCCTCGCGGACGCCGTCCGGGCCCGGCGTCCCGTGAGGCGCGGAAGCGCGCGGATCCATGATCTGCGCAGCCTCGATGGTGCGGGCGTTCGGGCAAAAGGCCGGGGCTCCCGTGCTGCGCTCGGGGTCATCGAGCCAGGCTCGGCAACGCGCGGTCTCCGTGCAGGCGGCGCACTTCGCCGCCACGCGTGAGATCATGCTCTCGGCGCCGTGCCACCAACCTCCGGCGGGATCGATCCCCTGGGTCGTCATCATCCGCCACAGAAGCCGGCGGGCACGCATCCGGAAGAGGAGGCGGAGCCGATCCTCGCCGGGAGTCACCGGAGACGTGGTCATGGCACCTCGCTTCGACGGTGCCATGCTGCCGAACGTCAGCGCCCCTGGTCTTTGATCTGCGTCAAACTTCTTCGATCTTGTCGACCCGGTTCGGGTAGAACGCGAGATAGCCTTTGATCTCCGCCATCGCCGGATAGGGCTCTTCGTACGACCACACGGCGTTCTCGGCGGTCCGCCCGTCGACCTTGAGGCTGTAATAGGAGGCGTCGCCCTTGTACGGGCAATGCGTGCCGTGATCGGTGCGTGCGAACAGGCTCATCTCGGCGTCCTCGCGCGGGACGTAGTGCACGGCCGGATAGCTCGCTTCCTTGAGGGTCAGAGCGCGGGTCGTCTCCGCGACGACGCGGCCGCCGAAGCTGACGCGAATCCGTCGCGGATTCGCCGTGATGGTGATCGGATGGTCGGGTCCGGGAATCTTCATGGCCAAACCTCGCTCCTGGGTTAGTTGAAGGTCAGATGGGCATCGGCAATCACCTTGCGAAAGGTGACGACGTCGTTCTTGACGATCGTCTCGAGCTCCTGCGGCGGGCCTCCCGCCGTCTGGATGCCGGCCTCGCTGAAGACTGATTGGACGCGCTGTGCGTGAAGCGCGGCGTTTGCGGCGGCATTCAGCTTGTCGCGAATGTCGGCCGGCAGGCGGGCAGGGCCCACGATCCCCTGCCACCCGACGAAGCTGAACCCCGGCAGGTCCGCCGCCTCGGCCATCGGCGGAACATCGGGCAGGTTGAACCAAGGTTTCGGCGACATGGTCGCCAGCGCGCGCAGCCGCCCGTCGTCGACGAACGGCTTGGCGCCGGTCATCACCATCATCTGCAGGGCCCCGGCCAACAGATCGTTGACGGCCGGGCCTTCGCCCTTATAGACGACCTGCACGACATTGATGTGGGCCGAGGTCAGAAACATCGCAAGCGCGAAATGGGAGACACTGCCGACGCCTGCGTTCGCGATATTCATCTGTCCCGGCTTGGCGCGTGCCGCAGCGATCAGCTCCTTGGCCGTCTTGTAGGGCGAGTTGGCGTTGACCACGAGGAAATAGCTCGCCCGCGCGGTCACAACCACCGGCGCGAAATCGGCCACCGGATCGAATCCGATCTTGGGATCCACCACGGCCGGCGCGGTCTGGTTCGAGGGGTTCGTGTACAGAAGCGTGTAGCCGTCGGGAGCGCTCCGGGCGACGAATTCGGTCCCGATCTTTCCTGAAGCACCTGGCCGGTTGTCGACGATGACCGGCTGGCCGAGCGGCTCCCGCATTCCATCAGCCACCGCGCGCGCTGCAACGTCGGCGACACCGCCGGCCGGCCACGGCACGATCATGTGCACCGGCCTCGAGGGATACGATTGGGCGGACGCGGCGGCCGGTGCGATCAGCAGAGCCACCGTTGCGGTCATCAATAGTTTCATCACGATATCCTCCCCGCTGTACTCCGAGTGGCTCGATGGATGGCCCTCCACACGCGAAGCGGCGTCGCCGGCATTTGAATGTCTTCAATGCCGTACGCGGCGAGCGCATCGACGAGAGCATTGATGACGACCGCCGTCGCCGGCGTGATGCCGCCTTCGCCGCCGCCTTTGACGCGCAGAGGGTTGCCTGACGTCGGATCTTCCGCCAGCACCACTTCGAAACTCGGCAGGCGGTCGGCGCGCGGCATCCCGTAATCCATGAACGACCCGCTCAGCACCTGCCCGGTCGCCGGCTCCAGCGCGATCGTCTCGCTCAGCGCCTGGCCGACACCCTGCACGATCCCGCCATGCGTCTGGCCGTCCACGATCAGCGGGTTGATCGCCTGGCCGACATCGTCGACAGTCGTATAGCGGAGGATATCGACGACCCCGGTCTCGGGATCGACCTCGAGCTCGCAGACGGCACACCCGGTCGGATGCGCCGGGATGCGGCCGCTGAACTCGGCGAGTGCTGCGAGCTCCTGGTCGCGCGCGAGGTCGAGCAGGCTCAGGCTGCGGTCGGAGTGCGGGGCGTGAAACCGCCCCTCGGCGAAGGTGAGGTCGGCGGGCGAGGCGTTGAGCAGCGGAGCCGCCAGCGCCCGGCCGCGCTCGATCAAATCGGTTGCCGCTTTGACCAGCAAAGTACCGGCGATCCGCATCGAGCGGTCGGAGTGCGTGCCGCCGCCAACCGTGACCACCGACGTATCGCCGGTGACGAGCCGGATGCGCTCGAACGGCACGCCGAGATAGTCGGCGATCACCTGCGCGAAGCTGGTCTCATGGCCCTGGCCGGTCGATTGCGTGCCCGACACGATCTCCACGGATCCGTCGCGACGCACCGTCACCACGACCCGTTCGCGCGGGGCGCCCACCGGCGCTTCGATATAATTGGCGACCGCGATGCCGCGCCGCCGGCCGCGCTGCAGGCTCGCCTCGCGCCGCGCTGCGAATCCGGACCAGTCGGCGCGGTCCAGCGCCGTCTGCATGTTGCCGCGAAAATCGCCGCTGTCGTAATTGAGGCCCATCGGGTTGCGATAGGGCAGGGCGGACTTGGCGATCATGTTGCGCCGCCGGATCTCGACCCGGTCCAGCTTCAGCCGCCGGGCCGCCATGTCGAGCAGCCGCTCGATCACGTGGGTCGCCTCGGGGCGTCCCGCGCCGCGATAGGGCGCCGTCGGTACCGTGTTGGTGAGCACGCCGCACAGCTCGGCATAGGCGGCCGGGATGTCGTAGACGTTGGTCAGGACGCGATAGCTGTTGAACAGCGGCACGAAGGTCACGGTGTGGGCGCCGATGTTGCCCAGAAGCTCGGCCCGCAACGCCAGGATGCGGCCATCGGCGTTGAGCGCCAGGGCCGCGCGCACGATCATGTCGCGCCCCTGGTAGTCGGTCAGGAACGCCTCGCTGCGGTCGCTTGTCCAGCGCACGGCCCGGCCGATGCGCCGTGCGGCCCAGCACACCAGCACCTGCTCCGGGTAAAGATTGCTGCGCGGGCCGAACCCGCCGCCGACATCCGGGCAGACGACCTGGACCTTGTCCGGGGCAATGCCAAGTGCCTGGGCCAGAACCATTTTCTGGCGCGATACGCCCTGGCTGCCGGAAATCAGCCGGGTAATGCCGCCCTCGTACACGCCGATCGCCGAGCGCGGCTCCATCTGCGCGTTGGCGACGCGGCTGTTGTGGAATTCGTGCTCGATCACAAGAGCAGCACCGGCGAATGCGCGCTTCATCGCGTCCTCGTCGCCGAAGCCGGTGCGGAACGCGGTGTTGCGCTTCGCCTCCGGCCAGATCTGCGGCGCCCCCTCGGCGAGCGCTGCAGGTATCGAGGTTGCCGCCGGCAGTTCCTCGACATCGACCTCGACCAGTTCGGCCGCGTCGCGCGCCTGCGCCTGCGTTTCGGCGACGACGATGGCAACACCTTCGCCGGGGTAGCGCACCCGGTCCTCGGCCAGCGGCCAATGCGGCTGGTCGAACACGGGCTTGTCCGGCGTCGGCACGACGGACGGCTTGAAGGCGTCATGCGCCGTGGTCGGCACCGCGACGTGACCCATGCCGGTATGGCCGTCGGCGCGATAATCGGCAGCGGTGAGCACGGTGAGCACGCCGGGAGCCGCGGCGGCTGCCCCGGTGCGGATCGCCGCGATGCGCGCATGCGCGTGCGGCACGCGCACGACACACATCCACGCGGCCCCCGCCGGCTGGATGTCGTCCGTGTAGCGGCCTTTCCCGGTGAGGAGGCGCAGGTCTTCGACGCGCGGAAGCGGCTTGCCGATCAGAGCCATGGTGGCACCGGAAAAAGGATTTGGTCTATGGCTTCTTGGCCAGCGTGTAGCGGCCGCGCTCGTCGCGGTCGAGACCGAACTCGCCGCGCAGCTTGTCGAGATCGCGCACGACTTCGCGGCCGTCCCGGCTGCCGACGGCCGCCATCAGCTCCTCGAAATATTTCGGCCCGTGCTCGAGCGCCGCGCGCACCGAGGCGAAGCGCTGGCCCTCGAAGCTGGGCGGCTCGGGCACGCTGATTTCGAGTTTGCCCTGCATGCCGAACGGCCAGGTGAGATCGAAGCCCGCCTTGGCCCCGGTCCGCGCCCCGTTGAGCGAGGGGTCGAGCGGCAACGTCCGGAACCCGCCCATCACGACCATGTCGCGGTCCGCCTGGAAGCGGGTGCCCAGCGCCCAGTCCATCTGGTCGTCGGAGAAGACGTCGATGTCGGGATCGACGACGAACACGTGCTTTACGTTGGCGAGGCAGCCGAACACGGCGGTCATGGCGTTGCGCGCCTCGCCAGGAACCCGCTGGCGCAGGGCGATGCGGACGTTGAACTGTCCGCCGCTGGCCGGGGTCGCATAGACGGCGACCGGCTCGCGCACCGCGGTCTCGAGCGCCCGCCACACCAGGGTCTCGCAGCGCAGCGCGTTGAGCTGGGCGGTATCGGTCCGGCTCATGCCATGGCCGCCGATCGTCGAGGTCTGGAACAGCGCATCGCGCCGGCGCGTGATCGCGGTCAGATGGAAGACCGGGTTGCGCTTCACGCCGCCGTAATAGCCGAGGAACTCCCCGTACGGTCCCTCGGCCTCCACGTGGCCGCGTGCATCGAAATAGCCCTCGAGCACGAATTCGGCGTCGGCCGGGACGCGGATGTCGTTGGTCATGCATTTGACGACCGGCAAGGGGGCCGCGCGCAACGTCGCGACAAGGCCCAGCTCGTCGACCGGCAGGCGCATGGTGGCCGCTACGTGGTCGATCGGGTGCGAGCCGACGACGAAGCTCACCGGCAGGTTCTCGCCACGCGCCACACTCGCCTCGTAGATGGCGCGCAGGTCGCTGGGGGCCACGAGATCGACGCCGGCCTCCTGGCGGCCGCGCAGCATCAGCCGGCGCATGCCGACATTGGTCAGGCCGGTGCGCTTGTCGATCACGAAATCGGTCGAGGAGGAGATATAGGGCGCGCCGTCCCGCCCGTGCTGCAGGTGGACCGGCAGCTGCGTGAGATCGGCATCGGCGCCGGTAAGCACCACCTGCTGCGCCGGGGCCTCGGCGCGGCCCAGCTCGACGATCTCGGGCTTGCCGCGCAGGCGCTTCTGCATTTCGGTCAGCAGTTCGCCGGGTGCGACGCCGAAGGCGCGCGCGAGGCGCGAGCGGCTGCCGGCGACATTGCCGACGAGCTCGACCTTTTCCGGGCCCACATGGCGGAACAGCACCGCCTTGCGGTTGCCATCGAGCGGCCGGGCGACGTCGGCGAGGTCCGCTGGCTGGTCGTGCACCTCGAGCTCGTCCGTGCCGGCAAGGCCGTCGATGAACCGGCGCAGACGGAACCGCTCGCAATCGACCGAGGCTCGGCGGCTCGTGGCGTCACTCGAATCCATTGTTCCTCCGGGTCCCCGCGGTGTATCGGACAAACTCTAATATCAAATCGCGCCCGCCGCACCGCACGATTTTTCCGCGGTGGGATCGCGCGGACTTGCGTCCGGCGCGGGACGCCCCAGATGGGATACAGGAGGCCAAGGTTGGGACGGTGGCCGAGGTCGACTGCTTGCATCCGGGCGAGCATATCCTGGGGGAAAGCCCGGTCTGGAGTGTTGCGGAGGAGGCGCTCTACTGGGTCGACATCCAGGCGCCCGCCATCCACCGGCTGCGGCCGGCCTCGGGCGAGATCAAGACATGGACTCTGCCGGAGCAGGTCGGCAGCATCGCGCTGCGCTCGCGCGGTGGTCTTGTTGCGGCGACGAAGACCGGGTTCCATTTCTTCGATCCGGCCACCGGGCGTCTGCGGCAGATCGTCGACCCCGAGCGGCACATGCCGGAGAACCGGTTCAATGATGGACGATGCGACCGCGCCGGCCGCTTCTGGGCCGGGACGATGCACGAAAGCTCGCATGAGCCGGTGGGCGCCCTGTACTGCCTCGAGCCGAACCTGACGGTGCGGACGGTCCAGACCGGAATCAGCATTCCCAACAGCCTCGCCTGGAGCCCCGACGACCGGGTGATGTACTTTGCCGACAGCCCGCGCCGGCGCATCTGGGCCTACGACTTCGACGTGGCACAAGGGGTGATCTGGAACCGGCGCGTGTTCGTCGATGCTGCGGATCATCCCGGCGTGCCGGATGGCTCGACCGTCGACGCCGAGGGCTGCCTGTGGAACGCTGAGCACGGCGGCAGCCGCGTGTGCCGTTATACGCCGGCGGGACGCCTGGACCGCGTGCTCGACCTGCCGGTGACCCAGCCGACCTGTTGCGTGTTCGGAGGTCCGCGGCTCGAGACGCTCTACATCACCACCGCCCGCGAGGGGCTCGGTCCCGAGCAGTTGGCGGAGCAGCCTCTCGCGGGCGCTGTGTTCGCGGTCCAGCCCGGCGTTTCCGGGCTGCCCGAGCCCGGCTTTGCCGGGTAAGCGCTATTCTTCCAGGAACGTCGAGGCGTTGCGGCCGCCGAGGCAGAGGTCGAACCTTATAGCTTTGGCACCCGATGGCGCGGACGCGTGCGAAGCCGCCGCTGCGATCAGCCGCTTCCGCGCGACCGAGCTGCGGATCGCGGCAAGCTGCGGATCCGTCTCGTTCAAAGTTTCTCCGGGAAAATAAATACAGGTCAGCAGGGGACGCATCAGGCCGGACCCGATCAGCCGCACGCTGATCCGCGGCGCAAACCACCGATTGCTGCCCGGCCGTACGGGATAAGGCCCGGGCTTGACGGTGGTGAAGCTGTAGAACCCGTCCCGGTCGGTCCATGTGCGGCCCCAGCCGACGAAATCCGGGTCGTCGAACCGGCCGGCGGGACTGGCTTGCCAGATCTCGATGATGACGTTCACCGCCGGCTTCGCGTCGGCATCGCAGACATGGCCGTAGACGTAATGCGCCTCGCCCGGCGTGCGGCGTCCCGTGCCGCCGGCCAGGTCGCGATCGGCCGGCCGGATGAATTGCGCGGGGAAAAAGGGCCCGGTGGTCTGATGGGCGGTGGGTACCAGCCGCCGCTTCCCGGGCTTTCGCCGGTGCGCCATCAGCGGCCCTCGAACGGGGTCTCGGAACGGCCGCGCAGCACGAAGTCTTGCGTGTAGTCGAGCGGCGCGTCGCCTTGCCCCAAGTTGCTGGATCTCCGCGGCACGAAGCGCAACACCAGCCGGTCGCGCGCGGCGTGGTCCGGGATGCTGTTGAGAATCAAGTCGAGGCCGTTCAAGGGTTCGCCCGGGAAGAACATCTGGGTGATCAGCCGCGCGCCGAAATCGCCGCCGAACAGCGAAAAATGGAGATGCGGCGGGCGCCACCAGCCGGCCTTGGCTCCCGGTTCGTGCTCCGGAACGGCATAGCCGCCGGGCTTGATCGTGCGGAATCGGAAGCGGCCGGATGCGTCCGTGAGGACCCGTCCGTGTCCGCGAAAATTGCGGTCGGCCGGAACCGGCGAGGGGTCGTTGTGGTGAATGTACTTGCCGGCGGCGTTGGCGTGCCACATTTCCATCAAGCACCCGGAGACCGGCCGCCCGAATTCGTCGAGCACGCGGCCCGATACGGTGATGAGCTGGCCGAGCGCCCGTGGTGCCTCCGGTGAAATGCGCGAGAGATCGCATTCGTCCGGCGCCACGGAGCCCGGTGCGAAGGCGGGACCGGTCGCATCGGCAAGCGACAGCACGCGCGGCCAGAAGCGGGCCCCGCCCGAGCGCTTCAGGGTGTTCGGATAACCCGCGATACGCCGGAGCGGCTGGGTGCGGTCCTGGCGCTTGGTCGCCATGCGTTACACCAGCTGGCGGCGATAGTGGACGCTGGGCCGCAGGAGCCGGAAGCGCCCCTCGGGCCAGTCGCGGAAATGCTCCACCATCGCCGAGACATTGGAATCGCCGTTGCCCAAGAACCAGTCGGCACGCGCCGCCAAGTACGTGTCGGTCATGACCTCCAGCCCGAGCGCGTGGCCGTTCCGTGCCTGGAAATGGAGCGATTGCCCGCTGTCGCTGCGCTGCACGTCGAGCGTGATCAGGTGGCGCCCGAACACGTTGCGAAAGGCCGTGACCAGGGCGCTGCTGTCGGACAGCAGGAAGACCCGCGACGCGGCTGCTTTGTCGGCCCATGTCTGCGCTTCGTGGAGCAACTGCCTGTTGAGCGCACCAAGGTCGGGGTTCTCGTCGATCTTGTCGGTTCCGCGAGCGTGGACGGCCAGGACCCGTTCGCCCTTGAACATCGCGGCAAAGAGGTCATCGACGCGGGCCTGGATGTCGCGGACCGGATGCAGGTATTTGCTGCAGAGGTAGCGATAGAGCGCTGGCAGAGTCATCTTCGACAGCGGATGGTCCGATGGCATCCACGCCGCGAGTGTCGAAATGCCGGTGTAGAAGTCGGAGACCACGATCTCTTCAGGGCGTGCCAGGCTGCGGAGCGCCGAGAGCCGCGACCACGGCCCGTCGGTCTGCTGGTGCGCGCCCGCATCGAGATTTCGGGCCGACCATTTCGGCGGCCAGAACGCCTCGTCCGGGCGGTCGTGCAGGTCCGTAAGTTGGCACGGCGACACCGGCTCGAAATAAAGGCGGAAGGCCTCTTCGGTGTCCACGCCCCGGAAGCGGCTGTTGTTGCCCCAGTGTACGATCGGTGTGCGGCCGGTGACCTCGGCGACCAGAAGCTGGCCGAGCACGTGATCCACATCCGACCAGAAGCCTTGTCCCCACGCCTTGATGACGAGAAAGCCCGGCTGACCGGCCGGGCGGCGCGGCGGCGGCGTCGCCGCTTCGATCTGCTTCAGATTGCCGCGGGCCTTGTCGAAGGCGGGATCGATCTCCAACGCACGGCGGAAGGCCCGGGCCGCATGGTCGAAGAGGCCGATCTCGGCCGCGATCACGCCGATCATGTTCCAGCAACCGGGGCTCTCCTCGCCATCGTCGAGCACCTGCCGGCAGAGCGCTTCGGCCGTGGCGATGTTGCGGTTCGACAATTCCCGGCGCGCCCCCTCGATCAGTGCCGCCGCGCGCTCGTGCCGCGCAGGCGCACCGGCATCCGCATGGGACACACCCGTATCGTGGGATGCGCCGCCGCCATGGTCGTATCTCATCGAGTTTGCCCGAGACTCCTTTTGCTCAAATCTAGCAGAATCCGTCCGGGATCTCGTAGTAAGCTCGCGATCATGCACGGTGAGATCGGTGACCATGGCGGGCAGGGCACTCCCCGCAAACCGCGGCCGCCCGAGGACGAGGGCGGCGATCAGCAGGGGCGCAGCCTGATGAATCTCGCGGCCCTGGTCTTCGTGATCCTACTGGTGATCGGCGGCGTGTGGCTCGCGAAGGTGATGCAGCGGCAGGCCAGGCTCGAGGACTGCCTGATGTCGGGGCGCACCAATTGCGCGCCGATCGATACCTCGCACTAGGCGCTTAAGCGATCTCGAACAGCCCGGCGGCACCCATGCCGCCGCCGACGCACATCGTCACCACCACCCGCTTGGCCTTGCGCCGCTTGCCTTCGATGAGCGCATGGCCGACCAGCCGCGCGCCGCTCATGCCGTAGGGGTGGCCGATCGAAATAGCACCGCCGTCGACGTTGAGCCGGTCTGGCGGGATGCCGAGGCGGTCGCGGCAGTAGAGCACTTGCACCGCAAATGCCTCGTTGAGCTCCCAGAGATCGATGTCAGAGACCTTCAGGCCGTGTCGCTGCAGGAGCTTGGGCACGGCAAACACGGGGCCGATGCCCATTTCATCAGGCTCGCAACCCGCCACGACCATGCCGCGATAGATGCCGAGCGGCTGCAGGCCCCGCCGCTCGGCCAGCTTCGCGTCCATGACCACGCAGGCGGACGCGCCATCGGAGAGCTGGCTGGCGTTGCCGGCGGTGATGAAATGCCCGTCGCCGCGCACGGGCTTGAGCTTGGCCAGGCCGTCAAGAGTGGTATCCGGCCGGTTGCCTTCATCCTGGGCCAGGGTCACGGGCTCGGTCCACGTGCGGCCGCTCTCCTTGTCCGCCATCTGCTTGACGGTCGGCAGCGGCACGATCTCGGCCTTGAAGCGCTCGGCCTGCTGGGCCGCGGCGGTGCGGCGCTGGCTTTCGAGCGCGTATTCGTCCTGCGCCTCCCGGCTGATCTTGTAGCGCTTGGCCACGACTTCCGCCGTGTCGATCATCGGCAGGTAGACCTCGGGCTTGTGCTCCGTCAGCCAGTCATCCAGCAGCGACGTCGTGTTGAGGTTGTTCTGCACGAGGCTGATCGATTCGAGCCCGCCCGCGACGGCCGCGGGCACGCCATCGACCACGACGCGCTGGGCCGCGATGCTGATGGCCTGCATGCCCGAGCTGCAGAACCGGTTGAGCGTCATGGCACTCGCGGTCACCGGCAGGCCGGCGCGCAGTGCTGCCTGGCGCGCGATGTTGTGCCCGGTGGCTCCCTCGGGAAGGCCGCAGCCGAGAATCACGTCTTCGATCTCGCCCGGATCCAGGCGGGCACGCTCGACTGCGTGCTTGATTACGTGGCCGCCGAGGGCGGCGCCATGGGTGAGGTTGAACGCGCCGCGGAAGGCTTTACCGATCGGCGTGCGGGCGGTGGAAACGATGGCGGCTTCAGTCATGGCAGCAATCCTAAGCTGTCTTGAGCTTGTGGTTCTTGTAATCCTCGCGCAGCCGGCTTTTCAACAGCTTGCCCGTCGCCGTGTGCGGGAGCTCGGCCACGAACTCGACGTCGTCAGGGACCGCCCACTTCACGACCTTGGCCTTCAGATAATCGAGGAGGGCCTCGCGCGTGAGGGCGCTTCCCGGCTTGCGCACCACGACCAGGAGTGGCCGCTCCTGCCATTTCGGGTGCGGGATCGCGATCGCGGCCGCCTCCTGCACCTCGGGATGCCCCACCGCCGCGTTCTCGAGCTCGATCGAGCTGATCCACTCGCCGCCGGATTTGATGACGTCCTTGGTGCGGTCGACGATACGCACCCAGCCGTCGGGGTCGATGGTCACCACGTCGCCGGTGCGGAACCATCCTTCGCGGTCGAATGCCACGCGATTGGCCTCGTCGTCCCGATAGTAGGCGCCGGTCACCCACGGGCCGCGGACGCACAGCTCGCCGAACGCCTGGCCGTCATGCGGCAGTTCCTTGCCGGCCGCATCGACCGCCTTGAAGTCCATCCCGAACACCGGCCGTCCCTGCGACAGCTTGAAGCGGCGCCGCTGATCGGGCGGCAGCTTCATCTGCTTGGCCTTGAGCCGCCCCGACGTTCCCACAGGGCTGGTCTCGGTCATGCCCCATGCATGGCAGACCTCGATCCCGTATTTCTCGTCGAACGCCTGGATCAGGTATTCCGGAACAGCCGATCCGCCGCTCAGGATGCGCTTGAGGCTCGGCAGACGCCGATTGGACGCCTCCAGATGCTCGCACAGCTTCATCCATACGGTCGGGACACCGGCGCTCATCGTCACCTGTTCGGTCTCGATGAGATCCACGAGGCTTGCCGGGTCCATATGCGGACCCGGGAAGACGAGCTTCGCGCCGGCCATGGGTGCTCCGTAGGGGATGCCCCAGGCGTTGACGTGGAACATCGGCACGATCGGCATCACCGCGTCGCGCGTGGTGAAGCCCATCGAATCCGCCGAGTTGATAGCGAATGCGTGCAGCACGGTCGAGCGGTGCGTGTACAGCACGCCCTTGGGGTTGCCAGTCGTACCGGAGGTGTAGCAGAGCGAGGACGCCGTCCATTCGTCGAGCGCCGGCCAGTCGAACTGCGCCGGCTCCTTCGCGATCAGGTCCTCGTAGACCAGCACGTTGGGAAGCTTGGTCGCCGGGCGATGCGCGGCATCGGTCATCAGGACGTAGCCTTTGACCGATTTGAGGCGCGCGGACATCGCCTCCAGAAGCGGCACGAACGGCAGATCCAGGAACACGTAGGCGTCTTCGGCGTGGTTGAGGATGTACTCGATCTGCGGCGGGAACAGGCGCGGGTTCACGGTGTGGCACACGGCCCCCATGCCGGCGATCGCATAATAGAGCTCGAAATGACGATGGCCGTTCCAGGCGAGGGTGGCCACCCGGTCGCCCGGCGCCACGCCCAGGCCCTTCAAGGCGTTGGCAAGCTGCTGGATGCGCGCGTAGGCGTCACGGTAGGTGTGACGGTGGACCGGCCCCTCGACCGTGCGGGTGACGATCTCGGTGTCGCCGTGGTACTGCGCCGCATATCGGATCAGGGCCGCGATCGAAAGCGGCTGATCCATGATCAACCCGCGCATGTGTCCTCCCTGCTGGAGCTCGGCCGGTAACGGCTCTTGCTGTGATTAGGCGGGGAACCGGGCCGCTTGGCAAGTCGAAATCCGGGCCGCACTTGACCGGAGCCGTACGCGCTGCCCAGATTGCCCGAAGAGGAGGCAACGGATGGGAAGCTCTCTATTCGATCTGAGCGGCAAGGTGGCGCTGATCACCGGGTCCAGCCGCGGCATCGGCCGTGCGGTTGCCGAGGCGATGGCCGAGGCGGGCGCCAAGGTGGTCATCTCCGGGCGCAAGGCGGAGAGCTGCAAGGCGACGCTCGACGAGATGACCCGCCAGGGGCACACCGCCATCGCGGTTCCCTGCAACGTGTCCTCCAAGGAGGATCTGCGGCGGCTGACGGATGCGACCCTTTCGGCCTGGGGCCGCATCGACATCCTCGTGTGCAATGCCGGCATCAACCCGGTCTATGGTCCGCTGGCCTCGGTCGAGGATTCGGCGTTCGACAAGGTGATGGGCACCAACGTGCGCAGCACCTTCTGGCTGTGCAATATGGTAATCCCGCAGATGGCGGAACGGCGCGACGGCGCTGTCATCCTGATGGCGAGCATCGCGGGGTTGCGCGGGAACGCGGTCATCGGCACCTACGGCATCTCGAAGGCGGCGGAAATGCAGCTTGCGCGCAACCTGGCGCTGGAGTGGGGGCCGCAGAACATCCGGGTGAACGCGATCGCCCCCGGCATCGTGCGCACGGATTTCGCGCGCGCCCTCTGGGAGGACAAGGAGCGCCTGGCCCGCGTCGAGGCCATGGCGCCGTTGCGCCGTATCGGGGAAACGCGGGAGATCGGCGGGATCGCGGTGTTCCTCGCGTCGGCTGCCGGCTCGTTCGTCACCGGGCAGACGATCGTGGCCGACGGGGGCATCACCATCGGCGAAGCCGTCTGACGGGGTGCTAATGACGGAGACCGCCGACCTCATCGCGGTCCGCGAGGCGCATCGCTTCGACGAAGCACGTCTCGCGACCTATCTGCGGGAGCATCTCCCGGGCTGTCAGGGCGCGCTCACCGTCCGGCAGTTCCAAGGGGGGCAGTCGAACCCGACGTTCCTGATCGAAGCGGGTGGCCGGCGCTGGGTGCTGCGCAAAAAGCCGCCGGGCAAGCTCCTGCCCTCGGCGCATATGGTCGAGCGCGAGTACCGGGTGATCCGCGCGCTGGCCGACAGCAGCGTGCCGGTGCCCGGCGCACGGCTTCTTTGCGAGGACGCGGGCGTCATCGGCACCCCGTTTTACGTGATGGACCATGTCGAGGGCCGCGTGTTCACCGACCCGACCCTCCCGGGCCTGACTCCCGCGGCGCGCTCGGGTATCTATGCCGCGATGGCCGAGACCTTGGCGCGCCTCCATGCCGTGGATTGGCGGGCGGCGGGTCTCGCCGATTACGGCCGGCCGGAGAACTATGTCGCGCGCCAGATCGCGCGCTGGTCGAAGCAGTACGAGGCATCCAAGACCGGCGAGATCCCGGCCATGGACCGCCTGACCGAGTGGCTTCCCCGCCACATCCCGGCGCGCGAGGAAACCACGCTGGCGCATGGCGACTACCGGCTCGGCAATCTCATTTTTCATCCAAGCGAGCCGCGCGTGGTGGCGGTGCTCGACTGGGAGCTGTCGACCCTCGGCCATCCGCTGGCCGACCTCGGCTACAACTGCATGCTCTATCACCTGCCGGCCGACCTGCCGACGGTGCGCGGCTTCGGCGACACGGACCTGGCAGCCCTCGGGATTCCGGACGAGCGGCAATACGTCGCGATCTACGCCCGGCACACCGGTCGCGACCCGGCTGGGGACTGGCCGTTCTTCCTCGCGTTCTCGCTGTTCCGCTACGCTGCCATTGTCCAAGGAGTTTACGCGCGCGCCTTGCAGGGAAACGCATCGTCGGCGTCCGGCGAGCAGCTCGGCCGCGCGGCCCCCATCCTGGCCGAGATCGGCTGGCGGATCGCGGAGCGGGGGGCGTAACAGCCTATTTGTTCTTGCCGAGCTCCTGCTTGGCGATCGATTCGAGATGGACCTCGTCGGGGCCGTCGACGATGCGCAGGATGCGCGCGTGGGCATAGGCTTCGGCCAGGTCGAAATCGCCGCCGACGCCCGCACCGCCGTGCGCCTGGATGGCGCGGTCGATGACGCGGCAGGCCATGTTGGGAGCCGCGACCTTGATCATCGCGATCTCCTTGCGCGCGGTCTTGTTGCCGTGCTTGTCCATCATCCGCGCCGCGTTCAAGGTCAGGAGCCGCGCCTCGTCGATCTCGATGCGCGAGCGGGCGATGTCCTGGCGGATCGAACCCTGCTCGGCGATCGGCTTGCCGAACGCGACGCGCTGCTTGACGCGGTGGATCATCGCCTCGAGCGCGCGCTCGGCCAGCCCGATGGCGCGCATGCAGTGATGGATGCGCCCGGGGCCGAGCCGGCCTTGTGCGATCTCGAACCCGCGGCCTTCGCCCAAGAGGATGTTCTCTGCCGGCACCCGCACGTTCTCGAACAGCACTTCGCCGTGGCCGTGCGGCGCATCGTCGTAGCCGAACACGGTAAGGGGACGAACGACCTTCACACCCGGCGTGTCCATGGGGACGAGGATCATCGACTGCTGGAGATGGCGCGCCGCATTGGGATCGGTCTTGCCCATGAAGATGATGATCTTGCAGCGCGGATCGGGCGCTCCCGTGGTCCACCATTTGCGCCCGTTGATCACGTACGAGTCGCCGTCGCGTACGATGCGGCTCCTGATGTTGGTCGCGTCCGATGACGCCACCTCGGGCTCGGTCATCGCGAAGCACGAGCGGATCTCGCCCGCGAGGAGCGGGATGAGCCACTTCTTCTTCTGCGCGTCGGTGCCGTACTTGAACAGCACCTCCATGTTGCCGGTGTCGGGAGCCGAGCAGTTGAAGGCTTCGGGGGCGATCGGCGAGCGGCCCATCACCTCGCAGAGTGGCGCGTAGTCATAGTTGCTGAGCCCGCCCTCGTGCCCGGGCAGGAACAGGTTCCACAGCCCCGCGGCGCGGGCCTTGGCCTTGAGCTCTTCCATGATCGGCGGAATGGCCCAGCGCGAGGCCAGGCCCGCGTGCTGCTCGTGGTAGACGCGCTCGTTCGGATAGATGTGCGCGTCCATGAAGGCGAGCAACTGCTCGCGCAGGCGCAGCGACCGTTCGGAAAACTCGAAGTCCATGGGGTCCTCCCGCGGCGCATTGGACCCCGAACCCTGGAACGAATCAATAGAAGGCCAGGACGGGATTTTTGCCGGCGTTTGGTGGTAAAGTCGAAGACCCGCCGGACACCGGCGGCAACGAGATAAGACGGGGAGTGCCATGGGAGGCGGCGAGCCGCTGCTCCGCATCGAGCGTTTGTCGGTGCGCTTCGGCGGCATCACGGCGCTCGACGACGTGTCCTTCGACGTGACGGAAGGCCAGATCTGCGGTCTGATCGGGCCGAACGGCGCCGGCAAGACGACCCTGTTCAACTGCCTCAGCCGGCTCTACGACAGCCGCACCGGCGACATCCTCTTTGCCGGGGCGTCGCTCTCGACGACGCCCTGCCATGCGATTGCCGGGCTGGGTATCGGGCGCACGTTCCAGAACCTAGCCTTGTTCGGCAGCATGAGCGTGCTCGATAACGTGATGGCCGGCGGGCACTGCCGCGGGCGCAGCGGGTTCCTCGCCGACAGCCTGCGGCTGCCGTGGGTCGCACCGGAAGAGGCGGCCCTGCGCCGCAACGCGGTGGACCTCCTGGACCTCCTCCGGCTGACGGATGTCGCCGCGGCGAAGGTGAGCGCGCTGCCCTTCGGCACCCGGAAGCGGGTGGAACTGGCCCGGGCGCTGGCGAGCCGTCCGCGCCTGCTGCTGCTCGACGAGCCGGCCGGCGGCCTCAACCACGAGGAGGTGGCGAGCCTCGCGAGCCTCATCCGCACGATCCGTGAGGTGCGCCGCCTGACCATCGTGCTGGTCGAGCACCACATGAACCTGGTGATGAGCGTGTCGGACAAGGTCGTCGCCCTCAATTTCGGGCGCAAGATCGCCGAGGGCACGCCGGCCGAAGTGCAGCGCCACCCGGATGTCATCCGCAGCTATCTCGGAGCGGCTGCGTGAGCGGGCTTCTCGAGGTCCGTCATCTCGAAGCATCCTACGGGCCGACCAAGGTCCTGCACGGGATCGATTTCGGCCTCGATGCCGGCGGCATCGCGACGATCCTCGGCGCCAACGGTGCGGGCAAGACCAGCACCTTGCGGGCGCTGTCAGGCCTCATCCGCCGCAGCGGGGAAATCCGCTTTCAGGGCGATCGCATCGACGGCTGCGCCACCGAGGACATCGCCCGCCGCGGGATCGCCCATGTGCCCGACGGCCGGGGAACCTTCGTCGATCTCACGGTCGAGGAAAACCTACGCGTGGGCGCCTATACGCGGCGCGATTCGGCCGGTATCGCGGCCGACCTGGACCGGGTGTACGGCCACTTCCCGCGCCTGGCGGAGCGCCGGCGCCAGCAGGCCGGGACGCTCTCCGGGGGTGAACAGCAGATGCTCGCGATCTCGCGTGCGCTGATGCTGCGTCCCAAGCTGTTGCTCCTGGACGAACCCTCGTTCGGCCTGGCACCCCTGGTGGTGCGGGAGATATTCGACATCCTGCGCGCGATCAACCGCGAGCAGAAGGTCGGCATTCTGCTGGTCGAGCAGAACGCCAACCTGGCGCTGGCCCTGGCCGACCGCGCGTATCTCCTGGAAACGGGGATGGTCGTCATCGCCGGGCCGGCAGAGGAGCTGTCGCGCGACGAGACCATCCGCCGTTCTTATCTCGGGTACTGAGGCCATGGAGCTGTTCTGGCAGCAGGTTCTTTCGGGGCTGGCGACCGGCAGCATCTATGCGAGCCTGGCGCTGGCGCTGGTCATGATCTACCAGGCGACGCATCTCGTGAACTTCGCCCAGGGCGAGATGGCGATGTTCTCGACCTATATCGCCTGGGCGCTGATCCAGGCCGGCCTTCCGTATTGGGCGGCGTTCGTGCTCACCGTCGCGATCGCGTTCGTCGGCGGCGTCGCCATCGAGCGTATCGTCATCCGGCCGCTCGAAAGTGCGAACGTGCTGTCGCTGGTCATCGTGTTCATCGGGTTGTTGGTGATCTTCAATTCGGTCGCCGGCTGGATCTTCACGTATACGATCAAGACATTTCCGAGCCCGTTCCCGGCTGAAGCGCGGTTCACGCATGGCTACATCAGCGCCCACGAGATGGGCATGATCGCGGTCGTCCTGGTGGTCCTGGCGCTGCTGTTCGCGTTCTTCCGCTTCACCTCGCTCGGCCTTGCCATGCGCGCGGCAGCGCAGAACCCGATTTCGAGCCGGCTCGTCGGCATCCGGGTCGGGTGGATGCTGGCTCTGGGCTGGGGCCTCGCAGCCGCGGTGGGTGCCGTCGCCGGGATGATGGTGGCGCCGATCATCTTCCTCGACCCCAATATGATGTCGGGCGTGCTGCTTTACGGCTTCGCCGCGGCCCTCCTGGGCGGTATCGACAATCCGGTCGGCGCTGTGGTCGGAGGATTCATCGTCGGCGTGATGGAGAACCTGGTCGGTGCGTTCGTCATCGGCCCCGACCTCAAGCTGACCGTGGCGCTCGTCCTGATCATCGGGGTGCTCGTCGTCCGTCCGGCCGGATTGCTCGGCCGGCGCGTCGTGACGCGGGTCTGACCATGACTCCCGGCTCGGATCATCGCAACCGCTGGGGCGTGGCCGCCACGGCGGTCGTGCTTGCGTGCGCGCTGCCGCTCGTGCTCTCGAATTATCAGACCTTCCAGCTCACCTTGGCGCTGATCTACGCCATCGCGTTGTTCGGGCTGAACCTCCTGACCGGGTACAACGGCCAGATCTCGCTCGGCCATGGCGCGTTCTATGCGATTGGCGCGTACACCGCGGCGATCCTCATGGATCATTACGATCTGCCCTATTGGGCGACGATCGTTCCGGCAGGCGTGGTCTGCCTCGGCGCCGGGTTCCTGTTCGGCCTGCCGGCGCTGCGGCTCGAGGGCCTGTACCTGGCACTCGCGACGTTCGCGC
Source organism: Alphaproteobacteria bacterium (assembly GCA_035506575.1). Taxonomy (GTDB): domain Bacteria; phylum Pseudomonadota; class Alphaproteobacteria; order CACIAM-22H2; family CACIAM-22H2; genus DATJPD01. Next base: position 23,410 of record DATJPD010000030.1, read on the forward strand.
TCGCGGTGTGCACGCCGCAGCTCCTGAAATACAAGCTCATCGAGAAATGGACCGGCGGGGTGCAGGGGATCGTGCTGCTCAAGCCCGATCCGCCCCTGGATCTGCCGATCAGCGCCGACCGCTGGCTGTACTATTTCACGCTCGCGATCACGGTGCTCGCGTTCCTGTTCGGCTGGAACCTGCTGCGCGGGCGCACGGGCCGTGCGCTGGTCGCGATCCGCGATCATCCGATCGCGGCCGAGACCATGGGCATCAACGCGGCGCTCTACAAGTCGCTCGCCTTCGGGGTGAGCGCCATGTACACGGGCATCGCCGGTGCTCTGGGCGCCATCGTCGTGCAGTTCGTCGCCCCGGACAGCTTCAGCCCGTTCCTGTCGATCAGCTTCCTGGTCGGCGTGGTGGTGGGCGGGCTCGCCTCCATCTCGGGAGCCATCTTCGGCGGCCTGGTCGTCGAGTTCATTCCCAATGTCGCCGACAGCATTTCCAAGGCGGCCCCTTGGGCGATTTACGGTATATTTTTACTCGGCTTCATGTACCTGATGCCGAGCGGTGTCGCCGGCGCCCTGCGGGTGCTGGCGATGCGAAAAACGACGCGACAGACGCAGGGTGCCCATGTCGCACCCCCGCTGACGCGGAGCACAGGAGAGGTGCCGCAAAAATCCCAATAGGTGCAAAGGAGGAACCATGTCGCGCGCAACATTGATCACGACCGCGATCGCAGCCGCGGTCGTCCTGGCGGCCAGCCCCGGCCACGCCCAGAAAAAATACGGGCCGGGCGCCAGCGATACCGAAATCAAGATCGGCCAGACCATGCCCTATAGCGGGCCAGCTTCGGCCTATGGCGCCATCGGGAAGGCCGAGGCCGCCTACTTCAAGATGGTCAACGAGGAGAAGGGCGGGATCAACGGCCGCAAGGTCAACTTCATCTCGCTCGATGACGGCTACAGCCCGCCCAAGACGGTCGAGCAGGTGCGGCGTCTCGTCGAAGAGGACCAGGTGCTTGCGACCTTCCAGACCTTGGGCACGCCGAGCAACACGGCAATCCACAAATACATGAACGCGAAGAAAGTGCCGCAATTGTTCGTGGCCACGGGGGCAACGAAATGGGGCGACCCCAAGAATTTCCCGTGGACGATGGGCTGGCAGCCCAACTACCAGGCCGAGGCGAAGATCTACATCAAGTACATCCGCGACAACATTCCGAACGCCAAGATCGGCATGCTGATCCAGAACGACGACTACGGGAAGGATTACCTGGTCGGCGTGAACGACGCGCTCGGCGAAAAGGACAAGGCCATGCTGGTGAAGGTCGTCACATATGAGGTGACCGATCCCACGATCGACTCGCAGATCATCGACCTCAAGGCCAGCGGCGCCAACGTGTTCATCAACATCACGACGCCGAAATTCGCCACCATGGCCATCCGCAAGGCCTACGACATCGACTGGCATCCGACGCAGTTCCTCAACAACGTCTCGACGTCGGTGGGCTCGGTGCTCACGCCGGCAGGACTCGAGAAGGCAAAGGGCGTTATCACGATCCAGTACTACAAGGATCCGACCGACCCGAAGTGGAAGGACGAGCCGGACTTCAAGCAGTGGCAGGCGTGGATGAAGAAATACAACCCCGACGCCAACGCCGAGGATGGCTTCAATGCGTACGGCTATGCGGCAGCGGCCACGCTCGAGCAGGCGCTGCGGCAGTGCGGCGACGATCTCACCCGCGAGAACGTGATGAAGCAGGCCGCGAATCTCAAGGACGTCAAGATCCCGATGCTGCAGCCGGGCGTGCTCGTGAACACGAGCCCGACCGATTTCTACCCGATCGAGCAGGGCGTGCTGTCGAAGTTCAACGGCACGACCTGGGAGACGTTCGGTCCGGTGGTCAGCGCCAGCAACAGCTGATCTCGGCGAGCGAATCGTCAGCGCGAGGGGCGAGCCGGGATGTCCGGCTCGCCTTTTGCTTTGGTCTTCAGTCGTGCCACGCGCCGCTTGACGGAGCGCCGCGAGGGGCGTAGTTTTGCATATGGGACGTTGTTCCATATACGGAACAAACGGGTACCAACACTAGAGAAGAGGGGATACTCAGAATGGCATGGCAGCGCGTCGCGTCCGTGGCGGACGTCACGCCGGACACACCGGCTCCGGTCACCCTGGGCGACAAGCAGCTCGCCGTCTACAAGCTCGGCGACTCTTACTTCTGCCTCGACGATGTGTGCCCGCACGCATACGCGCTGCTGTCGTCGGGCTTCATCGAGAACGAGCGGGTGGAATGCCCGCTGCATCAGGCGGCCTTCGAGATCCGTACCGGCAAGTGCGTGGCCCCGCCGGCGGAGGAAGACCTGAAGATGTATCCGGTGAAGGTCGAGGGCAACGACATCTTCATCGACGTCTGACCGAGACCGGAGGGTGCGATGTCCGAACACAACGTCGTTCTTGAGGAGTGGCTCGCGCGCACCGCCGGCACGAAGGGCGATGCAGGCTCCATCGAGCGTCCCGGCGAGGTGCAGAACATCCGCTGGCAGACGCGTCCGGCGCCGCTGAGCGAGTACGAGAACGCGCTCGCCGACGCGCTGCAAGCGACCTTCGGCGAGGAGATTTACGAGCTTCCGGCCATCGTCCGGCGGCTGAACGAGCGCGGGCCAAAGCCGCCGCAAGGTGGCGCGTGGACCGAGGAGCTGTTCACCGCCGAGATGGCGCGGCTCGGCATCTGAGGTTCTGCGGAGACCCTGCGTGGCCCCTCGGCTCGAATTCCGGAACGTCACCAAGCGGTTTCCGAACAAGCTGAACGGAGCGGCGAAGCTCGACGGCGCCGACCCGTTCATCACCGCGGTGCGCGGGGTCAATTTCCGGGTCAGCGACGGCGAGGTGGTGTCGCTCATCGGTCCCAGCGGCTGCGGCAAGAGCACGTTGCTCAATATGGGCTCGGGCCTCGACCGGCCGAGCGACGGCGAGGTGTTCGTCGACGGCGAGCGGGTCGAGAAGCCCAACCCGCATGTCGCGTTCATGCTGCAGAAGGATCTTCTGCTTCCCTGGCGGACCATCCGCGAGAACGTCGAGTTCGGCCTTGAGATCCAGGGCATCGCCGCGGATGAACGCCGGGTTCGCTCGGATGAACTCCTGCGCAAATGCCGCCTGACCGATTTTGCCGGCCATTATCCGCACCAGCTCTCGGGCGGCATGCGCCAGCGCGCAGCGCTTGCGCGCACGCTCGCGGTCAATCCGACCGTCCTCCTGATGGACGAGCCGTTCTCCGCCCTCGATGCGCAGACCAAGATGATCCTGCAGCAGGACCTCGGCCGCACGCTCAAGGAAACCGGCAAGACCGCTCTCTTCATCACCCACGACCTGGTCGAGGCGATTGCGCTCTCGGATCGCGTCCTGGTGATGAGCGAGCGGCCGGGCCAGATCGTCGAGGAGCTGACGGTCGATCTGCCGGGGCGCGGCGATCCCATGACGCGGCGCCAGCATTCCGGCATGGGCCAGTTCGTGCCCAAGCTGATGTCGCTGTTGCATCTGAGCGACATGACCCATTGAGACCAGACAAACCGAACGGGGAGATCAAGTCGATGAGCAAATCTTTGAAGGGCGGATTGTTGGGCGCGATGGCGCTCGCATTGGCGGCGCTCGGCACGGCGCCGGTCATGGCGGCCGAGAAGGTGACGTATCTGCTGCCGGCGCCGGCTTTCCTGCCGGCCTTCGGGCCGTGGATGGTGGCACAGCAGCGCGGCTATTACACGAAGGAAGGTCTTGATGTGACCTTCGAGGCGGCCAAGGGCGGCGTCGATGCGGCCAAGCAGGTCGGCGTCGGCAACGCGCAGATCGGCGGCGCCATCGGCGACACGCCGATCATCGTGCGCGCCAACGGCGTGCCGGTGAAGGCGGTGGCGCTGCTCGGCGGCGGCGGGCTGATGCAGCTCGTGGTGCACGAGGACTCGCCGATCAAGTCGCCGGCCGATCTCAAGGGTAAGACGGTAACGGTCATGGCCTATCAGGACACGACCTATATCGCCTTGCTCGGCATGCTCGCCAAGGTCGGCTTGACCAAGAACGACATCGACGCGCAGGCGGTAGGTGCCACCAACGTCTGGAAGCTGTTCCTCGCCGGCAAGTCCGATGCGCTGGCGAGCGTGCCCGACTGGGAGGGGGACCTGCTCGAGGCGGGTGCGAAGATCCGTATCATTCCGGCCGACAAATACTTCCAGAGCATGGCCCAGGTCGTCGTGGCTTCGGACGAGATGATCCAGAAGCGGCCGGACCTCATCAAGAAGCTGGTCCAGGCGACCCTTCACGGCTGGCAGGACATCGAAAAGGATCCGGACGGCGCCGCGGTCGATTACGTGAAGGCGGTGCCGCAGCGCGCGGGCCAGGAGAAGGCGATGGCCCGCGTGTTCAAGCTCTACAAGGAATACGTCTACCCGGGCCAGTCGAAGCCGGGCGTCATCGATGAGGCGCGGCTCGCGGCCGTGCAGGATTTCTATCTGAAGCAGCATATCATCGAGAAAGAGACGCCGGTGAAGGAGCTCTACACCAACCAGTTCGTCCAGTAGGCGAGGGACGAAGTCGGCACATGTTCGGGAAGCTGACGCAGATCGCGACCGGATGGCAGGCGTGGGCGAGCCTCGCCGTCCTGGCTGCGTTCCTGGCGGCGTGGCAATGGGGCCCGCCGCTCGTCGGAATTCCGTCGTACATCGTGCCGACCGCGTCCGAATGCTTCACAGAGGCCCTGCGCATGGTCGGGCGCGACCGCCTGTTCTTCCACGTGGGTGTCACCGCGGGCGAGGTGGTGGCCGGCTTCCTACTCGGCGCACTGCTCGGCATGGTCATCGGCTATGTCCTGGGTATGTCGGAAACTGCCGAGCTGGTGCTATCGCCCTACATCCTGGCGCTGCAGATCGCACCCAAGGTGGCCTTCGCGCCCCTGTTCGTGATGTGGTTCGGCTTCACGGTCTATCCCAAGATCCTGGTCTCGGTGCTGATCGTGTTCTTCCCGATCATGGTCAACGTGCTGACCGCAATCCGCACCGTCGACCGCGACATGATCAATCTCGCGCGCTCGTTCACGGCGACGCGCCTGCAGGTGTTCTGGAAGGTGGAGTTCCGCGCTGCGATGCCGCCGTTGTTCGCGGGGCTGCGCATCGGCTCGACACTCGCGGTGATCGGGGTCGTGGTCGGCGAGCTCGTCGGCGGCAATTCCGGCCTCGGGTATCTGCTCGTCTACGGCGAGGGGGCGGCGAATACGCCGATGGTATTCGTCGCGATCGTCTTGCTGACGGCCATCGGCATCCTCGCCTATCTGGCCGTCATCCTGCTCGAGCGGCGCGTGCTGCACTACATCCCGGCGCGTCTCGCCGAAGCCATTTGAACGAGAGGGTTGCCATGAGCACAGCCACCAGCACCACCCAAGAGGTCGAAAAGCTGCTGACATTCGGTTTGCGCGACCGCTGGTATCCGGTCGCGGCGAGCTGGATGGTCGGGCGCAAGCCCGTGGGGCTGACCCGGCTCGGCGAGCGGCTGGTCCTGTGGCGCGACGAAGCTGGCACCGTGCACGCGCTCGAAGACCGCTGCCCGCACCGCGGGGCCAGGCTGTCGCTCGGATGGAACCTCGGCGACCGTGTCGCCTGCTGGTACCACGGAATCGAGGTGGCGGCCGACGGCACCGTCGCCAAAGTGCCGGCCGCCCAGAACTGCCCGCTCGAGGGCCAGCATTGCGTGCGCGGCTATCCGTGCCAGGAGCACCAGGGTGGAATCTTCGCGTGGTTCGGCCGCGATCCGCAGGCAGCGCCCCAGCCCTTGGACTTGCCGGAGGAGCTCTCCTCGCCCGAGTGGAGCAGCATGCTTTGCACGGCGTCGTGGAAATGCAACTACAGTTACGCCGTCGATAACGTCATGGACCCGATGCACGGCGCGTATCTGCACGCGGCCTCGCATTCGATGGCGCAGGGCGACAAGACGGCGGTGATGCGGATCCGCAAGACCCAGCACGGCCTCATGTTCGAGAAGGAGACGCAGCGCGACGTCAATTTCGACTGGACGGAGTGGGGCGACACCGGTGCCCAGTGGATGCGCCTGTCGATCCCTTATCAGAAGAGCGCCGGGCCGGGCGGCATGTTCTTCATCGTCGGATTCGTCACGCCCGTGGATGAGACCCATTGCCGTGTCTTCTTCTGGCGCTGCCGCAAGGTGCAGGGCTGGCAGCGCGGCGCCTGGCGGTTTCTCTACCGCGCGCGCCTCGAAGGCCTGCATTGGGACGTGTTGGAGCAGGACCGGATCGTGCTGGAGAGCATGGCCGCGGATGCCCGCGATCACGAGTTCCTCTACGCGCACGACACGGGCATGGCGCATGTGCGCCGGCTGCTGCGCAAGGAAGCCGAGGCCCAGGCGGCACGGCCGGCCGCGGCGGAGTAGGACAGGAGCCGTGGCGACACCCGCTCTTCTTTCGGGCAAGCGCGTGCTGATCACCGGTGCCGCGCGCGGCCTTGGCCGCGCCTTCGCCGAGGCGGCGTGCGCGGCCGGCGCGCGGGTGGCCGTCGCCGACGTTCTGGAAAAGGAAGGCGAGGCAACGGCCGCGGCACTCGGCAAACAGGCACAGTTCCAGCGCATCGACCTCGCGGACCCGCCGCAGATCTCCACCGCCGTGGCGGCGTGCGCCGAGCGGCTGGGGGGGCTGGACGGGCTCGTCAATTGTGCGGCGATCGCGACCGGCATCGGCGGCAAGACATTCGAGGAGATCGATATCGCGACCTGGGACCGCGTGATGAATGTGAACGTGCGCGGCACGTGGCTGGTGACGCGCGCCGCAGCCCCGCACCTGCGCAAATCCGGCCACGGAAAAGTCGTCAATATCGCGTCCGACACCGCGCTGTGGGGAGCGCCCAGGCTTCTGCACTACGTGGCGAGCAAAGGGGCGGTGATCTCGATGACGCGGTCATTGGCGCGCGAGCTCGGACCCGACAACGTGGCGGTGAACGCGATCGCCCCCGGCCTGACACTCGTGGAAGCGACCGAGTACGTGCCCGCCGATCGCCACCAGCTCTATGTCGACGGCCGCGCGATGTCGCGCCGGCAGATGCCCGAGGACGTCGTCGGCGCCGTGGTGTTCCTGTTGTCCGATGCCGCCGACTTCATTACCGGCCAACTGCTGCCGGTGAACGGCGGCTTCGTCCTGAACTGAATTTTCGAGTTTGCGAAGGAGAACGACCATGACAGCGAGCCCGGCTCCCGCGAAGCAATCCGGCGCCAACAGCCTCGAGGCCCAGATCACGTCGCGCATCGCCCGGCATGAGACGCGGCGCTACGACTGGGACGCGCTGAAGTTCCAGGCCGATTTCGATCCGAAATACGGGCGCGCGCAGATGCGTTACGTGGGCACCGGCGGCACTGGCGTGTCCGCCGATACGAACGTGGTGCCGTCCGAGCATTTCACCTTCTCGACCATGCTGATTCCGGCAGGCCACGAAGGTCCGATGCATCTGCATACCGACGTCGAGGAGATCTTCTTCGTGCTGCGCGGCACCGTGAAGGTGATGTGCGAGCGCGACGGCGAGACCTACGAGACCGTGCTCAAGGAACGCGACCTGATCTCGATCCCGCCCGGCGTCTATCGCGGGGAGATCAACATCGGCGAAGAGGACTGCCTCATGTGCGTCATGCTGGGTGCCGCCAAGCCGGTCACGCCGACCTATCCGCCCGACCATCCGCTGGCGAAGATCAAGCGGCCGGCGAAGTGACCGACGCCGCACCCATCGCCGATCTCCCGCCGCTGCAGCACGTTGCTGCCGGCGCGCGGAAGATCGCCTACCGCGAGGCGGGCCACGGCCCGGCGCTGGTGTTGCTGCACGGCATCGGCTCGAGCTCGGCCTCGTGGCGCGCCCAGCTCTCGGCACTCAGTGACCGGTTTCACGTCGTCGCCTGGGACGCCCCGGGATACGGGGGCTCGGACGCCCTGTTGCCCCCGGCTCCGACGCCGCAGGATTACGCGGCCGCCTTGCTCGAACTGGCGAACGGCCTGGGGATCCTTCGGTTCGCGCTGCTCGGTCACTCCTGGGGCGCCTTGATCGCGGCCGCGTTCGCGCGCCATCACGCGACGCGGGTTACTGCCTTGATCCTGGCCAACGCCTCTCCCGGCTATGCCGCGGCGCCGCTCGACATCAGGCGCGCGCGCGTCGACGGACGGATCGCCGACATGCAGGAGCTGGGTCCGGCGGGCCTTGCCGCCAAGCGCGCCGCCGGGCTCTTGTCGCCTAGCGCGCCCGCGGCCGCGATCGAGGCGGTACGCTCGGTGATGAGCCAGCTTCGCCCCGACGGCTACGCGCAGGCTGCGCGCATGTTGGGCACCGCGAACATCCTCGAGGACGTCCGTCACATCACCGTACCGGCGCTGATCATTGGTGCGACCAATGACACGGTGACGCCGGAGGAGGGGAACCAGCGCATCGCGGCGACGCTCCCCGGCGCCCGCTATGCGAGCTTGGTCGGCCCCGGGCATGCCTCCTATGTCGAGGACCCGGCCGCTTTCAACGCCCAGCTCGCCGGGTTCATCGCTCATGAGTAAACACCGCTCAGCTTCGGGTGACGGCTCGCCGGTGCCCGCACTGACACGCGGGCTCGACATCCTGCGCCTGTTCAAGCGCACGCGCCCGGTGATCACCGCACCCGAGATGGCGCGCGAGCTGGGCATTCCGCGCTCGACCGTGCACCGTCTGGCGCAGGTCCTGGAGGCGATGGGCTTCCTCCAGCGCACCAATGGCGGCCGCGACTACACGCTGGGCCCTGCCGTCCTCACGATCGGATTCGAATATCTGGGCTCGCTCGACGTGGTGGGGCTGGCCGAGCCGGTGCTGATGCGCCTGCGCGACGACACCGGCTATTCCGCCCATCTGGTGACGCGCAACGGCACCGAGATCGTATATTTGAGCCGCTATCCCGGCCGAACCACGATCTCGAGCAGCATCAGCGTGGGTGCGACCTTGCCGGCGCATGCGACCGTGATCGGCCGCGTGCTCTTGAGCGAGGTGTCGCCCGAGGACCTGCGGGCCCTTTATCCCGGGCCGGCGCTCGAGCGCCACACCGAGCAGACGCCGGCGACGCCGGCGAAGCTCGAAGCCATGCTGGCCGAGGACCGCCGCCGTGGCTACGTGGCGGCGACCTCCTTCTTCGAGCCGGGCCTGACCACCGTCGCGGCACCGGTGCGCGACCGCAGCGGCAGGATCATCGCCGCCATCAGCATCACGGCCCTCGGCCTAACGATTGCGCCGGAGGTGATCCACGGCGCCCTCAAGGACCGCGTCTGCGCGGCCGCGGCGGCGATCTCGGCCATGCTGGACGCGCCCCCGGCGCCGGGCGGAGCGGCGGCACAGCGAAAGGCAGTTTAGCGATGGAATTCGGGTTGAAGGACCGCGTGGCAGTGGTCACCGGCGGGACGTCGGGCATCGGCCTCGCGACGACGCGCCTGTTCCTCGAAGAGGGGGCACGGGTCGCCATCTGCGGGCGCGATGGCGACCGGCTTGCCAGGACGATGGACGAGCTGACCACGCATTACGGCCGGGACCGGATCCTCGGAGCGCCCTGCGACGTGACCGATGCCGGCCAGGTCGGCCTGTTCGCCGAGCGCGTCCGCGGGACGTTCGGCGGCGCCGACATCCTGGTCAACAACGCGGGCCAGGCGCGGATGAGCGATTTCGCCGGGACCACCGACGAGGCGTGGCATGCCGAGCTCAAGCTCAAATTCTTCAGCATCATCTATCCGACCCGCGCGTTCGTGCCGATGCTCGAGAAATCCTCCGCCGCGGCCATCGTCTGCATCAACGCGCTGCTGGCCAAGCAGCCCGAGCCCTACATGATCGCGACCTCGGCAGCGCGCGCGGGCGTGCTCAACCTCGCGAAATCGCTGGCCGCCGACCTCGCGCCCAAGGGCATCCGGGTCAATTCGATCCTGTTGGGCCTGATCGATTCCGGCCAGTGGCAGCGCCGCTATGACGCGGCCGCCGCCGCCGAT
>DATJPD010000031.1:0-7321 GCA_035506575.1 Alphaproteobacteria bacterium
TAGGGCAGGACCTCGGCCCAGCTCCAGCCGCGGTTGCCGGCGCGCCAGTCGTCGAAGTCCTCGGGCTGGCCGCGGATATAGATGAGGCCGTTGATCGAGCTCGATCCGCCCAGCACCTTGCCGCGCGGGTTGTAGATGCGCCGGCCGTTCAGGTGCGGCTCGGGCTCCGACGAATACCCCCAATTGATCTTGCTGTCGACGAACAGCCGCCCATAGCCGAGCGGGATGTGGATCCACGGGTTGGTGTCGCGCGGGCCGGCCTCGAGCAGCAGCACGGTGTTCTTTCCGTCGGCGGAGAGGCGGTTCGCCAGGACGCAGCCGGCCGAGCCTGCGCCCACGATGACGAAGTCGTACGTTTCCTCCATCCCCTTTTCGTAGCACCAGGCCGGCGTAAACGAAAAGGGCCGGCGCTGTGCGCCGGCCCTCCCGAGTGCGGTGCGATTCCCGGGCCGGTCAGAACAGCCCGACGATCTTGCCTTCTTCGTTGACCTTGATGTTGTTCGCCGACGGCACCTTGGGCAGGCCCGGCATGGTCATGATCTCGCCGCAGATGACGACCAGGAACTCCGCCCCGGCCGATGCGCGCACTTCGCGGACCGGGATCACGTGGCCCGAGGGGGCGCCTTTGAGATTCGGATCGGTCGAGAAGCTGTACTGGGTCTTGGCGATGCAGATCGGGAAATGGCCCATGCCGGCGGCCTGCAGTCCCGCAATCTGGTCGCGCACCGACTTGTCGGCGGTGATGTCGCTGGCGCCGTAGATCTGCGTGGCGATCGTCTTGATCTTGTCCCACAGCGGCATGTCGTCTGGGTAGAGGAACTTGAAGTCGGCCTTCTTCTCGTCGCAGATCTTGACCACGGCCTCGGCCACGTCCGCCGCACCGGGGCCGCCGGCCGCCCAGTGGTCGGCCATGAAGGCCTCGACGCCGAGCTCGGCGCAGGCCTTCTTCACGAGCTCGATCTCGGCCGGCGTGTCGGCGCTGAAGCGGTTGATCGACACGATTGCGGGCAGGCCGAACTTCTTCACGTTCGAGACGTGCCGCTGCAGGTTGGACAGGCCCTTCTTGAGCGCCTCCAGGTTCTCCTTCTTGAGGTCCTCTTTGGCCACGCCGCCGTGCATCTTGAGTGCGCGGATCGTCGCCACCAGGACCACGCAGTCGGGCTTCAGGCCCGCCTTGCGGCACTTGATGTCGAGGAACTTCTCGGCTCCGAGATCGGCGCCGAAGCCGGCCTCGGTCACGACGTAGTCCGCGAGCTTGAGGGCGGTCGTCGTGGCCAGCACCGAGTTGCAGCCATGCGCGATGTTGGCGAACGGCCCGCCGTGGATGAAGGCGGGGTTTCCCTCGAGGGTCTGCACGAGGTTGGGCGCCAGCGCGTCCTTGAGCAGTGCGGTCATCGCCCCCGGTGCGTGGATTTGCGCCGCGCGCACGGGCTTCCGGTCGCGCGTATAGCCGATGATGATGTTGCCGAGGCGCTTCTGGAGGTCGTCGAGGTCGGTCGCGAGGCAGAAGATCGCCATGACCTCCGAGGCCACGACGATGTCGAGGCCGTCCTCGCGCGGGAAGCCGTTGGCCACACCGCCCAGGGAATTCACGATCTGGCGCAGCGCGCGGTCGTTCATGTCGAGGGCGCGCTTCCAGGTGACGCGGCGCGGGTCCAGTCCGGCTTCGTTGCCCCAGTAGATGTGGTTGTCGATCATCGCCGCCAGCAGGTTGTTGGCAGCGCCGATCGCATGGAAGTCGCCGGTGAAGTGGAGGTTGATGTCCTCCATCGGGACGACCTGGGCGTAGCCGCCGCCGGCGGCACCGCCCTTCATGCCGAAGCAGGGGCCGAGGCTCGGCTCGCGCAGGCAGATGATCGCCTTTTTGCCGATGTGGTTGAGCGCGTCGCCCAGGCCGACGGTGGTCGTCGTCTTGCCCTCGCCGGCCGGGGTCGGCGTGATGGCGCTGACCAGGATCAGCTTGCCGTTCGGCTTGCTCTTCAGCGACTTGACGTAGTTGAGCGACACCTTGGCCTTGTAATGGCCATACGGGTCGAGATTCTTGGCATCGATGCCGAGCTTCTCCTTGGCGATGTCGAGAATCGGCCGCATCGTCGCGGCTTGCGAGATCTCGATGTCGGATTTGGGCTTGGCGTGCTGTTCGGCCGGGTTGCGCATGTCTCGCTCCTCGGATGTATGTGTCTGGTCGTGATCAGGTGCCGAGCTTGGTGCCCGGCTTGAGGCCTGCGGTCGCGGCGAACTCGCCGCCGCTGACCTTGGCGCCCTCGCCGCGCACCCGCAGCACGCGGATGCGGCCGTCGGCGCAGGCGACCGTGAAGCTCTCGCCGTCGACCTCCACGACCTCGCCCATGGCGCCGGCGATGCCCTTGGGATCGCGCGCCGGCAGCTTCTTGGTCTCGAAGATCTGCAGCTTCTTGCCGTTCACGGTCGTCCACGCGCCGGGTGCCGGGTTGCAGCCGCGCACGAGGTTGTGGATGTGATAGCCCTGGCGGCCCCAGTCGATGCGCGCGTTGTCGGGCGTGCACCAGCCTTCGTAGGTCGCCTTCGCCTCGTCCTGCTGGACCTTGGGCGCGCGTCCCGACTTCACCAGGTCGACGCCTTCGAGCATCGCCTCGACGCCCATCGGGAACAGCCGGTCGAAATACACCGAGCCCAGGGAGTCGTCGTCCGAGATCGGCGTCTTCTTCTGCAGGAGGATGGGGCCGGTATCGAGCCCGTCATCCGGCCAGAAGATCGACAGCCCGGTCTCGGTGCGGCCCTGGATGATCGGCCAGTTGATCGAGGAGGGACCCCGGTGCAGCGGCAAAAGCGAGGGGTGGTACTGGATCGAGCCGTGGGTCGGAATGTTGAGGAAGCCCGACGGCACGAACAACGTGACGTAGGCCATGACGCACAGATCCGGCTTCAAGGCCCGGAACTGGTCCCAGACCTCGCCCGGCTTGCGATACGATTTGGGCTGGTAGAGCGGAAGCTTTGCCGCGACCGCCGCCTCCTTGATCGGGTCCGGCTTCTGGCCCTCCTTGTCTGGGGCGGCATAGACCGCGACCACGTTGTCGCCCCGCTTCAGCAAGGCCTCGAGAACGGCTTTTCCAAAGGCCTGCTGGCCGTGAACCACGATCCGCATATGTCTCTCTGTTTCCTTCCGGTACCGGAACTTATGTCATCGCTGTCGCGTGGGACCAGGGCTTGCCGGTTGGGGCCGCGCCCATTTGCGCGGCCCTACCGGTTTCCTGTCGCTGCCGCCGTCAGGCGGCGGCCTTGGCCTCTTTGGCGGGGGGCGTGAGGGCGCCCGACGCCTTGATCTCCGCGGCTTCCTTCGCGTTGAAGCCGAGGACGTCGGTGAGGATCTCGTCGGTGTGCTCGCCGAGCAGCGGCGAGCGCTTCACCTCGGAAATCGAATCCGAAAGCTTGATCGGATTGCCGACCGTCAGGTACTTGCCGCGCGTCGGATGGTCGACCTCGACGATCGTGCCGGTCTTGCGCAGCGACTGGTCTTCGGCGAGCTCCTTCATCGACAGGATCGGCCCGCACGGGATGTCGTACTGGTTGAGGATCTCCATCGCCTCGAACTTGGTCTTGGTCATGGTCCACTGCTCGATGCGCTCGAAGATCTTCATCAGCCGCGGCAGGCGCGCCGGCGGCGTGGCGTAGTCCGGATCGGTCTTCCAGCCCGGCTCGCCGATCACATCGCAGATGGCCGCCCACACCGGCGCCTGGGTGATGAAGTAGATGTAGGCGTTGGGGTCATTCTCCCAGCCCTTGCACTTCAGGATCCAGCCCGGCTGGCCGCCGCCGGAATCGTTGCCGGCGCGCGGCGTCGCGTCGCCGAACGGGATGTTCTGGCCGAACTGGCTGTATTCCTTGAGCGGCCCGTGCTTCAGGCGCTGCTGGTCGCGCAGTTTGACTCGGCAGAGGTTGAGCACGCCGTCCTGCATCGCGCACAGGACGCGCTGGCCGCGGCCGGTGCGGGTGCGCTGGTAGAGTGCTGAGACGATGCCGAGGGCCAGGTGCAGGCCGGTGCCCGAATCGCCGATCTGGGCCCCGGTGACGAGTGGCGGGCCGTCGCGGAAGCCGGTCGTCGAGGCCGAGCCGCCGGTGCACTGCGCCACGTTCTCGTAGACCTTGCAGTCCTCGTACGGGCCGGGGCCGAAGCCCTTCACAGATGCCATGATCATGCGCGGATTGAGCTTGTGCACGTGCTCCCAGCTGAAGCCCATGCGGTCGAGGGCGCCGGGGGCGAAGTTCTCCACCAGCACGTCGCACTTCTTGATCAGCTCCTCGATCACGCGCTTGCCTTGCGGGTGCTTGGAATCGACGGTGATCGAGCGCTTGTTGTGGTTCAGCATGGTGAAATAGAGGCTGTCCGCATCCTTCACGTCGCGCAGCTGGCCGCGCGTGATGTCGCCGATTCCGGGGCGCTCGACCTTGATCACGTCCGCGCCGAACCAGGCGAGGAGCTGCGTGCAGGTCGGGCCCGACTGCACGTGGGTGAAGTCGAGGATGCGCACGCCGGTCAGCGCCTTGCCGGCCTGGCCGTAAGGCTTGGTCGAGGGCTTCGGCAGGCTGCTCCCGTTCGCTTTCGCCGCGGCCTTCGCCGGCTTGCGCGCGGTCTTGCGGGCCGCGAGCTTCACCACCCGGCGTGCGGCGGCCTTGGTCTTGCCGCGCTTCGCTGTCTTCGCTGACTTGGATTTCTTGGCCATGTCTCTCTCCTCCAAACTTCGATCGATCCGACAGGCGGACCGGATAAGGTTCACTTCTTCTTGAGCGCGCTCTGCGGATTGAGGTTGCCGATTCGGCCGCTCTCGCTGCCGGCCGCCGGGTCGATCACCGCGTTGATGAGGGTCGGCTTGCCCGAATCCATCGCCGCGTTCACCGCGCGCTTGAGCTCGTCGGGCGAGGTCGCATTGACGCCTGTTCCGCCGAACGCCTCGATCATCTTGTCGTAGCGGGCGCCCTTGACGAACACGGTGGTCGCCGGGTCGGACCCGCCGCCTTTGTTGACGTCGGTGCCGCGATAAATGCCGTCGTTGTTGAAGATGACGACGCAGACCGGCAGCTGGTAGCGGCAGATCGTCTCGATCTCCATGCCCGAGAAGCCGAAGGCGCTGTCGCCTTCGATCGCCAGCACCGGCTTGCCGGTCTCGACCGCCGCACCCACGGCATAGCCCATGCCGATGCCCATCACGCCCCAGGTGCCGACGTCGATGCGCTTGCGCGGCTTGTACATGTCGATGACGCCGCGCGTCAGGTCGAGCGCGTTGGCACCCTCGTTGACCAGGATGGCGTCCGGCCGCTCCTTCACGATCGTGCGCAGCACGCCAAGCGCGCCGTGGTAGTCCATCGGCACATTGTTGTTCATCAGGCGCGGCGCCATCTTGGTCACGTTCTCTTCGCGCTTGGTCTTGACGGCATTGACCCACTCGGCCGGAGCCGCGGGCCAGCTGGATCCCATGGCCTCCAGCAGCGCCTGGACGCACGAGCCGATGTCGCCCACGACCGGGGCTGCGATCTCGACGTTGCTGTCCATCTCGCGCGGCTCGATGTCGATCTGGATGAACTTCTTGGGCGCCTCGCCCCAGGTCTTGCCCTTGCCGTGCGAGAGCAGCCAGTTGAGGCGCGCGCCGATCATCATCACGACGTCGGAGTCCTTGAGCACGGTCGAGCGCGCCGCGCCCGCGCATTGCGGGTGCGTGTCGGGCAGGAGGCCCTTGGCCATGCTCATCGGCAGGAACGGGATGCCGGTCTTCTCGACAAAGCTGCGGATCGCCTCATCGGCCTGCGCGTACGCGGCTCCCTTGCCGAGGATGATCAAGGGGCGTTTTGCGCCCTTGAGAACTTCAAGGGCGCGTTTGACGGCGGCGGGTGCCGGGATCTGCGCCGGGGCCGCGTCGATCACCTTCACCAGCGACTTCCTGCCGGCCTCGGCGTTCATCACCTGGCCGAAGAGCTTGGCCGGCAGGTCGAGATAGACCCCGCCGGGGCGGCCCGACACGGCGGCACGGATCGCGCGCGCCAGTGCGATGCCGATGTCCTGGGCGTGCAAGACACGGAACGCGGCTTTACATAACGGCTTGGCGATCGCGAGCTGGTCCATCTCCTCGTAGTCGCCCTGTTGCAGGTCGACGATCTCGCGCTCGGACGATCCCGACATCAGGATCATCGGGAAGCAGTTGGTCGTCGCATGCGCAAGCGCCGTGAGGCCGTTGAGGAACCCGGGGGCCGAGACGGTGAGGCAGAGCCCGGGCTTTTTGGTCAGGAACCCGGCGATGGCCGCCGCATAGCCGGCGTTCTGCTCGTGGCGGAACGACAGCACGCGGATGCCCGAGGCCTGCGCCATGCGGCCGAAATCCGTGATCGGAATGCCGGGCACGCCGTAGATCGTGTTCAGGCCGTTGAGCTTGAGCGCGTCTATGAGAAGGTGAAACCCGTCGGTGAGGTCCTGCGTCTCATCCGGCTTCTTCGCTGTTCCTTCGGCCATGGCATTCCTCCTCGAGTCCTGTTTTCGCGGGCGGTTGTGATCCGCCGCGGCGGATTGTTGCTCAGTCCAGATAGTCGACGTGCTTTTCGACGTGGGTCGCAAGGTCGAGGCTGTGCTGGCGCGCGAGCTGCTCGGCGCGCTCGGTCTGGCGCTTCTCCAACGCCTCGATGATGTTCATGTGGTCGATGATCGAGCGGGTGGCGCGGTCGTCCTCGGCGATGGTCTGCCGGCGGATCGAGCGCATGTGCACGAAGAGAGTTTCCATCGTGTCGATCAGCACCTTATTCTTGCTCAGGCTGACGATCGCCTGGTGGAAGCGGATATTCGCCTCCGAATACTCATCGATGTGCAGCTTGGGAGAGTGTTCGTCGAACCCGGTGAACAGCCGGCGCAGGCTCGCGATCTCGTCGTCGGTCGCCTGCTGCGTGATCAGGCGTGCTGCCATGCTTTCGAGTGCGGCCCACACGCGGATGATGTCGAGGATCTCCTGCTTGGTCTTGCGGACGATGAACATGCCGCGGCGCGGCACCGAGCGGATGAAGCCCTCCTGTTCGAGCCGGTTGAGAGCCTCGCGGATCGGCGTGCGGCTGATGCCGAGGCTCTGCGAGAGCTGCCGCTCATCGAGCCGGATTTCCTCGCGCGTGGCGTAGATGTCGACGGTGGTGATCGCGCGCTTGAGGGCGGAATAGGCGCGGTCCCGGAAGCTGGGTTCGGCCTCGATCGGCTCGATGGCCAATTTCAACGCGGTCATAGGTGTTTGTCGCGGTCCCTCGGAGGGGCGCATCGGCCGGTCAGGGTCCTGCGCCGGTATGATTAATGGGTATTTTGTATACCAGATACCAA
>DATJPD010000032.1:0-33849 GCA_035506575.1 Alphaproteobacteria bacterium
CGCTGCTGGTCGATGCCGGCTTCGACGTCGTCGGCATCACGTTGCAGCTCTACGATCACGGTGCCGCGGTCGGAAAGAAGGGCGCCTGCTGCGCCGGCCAGGACATCCACGACGCGCGCGCCGTGGCCGATCGGCTCGGCATCCCGCATTACGTGCTCGACTACGAAGAACGCTTCAAGACTGATGTCATCGAGGCGTTCGCGAATTCCTACGTGCGCGGCGAGACGCCGATCCCGTGCGTGGACTGCAACCGCACGGTCAAGTTCCGGGACCTGGTCGCGACGGCGCGCGAGCTGGGGGCGGCCGCACTCGCCACCGGGCACTATGTGCGCCGGACGGCGGGTCGGCACGGCGCCGAGCTCCGCCGCGCCGCCGATTCCGCGCGTGACCAGAGCTACTTCCTGTTCGCGACCACGCGGCCGCAGCTCGAGCTTCTGCGCTTTCCGCTCGGCGACCTGCCCAAGGACGAGACCCGCGCGATCGCGCGCCGCTTCGGGCTCAAGGTCGCGGCCAAGCCGGACAGCCAGGACATCTGCTTCGTGCCCAGCGGCTCCTACGCGCGGGTGGTCGAGAAGCTGCGCCCCGGGGCTGCCGAGCCCGGCGACATCGTGCACGTGGACGGCACGACGCTGGGCCGGCATGACGGCATCATCCACTTCACCATCGGCCAGCGGCGCGGCCTTGGCATCGGGACGGGGGAGCCGCTCTTTGTCGTGCACCTCGATCCCGACAAGCGTCAGGTCGTGGTCGGGCCGCGGGACGCGCTGGCGCGCGACCGCGTGCAGCTGCGCGACGTGAACTGGCTGGGCGACGCATTGCCCGAGCCGGGCGAGCCGGTCGAGGTCAGGTTGCGCTCGACCAGCCCGCTTGTCCCGGCGTCGCTTCATGTGACGCCGGACAGTCGCGCCGAGATCCGGCTCGCGCGGCCGGAATACGGCGTCGCCCCCGGGCAGGCCTGCGTGTTCTACCGCGGCGAGCGCGTGCTCGGCGGCGGGTGGATCACCGCGGCGGGAAGCTCGGAAACCTCGCGATAACCACGGGTTGACGCCCGGCCCCCCAGCGTCTATACGGCGGCGCTCCGGGCGGCTATTTTGACCCGTCCATCGGCGGCTGCGTAGCTCAGCGGTAGAGCAGGGGAATCATAATCCCTTGGTCGGGGGTTCAAATCCCTCCGCAGCCACCAATAAATCCCCCCAGAATCAGCGCGATATAGCGCAACGGCGTCAATAAGTTGCCGCAAAACGGGGTTACCGAATTTTGCCGCGTATTCTCGTGTTTTCTCGCGCGTTGCTATCGGCTCCCCCTGGTTTGACTCCACAATCGCTCCACAAGCATTGGCATTTTGTTCGGCGTGCGCTCAAAGCTGTTCTCGCCGGCGCTGCCATCGCAGAAAAGGACCTTGCCCAACATGTCACGCGCAAAACGGCCGCGAAGCCGCGGCGCAAAGCGAACCGTCGGGCCAACAGAGAACGGGCGCAGGCCGAGAACGCCGAGCGTCACCTCGCAGCCGTCTTGAAACGCCGTTATGCGCGTGCTGTCCGGATTATCACGGCAGCCTGCGCAAGCCGTCAGTTATCACCGGAAAAGCTCGAAGCGATCGCTGAGAAAATCAAAAGCGGCGAGATCTCTTAGCAGGCGGATTATTCGTCAATGGGGTGCTGTTTTCACCAAAGGGGAATATGGTTAGCTATCTGCTAGATAATTTCGCGCGTGGATTTGCCGAATCTTCCACTGGGCATTGATCGCGATCGTCTCTCCGGGCGCTTCGATCACGTCCTCGCGCGGCCATCGAGAAAGGCCTCGGCATAGGCCGGACCATCGGTCTGAACATCGCGGAACGTCCAGTCGAATAGAGCGCCGTAAAATTTCTTGCTCGTAGCGAGATCGGGCGTCACCAGCTCGAGAAGGATGACTTTGCCGACGTGATGTTCCTGGCTGGCAGGCTCGGTGATCGGCGGCAATTGCAGAGGAGCGGCGAGGGATGAGGGAGTGGCGCCAACCACCAGCGTAGCGAGCGCCCCCGCGAAGAGGTACCGGGCCCGATCTGATGGGAGCATCTTCATTGATGCCGGTCTCGTTATGTCAAAGGGAGCGTTTCAGGGTTGATTCTGCCGGCCATGACGCAGCCGCGGCGTTGAGCACCGTGCAGAGGACAGCGGCACGCTTCCGACTGAGGCCGCTGGCGACAACGTGGTCCGATATGCCGTTGTAGACCGCCCAGTGCCGACCAAACGCGCTGCGTCGGGCGATCAGAAGATAGGGTAGTCGCGGAAAACCGGGCTCCTCGCCGATATCGTACTTGTCATCCACGAACGTCCACGGCGCGCCGAAACCCATCACGCGCGTGAACAATACCATCAGCAGTGACGTCACCCGGTCCATGGCCCGCCTCCGGCGGCGTCTCGAACCGCGGCATCCTCATTTGCGGCAGCGGGCCAGTCTTTGACGCAAGTCAAGTCCAGCACGCTCAGCATCGTCGCTCCTCTTGTCCTAGGAAAGCGCGGGGTTCAGTAGCCCATGCGGGCGTACATGCGCGCCGCAACCGCGGTCAGCAGCGCGGACGTGCCGATCAACACCGCGAAATCGAGCCCCAGGCCGTAATCGGAGCGGCCGGCCGTGAGCATCAGGGCGCGCAGGGCGTCGACCTCGTACGTCAGCGGGTTGACGTGCGAGATCGCCCGCAGCCAACCCGGCATCAGCGACAGCGGATAGATGGCGTTGCTCGCGAAGAAGATCGGCATGGTCAGCACCTGGCCGATGCCCATGAAGCGCTCGCGTGTCTTCACGAGACAGGCGATGATGAGCGAGAAGGTCGAGAACAAGGCGGACCCCAGGCCGATAATCGCGATCACGCCGGCAATGCTCGCCACGTCGAGCTCGATACCGACGCCCAATACCAGCGCCAGCAGATAGACGATGAGCGCCTGCGAGAACGCGCGGACGCTCGCCGCCAGCGCCTTTCCGATGACGAGGGCGGAGCGCGGCGCCGGGCTCACCAGGTAGCGCTGTAGGACCCCGAGATCCCGCTCCCAGATCGCGGCGATGCCGTTGAAGATCGCGACGAAGAGCACGCTCTGCGCGAGGATCCCGGCCGACAGGAAGTCGAGGTAACGCAAATTTCCAGGCGACACGCCGCGGACCTGCGCCATCACCTCGCCGAACAGGAGGAGCCACAACACCGGCTGCACGGCGCGGGTGAACAGCTCCAGCGGATCGTGGCGCAACTTGTCCACTTCGGCCGCGGCCACGGCGAAGACCTGGGTGGCATAGTCGCCGAGCTGAACGACGGCATCAGCCGTGTTCGCGGACCGCGCGGCGGGTCCTGCGGACATCGCCATAGCCTTCCTCCGTCTCGGTTTCGGATTGATTGCCGACCAGCTGGATGAACACGTCATCCAACGTGGCGCCCGGCCGCATCTTGGCCTTCAGTTCCGCCGGGCTGCCGATCGCAGCGATGCGGCCGCGGTCGATGAGCGCGATGCGGTCGCAATATTGGTCGATCTCGTCCATGTGATGCGAGGTGACGATCATGGTCGTGCGGAAGCTGCGGCGGAGATCGAGCACGTGGTCCCAGACGGCTTTTCGCGCGCCGGGGTCGAGACCGACCGTCGGCTCGTCGAGGAACAGGACTTTCGGCCGGTGGAGCAGGCTTTGCGCGATCTCGAGCCGGCGGATCATGCCGCCGGAATAGTGCCCCACGAGATGACGGGACGCCGCCGCGAGGCCCATGCGCGCCAGCGCACGGGCGATGCGCTCGGCGCGCTCGCGGTGCGGAATGCCGTAGAGGCGCGCTGACAAGAGCAGGTTCTCATAGCCGCTCAAGGAGCCGTCGGCGGACAGGAGCTGAGGCACGTAGCCGATGTGCCGCCGCACCTCGGCCGGCTGCCTGACGATGTCCGCTCCGACGACGGTCGCCGACCCCGAGCTGGGTGGCAGCAGGGTCGTCAGCATCTTGATGAGGGTGCTCTTGCCGGCCCCGTTCGGGCCGATGATCCCGAAGATCTCACCTTCGTTCACTCCGAGCGTCGCACGGTCCACCGCGACGATGTCGCCGAACCGGCGCGTCAGCGCACGCACTTCGATCGGACAATGCGCGCCCGTCGCATCTGGCCCGCCCTCGCTGGTGGCGGGCGCAGCTGGGACTGCGAGATGAGAGGTGTCCCTCACGTCAATCATGCGGTGGGCCTCGCCATTACAAGCATCGGGTCCGGGCGACATCGAAGCGCCCGGCGCACGGACACAGTCGACCGGCGGTGCTGGTTCAGTCGCCGGCCTCGTCCCGTACGCGCTCGACGATCTCCGCGACCGCTTGGTAACCGGGCAGGCCCTCCAGCGCGTCCAGGTCGATTGTCTGCGAGCCTAGATTGTCCTGGAGCCAGGTCTGGCCGGCGTTGACGTGCGCGGGATCGGCCGACAAGCAGTAGGTGACGGCGCTCACGAAGTCACTGGGCCGCTCGACATCCATGGCGGTCAAGAGGGCCGCGACTTGGGCGCCGATGTCGACGATCGCCCCCGCGACGTCGTCCTCATCGCTCACCACCTCCTCCGGCAGCTGATCGGTGAAGTAGCTTGAGAGCCACTTGGCGCGGTTGGGCCAGGAGAGGTCGGACAAGATCGCGATGATCTCATCGTCGCTGAGAGAGGCCGCGGCGTCCTGAAGGCCCTGGATGGCCGCGGTGTAGTGCGAGCGCGGCGCCGGCGCGGGTCTTCGTGACCGCGCCGGCCGGTGGGCCTTGGTCACCGTAGCTTTGGCGCGCGCCGGCCGCTGGCGAGTCCTGTGCGCAACGCGTGCCTTGGCGGATTTGGGTTTTGCATGCCTCTTCATGGCGCCCTCCTTTGGGAAAACGTTTATCATCGGTGCGGCCTGTGTCCTTTGATCCAAGTCAATGGACCTGCGTGCCAACCGGCGCTCAAAGCGCGGTCATTCTGAGCGACAACCGGCGTCGCGCCGCCCAGCACAAGCGGCCGCCAGTGTCATCGCACGCGGCGCAAGTCATCGCGCCAGACCTCGGCCGACGCGTCGCTGGGGGCCCGCCACTCGCTGCGCGGCGACAATGATCCGCCCGATCCGACCTTGGGGGCATTGGGCATTGCCGAACGCTTGAACTGACTGAACTCGAAGAATCTGTCGACGAAGACGCCCAGCCATTTCTTGATCGTGGCGAGGTCGTATTGCCGCCGCTCGTCCGGCGGCACCGTATCGGGCCATTCCCCCGCCCCGCGGTCCTTCCAGGCGTGGTGGGCGAGGAACGCCACCTTGCTCGGCCGATACCCATAGCGGCTGAGGTAGTACAGGTTGAAATCCTGCAGCTCGTAGGGGCCGATAGTTTCTTCCGCGAGCTGCGATGGCCCTCCTCCCGCACCCGGGATCAGCTCCGGCGAGATCGCGGTCGCCACGATGTCGCTCAAGACGGCACTCGTCTCCGCATCGAACCGCTGGCTCGCGACGGCCCAGCGGATCAGATGCTGGATCAGCGTCTTCGGGATGGAGGCGTTGACCGCGTAATGCGACATCTGATCCCCCACGCCGTACGTCGTATAGCCGAGGGCCAGTTCCGACAGGTCACTGGTGCCGACGACCAGACCTTGATGGAGATTGGCGAGCCGGAACAGATGCGAGGTCCGCTCGCCGGCCTGAACGTTCTCGAACGTCACGTCGTACATGGGTTCGCCCCGGCTATACGGATGGTCGAGATCGCGCAGCATCTGTGCACAGGACGGCCGGATGTCAATCTCGGCCGCCGAGGTGCCGAGCGCGCGCATCAGCCGCCATGCGTTCGCGCGCGTGGTCTCACTCGTCGCGAAGCCCGGAAGCGTATAGGCCAGGATATCTGCGCGCGGCAGACCGAGGCGGTCGAATGCCTGCGCCGCCACAAGGGCGGCCTGCGTCGAATCAAGGCCGCCGGAGATGCCGATGACCGCCTTGCGCAGGCCCGTGGCTTCGAGCCGCTTCATCAGGCCTTGCACCTGGATCGCGTACGCTTCCGCGCAACGCTCGTCGCGGTCCGCCCGGTTGGCCGGCACGTACGGAAAACGCGCGACGTCGCGTTGCAGCGGGATCTCTCCGTGCGGCGGCACGAATTCGAACGCGATGCGCCGCAGCGCGGCGAGGCGGGGCCGATGGGCGGCGGCGCAATCGTTGAAGCTCGTGATCCGGGTGCGCTCCTGGCGCAGCCGGTCGAGGTCGAGATCGGCGGTGATCATCTGCGGCGCCTTCGGGAAACGCTCCGATTCCGCCAGCAGCTCGGAATTCTCATAGATCAGCGCGTGACCGTCCCAGGCGAGGTCAGTCGTCGATTCGCCGGGGCCGGCACCGGCGTAAAGATACGCCGCCACGCATTTTCCGGACTGCGAGGCGCACAGGAGCCGCCGATACTCGGCCTTGCCGATGGTGATGTTGCTGGCCGAGAGATTGGCCAGCACCGTGGCCCCGGCCAACGCCGCATACGTGCTGGGCGGGATGGGCGCCCAGACATCCTCGCAAATCTCGACGTGCAGGGCGAGGCCTGGCATGTCCCGCGCCTCGAAGACGAGATCGTTGCCGAACGGAACGGACTCCCCGCCGAGGTTGATATGCGGTGCCATGGCGTGCTCGGCCGCACAGAACTGGCGCTTCTCATAGAACTCGCGATAGTTCGGCAAGTAGGTCTTGGGCACGACCCCGAGAATGCCGCCACGGTGGATCACCACCGCGCAATTGAACAGCTTACCCTCGGACCGGATGGGCGCGCCGACGATGAGGATCGGCACCAGCTCGCGGCTCGCGGCGACGAGCGTGGCGATCGCCCGCTCCACGCCGTCGAGCAACGCGTCCTGGAAGACCAGGTCCTCGTTCGAATAGGCCGACAAGCCGAGCTCCGGGAACAGCGCCACGCCGGCATTGGCCAGCGACGCATGTCGCGCCAGCGAGAGCGTGTGCTCGAGATTGAGCCCCGGTTGGGCCAGCCCGACCTTCGGCGTGCACACGGCCGCCCGGAAGAAGCCATGGGCGTAGATCGAGTTGAAGGGGGTCATGGCGCTCTCACCCGAGTGCCGCGACCCGGGCGTCGCACTCGTCGGCGAGGAGGTGAAGGGCGGGGGCGACCTGCATGGGATAAGAGAACGGCTCCAAGCGGCGGAGAGCGTCCGGCAGCCGCGCGAGCTGCATCCCGGCCCGGGTCGAAGCGGCCGTTGCGGGCCAGATAGGCGATGTCGTCGGCGCTGAACCTCAGGGTCTCGAGAAATTCGACCACCTGCGCCAGGCCGGCGGCCATCAGAAAGCCGCGCTTGGCCGGCAGCTTGCGCACGAACAGCTCGAACAGCGCGACATCGGTGAGGCCGTTCTGCTCGTAGGCCTGCATCATATTGAGCTGATACAGGTCCGTCAGAAGGAGGCTGTCGCCCGTGGCCGTCATCGCACCACCCTCGTCGCCTTGTCATCGCATGCGCCTCGAATGCCACGGCAGTTCCGTCGCGACATTGACCTGGGTCAACCCGCGCTGCCCGTGAATCAGGGCGATTGATCTGCATCAAAGCGACGGCAGGCCCGGCGGCGCAGATTGCGTGCGTCCTTCCCGTTTTCTCAAGGAGCCGCTCATGCGCTGTCCTCCGAAAGCCCTGGCCGCCATCGTCCTTCCAATGCTGCTGATCGCCGGCTGCACGCAGCTGAGCGCCGATGATCGCGCGCTTCTCCAGAACGCCCAGAAGTCGGCCAGCGATGCCGCCGCGGCGGCGCAACAAGCGGCCGATGCCGCCAATCGTGCCGCCGCCGCATCCCAGCAGAGCGCCAGCGACGCCAAGGCGGCGGCCGAGCGCGCCGACCGGATGTTCCAGCGCAGCCAGCGCAAGGTCTCGCCGCGCTAGTCATTGCGGCCGCGTGCGCCGTGCGTGATGCGCGCGGCGCCAACGGCTTAGGCCGCATGTCGTCCAGAAGAGGGAGGCGCCCATGAAGCTCTCCAATATCGCTGCTGCCGTTCTCGTGAACTCCCTCGCCGTGGCGCCGGCTCTCGCCCAGCAAGCGCCAAGCCCCGGCGCGCCCGGGCCGGGCCCGTGGGGATACCATCACATGATGTGGGGCGGCGGCTGGGGTGCAGGGTTCTTCTTCGGGCCGCTCCTGATGCTGTTCGCGCTGATCGGCATCGTCGCACTGGTCCTGTGGATTTTGCGCGGGTTCGGTCTTGGCGGTTTCCATCACTGGCATGGTCACGGATGGTGCCCCTATTGCGGCCGGGGACATGGGCACAGCGCCGCCCGTCACATCCTGGAAGAGCGCTTGGCCAAGGGCGAAATCGACAAGGCGGAGTTCGAGGAGAAGCGCAAGCTTCTGGGAGGGTGACCCTGTGAGACGCTCGACCGCGGTGATCATTGATGTCCCGAGCGCGAGGCGGCCGGCCGGCGTGCTGTCGGCTGGCCCGTCTGGGCGGCGGCGGCACGGCGCGGTTCGCGCGATCGCCTATATCGTCGCCGTCGTCGCGGGGCTTGGCCTACTGCCGACCGCCTTCTCTCTTGCGGACCGCGCGACGGTGCTGCGGCTCTCCAACGAGGTCCTCGATCTGGTCAGCCGGTGACTGGTCGGCGCGAGCGCACTGGCGAGCGTTCTGAGACATGTTCACCCACCGCATCAAGATCTTCACACTGTTCGGGTTTCGGGTCTGGGTGGACGCGTCCTGGCTTCTGGTGGCCGCGTTGGTCGCCTGGAGCCTGGCGGTGGGCGTGTTTCCGGAAGCCCTGCCCAATCTCGACGCGGCGACCTATTGGTGGATGGCGGTCACCGCCACGATCGGCTTCCTCTTGTCCATCGTCTTCCACGAGACCGCCCATTCGCTGGTCGCGCGCCGCTATGGCATGGACATACGCGGCATCACCTTGTTCATCTTCGGTGGCGTCGCCGAGATGGAGGGGGAGCCAAGGAGTGCCCGCGGCGAGTTTCTCATGGCGCTCGCGGGCCCGCTCGCCAGTCTTCTGCTGGCGGCGGGTCTCATCGCCGGCTTTTGGTTGACCGACCGACTGGGTGGCCCGGCATCGCTAACCGAGATCTTCTGGTATCTCGGCTACCTGAACGGCGTGCTGGCCGCCTTCAACCTCGTCCCGGCCTTCCCTTTGGACGGCGGGCGGATGTTGCGCGCCGCCTTATGGGGATGGCGGGGCGATATCGGGTGGGCGACTCAGAAGGCGGCGGCGGCGGGGAATGCGTTCGGGACGTTGCTCATCGTCCTGGGGGTCATCGACGTGATGCGCGGCGATTTCGTCGGCGGCATGTGGCAGTTCCTCATCGGTCTGTTCCTCCGCGCGGCCGCCGCCGCGAGCCTCCAGCAGACGATGGCTCAAGAGGCGCTGACCGGCGTGTCGGTCGCGCAGGTCATGACGCCCGATCCGGTCGGCGTGCCGCCCGGTATAACGGTGACGGAGTTCGTCGAACGTTACGTCTATCGCTATCACCACCGCGATTTCCCGGTCGGCCGCGATGGGAGGCTTCTCGGCACGATCGGCACCCGGCAGGCGGCGGCCCTGGACCGCTCCCGCTGGACCACAACCGCGGTGTCCGAGGTGATGGCGCCGTGCTCGAATCTCGACGTCGTGGGGCCCGATACGCCGACGCTCGCCGCCATGGCCCAGATGACCAAGTCTGGTCGCAGCCGGCTGTTCGTCGTCCAAGACGGCCGATTGGTCGGGATCGTGTCGCTGCGCGATCTCCTGAGCGTGCTTGCGGTCAAGCTTGAACTCGGAGCTGCAGGTCCGGCGGCTGACCGCGCCGCGTCGAGCGACCGCCCGGCGATGTCATGACCAAGGCCGTCTTCAGTGGCCGTACAGCCCGACCAGCTCGGCACGTGCGAGCGCATGGGTCTTCACCGCACGCACGACGTCGCGGGCGCGCGGTGCGGCCGGCACGGGTAGGTGGTCGACGTCCAGCGCGTAGAGCGTGAAGTGGTAGTGGTGCGCGCCGTTTCCGGGCGGGCACGGCCCGCCGTAGCCCCTTCGTCCGAAGTCGTTGATGGCCTGCCGTGTTCCGGCCGCATCGGGCTTTTGATGTTCCGGCAGGCCGGCGGCGGTCGCGGGAATATCGAAGATCGCCCAGTGGTGCCAGGTCCCGGCCGGCGCGTCCGGGTCCGTGCAGAGGAGCGCGAAGCCGCGCGTTCCAGCCGGCGCGCCCGACCAGTCCAAGGGCGGCGACACGTCGCTCCCGTCGCAGGTGTACCGCGCCGGGATCGGGCCTTGGGCGGTGAATGCCGGCGAAGTCAATGTCAGACTCATGACAGTCTCCTTCGCTGTCGCGGATACTCAGTTCCCCCGGCCCCAGGGCAGGCCGTCCGGGAGCACGTCCCAGGGGAGTTCGAGCGGCGTCTTGAAGCTCATGTCATGGATCAACATCCCGATGCCGACGCTCATGACGATCACGGCCAAAGCGATCGTCAGATGCTTGCCGACCTCCGAGACGGGGTTGGCGCCGCGGCTACGCGCCACGAGCCACGTCAGCAAACCTAGCAGAGCCAAGCCCCAAGCGAGCGACACCATGACGGCGGAGCCGGCCGGGAGCGCCGCGACGAGAAGCAAGAACGTCCCGCAGATCGCCAGCCGGGTCGCGAAGTTTCCCAGCGTCGCGGCGAACGCGCGGTGGCCTTCGAGCTTTTCTGATTCCTGATAGATGTGGATGCCGAGCGCGTCGGTCAGGTTGTCCGCAAGCGCGACGATCAGAAGGGCCTCCAGAAGCGAGGCCCGCGACGTTTGCGCCGCAGCGGAGCCGACGATCAGACCAAGGCTCGTGACGACCGCCGAGGCGCCGCCGAAGCTGACCATGGTGAGACTGATCCTTCCGGTCGACCTCGGTCGAGCCGCGGGTCGCGCAGTCGAACGGGCGACAGCCAGGTCCAGGCGATAACGGCGCATCAGGGAGCTTCTCCGCAGCTCAACGTTAGGTGACTTCCCGGTCACCTGCTTTGATCCGGATCAATGCGCCGGGGCTCGCAAGATCGGAGTTTGGTATCGAGGGAGATTCGCCATGCGGATGAGATTGAGCGCACATCCCGGTTCCATACACGAGCCGGCGCACCGCGTGTCCATCCTTGTCGTTCTGCTCCTCGCACTTGCCCTGCTCGCCCTGTCGGCCCTCATTCATGCCGCCGCCGCCGCGACATTGGGCGGCGGGTGGCCGTCCCTCGGGGCGATCTGGCTTATCGCCATCGCCGCCATTCTGGTCACGGTGTTTCGGGCCCGCAGCCGCCGGGAAGCGTGCCGGCGGATGTGCTTCATCGACGGGTTGGCCAGCCTCGGCCTTCTCACGGCGGGCGCGGTCGACTTGTCAGGACTGGGGCGCGCGCCAGATGTCGTCCCGCCGCCGGGACCTGTCGTGGGCTTCGCGGTCGCCTCGAGCGTCCTGGTCATCGCCGGGCTGGTTCTCGCCGCAGTGTTCTTCGCGGCCTGGTACCTCTCGTCGCAGCACCCGACGGGCGCACAGCGGAAGGCCTGACCGAGGGGAGACGATGGGCCCGATATGGAGCCGAGTGATGCGGGCCGGCCTATACGTCGTCTTGGCGACGCTGCCCATCATCGGTGCGTACGACTATGGCAGCTCCGAGGGCTTCCAACACAGCCTGTGGGAGCCGCTGGTTCTGAGCGTGATCTTGGCCGCCATCATCGCGGTGATCGGCGAAGCGACCCTCTTTCTTGTCCGGAAATGGCGGCACTGAAGGGACGTCGATCGGCGCTCCCGGCCGGCCTTTAGGACAACTGGCGCTTTAGCGATCCGAGAAGCCCCTCACGGACAACCAAGGCATCGCGAGACCGTTGGGCGAAGGCGCACGGCTAGCGTTCGCGCCCGGGCGGGGCGAACGCCGGGTCGGTCAGCAGGACGTTGTACACCGCCTCGGCGGGTCCGCTCAGCGGACGGCCCGCTTTGCCGAGCTGCTCGGCATCGCCCGTGGCCCATTTGACCGCTTCCTCGACCTCGACATACGTGGCGCGGGTCGCTTCGATCGCCATCACGGTTGCATCTTCGACGTCACCCACGAGGTGAATGATGTCGTCATGCGTCGGTTTGGAGACGCTCAGGGGACGTGAGGACTTAACGGGCATGACCACCTCCGCAAACAACCGGCAAAAACCGTGCGGCGCGAACTGTCCTAGACCAGATCGGCCGCCTCTAAGCTCGGACCTCGACGTGGTTGACGACCCTGTCGACGCCGAACACATACCAGGCATCAAACTCGGCCATCTCCCGCTCCGCGTCCGTCCTCACGACGCCGGCGAGCGTGACGACCGAGCGTCGCACGCCGACCCGGATCTGTGCTGCGTCAACGAGCGGGTCCTTCTCGAGGATGAGCGTGACCGCTTCCGCGATCTCGTCGTCGCTGTCGTCCTCCGGCGGCGTGACGCCGATGCCGTTGACGACGTCGCGACTTCCCGGCACCCACCATGCCAGGACGCCCGCCAGCCGCTTGCGGGACAGCCCAGGCAGGTCGCCGTCCAGCGTGACCACGCCATCCTCAACGCGGATGTCGATGGTGCCGCGCGGCGCCGATGGACTGCGGACCGTTTCGGGGCGGCCCTTGACCCACTCGCGCAATGCGCAGTCCGAGAGAGCCGGTTCCTGTAGGAGGGCGTCGCGGACGAGATCACGGATCTGGCCGTCCTCCATGCGTGTGGCAGCCGCCACGCGCAGCCGATCCACGATGTGGTCGACCCCACGCACCGCGGCGGCCCGCTCCAGGGCGAGCTTCTTGACGGCGATTGTCGCGACTTCGCCTGCCATGGTCAGATCGCCGTTGGCGAAGGCGAGCGCGATCGCCGGCAGGCCGGGGGCGACACGCGTCTCGCGGCCGAGCGCGTCGCGCACCGCGGCCAGCATGTCTGCGCGATCTGACATCGGTTCTCCGTTCGAACCTTCGTGCGCCAGCCGTCTCAGACGACCGACGCGATCGAAACGTCGGCGCGGCCTCAGGCTCCTTGGACCGCCGGTTTCCCGGCGGCTGGCTTCGCGGCCGCTTTGGTCACAACTTTCGCGGCTACTTTCGGCTTCCGGGGCGGCATCTTCTGATTGGCTTTCGCTTTCGCCTTTGCTGTCGTTTTGGCCATGATCCACTCCTCCTGAAGGCCGGGCAAGGCACGTTCCCCAACCCGGCCGGTTGCGAGTTCGGGGTCGTCGCTGTCGTCTACGCCGCTTTGACGTCGATTTTCTTCGCCGGTTTCTGCGCCTCCGGTTTCTTAGGCAGAGTGACCGTCAGCACGCCCTTCTTGAAGCTAGCCTCGATCTTGTCGGCATCGACGCCCTCCGGAACGCGGAACCTCCGCTCGAACGAGCCGAAGTGACGCTCATGGACGAAATAGTCTTTCTTCTTCTCTTCTTTCTCTTCCTGCTTCTCGCCCTTGATCGTGAGCCCGCCGTCGACGAGCTTCACCTCGATGTTCTTCTCGTCCATGCCGGGCAATTCGGCCGTGATCTCGTAGGCCTTGTCCTTCTCGAGGATGTCCACCGCGGGCTCGGCGGCCCAGCTCAGCTCGCGGCTCCAGAACGGCTCGATGTCGAACATCGAACGTCGGAACGGCGACCGCCAGACTCCGCGATCGAAATCCTCGAACAGCCGATTCATCTCGCGTTGCAGAGCGCCGAGGGGGCGCCACGCTTGCAGCGCGGACGTCCGCTCGCCGGCTTTCTCTTCGGTTTTCACGGGAAGCTTGGTCGCAGTTTCGGCCATGGTTCGGTCCTCCTCTTCAACTCGCAGCCTGGCAAATTGGACCAGATTCCGAGCGGTGCGCTTTGATCCGGATCAATGCGGGGATTTTCCCGGCCTGGTTTCGTGCCAGCCAAGCGGACCTCAAGCGACGTTCTTCGATGTGGCTTCCGGCGCGGGCGTCAGCATGGCAGCCTGCGCCATCAAGTCGCGCACGGTGTCATCGGAGACTTGCCTGAAGTCGAAATAGTAGTAGCCGATCGCTCCAAACGGGTCGTGTTCCTCGAGGCACACGACTTCATCGGATTCCTTGCGCAGTGCGGCTACCGTGTCCGTGGGCGCCACCGGCACGGCCAAGATCAGCCGTTTGGGCTGGGCTCGCCGCGTGGCGAGGATGGCGGCCCTGATCGTGGCACCCGTGGCGATGCCGTCGTCGACGATCAAGGCCGTGCGACCCGCGACGTCCACCCGGGGCCGGCCGGCCAGGTAGACTTGACGGCGCCGTTCGATCTCCTTGAGTTGCCGGGCGCTCTCCTCCGCAATGTACTGCTCGGGAAGCTCGAGCACTCTGATGATGTCATCGTTCAGCACGACCTCGGGCCTGCCGCCGTCCACGACGGCGCCGACCGCGAGTTCCGGCTGGTCGGGGGCGCCGATCTTGCGCACGAGCACCAGGTCGAGCGGCGCATCCAAGGCCTTTGCGATCTCGATGCCCACCGGGACGCCGCCGCGCGGAAGGGCAAGGACGCAAGGGCTCTCGCCCTTGAAGCGCATCAGGTCTGCGGCCAGCCGTTGGCCGGCGTCGGTTCGGTTGGCGAACATGGCGCTACTCCGGCGTGCCCGGTGTCAGGTGGGCGCGGAACCACGCTCGCGCCAAATCGATGACGTCGTCGAGTTTGCCGGGTTCTTCGAACAGGTGGGTGGCGCCTGGGACGACCTTGAGTTCTTTGAGGCAGGACAGCCTCGCGAAAGCCATGCGGTTCAATTTCAGAACATCGGGATCGTCACCGCCGACGATGAGCAGCGTCGGCGCGCGGACTTGGCCGAGCCAGTCCTCAGCCAGATCGGGGCGTCCGCCTCGTGAAACCACGGCACCGATGACGTTCGGATAGCGAGCCGCCGCCACCAACGCGGCTCCAGCGCCGGTGCTCGCCCCGAACAGGCCCACGGGCAGTCCGGCCGCCGGCTTGCGATGAATAAGCCAGTCGGCTGCCGAAGCCAGGCGGGTCGCGAGCAGCGGAATATTGAAGACAAAGGAGCGATCGTCAGCCTCCTGTTCGGTGAGGAGGTCAAAGAGCAACGTCCCCAGGCCTGCCTGGCGCAAGGCGGTCGCGACATACGTGTTGCGCGGGCTGAGGCGGCTGCTTCCGCTGCCGTGCGCGAAGAGAACCACCCCCTTTGCGTCCGCCGGCAGGCCGAGGATCCCCTCGAGCCCGACTGGTGAGATGCGCACGGTTTCGAGTGAAGCGCCGTGCGTGGTCGGCCGCACACGATGGGCTGTCTCTTCCATCTCGCCCTCCCGTATTGACGGAGCGCTCCAGGCGGGAGGCGCTGCGAGGTACGCCGGCCCTCCCGAGCGAGCTTGACTGTGAGCGACGCTCCGCGCGCCGTCATTGACCTGCATCAATGTCGCGCCGCATCCCTCGCGTCACGCTCTGACCTACTCATCAGGCCGGCTGCGCATGGCCAGAAGGAGCGACATGATCGATCCTCAGCCCGTGCTTTTCGCTCTCAACGCGACGCGCGCCTATGGCGAACGCGTCAGCCGAGGTCTTGGCGTGCCGCTGAGCCAACACGAAGAGAGGGAGTTCGAGGACGGCGAGCACAAGGCACGTCCGCTGGTCAACGTCCGCCAGCGCGACGTGTTCGTGCTGCAGTCGCTTTACAGTGATGCAACGGGAACGGTGAACGACAAGCTGTGCCGGCTCCTGTTCTTCATCGGCGCGCTCAAGGACGCTTCCGCGGCAAGCGTGACCGCCGTCGTCCCCTATCTCTGTTATGCGCGCAAGGACCGGAAGACGCAGCCGCGCGATCCGGTGACGACACGTTACGTCGCAGCTCTATTCGAGGCCGTCGGGACCGATCGCGTCGTGACGATCGATGTGCACAACTTGATGGCCTATCAGAACTCGTTTCGATGCCGCACCGACCATTTGGAGGCGACCAGGCTGTTCGTCGACCATTTCGCCGACGTCGTTCGCGAGGGTGAGGTCACGGTTGTCTCGCCCGATCCCGGCGGCGTGAAGCGTGCGGAACGCTTTCAGGTCGCCCTGAGCCGCCGGCTCGGCCGGCCGTTGGCCACGGCCTTTGTCGAGAAGTACCGAGCCGGCGGGGTGGTCAGCGGCGAGGCGCTGATCGGAGAGGTCAAGGGTCGGACGGCGATCATCTATGACGATTTGATCAGCACCGGCGGAACGCTCATCCGGGCGGCGAGGGCCTGTCGGGCCCACGGCGCCGTGCGGGTCTTCACCGCGGCCACCCATGGGCTCTTCATGGGCGGAGCGCCCGCTCTCGTTCGCGAAGCCGCCATCGAGCGAATCGTGGTGACGGACACCGTGCCGCCATTCCGTCTTGGACCCGAAATCGTGGGCTCCAAGGTCGCCGTGATCGAAACTGGCCCCTTTGTCGCCGACGCCATCCGCCGGATTCGTGACGGGGGATCGCTGGTCAGTCTGATCGGGGGGTAGGGCACCGGCGAATTACAGTCGGCTTGCGTACATTTCCGCAACGTCCAGGTATCGCCGGGCGAGAGGCGGCCAGCGGGCCGGGTCGCGCACCGGCGTCTCACCGAGATGCCAGATGGTGATTTTTGCCCGGAGGCTTGCGCGGAAGGCCTTGTAAAAATCCAACAGCATCGGCGGCGGCTGATCGCCAGTTGCAGCGCGATAGCGATTGAACACCGTAGCTCCCACCGCCGGTGCGCCGAGCATCTCGCACTCGATCATGAAGAAGGAGAGCTCGTCTGCGGGGTCGAGCGTGCGAAATTCCGGATTGAATTCCAGGCAATCGATGATCTGCGGATCCGCGCCGAGGGCGATGTGCTCGGGCCGCAGGTCACCATGTGCCTCGATGATGCGGCCGTCACTCACGCGGCGCTCGAACAGCTCGGCCTCCTTCGTCATAAAGGCAAGCTGTGCCACATGGATACGGTCGACCTGCGGGGATGGGACACCGTTCGCATACGCTCGCAGTTCGTGCTGGTTCTCCGCGATATCTGATTCGAAACGCCGCCGGTAATCGGACGCGGTAATGCGGAGCGACTTCGCCGTCCGATAAAACGCCGCCAGTCGAGCCGCGAGCCGGTCAATGTCGTCCGCGAGGAGAGTGTCATGACGGATCGCGTAGTCGAGCATCCGCTCGGCCGAAAGGCGGCGCAT
Source organism: Alphaproteobacteria bacterium (assembly GCA_035506575.1). Classification (GTDB taxonomy): domain Bacteria; phylum Pseudomonadota; class Alphaproteobacteria; order CACIAM-22H2; family CACIAM-22H2; genus DATJPD01. The sequence continues at coordinate 17,021 of DATJPD010000032.1, forward strand.
CTTGACCAGCCAGTCGATTGCCGGACCATCGCCTCCCAACGCCAAAGCCTGATCGAGCCCGAATGTCATCGGCACCGTGCCGATATACACCTCGGGCGCGAGGCGGCGATTGAGCCGGACTTCTTCCTCACAAAAATGCTTGCGCCGCTCCATGGTTGAGAAGTCGAGAAACGGAAATCGCACGGGCTTCTTGAGCTTGTAGGCATAGTGGTCGGTAAGGAAGACCCATGACATGTGAGTCTCCATGGCATCGACCCGAAGCGTCCGCTCGGGGTAGATCGTCGGCTGACGCAGGGCCGCAACTTTGGCGGCAAGGTCAACCGCGTTGGCTGGGACGGATCCTGGCATGCTTCCGCTGGTGGGTTTGGCCGGCAACTGATGCCTACGGTACGCCACGATACGCGTTCGGCAATGCTGCACGTTGATCTAGCTCAAGGGCCGCCAATGATGGCTCCGGCGGTGCAGCAGAGGCCACCCACGGCGTGGCGTAACCGTCCGATGGCTGCGCTCCAGGGGCAATTGATCCGGATCAAGGATGGCGTCGCGACGACGCGTAGAGTGTGGCGGCCTCTAAACTGAGGGAGCACCTCATGCAAACCTTCGTCATGTTGAGCCGCCTTGCACCCGACATGCTGAGCTCGCCACGGTCCTTCGAACAGCTGGAGCGTGCGGCCATGGAACGCATCCGCAAAGAGTGTCCGGACATCATCTGGAAACACAACTACGCGACCGTCGGCCCCTGGGACTACATCGATATCTTCGAAGCGCCAGATATCGAGGCGGCGACCCGCATGTCCGTGTTGATCCGGTCGTTCGGCCATGCCCAAACGGAGATCTGGGGCGCCGTCGATTGGGGGCGCTTCAAGGAAATCGTCCACAGCCTGCCGGGCGCAAAAGCGAACGCCTGAGGCACCGCACGCCCATTCTCCGGCAAAACGCCGCTTGTCGGCCAGCGTGCTCGGCCGTTGCGGTTACGATCCGCTATGGCCGAGTGCCTGCCGCGCCCGTCGCCCGCACCGCGGCGACCGCTTGCGGTTCGACAGAGAAGTAGTCTGCAATCTGGCGGTCCGACATTCCGAGATCGGCGAGGGCCGCGAGGGCGGCTGGCGGGATAGGCCAAACAATGAATGCGGGTTCTCGCCTGGCAGGCACGGTGTCTTCGGATTCGGGCGCGTCGCACCGCCGCGCATAGCCAAGTGCTTGCATACTCCCTCCCTTCCGTCGCTTTAGCGGCAGCGATGCTCGAGCGCGCGTGGACCAAGGCGCGCCCGAGGCCGCGTTGTCCGTGCTACTCCGCCGCTTGGAGGCCTTGGTGGCGTGTTGCGGACCGCGTTTCCGCAGGCCGGGCTTGTGTAAGATCCGCTCCGAGCTTCGAGGCAAGCTGCATTAACCGGTTCGCTTCGTCGGCATAGTCTCGCATCAGCGAAGCGATCCAATCGCTCTGCACCTTGGCCGCATCGGCCCAATTCTGGCATGCCAGGAGCTGCTGTCCGACCTGGCTGTCGCTCTGAAGCCGGGCGGTCGTGAACCGTGCAACCTCCTGCTGCCACTCGACACACGCGTTGCCGCAACATTCGCCAGTCCGCGTCAGCGCGGACAGAGCCGAACCGTTGAGTGCTGCCAACCACGGAAACGGGCTGGCGGTTACAGAACTCTCGCTGTGCTGTTTGGTCATGGACGGGACTCTCCTCATGTGTGGCTCGCGCAGATGCCGCGTGCAGCTCTGCGCTTTTGCTTGTGATTTCTCTGCCTTGCGCAGGCAGTTCGGAAGGCGCCGCGTGTTCCGTGGGCATTCGCCTCGCTCGCGCAAAATCGGGGCCGCGACGTTGCCGGCACGATAGGCACGGCGGGCAGGGCCCGCTTTGATCCGGATCAATGAGGGACGGCAAATCAGTCCGGAGAGTTTCAAAGGTCGCGGTCGGGCGTGAAAGGCCGGTGGCGGAAAGCGACCGTTTGTATTCAAACGGTCATTTGACGGTCAGACACGCGCAGTCGGCGAGATGGAGGACCTTGCTCGAGACGCTTCCCAGCACGAACGCGGGAAGATTTCCCAAGCCCCGCCGCCCCATGACGATGAGATCTGCGCGAAGCCGTTTTGCCTCGGAAAGGATTGTTTTTGCGGGGTTTCCTTCGGCCACAAGCGTCTCGACGAGCTTGGCGCCGAGGGTGCCTGCGCGAGTTTCGGCCGCTTCGACGAGGTGCTCGGCAAGGGTTCGCGCCAGTTCCCAGTCGTTGATCTCAGATCTCTCCCACTCCTTGAGAGCGCGAATGTCTTCGGGAAACGCGGCAAGCCGATCTTCGGTGATGACGTGCAGCAGGATCAGCCGCGCATTGTATTTCAAGGCGATATCGCTCGCCCAATCGACGGCGGTGTTGGCATGGGCCGACCCGTCCACCGGAACCAGAATCGTCTTGATCATCCGGGCGGTCCTCCGTGGGGGTTATGCGAGTGGTCGTTGCAATGAAATACCCGGTCCCGCCACGAGACATTGACCTCGATCAACGTCTTTCTTGCGCCTCGCTCGGGCCAACCGCTCAATTCCGGTTGCGGATCGGCTATGCACTGAGATTTGGAGGAGATCGCGCAAGATTTATCCCAATAAGTTATCCCCCAGTATTTTCAGCGTCTCCGCTCAATATTCATTCGTCCTGGCATTAACTATGCTTCACTGCGACTGTGAATATGCCGAATACGTCCGCGTCTCGGCTGGATGCAACGATCCCCCGGTCAGCCGTTGCGAAGTCGGCGATCCTGAGGTCGGTTCGTCCCGAATTTCGGTCCGCCCCTCTGCGGTCGGCCGACGCTTCTGCTGAGGCCGGGCTCCGGCACATCGGCTCCTTGATCGCCCGCCCCGAGGGCAGGGCGATCATTGAGCAGGGTGATCCGGCGACGTACGTCTTCCGTGTGATCGACGGCCTCTTGCGGGCTGTCCTGCTGCTCCCCGACGGCCGGCGCTACGTCGTTCGCTTCATGTGGCCAGGCGACTTTTTCGGATTCGAATTCGGCCGTCGCCACATCCATACGGTCGAGGCCATCGTCGGGGTAAAGCTGATGCGCTATGAGCGCGCGCGTCTCGACGAGCTGATGGCGACCCATCCGCAGGCCGGCTACCAGCTCCTCGGGCAGGTCAACCATGAGCTTTCGTCGGCCCAGGATCATCTGCTGATGCTAGGTCGGAAGACGGCGCTCGAGCGCCTCACCTCATTTCTGCTCGAAATGGCCACCCACCGGACGGACCCGGCACAAATCATGGGCAAAGAGGCCCGACTTCCGATGAGCCGGGCCGATATCGCCGACTATCTTGGCTTGACGATGGAGACGGTCAGTCGGTTGATGACGCGCCTCAGGCGCCGGCGCGTCATAGCCCTTCCAACCACGGACATCGTCGTACTCTTGAATCGCGCAGCGCTCGTGCGGCTGGCCGATTGCAAGGTGAAGGCACTGAGACCGTAGGGTGCGGGGGCCTGTCGCCTCGCGTTGATTCAGGTCAAAGACGTGCCGTGCGCGACGCCTAGAGTAAGGCGGCGCGACGGAGGCTCTCATGACTGACCCCACCGAACAGGCGTCGGGTGCGCGCTGGTCGCATTTTCCACATGGCGCGGATCTTGGCGTGTGCGGCATGGGGATGACGCGTGCGGCAGCGTTCGAGCAGGTGGCGCTCGCGCTTTTCGCTGCAATCACCGACCCCGCCGATATTCGTCCGGTGTCGCGCGTCGCGATCACCTGCCGGGCGCCCAACGATGCGGTTCTGCTGGTCGATTGGCTGAATGCCCTCATCTACGAGGCTGTAACGCGGAAGATGTTGTTCGGCCGGTTCGATGTCCGGATCGAGGGCGGTGAGCTCCGCGGCGAGGCCTGGGGCGAGCCGATCGATCCGAGCCGTCACCATCCGGCGGTGGAGCCCAAGGGTGCCACGTTCACGGAGCTGCGGGTCGGGCCCAGTCCCATCAATGGCTGGATTGCGCAATGCGTGGTGGACGTCTAGGGCAAAGGAGCCGGCCATGGACCTCTCACGTTTCGTCCGCGAGACGGACACCAAATGGCGCCTTGAGCCATTCGGCGCAATGCGCGTTCCCGCGGTGGTCTTCGCCGATGAGGGCCTCGCCGCCGAGATGGACGACAAGGTGTTCCAGCAAATCGTCAACGTCGCCACTTTGCCGGGGATCGTCGGCGCGTCATACGCAATGCCCGACGCCCATTGGGGTTATGGGTTCCCGATCGGGGGCGTCGCGGCGTTCGACCCGGATGCCGGCGGCGTCGTATCCGCCGGCGGTGTCGGGTTCGATATCTCGTGTGGTGTCCGTCTCCTGACGACCGGTCTCAAGCGATCCGATGTCGAGCACTGCCAAGAGACGTTGGCCGATGTGCTGTTCACGTCTGTGCCCGCCGGGCTCGGCAGCCGGGGCCACATCGATCTAAGCCCGCGGGAGATGGACGCCATGCTGCTCGGCGGCGCCAGCTGGGCGGTGACACAAGGTTACGGAACGAGCGTCGATCTCGAGCGGATCGAGGAGCACGGTCAAATGGCCGGTGCCGTGCCCGCGGCCGTATCCGACCGGGCGCGCGAACGGCAGCGGCGCGAGATGGGCACTCTCGGCTCGGGCAACCATTACCTCGAGGTGCAGGAGGTTACCGAGATCCACGACAAGGACGCCGCCTCCGCTTTTGGCCTCGCGCAAGGGGATGTCGTGATCAGCATCCATTGCGGCTCGCGCGGCCTCGGTCACCAGATCGGCACCGAGTTCTTGCGCGAGATGGTCATCGCGGCCCCGGGCTTCGGGCTTGAGCTTCCCGATCTGGAGCTCGCCTGCGCCCCGATCGAATCGGACCTGGGCCGACGTTATCTCGGCGCCATGCGCGCCGCGATCAATTGCGCGCTGGCCAACCGGCAAATCCTCACTCACCTGACACGACGGGCGGTCCTCAGCGTCTTGCCCGACGCGGACATTCGTGTCGTGTTCGACGTTTCGCACAACACCTGCAAACAAGAAGATCACAGGGTCGACAGGCGGATGCGCCGCCTGTTCGTCCATCGAAAAGGGGCCACACGCGCATTCGGCCCAGCACACCCGGATTTACCCCCGGCCCTGCGCACGGTCGGCCAACCGGTGCTCATCGGCGGCAGCATGGGAACCATGTCGTATGTGATGGCGGGCTCCGGCGACGGGCTCGCGCACGCTTTCGCGTCGGCGTGCCACGGGGCCGGACGAAGCATGTCTCGCCACCAAGCCATGAAGCACTGGCGCGGACGGCAGGTGATCGACGAATTGCGGAGCCGTGGCATCTTGATTCGCAGTCCTTCCGCGCGCGGCGTCGCCGAGGAAGCCCCCGGCGCGTACAAGGACGTCTCCGCCGTGGTCGATGCAGCCCATGCCGCAGGCCTTGCCCGCAAGGTGGCCCGGCTTGCCCCGGTTGTCTGCGTAAAAGGCTGAGGAGGCGTCACATGCGCACCGAGATTTGCAAGGCCATCCACGACCGCCGACGGCTACGCTTCTCTTATGACGGCGGCGAGCGGACCGTCGAGCCCTACGTCTACGGCGCTTGTGAAACCCACGAGCTGCTTCGTGCCTACCAGGTGTCGGGGTTTAGCCGAACGCGCGAACGCGGCTGGAAGCTGTTTCGGGTCGAGGAGATCTTCAACATCACGACACTGGAAGAACGGTTTAGCGACCCGCAGCCAGGCTATATGCGCAACGATCCGTGCATGGAGGTCGTCTATTGCGAAGTGTGAGCGCAATGCAGCTGCTGATCGCCCCGCTTACGCCGTAACCTTACAGCCGACCGATTTCGAACCCGAGGCAGGACTCGCCGAACTGCGCGAGACCTTCCTCCAGATAGTCGGCCAGCAATGGCGTGCCGAGCAGATATTCGGAGGTCTGCTTGGTGTGTCGTTGCCGGGCCTGGGCCGAGGCCTGCGCCCAGTCTTCTGCCTTGAAGTCGCCACGTCCGATCCACATGAGCGCCACCAGCTCGCATTGATCATCGATGTCCAGGTCATCGATGAATGTTTTCAATTCCTGATAGACCGGATCGTCCGCAAAGTCCTCCAACACCTCCCGGAACTGCTCATCCGAGGGGTTCGACCCTGGCTCCTCCTCGACAGCCCCTTCCTTGGCGTCAAACTCGCGCGCCTTGACAACGATGCGGCAGACGGTTTCCGTGTCGATCTCCGGACGCTTCATCTCGTCGCTCATATTCGATCTCCTTTCAAGACAGCCGCAACGGCAGGTCGCGAAGCCGTCGGCCGGTGGCGGCGAACACCGCATTGGCCACGGCCGGCGCCACGGGCGGGACACCCGGCTCGCCGACCCCACCAGGCATCTCCCGGCTTGGCACGATATGCACGTCGACGATCGGCATCTCGCGTTGGGTGAGCAGGGGATAGTCTCGGAACCCGTGCTGAACCACGCCACCCTCGTCGATCATGATCTGCGCCTTCAATGCCGCGGTCAGACCGTTCGCGACCGCACCTTCGAGCTGCGCCGCGATCGTGTCGGGATTGATGGTCGACCCACAGTCGATCGCACACACGACTCGGTGCACGCGGATTTTGCCGTCGTCGACGGAGACCTCGGCTACCTCCGCGACCCAACTGCCGAACGAGAAATATCCCGCGATGCCGCGGTGGTGGCCGTGAGGTGCCGTCGTGCCCCAGCCGGCCTTCTCGGCCGCAAGCTCCAGCACCGCCCGCTGGCGCGGTGACCTCGTCAACAGCCTCAGCCGGAAGGCGAGAGGATCGGTACTTGCCGCGTGCGCCAACTCGTCGATGAAGCTCTCGATGACGAAGGCGTTCTGTGAGCAGCCAACCGACCGCCAGGGTCCCGTCGGGATGCCAGGATCCGTCAGGACGTGCTCCTCACGGATATTCGGGATCTCGTATGGCACGTCGACGCCGTGCAACGCCAATTTCGGGCCGGCGATGCGCTGCATCCACGCCAGTGGTTGACGGTCGCCGTCCAACTTCGCCCACAGCCGCGTGTAGCTCGCAGGACGATAGTGGTCGTGTCGCAGATCATCATCACGCGTCCACAACACCTGCACCGGCGCATGTACGGCCTTCGAGATCTGAACGGCTTCGCTCACGTAGTCGTTGTCCAGCCGCCGACCGAAGCCGCCGCCGACAAACGTCGAATGAATCTCGACCTCGCGGGCTGAGACACCCGCCGCCTGCGCGGCCGCTTTCTGAGCCCTTGTCTGCGCCTGTGTCGGCACCCAGACCTCGCAGTGGCCGTCGCGCACATGGGCCGTGCAGTTCATGGGCTCCATCGTGGCGTGCGCGATATACGGCGTCGTATAGGCGGTTTCGATCACGTCTCGCCGACGCCGGATCGCCTTGAGCGCGTCCCCGTCATTCCGTATCACCTCGCCGGGCCGGTGCGCCGACTTCTTGAAGCCGTCGATGATGCGCGCCGTCGTCAATCGGGCGCGCGGCCCCTTGGACCAGCGGACGCGCAGCGCCTCGCGTCCACGCAGCGCCGACCAGATATCGTCGGCGACCACGGCCACGCCCGCGTCGATTTTGAGGATTTCGCGGACTCCCGGCACTTTTCCAGCCACCTTTCCGTTGACCTGCATTGCCCGGCTGCCTAACGCAGGCGGCCTTAGCACCACGGCCTTCAGCATGTCGCGCAAGGCCACGTCCGTGCCGAACACGGTGCGCCCCGTCAGGTGGGCGGGTGCGTCGAGACGTCGGGTTGGCCGGCCGATCAACTGGAACTGGTCGGGCGGCTTCAACGGCACCTCCGGTGGCGGATTCAGCTTGGCCGCCGCGGCGGCCAGCTCGCCATAGGGTGCCAGCCGTCCGGTTGGACCATGGGTCACCGCTCCATGCGCGGCCCGGCACTCCGTCCGGTCCACGTTCCAGCGCAAAGCGGCGGCCGTGATGAGCTGCTCGCGCGCCGAAGCACCGGCCCGCCGCAGCGGCACCCACGAGGTGCGCACGCTGGTGCTGCCGCCGGTCGACTGTTCGCCGAATTCAGGATTGTTGTATGTTGGATCGACGGGCGCGAACTCGGTGCGGATGCGCGCGAGGTCGACCTCCAGCTCCTCGGCCACAAGCATGGACAGCGAGGTGACGACGCCCTGACCCATCTCGGCGCGGTCTATGGTCACGGTGACGATGCCGTCGTCGCCGACGCGCACCCAGGGATTGAGCCGGTGATCGGGCGCGAACCGTGCGACTGTCGTGGCGTCAGCCGCCGGACCGGGAACGCCCTCGCCAATCGGCGCGCCGGCCGCGCGGTGGATCGCCCGACGCACCCGCTGATAGGTTCCACAAGTGCAGAGGACGCCCGACATGGCTTCGTCGATGTCGGCATCGCTGGGGCGCGCATTGGCCTGCAACAGCGCGCCCGCGGTCATGACCATGCCCGGTTGGCAGTAGCCGCATTGCGCCACTTGCTCGCTGAGGAACGCATCGACGATCGGCTTGCCGCCCGAGATCGCGAAAGACTCGATGGTGGTGACGTCTTTGCCGCGCACGTCGTTGAGGGGCGTGACACAGCTGCGCACCGGATGACCGTCGGAATGCACCACGCACGCGCCGCAAGCGCCGCTGCCACAACCGTATTTTGTGCCTTTCAAGCCCAGTCGCTCGCGCAGCCACCACAGCAACGGCTGATGTCCGGCCCCGGCGGGAGCCGTCACCCCGCGACCGTTGACGCGCAGCACGAGTGCATTCGTGAGCTGTTCCATGGCGGACCCCGCTGAGCTATCCGCGAACGTGGTCCATTCAATATCGGCGGGTCTTGCGGCGAGGGCATTGACCCGGATCAAAGCCGGATCCATGCCGTTCTGGTCGACATCCAGATGGACACCAGTTGATCCGTGTCAACTTCCCGCCCCAACGCTTCGTGCAAAAATGAAATTCATTTGCACTCGGACGCGCCGCGGCTTCCAATCGTCAGGCTTCAGGAGATGGCTGCCCGACCATGCTTGATCTTGGTCACCTCGATGCGTTCACCGGATCCTGGCTGCTACCGAGCTTGCGGGGCGGCCCAGCCAGCCTGGCGCCCATGGCGCTGTCCGATTCCGTGCGGCAAATGCAAGGACGCGTGCTCGAATGGTTCGGGTTCGGTCCTGACGAATCTCCGTACGACATTCTCCACGCGAACCCCCGCTGGCGCGTGCGCAAATACGCCGGCGGTCACGGCGCGCCGCTGTTGATCGTCGCCGCTCCTATCAAGCGGCCTTATGTCTGGGACCTGTCGCCGCAGGTAAGCACGCTGAAACACTGCTTGCTCCATCATTTTCGCCCCTACCTCCTTGAGTGGTCGGAACCTGCTCTGGGCAACGGTGGCGACGGCCTCGCGGACTACGCCGGCCGGTTCATCGGTGAAGCCGTCGCGCGCGTCTCGGAGGACGCCGGGAGGGCGAATCCTTTTCTGATCGGCCATTCGCTCGGGGGCACGCTGGCCGCCATCTATGCGACCTCCGACTCGCCCGGCATACGGGGGCTTGTGCTGCTGGCGGCACCTCTGTGCTTCGCCGCCGGGAGCAGCTCGTTCCGCGACGCGGTCGCGACACTGGATGCGGCTTTTCTCCCGACCACGGGGATCGTCCCGGGCTCGCTCCTGTCGCAGATCAGCGCGATGGCGTCACCGGAGACGTTCCTATGGTCGCGTCTCGCTGATGGCGTTCTCAGCGCGAGCGATTCACGCGCATCCGACACGCATGCGCGTGTGGAACGGTGGGCCCTTGACGAATTTCCGCTGCCGGCGCGGCTGACCCATGAGATCCTGCATGACCTGTATCGGGAGAATCAGTTTTGCCGGGAGGTACTCCGGATCGGTGATCGGACGCTTGGTCCATCGCGATTGACCGTGCCGACGCTCGCCGTCTGCAATAGGGCGGATGCGATCGCGCCCCGGGCGTCCGTGGCCCCGTTCCTCGACGCCGTTTCGGCGGCGCCGGTTAGCCTCCTCGAACATGCGGGCGAAGTCGGCGTCGGGTTCCAGCACCTGGCGATCCTGGTCGGCCGCGTCGCGCATGCCGAGACGTGGCCGGAGATCCTCGCCTGGCTGCGCGTGCACGAATAAGCCGGCGAACTTTCGTCGAGCTACTGCTCGCCATCGCGTGCCAGTCGATCGCCGGCTGCGCGGGGACGGAGTCACGGGTCCCGCCTTACACCGGCACTGCGCCGAAAGCGCAAACGCTCTATGTGATCGCCGGCGGCTGGCACACTGAAATCGCGATCCCGGTCCGAACCCTCAGCGGCCCATTGACCGACTTGAAAGAGGTCAAGAGCAGTACGGCCAACGTAGCCTTCGGCTGGGGCCAGCGCGACTACTACATGGCGGCCACCCCGGATTTCGGCGACCTCCTGAAAGCCGCCGTATCCGGGCCCGCGGTGATGCTGGTGATCCCGCTCGATGGGCCGCCGGCAGACACGTTCGGGCCATCCAACGTCTTCGCCGTTCCCGTTTCGTCTGAGGGACTCGCTCGTCTGGCCGAATATTTATGGGCCGACCTGCAAAAAGACCCGACCGGTGTCCCGCGCCCGATCGCTGCCGGCCCATACGTGGGAAGCGCGTTTTACGCATCGACCAGCACTTACGAGGTTCTCCACAACTGCAACACGTGGACAGCCGAGGCCTTGCACTTGGCCGGCATCGCCGTGAGCGCCGATGGCGTCATCTTCGCCGGTCAGGTGCTGGACCAAGTCCGGAAGCTTCCGGCGGGCGATGAGCCCGGATACCATTCTTCTGCGACACGGCGCATGACTTTGACGCAGGTCAATGCAGCGCGCGGAGGGCCAACGCAGGTTGGATGATCCGCCACCGCCGGAGACGTCCGATGTCTCAAGCCACTTGCGTCGATTTCCTGAAATGGGCGATGCCGCGCTTGGGCCTCGCATGGCCGGCCTTCCAGCGTGTCCACCGCCAGGTGTGCAAGCGCCTGGGCCATCGCCTGGCCGAGTTGGGTCTTGCCGATTTTGCGGCATACCGCGACTACCTTCTGGCGCACGAGGCTGAATGGTCAGCCGTCGACGCGTGCTGCCGCGTCACGGTGTCGCGGTTCTATCGCGACCGCGATGTGTTCGACGAGCTCACCGCGAAGGAGCTACCGGCTCTCGCCGCCTCGGCGGGAGCCCGGGGAGCTTCCGGCCTCCGCGCGTGGAGTGCCGGATGTGCGGCAGGCGAAGAGGCCTATAGCCTCGTTCTGGCTTGGAAATTCGGGACCGCCGCGCAATATCCGCAGCTCGGCTTCGAAGTGATCGGCACGGACATTGATGAGGAGGAGCTGGCGCGGGCCCGCCAGGGCTGCTACCGGCCGAGCTCGCTGCAAGACTTGCCCGAGGCGTGGAGAACGGCCGCCTTTCAGTCCACCGACGGCGGCGCATGTCTGCGGCCGGAATACCGGCTGCCCGTCGAGTTCCGGCGGCAAGACGTGCGCGCGGACGCACCGCGCGGTCCCTTCGATCTGATTCTCTGCCGCAATCTCGCCTTCACCTATTTCGATCTCGCCCAGCAGCGCATCGTGCTCGCCGTCCTCCTTCGGGAGCTGGCGCCGCATGGCCGGCTGGTGATTGGACGGCGCGAAAACCTGCCGAACGGCGTGACCGACCTCGTCATCGAAAATGCCCGGTTACGGATTTTCCGCCACGTCCCTCACGCCCTGGCGGCGTAAATAGGAGGCACCTATGCCTATTCCGCTCCAAGTCACGTTTCGCAACATGCCAGCATCCGCAGCCGTTCGCGCACGCATTCTCGCCCAGGCCGAGAAGCTCGAGCGGCTGCACGGGCGCATGATGAGTTGCCGCATCGTGGTTCGTGCGCCACACCGGCATCAGCGCAAGGGCAAGCTCTATCACGTCAGCATCGACGCAAAGGTTCCGGGCACGGAGATCGCCGTGAATCGCGACCCGGGAGAGCATCATGCACATCAGGACGTCTATGTGGCGATCAGGGATGCGTTCAATGCGCTGGCGCGCCGCCTCGAAGACACGGCGCGGGAACGCCGGGGCGACATCAAAGCCCACGAGACGGAGCCGCACGGCCGGGTAACCCGGCTGCTCCCCGACTATGGGTTCATCCATGGCGTTAGCGGCGATGAGGTGTACTTCCACGCCAACAGTGTGGCCAATGACGGCTTTGCGCGGCTCGAGATCGGGGACGAAGTCCGCTACAGCGCCGAAATCGGCGAGAAGGGCCTGCAGGCAACCGTGGTCAAGCGGGCGGGCAAGCACCATATGATCGCCTGAAGGGCGCGCGATGCTTCGAGCTTAACTTGAGACGCGAGATCGATCGCGACGAGCAGGCGCGTCCCTGGTGAAGCCTTCACTGCGCTATGGCGCTACCCAGCTTGTGGCCGAGATAGGCGGTGGCACCGGCGATGGTCAGCAATTTCGGATAATCGATTTCCGGAATGTCGACGTGCAGCCGTGTGTGCAGCGCGATCACGTAGTTGAGGACGTCCATGGAATCGATGTCGAGGGCCTCGCGTACGTCCTCGTCCGGCGCGATCGAGGCCGGGTCGGTCTCGGGTGCGACGTTGCTGAGCTCCTCGATGACCACGCGGCGGATTTCGTCCTCGGTCATAGATCCTCCGGGTGCTGCAGCCGCCGCTCGATCTCGAGCAGGAACAAGGCGCCGCGGTGGCCGTCGCTCACCCGGTGATCGCCCGCCAAGGTGACGGTCATCAGCGGCCGCGCTTCGATCCGGCCGCCTGCGACCCAGGGCCGCAGGGCGGGTGCTCCGAACCCCACGATCGCCACCTGCGGCGGATAGATGACGCCGAGCACGCTCTCGGCCCCGCGCTCGCCGAGGCTGGTGACCGTGATCGTCGGATCGAACAGCTCCGAGCTGCGGAGCCGCCCGGCTCGCGTGCGCGCGACAAGGTCATGCAGCGCGGCCATCAGCTCGTCGAGCGTCTTCTCGTCGGCATCGTGAATGGCGGGCGCCACCAGTCCGCCGCCACGGATCGCGATCGCCGTGCCCGGATGAATCGTTTCGCTCGGGTGAAAGCCATCATCCCGGTAGAAGCCGTTGAACTCGGGAAAGTCCTCGAGCGCCAGGGCCACCGCCTTGAGCAGCACGACGGCCAGCAGCAGCCGCTCGGGCGGCTGGCGCGCCGCATTGACCGCCTTGAGCCAATCGAGTGTTGCCGACATATCGACCGGCTGGCTGAGATAGTAATGAGGAATCTCGCGCTTCGACCGCGCCATGGCGGCGGCGATTGCCTTGCGCATCTCGCCGAGATCGAGGCCAGCGCGCTTGGGTCCTTCGGCAGGAGGCGGCGCTGCGGCACGTTCCACGTCTGCGCGGACCACCGCACCGCCCGGGCCGGTGCCGGTAAGCGCCGCAGCAGATACGCCGCGCGCTTCGGCCAGTTTCCGTGCCGCCGGTGAGACGTGCGGCCGTGGACCGGCGGCGACACCGACCCGAGCGATCGGAGCCGGAGCAACCGGCGGTGAGGGGCGCAGGGGCTGGACAAGCGCCGGGGCCGGTGCGGCGGGCGGAGGTGCTGCGGCGGTGGCGGGTGGCCCGCCAGGGGTGCTGATCAAGGCCATCGGCGTGCCGACCGGCACTTTCACGCCGGGTGTCAGCAGCACGCGGTCGAGCACGCCGGTCTCGAACACCTCGATCTCTATGGCGCCTTTCTGCGTCTCGACCACCGCAATCACATCGCCGCGATGGACCGGCTCACCCGGGTTTTTGAGCCACTCGACCAAGGTCCCGGTCTCCATGTCGGCGCCCAGCGAAGGCATGCGGAACTCGCCCATTCAGCGCCCCAAGGTTCCGCGGGCCGCGGCCACGATCGCTGCCGGCTGGGGCAGAGCGGCCTGCTCGAGATGCCGCGGATAGGGCATGGGGATCTCGGCGGAGCAGACGCGGGCGACCGGCGCATCGAGCTCCCAGAACGCGTGCTCCATGATGCGGGCCATGATTTCCGCCGACAGGCCACCGGTCTTCCAGCCCTCGTCGACGATCACCGCGCGACGGGTGCGGGAGACCGAACCAACGATGGTGGCCTCATCGAGCGGCCGCAGGCTGCGGAGGTCCACGACTTCGGCTTGGATGCCCTCCTTTGCGAGCGCGTCGGCCGCCTCGAGAGTCTTGAACAAGGTGCCGCCGTAGGTGAGGAGGCTCACGTCGCGCCCCGGCCGGCGGATGACCGCCTTTTCGATATCGACCGCGCCGGCGGTGGCGGCGAGGTCGCCTTCCATGTTGTAGAGCATCACGTGCTCGAAGATCAGGACCGGATTGGGATCGCGCAGGGCGGTGGCGAGCATGCCGCGCGCATCCTCGATCGTGGCGGGGGCGACGATCTTGATTCCAGGGATATGCGCGTACCACCCCTCCAGACTGTGCGAATGCTGGGCCGCCACCTGGCGGCCGGCGCCGGTCGCCATGCGGATGACGACCGGCACGTTGAACTGGCCGCCGGACATGTGGAGCAGGGTGGCGGCGTTGTTGACGATCTGATCGAGCGCCAAGAGGCTGAAATTGACGGTCATGACCTCGACGATCGGCCGCATGCCGCCGAGTGCCGCGCCGATCCCAGCACCCACATAGGCGCCCTCGGACAGCGGGGTGTCGCGGATACGCTCGGGCCCGAACTCGGCCAACAGGCCTTTGCTCACCGCGTAGCAGCCGCCGTAACGGCCGATGTCCTCGCCCATGAGGAACACGCGCTCGTCGGCGAGCAGGGCCTCGCGGATCGCCTGACGCACCGCTTCGCGGTAGGTCGTACGCATGGTCGCCGGGGCCGGGCCTTCGGCGCTCATGGTGACGGCTCCGCGTAGACGAATTTGGTGAGATCCTTCACCGGCTCCCAGGTTCCGGCTTCCGCGAACGCCACCGCGGCCGCGACCTCGCGCTCCGCGTCTGTCTCGATCGCCGCGAAGTCTGCCTCATGGAGAATGCCGGTCTGCTTCAGCCAGTCGCTGAACCGCGCGATCGGGCCGCGTTTCTTCCATTCCTCGACCTCTGCTTTGGGGCGGTAGAGCTCCGGATCGAACATCGAGTGCGCGCGGAAGCGGTAGGTCCGGCATTCCAGGAACTGCGGCCCGCCGCCGGCGCGCACGGCTCCGACCGCGCGCCGCGCCGCAGCTTCCACCGCCACCACGTCCATGCCGTCCACGACCTCCGACGGCACGCGATAGCTCTGCGCCTTGAGGTGAAGGTCGGTCTCCGATTCGGTGAGCGCCAGCGCCGTGCCCATGGAGTAACGGTTGTTCTCGCACACGAACAGCACGGGCAGCTTCCACAGCTCGGCCAGGTTCAGGCTCTCGTGAAAGGCGCCTTCGGCGACCGCCCCGTCGCCGAAGAAGCAGCACGTGACTCGCGGCCGCTTCTGCATCTTGTCGGCGAGCGCCAGACCGACCGCCAGGGGGATGCCGCCGCCGACGATGGCGTTGCCGCCGTAGAAGCGCGCCTTCGCGTCGAAGATGTGCATCGAGCCGCCGCGCCCGCGGCTGCAGCCCTCCTGCTTGCCGTACATCTCGGCCATCAAAGCGGTCATGGGCACGCCGCGGGCGATAGCCTGGCCGTGCTCACGATAGGTGGCCACGATCGCATCGTCCGCTTCGAGAGCCTGGACGATGCCGACCGCCACCGCCTCTTCGCCGTCATAGACGTGGAGGAAGCCGCGGATCTTCTCGGCCTGGTAGAGCTCGACGCATTTCTCCTCGAAGCGGCGGATGCGCACCATCTGGCGCAGCAGCTCGATGAGATGCGGCCGGGAGAGATGTGGCTTGAGGGCGGTGTCGGTCATCGTTCGTCGCTTTCGAGAGTCGAGATGTCGCCCTCGGGCAGGCCGAGCTCGCGCGCCTTGAGCAGGCGGCGCATGATCTTGCCGCTCCGCGTCTTCGGCAGGTTGATGCGGAAATCGATTTCCTTGGGGGCGACAGCGGGGCCCAGGCGCTTGCGCGCATGGCCGAGCAGCTCCTTGCGCAAGGCCTCGCTCGGCTCGATGCCGGCTTTCAATGCGACGAACGCTTTGACCGTCTCGCCGGCGATCGGATCTGGCTTGCCGATGACGGCGGCCTCGGCGACGCTTGGGTGCTCCATGAGCGCGCTCTCGACCTCGAACGGCCCAATCAGGTGGCCCGCCGACTTGATGACGTCGTCGGCCCGGCCCACGAACCAGAAATATCCGTCCTGGTCGCGCATCGCGAGGTCGCCGGTCAGATACCAACCGTCGGCAAAGCATTTGCGATAGCGTTCGTCTTCGTGCAGGTAGCCGCGAAACATCGACGGCCAGCCTGGCTTCAGGGCGAGCTCGCCGGAGACCATGGGTCGATCTACGACCGCCATGTGGCCGTCGGGCTTCCGCTCGACAATCGCGGCTTCGATGCCAGGTACCGGAAGGCCCATCGAGCCAGGCTTGATGTCCATCGCCGGGAAGTTCGCGATCATGATGCCGCCGGTCTCCGTCTGCCACCAATTGTCGTGGAACGGCCGGCCCAGCGCCTCCTGGCTCCAGACGACGGCCTCGGGATTGAGCGGCTCGCCGACGCTGGCGGCGAAGCGCAGATGCCTGAGGTCGTAGTTGCGGGCGACCTCGGTGCCGATCTTCATCAACATGCGGATCGCGGTGGGTGCGGTGTACCACACGGTGACCTGCTGGTCCTGGAGCGTGCGGTACCAGCGCTCGGCGTCGAATTCCGCTTCATCGACGATCAGCGTCGTCCGATTGGTCAGCGGCGAGATGATTCCGTAAGACATGCCGGTCACCCAGCCGGGATCGGCGGTGCACCACACCCGGTCTCCCAGATGCAGATCGAGCGCCAGCTTTCCCGTCACGTGATGCGCGACCACCGCTTCGTGCACATGCACGGCACCCTTCGGCCGCCCCGTGGTGCCGCTGGTGAAATGGAGCAGGG
>DATJPD010000033.1:0-34231 GCA_035506575.1 Alphaproteobacteria bacterium
GCCGACGATGCCGCCGGGCGGCAGGCGGAACGACAGGTCCTCGATCAGGAGGTTGTTGCCGAAGCCTTTGCGCAGGTGCTCGGCCTCGATGACGAGATTGCCCAGGCGCGGACCGGGCGCGATCTGGATCGCGATCTCCTCTTCGCGGTCGCGCTGCTGCTCGGCGAGCAGGGTCTCATACGCGGTGATGCGCGCCTTGCTCTTGGCCTGGCGGGCGCGCGGGCTCTCGCGGATCCATTCGAGCTCGCGGGCCAGGGTGCGCTGGCGCGCGGTCTCCTGCTTCTCCTCCTGCACCAGGCGCTTCTGCTTCTGCTCCAGCCAGGACGAATAGTTGCCCTCCCACGGGATGCCGCGGCCGCGGTCGAGCTCGAGGATCCAGCCGGCGACGTTGTCGAGGAAGTAGCGGTCGTGGGTGACCGCGACCACCGTGCCCGTATATTCGTGCAGGAAGCGCTCGAGCCAGGCGACGGATTCCGCGTCGAGGTGGTTGGTGGGTTCGTCCAAGAGCAGCAAGTCCGGCTTCTGCAGCAGGAGGCGGCACAGCGCCACGCGGCGGCGCTCGCCGCCCGAGAGCCTGGTCACGTCGGCATCGGGCGGCGGACAGCGCAGCGCGTCCATGGCGATGTCGATGGTGCGCTGCAGCTCCCAGGCGTTGGCCGCGTCGATCTTCTCCTGCAGCTCGGCCTGCTCCGCCAGCAGGGCGTTCATCTCGTCGTCGTCGGTGACTTCGCCGAGCTTCGCACTCACCTCTTCGAAGCGGTCGACCATCGCCTTGAGCGGCCCCAGCCCCTCGACGATGTTCTCCTGCACGGTCTTCTTGGGGTCGAGCTGCGGCTCCTGCGACAACAGGCCGACGGTGACGCCCTCCGCCGACCACGCCTCGCCCGCGAAGTCCTTGTCCATGCCGGCCATGATGCGCAGCAGGGTCGACTTGCCGGAGCCGTTGAGGCCGAGCACGCCGATCTTCGCCCCGGGCAGGAAGGACAACCAGATGTCCTCGAGGACCTTGCGGCCGCCGGGGAAGATCTTGGTCAGCCCCTTCATCACATAGATGTACTGATACGCGGCCATGGCTTGTCCGGTGCTGTTTCGGGAGTGGGGAGATCGGCTCTTCGGGGCGCCTTCTCTAGCATGTTCGCTTGATGCAGCGCACCACGGCGGGGCGCCTGGCCTCGCGGGAAAGTTTCTTGGATCAGGGATTTAGAGGATTTTTTGCATAGCAACATGGCGACCCGCCACAGATTGTGTGATCCTCCTGTCATAAATCCCTATATGTGGTATAGTGCGCCTGCCGGTTTAAACGGCATCCGCAGTCAGGAGGAAACACACATGGACTCGATAGCTCGCATCAAGTCTTGGATCGGGGGTATCACCGATATCGGCCTCATGCTTCTCGCGCTGGCGATCGTGGCGGCCCTGCTGGTGGGGAACAACCTTCCCTTCTTCGGCGGCGTCGTCGGCAACATCGTCGGCATGGTCAAGGATCTCGGCGCGAACGGGCTGGTCGGCCTGATCGCCGTCGGAATCATTCTCTGGCTCTTCTCGCGGCGCCAACTCGCCTAAGGCTCGCGCCGCATCACGGGGGTGGGCTGGCCCCACCCCCGCTTCCTCTCCTCTCTCCTCCCCGCCCCCTCGTCCCATCATGCTGACCCAGATCCGCCGCGTCGGATGGTTCGTCGTCGAGCTGGCGCTGCTCGTCGTGATCCTGTGCGTGCTGCTCAGCCTCATCCTGGGGGCAGAGGGCGGCGGGTTCATCTCCTCGGTCGCGACCAACACCACGAATTTCCTGCAGCGCGTCCCCTCCGGCACCTTGCTCGGGGTGGCGATGATCCTGGCGCTGGTGTGGATCGTGCGCGGACGAAGCTCGTCGTGATCCTGAGCCCGCGCGCGTGCCGGGCCGCGCGCACGGGCTTTCTATTGAATGGGAATCAGCGGCCGTGAGGGCTGGTCGGCCACGTCGGCGCGGTTCCACCAGCCGCCGCCCAGCGCCTGGAAGAGCGCTGCCGTGTCGGAGAAGCGCGCGGCCTGCGCCTCGATGCGGTTGATCACGGCCTGCAGATAGGCCTGCTGGGCGGTGAGGAGCGCCAGGTAATTCGTCTGGCCGAGCTCGAGCTGGCGGCGCGTGAGCTCGAAGCTCGTCCGGGTGGCGCGCTCGGTCGCGTCGGCTGCCTTGAGCGCCTCGGCGTCGGTCTCGAGCACATGCAGCGCGTCGGCCACGTTCTGGAACGCGCCCACGACCGTGCTGCGATATTGCGCCGCCGCCTGATCGAACAGGTCGCGGGCCTGGCGCTCGCGATACATGAGCGTCCCGCCCTGGAAGATCGGCTGCGCGGCCGCGGCGATGAAATCCCAGGCGATGTTGGACGGGCTGAGGAGTGCCGAGAACACGCCCGCCTGGCCGCCATAATCGCCGGTGAGCGTCAGGTTCGGCAGGCGGTTGGCGATCGCGACACCGATCTCGGCGCTCGCGGCATGCAGGTTCGCCTGCGCCTGCTGGATATCAGGCCGCTGCTCGACGAGCTTCGAGGGCAGGCTGAGCGGCAGGTCCTGCGGCAGCTGCAGCGAGGCGAGCTCGAAGCGCTGCGACGGCGGCTTGTCCGGAAGACTGCCGATGAGTGCTGTCAGCAGGTCGCGCTGCAAGGCGAGCTGCTTCTGGAGCGGCGGCAGGGTCTGCTGCGCCTGGGCCAGGGCCGCCTCCTGGGCCGCGACCTCGAGCCCGGCCACCTGCCCCGCCTGCAGCTGACGCCGCAGCAGGCCCAGCAGATCGCCTTCGATCTTGATGATGTCCTGGGTGGCGGCGATCTGGCCGCGCAGGCTCGCTTCGTTCACCGCGGCGCCCACGAGGTTCGAGGTCAGGGTGAGATAGGTGGCCTCGAGCGCGAAGCGCTGCGCCTCAGCCTGGGCGCGGCCGGCTTCGACGGTCCGGCGGTTCAGCCCGAACACGTCGGGCATGTAGGAAACGCTGAGCTGGGCGGTGTAGAGCGTGTAGGTGCTGGTGTTGTTGGCCGGCACGGGGGCGATGAACTGCGAGGTGCGGGCGCGCGTGCGGTTGAAATTGGCGGCCACGCTCGGCCAGAAGGCCCCCATCTGGGCGTAGACGTTGTCGTTCGCCGCGCGCAGCGCCGCCTGCGCCGCCTGGAGGTCGGCGTTGTTCTTGAGCGCCTGGTCGATCAGCTCGTTCAGCGGCTCGGAGTGGAACAGGGTCCACCACTGGCCGGGGATGTCCATCTCCTGGACGAAGCGCTGCGCCTCGCCGGCGGGAATTTCGGCGGACGCGGTCGGCGCCGGCGCCTGCGGGGTATAGCCGCTCGCGGCCGGGGCCTCGGGCTTGTCGAAATCCGGGCCCACGGCGCAGCCGGAGATGGCCAGGACGAGCGCGCAAGCCGCAAGTTGCGGGCCCCTGCGAATACGGCGGCGCACCCTCATCTTGTCGTTCGGCCTTTTCCCCGATGGCAGCGCCGGCGCGCGAAGCTTTCAAACGCTTGCGCAGCGTACCGGCGGAACCTTACAGCCGCCTGAAACGATCCTTTCCATCGTCTGACATTTCCAACGGGGCCGCGCAAGGTTTCGTAAGGCATGTAATCTTAGAGTAAGCTAGGCCCGCGTATGATGCCTCCCCAAGACCGCCGATGCCGGAACCCGGCCTCCGCCGGTCACCCCTGAACGCACGTCACCCCTGAACGCACACCGCCGCGATCGAGGCCCAGCCCATGCATGGATCTGAACAGGTGCTGCAGGTCAAAGCCGCGCTCGGGCATCGCTGGGGGAGATGGGCGGCCGCTGCGGCTCTCATCGCCGCAGCCCTGCTCGCGTACCGGCTGCTGGCGCCGGGCGAGGTGGTGAACCCGGCGCCCGCGGCGGCGGCCGTGGACCGCGCGGCCGGCACGATCCGGGTGACCGAACGGCAGATGAGCCAGTTCGATATCGCACCCGTGGCTGCTCACGAGTTCCACATCCAGAAGGACGCGGTCGGGCAGATCGCGTTCAACGAAGACGCGACCACGCCGGTCGTGCCGCCGTTCTCCGGGCGGGTGATCCGGCTGCTCGCCAAGCTTGGCGACGACGTCAAGCGCGGCATGCCGCTGCTCGAGATCGAAAGTCCCGAGGTCGTGCAGGCGCAGAACGACCTCGTCGCCGCGGTCCAGGCGGCGCGCAAGAGCAAGGCCCAGCTTCTCCTCGCCCAGCAGGCGCTGGCCCGGGCGCGCGAGCTGTTCGCCGCCAGCGCCGGATCGAAACGCGACCTCGAACAGGGCGAGACCGGCTATGCCAGCGCCGATTTCGACAACCGCGCCGCGGACGCCGCCCTCGCCGCGTCGCGCAACCGGCTGCGCCTTCTGGGCCGCAGCGATGCGGAGATCGCCAGCCTCGAGCGCGACCAGACGGTCAACCCGACGATCACCATCACCGCACCGATCGACGGCACCGTGGTCTCCCGCAAGATCGGGCCCGGACAATACGTGCGCGCGGACAACACCGATCCGCTGTATCTGATCGCCGATCTCAGCACGATGTGGCTCGACGCGAACGTGGCGGAGAGGGACATCGGCCTCGTCCATGCCGGCCAGGACGTCGGCGTCACGGTCAGCGCCTTTCCGGACCGCTCGTTCAAGGCGCGCATCACCTATGTCGGCGCGTCTTCGGACCCGGTGACCCACCGCATCGTCGTGCGCTCGGAGGTGTCGAACGCGGACCGCCTGCTGAAGCCGCAGATGTTCGCGCGCTTTCGCATCGACACCGGCAAGAACCTCGAGACGCCGGCGATCCCGGTCGATGCCGTCGTGCAGACCGAAGATGTGACCACATGCTGGGTCGAGGTCGAACCGCGCGTCTTCCAGGAGCGCCGGATCAAGGTGGGGCTGCAGCAGGACGGGCTGGTCCAGGTCCTCGACGGGCTCAAGCCCGGCGAGCGGGTCGCCACGCGCGGCGCCTTGTTCCTCGACAACGCCTTCCAGGACTAAGCCTCGGCCGTGCTGCGCAACGTCCTCGAGTTCTGCCTGACGCGCCGGCCGCTCGTTCTCATCAGCTTCTTCGTGTTCATAGCACTCGGCTACGGGGCGTTCCGCACGCTCAACATCGAGGCCTATCCCGATCCAGCACCGCCCATCATCGAGATCATCGCGCAATACCAGGGCCAGTCGGCGGAAGAGATCGAGCGCTATGTCACGGTCCCGATCGAGATCGCCGTCGCGAGCACGCCCGGGCTGAAATACGTCCGCTCCACCACGCTCTACGGCCTCAGCTTCGTCCGCCTGCAGTTCGAGTACGGGCGCGACTACTATTTCGTCCGCCAGCAGACGATCAACCGGCTGGCCGACGCGGCACTCCCGCCGAGCGTCCAGCCGGCGCTGTCGCCGGCCGGCGGCATCAGCGAGATCCTGCGCTATGAGCTCAAGGGGCCGCCCGGCATGAGCTCGATGGAGCTGAAGACGCTCCAGGACTGGGTGGTGACGCGGAAGCTGAAGACGGTGGCCGGCGTGGCGGACGTGTCGTCGATGGGCGGCTTCACCCGCGAATACCACGTCGACATCGATCTGGCGCGGCTGATGGCCTACGGCCTCGCCCTGCCGCAGGTGCTCGACGCGATTTCAGCCGGCAATGCCAATGTCGGCGGCCGGACGATCTCGATCGGCGCGCAGTCCGTCAATGTGCGCGGGCTGGGCGCCGTCCGCTCGCTCGACGATATCCGCAACATCGTGCTCAGCCAGCGCAACGGCGTGCCGGTTCTCGTCTCCGACGTGGCCGACGTCCAGATCGGCTATACGCCGCGCCTGGGGATCACCGGGCTCGGCGAGGTGACCGACGCCGTGACCGGGATCGTGCTGATGCAGAAGCTGGAGCGCACGATGGACGTGGTCCAGCGGGTGCGCACCGCGATCGCGAAGATCAACAGCGACGGCACCTTGCCGCCAGGGGTGCAGATCGTCCCGTTCTACGACCGCGGCGATCTCGTCGCCATCACCATCCACACGGTTCTGCACAATCTTCTGTTCGGCATCGCCCTCATCTTCGTCATCCAGTGGGTCTTCCTGGGCGATCTGCGCTGCGCGATCATCGTGTCGGCGACCATTCCCGTGGCGCTGTTCCTGGCCGTGCTGATCACGGTGATGCGCGGCGATTCCGCGAACCTGCTGTCGGTCGGCGCCATCGACCTCGGCATCATCGTCGACGGCACGGTGATCATGCTCGAGAACATCTACCGGCACCTCGCGCACCGGCCGCGCACACCGGCCGTCGAGCGCGCGGGCGGGGGCCTCTCGGACAAGCTCGTCCGCGTCCTCGCCGGAGCGTCCGAGGTCGACCGCGCCATCTTCTTTTCGGTGATGATCACCGTCGCCGCGTTCATCCCGCTGTTCACCATGCAGGGCGTCGAGGGCCAGATCTTCGGCCCGATGGCGCGGACCTACGCCTACGCGCTGATCGGCGCCGTGATCGCGACCTTCACCGTGACGCCGGTTCTGTCCTCGTATCTTCTGCCCGAGCACGTGACCGAGGTCGAGACGTTCGCCGTGCGCCACATCCGCGCCGCCTACACCCGGGCGCTGGGCCTGGCGGTCGCCCGTCCGGGGCGCGCGGCCGGGATGGCGCTCCTGTTTCTGGCCCTGTGCTTCGGCGTGAGCACGCGCCTCGGGACCGAGTTCCTCCCGAAGCTCGAGGAAGGCAACATGTGGGTCCGGGCGCTCCTGCCGCCCACGATCTCGCTCGAAGCCGGCGCCGACACGGTGGCCGGCATGCGCAAGATCATCAAGAGCTATCCCGAGGTCGGCACGGTCTACTCGGAGCAGGGCCGCGGCGACGACGGCATCGATCCCGACGGTCCGTTCGTGGTCGAGTTCTTCGTGCCGCTGAAGCCGCCCGAACAGTGGCCGAGCGGCGTCACGAAGGAAAGTCTCGTCCAGAGCATGAGCCGGCAGCTGCGCGAGCAGTTCGTCGGCGTCGATTTCAATTTCTCGCAATATATCGAGGACAACATCGAAGAGGCGGTCTCCGGCGTCAAAGGCGAGAACTCGGTCAAGCTGTTCGGGCCCGATCTGGACGAGCTCGACCGCAAGGGCAGAGCGGTCGCCGACGCGCTCAACAAGGTCCCGGGCGTGAAGGAAGCCGATGCCTTCAACATGCTGGGACAGCCGAACCTGGTGATCCGGGTCGACCGCGCCCAGGCCGCGCGCTACGGCTTCTCGGTCAACGACATCAACTCGGTCGTGCAGGCGGCGATCGGGGGCCAGGAGGTCACCCGCGTCTACGAAGGCGAGCGGAATTTCGCGCTGCGGGTGCGGCTCGCCGAGGGGTATCGGCACAATGTCGACGCGATCCGCTCGGTCCCGATCGCCGTGCCGAACGGCGGAAACGGTCCCACCGCGTATATTCCCCTGGGGGACGTCGCCGACGTCGGTCTCGAGACGGGTGCGGCTTACATCTATCGCGAGAACAACGAGCGTTACGCGCCGATCAAATACAGCGTGCGCGGCCGCGACCTCGGCTCGACGGTGGCGGACGCCCAGGCGCGCATCGCCAAGGACGTCCATTTCCGTCCCGGCTATCGCGCCGAATGGACCGGCGAGTTCGGAGCGCTGCAGGAGGCGAAGCTGCGGCTCGCCTACATCATCCCGCTCAGCCTGCTGCTGATCCTGATGCTGCTCTACAGCCTGTTCAACTCGGTCAGAGACAGCCTGCTCGCGTTGACGGGAATCCCGTTCGCCGTCTGCGGCGGCGTGCTCGGCCTCTACGTCGCCGGCCTGAATTTCAGCGTGTCGGCGGCGGTGGGCTTCATCTCGCTGTTCGGCGTCTCGGCGATGGATGGCATCCTTCTCATCTCGTATATCCGCCGCGGCCTCGAGGACGGCCAGGACAGCGAGCGCGCCATCACCGGAGCCGCGATGACCCGCATGCGCCAGATCTTCATGACCGGCCTGTCGGCCTGCATCGGGCTCGTGCCCGGAGCCGTCTCGACGGCCATCGGCGCCCAGGTGCAGCAGCCGCTGGCGACGGTGATCGTGGGCGGCATGTTGCTGTCGCCGGTGTGCAGCCTGCTCGTGATCCCGACCCTCGCCCGCCTGTTCATGCCGGCGGTCCCGAGAGGCCAGCGCGCCGCCCAGCCGTCGCCCGGCTATTCGGACTGAGTGCCGTGGGCACCCGGCGTCATTCCGCCGGGCTCGGCTCGATCGCCATGCGCGCGGACGGCAGGCCGCGGCGCGAGAACGTGACGATCAGCACCGGCAGCACCAGGAGGATGAGGAACGGTGCCACCGAGATGCCGCCGACCACCACGAGCGCCAGCGGCTTCTGCACCTGCGAGCCGATGCCGCTCGACAGCGCGGCCGGCACGAGGCCGACGCAGGCGGCGACGCAGGTCATCAGCACCGGCCGGAACTGCGTCTGGCACGCTTCGAGGATCGCCTGGCTGCGCGACTGGCCGGACTCGATCATCTGGTTGAACGAGGACAGCACGATGATCCCGTCCATGACCGAGATGCCGAACAGGGCGACGAAGCCGATCGCAGCCGAGACGCTGAACGGCGTGCCGGTGAGGACGAGCGACAGGATACCGCCGATCATCGCCATCGGGATGACGCTGACCGCGAGCGCCATGTCGACGGCCGAGCTGAAATTGACGTAGAGCAGGATGCAGATCAGCACGAGGGACAGCGGCACCAGGATCGACAGGCGCGCAATCGCGCTGGTCAGGTTCTGGAATTCGCCGACCCATTCGAGATGCTGGTCGGGCTGCAGATGCACCTCCTGGGCGATGCGGCGCTGCGCCTCCAGCACCGTCGAGCCGAGGTCGCGCCCCACCACGCTGAACTTGATCGGGATGTAGCGCTGCTGGCCCTCGCGATAGATGAAGGCGGGGCCGGAGACGAGCCGCACGGTCGCGACGTCGCTGAGCGGGATCGGCATCACCTGGCCGTTGGGTCCCCCATTCTGACCCGGACCTGGGGCCCCGATGGTGATGTGCCGGATCGCATCGAGGCTCTGCCGGTACTGCGGCGCCAGGCGCACGATGATGGGGAAGTGGCGGTCGCTGCCCCGCTCGTAGAGGTCGCCTGCCGCCTGCCCGCCGATCGCCGCCTGTATGGTGGCGTTGATGTCGCCCGGCGCCAGGCCGTAGCGCGCGGCCTGCTCGCGGTTGATGTCGATTGCGATCGTGGGCTGGCCCAGCGAGGTGAAGATCGCAAGGTCGGTGACGCCGGGGACGGTCGACAGCACGCCCTTGATCTTGTCGGCGGTCTCGGAGATCTGATCGAGGTCCTGGCCGAACACCTTGACCGAGTTCTCGCCCTTCACACCCGAGACCGCCTCTTCGACATTGTCCTCGATGTACTGCGAGAAGTTGAACTCGACGCCCGGGAATTTCTGCTCGAGCGCGTCGGACACTTGCCGGGTGAGCTTCGCCTTGTCGACCCCCGACGGCCAGGTGTCGAAGGGCTTGAGCGGCACGAAGAACTCGGCATTGAAGAACCCGGTCGCATCGGTTCCATCATCGGGCCGGCCGTGCTGAGAAATGACCGTGACCGTCTCGGGGAAGCTCTTGATGACCTTCCGCATCTCGTTGACATAACCGTTGCCCTCCTCGAGCGAGATCGTCGACGGCAAGGTGGCGCGGATCCACAGATTGCCTTCCTCGAGATGCGGCAGAAACTCCATGCCGAGGTGGCTCCCGGCAAATACGGCGACCGCGAACAGCACGCCCGCCGCCGTCAGGGTGCGCGCCCGGTAGCGCAGCGCGTACATCAAGGCCGGCCGGTAAGCCCGGCGCACCCAGCGCACGATCGCGGTCTCGACCTCGCTGGTCTGCTCGGGCAGCAGCACGGCGCACAGCACCGGCGACACGGTGAACGTGGCGAGCAGGCCGCCGGTCAGCGCATACGCATAGGTCTTCGACATCGGCGCGAAGATGTGGCCCTCGACGCCGGTCATACCGAACAGCGGCACGAAGCCTGCGATGATGATCGTGGCCGCGAAGAAGATCGACCGGTTCACCTCGGACGAGGCTTCGAGGATGATGGCGAGCTTTCCGACCAGGCCGGTGGTCCGCGCGGCCACCATGGGCGGCGGCCGCATGGCCGAATCGTGCTCGCTCAAATGGCGGAAGATGTTCTCGACCATGATCACGGTCGCATCGACGATCAGGCCGAAATCGATGGCGCCGATCGACAGCAGATTCCCGGACTCGCCGCGCATGACCATGATGGCGGCGGCGAACAGGAAGGCGAACGGGATGGTCGCCGAGACGATGATGGCGCTGCGCAGATTGCCGAGGAACAGCCACTGCACCAGGAAAATCAGCCCGATGCCGAACAGGAGATTGTGCAGCACCGTGTGCGTGGTCACGTGGATGAGCTCGCTGCGGTCGTAGATCCTCTCGATATGCACGCCGGGCGGCAGGAGGTTCGAATTGTTGATCTTCTGCACCTCGTCTTCCACGCGCCGGATGGTCGGCAGGCTCTGCTGACCGCGGCGCATCAGCACGATCCCCTGGACGATGTCGTCGTCGTCATCCTGGCCAGCGATGCCCAGGCGCGGCAGGTTGCTCGTCTGCACGGTCGCGACGTCGCGGATGCGCACCGGCGTGCCGTTCACCGAGGTGAGCATCGTGTTGCGGATGTCGGAGATGGACTGGATCAGGCCGACGCCGCGCACGACGGCCACCTGCGGGCCGATATTCACCGTGCCGCCGCCCACATTGGCGTTGGCGTTGTTCAGCGCCTGCAGCATCTGCGGCAGGGTCAGCCCGTAGGCGAGTAGCTTGTTGAGATCGACCGTCACCTCGTAGGTCTTGGTCTTGCCGCCCCAGCCGGTCACGTCGATGACGCCAGGCACGGCGCGGAAGCGGCGTTCCAGGATCCAGTCCTGGATGGTCTTGAGGTCGGTGGCGCTGTAGCCCGGCCCGACCACACGGTAGCGATAGATCTCGCCGATCGGGCTGGTCGGTGAGATCTGCGGCAGAGCGCCGTTCGGCAGCTGCGGCAGCTGGCTCAGCCGGTTGAGCACCTGCTGCTCCGCCTCGAGATAGGTGAAGTCGTAGGTGAACTGGAGCTTCACGTCCGAGAGCCCGAACAGCGAGATGGTGCGGATCGCGGTGAGGTATGGAAGGGCGGACACGCCTATCTCGATCGGGATGGTGATGTAGCGCTCGATCTCCTCGGCCGACAGCCCCGGGCTCTGCGTAATCACGTCGACCATCGGCGGCACGGGATCGGGATAGGCCTCGATGTTGAGCTGGGTGAACGCAAACAGGCCGGCCACGATCATGGTGATGAAGCCGAGGATCACCAGGAACCGGTTCTTGAGGGCGAAGGCGACGATGGAGGTCATCTGTGGCTCGCAGGGACGTCGGTGTCGCGGGCGGCGCCGGTCAATCCGAAGCGGCGGCGCGATCGATGAACAGGCTTCCCCGGGTGACCACCTGGTCGCCCGGCTGGAGGCCGGACAGGACCTGAACCATCCCGTCGGAACTGGTGATCCCGGTCTTGATCGGGCGCGAGGCGATCACGCGGTCCGGAAGTGCCGCCCAAACGCGCGCGTTCTCGCCCTCGTAAATGACAGCGCTCTGCGGTACCGCCGGCGAGGTGACATCGGCGCCCGTGATGATGACGAAGCTCGCGAACATCTCGGGCTTCAACTCGCCACCCGGGTTCTCGACCTCGGCGCGCACGGCGATACGGCGGGTCGCCGGATCCACCGAGGGGGCGATGTAGGTGATGCGGGCGCTGAACGTCCGGCCCGGAAACGCGAGGACCCGAACCTCGACCGGGGCGCCGAGGCGGATCTTCGGCGCATCGGTCTCCTTGACCGCTGCCACCAGCCACACGGTCGATAGATCGCCGATCCTGTACACCGGATCGGACCCGCCGGCGGTCAGGTACTGGCCCAGCCCGACCTTGCGTTCGGTCACGGTGCCCGAGATCGGCGAGGCCACGACCGTCTCGGCGTTGATGTGAAGCGCCTTCTCGGCCTGGTCGATGTCCTGCGGGCTGCGGCCAAGGATGCGCAGCTGGTTGCGCGCCGCGGCGAGCGCGATCTCAGCCGAGTTGAGGTCGTTCTGGGCGCCGACCAGGTCCGACTGCGTCTGTTGCCAGTCCTTCAGCGAGCCGGCCTTCGCGTCGTAGAGCTCGTGCGCGCGATGCTCGTTGGTCTTGGCCAGATTGAATTGCGAGCGGACCTTGTTCACCTGCGCCGCCGCCGCGATCAGGCTGTTCAAGGCCTGTACGTTCTCGGTCGCATCGATCGCGAACAACGGATCGCCGCGCTCGACATGCTGGCCCAGCTGCGCCACGAGGCGTGTTACGCGCCCGGAATACGGCGAGAACACCGGCGTCTGGCGATCTTCATTGACGGCGATCTTACCCTCGGTCGACTCTTCGCTGTGGAAGGTGAACGCCTCCACCGGCTTGATCGTGAAGTCGCTCCACTGCTCCTTGGTCGGGCGGAACTCATCCGGCGTGGTCTTGGGCGGCTGAGGCGGCGGCGCTGGCGACGATCCGGCGACGAGCCAATAGCCGGCCGCGGCGGCAACGACGATCACCAGTCCGGCCGCAGCCAGCCGCCGCCCCGGCGACATCGCGCGGACGGCATCGAGGCTGCGCGGCAGGACTTCGTGGGGCATGGAGCGATCGTCTCCTAAGGCGGGATGGCCAACGCCGGCCTTCATCTATCGGCTTTCCCTTACGTCAGTCTGAACCTTCGCTTTAAACGGCCTGACGATGCCCACGCGGTCAGGCGAGTCGCCAAGTCATGCCGCCGGACAAGTCGCACATGCCGGCGCACGGCCGGGCCCAGGATGGACACGCGCAGGTCTCGAATCATGAGGGCCGGGATTTTGCGGAAATATGACGGGCGATCAATGCTATAGGGCCAGCCCCGCCGGCCTCGGACGGGGCCTGGCAATTACGTTGCCCTGACAACTGCCTTACGGCGTGCTTACGGCCACAGCCTGCCTCTCGCTTCGCCCGCCGATCTTTGGGACAATCGCCCGCGACCAGGACACATCATGGCACTACTGCTCATCGAAGATAACGAGCGACTGGCGAGCCTCCTCAAGCAGGGGCTCGAGCGAACGGGCTTCAAGGTCGATGTGATCGACACCGCGACGGATGCGGCCGAGGCGCTTGCCACGATCAAGTTCGAGGTGGTCATCCTCGACCTCGGGCTGCCGGATGAGGACGGGCTGTCGGTGCTCAAGACGATGCGCCAGCGCGGCGACATGACCCCGGTGATCGTGATGACGGCGCGCGGCAGCCTGCGCGAGCGCGTGGAAGGGCTGGACTCGGGTGCCGACGATTATCTGGTCAAGCCGGTGGCGCTGGAAGAGCTGGTGGCGCGCATCAATGCGCTGCTGCGCCGGCCGGGCAACCTGCTGGGGACGGCGCTGCGCATGGGAAACCTGACGCTCGACACAGCCGGCCGGCAGGTGTTCATTGACGAGAAGGCGCAGATCCTCGGCGCGCGAGAACTGGCCATATTGGAGCACCTCCTGCGCCGCAGCGGACGCGTGATCCCGAAGAAGTTCCTCGAGAACAGCCTCTACGGACTCGGCGAGGAGATCAGCTCGAACGCGGTCGAAGTGTACGTGCACCGGCTGCGCAAGCGTCTGACCGATATCGGCGCCAACGTTCAGGTGCATACCGTGCGCGGCGTGGGGTATATGCTGTCCGAAGCCAAATGAAGCTGCAGTTCAACTCGATGCTCAGCCGCATCGCCGCGATGCAGATCGCTGCGGTGGCGGTGGCGTGCATCGCGTTGCCGCTGGCGCTTTACTTCCTGCTCAAATCGACCGTCGTCAGCCTGGAGCAGCAGGCGATGGAAGAGCAGGCGCACGAGATCAGCGACTACCTCGAGCACAAGGACGGACAGTGGCGCCTCCATTTGCCCGCGCGACTGCAGGACAGCTACTCGGTCGCGTACGGCCGCTACGCGTATTCGGTCCAGGATGCCGCGGGCAACACGCTCTTCTCCTCGTTTGTCAGCGGTAATCCCATCGACCTGGACGATCCGCACAGCAGCTCGACCTACTACTTCCATCTGCACCGGCACAACGGGAACCTCTATGGCGCCAGCGTTCCCGTGGTGGTCGATGGCGTGCCGCTGTGGATCCAGGTGTCGGAAGACCTCGCGAACCGCGACGTTCTGGTCGACGACGTGGTCGCGGATTTCTTTCCGCAAGTCGGCTGGATCACCGCTCCGATTCTGCTGCTGCTGCTGGTCATCGAGATCGTGATCGTTCGCGCCGGCCTCAAACCTGTGCTCATCGCCTCGGATCGTGCGGCGAAGATCGGTCCTGCCAGCGTGGACATCCGCCTGCCCGAAACGGGGCTGCCGGGCGAGATCCAGCCCCTCGTGCACGCGGTCAACGCGGCGTTGGACCGTCTCGAGCAAGGCTTCAAGGCGCAGCGTGACTTCACGGCCGACGCCGCGCACGAGCTGCGGACGCCGCTCGCCATCCTGCGCACGAATATCGACCTTATCGCCGACCAGGAGGTCGCGGCGGCGCTGCGGCAGGACGTCACCATGATGAGCCGCCTGGTCGACCAGCTGCTCAATTTCGCGGAGCTCGAAACCCTGGTGATCCGGCGGGACGAGGTCGCCGATCTTCACGCGGTGTGCGCCGAGGTGGCCGCCTATTTGGCCCCGCTCGCCGTGAAGCAGAACAAGTCCCTCGCCGTTCCAGAGTGCCCGGCGCCTGTCCTCATCCGCGGAAACGCGGACGTTCTCGGCCAGGCGGTGCGAAACCTGGTCGAAAACGCGCTGGCCCATACGCCGCGCGGCACGACCGTCGAAATCGAGGTCACGCCCGAGCCCGCGATCTATGTCCGCGACCAGGGACCCGGCGTCTCGGAGGCGGAGCGCGAGCTCGTCTTCCGGCGGTTCTGGCGGCGCGACAGGCGGCGCCGCGGAAGCTCGGGCGGGCTTGGCCTGTCGATCGTCTCGCGGATCGCCGAGGCGCATCGCGGTACGGTCAGCGTCCACAACCAGCCCACCGGCGGAGCCGTCTTTGTCATCCGCTTCGACCGCTCGACGATGGTCGAGAGCGGCGGCACGCGCGCGGCAGAGCCCGCGGCTCCCGCGCCATCGCCCGGCCGTACCCCGGCCGAGGCGCATCACTCCTAGCTGGCGCGCTGCGCCTGATCGCCGCGGTAGGCCGCGAGCGATTCTTCGAGGAAGCGCCGCTCCATGTCGCGCGTGATGAAGACCAGCTTCGAGCGGCGGTCATCGTCGGGCCACGCCGGCAGGCGGGCCGGCGGATGGAACATGTGCTGCACCCCATGGACGGCGACCGGCCCCGGCTCGCCCCGGATGTTGAGGATCGCCTTCACCCGCAGCAGCCGGTCGCCGTAGCCGCTGGCGAGCGAGCCCAGCCACAGGCTGAACGATTCCCAGTCGAGCGGCTCCTCCAGGAGGAGGCAATGGGCGCGGATGCGCGCGTCGTGGCGGTTGACGTCGAGCCGTGCCTCGTGCCCGTGATCATGGCCGTGCCCGTGCCCGTGCTCATACCCGTTATCGTCATCATGGTCATGGGTATGCCCATGTGGATCGGAGGCGGCCGCGATCGCTTCGTCGCGCAGCCAGTTCCGGACGTCGATGCTCTTGGTCTCGGGATTGTAGAGACCGGCGTTGAACAGCTGCTCCGGATCGATCTCGCCCTGGACCGCCGCGAAGAGGGGCGCTCCGGGGTTCAGCCGGCCCAGCCGGCGCTGGAGCTGGGCCACGGCCTCCGGGGAGGCCAGATCGGTCTTGGTCAGAACGAGGCGGTCCGCCACGGCTGCCTGCTTGACCGATTCCGGCTGCGCGTCGAGCTGCGATTCGCCGTGCACGGCATCGACGGTGGTGACCACGCTGTCGAGCGAGAAATACGTCTCCACCACCGGGTCCTCCATCAGGGTATGGAGGATCGGGGCGGGATCGGCAAGGCCCGTGGTCTCGATCACCACGCGCCGGAATTCCGGCACCACGCCGCGCACGCGCTTGAGATAGAGTCCGCGCAAGGTGTCGACCAAGTCGTTGCGCACGGTGCAGCACAGGCACCCGCTGCTCATCACCACCGGCTCGCCGTCGGCCGCCTCGACCAGGTGATGGTCGAGGCCGATCTCGCCGAACTCGTTGATGATGACCGCCGTATCCGCCATTCCGGGATGGCGCAGAAGACGGGAGAGCAAGGTCGTCTTGCCGCTGCCGAGGAAGCCGGTCAGAACGGAGACAGGGATGGGCGCGGGGCCTGGCTGGGGATCGTTGGTCATGCGGTGGATGTAAGTGATCCCGGCCCAAAAAGAAAGCGGCCCCGGGTCGCCCCGGGGCCGCTCCTTGTGCGATGTGGGATCAGATCTGGTCAGGCACCAGCGGCGGAGCGCCGCCGACTTCCTCCCAAATGTTGACGTGGTGGGTGGGCTCGCGCAGCCCGATGAGGCTGACGACCACGCCGAGGGCGGCAATGCCCATCGGGTAGAACAATCCGCCGAGTGCGGTGCCGGTGATCGCCGCGATCGAGGCACCCGCCGCCGGAACCAATCCGCCGAAAACGCCGTTGCCGATGTGGTAGGGCAGCGACATGGAACTGTATCGGATCTTGGCCGGGAACAGCTCGACCAGGAACGCCGCGATCGGCCCGTAGACCATGGTGACCAGGATCACCATGTAGAACACGAGCACACCCAGCATCAACGGGTTGTCCTTGTACGTCCCCAGCCAGGTGAAGACCGGCCAGTAGCTGATCACGGCAAGCGCGAACCCGAGCGTCATGATGTTGCGCCGCCCGATCTTGTCCGAGAGCGAGCCGAACACGATGAAGAACGGCGCACCCAGGGTCAGCGCTATCATCATGATCGTGTAGACCGTGACGTAGTTAATCTTGAGCACGGTCGTCATATAGAACAGGGCGTAGAACTGCCCCGTGTACCACACCACGCCTTCGGGCGCCGTGGCGCCGAACAGGGCCAGAAGCATGAGCCCGATGTTCCGGCCGCTGCTGTAGGTGTCCTTGACCGGATTCGCCGAGGACTTGCCCTGCTCCTTGAGGCGCGCATAGAGCGGCGACTCCTCGAGCTTCATGCGGATGTAGATCGACAAGACGACGAGGACGGCCGAGATGAGGAACGGCACGCGCCATGCCCAGTCGGAGAAGGCCGCATCGCCGAAATAGAGCCGGCAGGCCAGGATTACGAGCAACGCGAGCACGATACCCAAGGTCGCGGTGGTCTGAATCCAGCTCGTATAGAAGCCACGCTGCCGGTCTGGCGCGTGCTCGGCGATGTAGGTCGCAGCACCGCCGTATTCGCCGCCCAACGCCAGGCCCTGCAACACGCGCATGGCCACCAGCAGGACCGGCGCCAAGGCTCCGAGCGTCTCGAAGCCCGGCAGCAAGCCGACGACGAAGGTCGAGCCGCCCATGATCAGCAGGGTCAGCATGAACGTGAACTTGCGGCCGATCAGATCGCCCAGATGGCCGAACACGATTGCGCCAAAGGGGCGGACAAGAAAGCCCGTCCAGAACACGAAAAGGCTGGCGATGAATGCGATTCCGGGGTCCAGCGCCGGTGAGAAGAAGTGCTTGCTGAAGAAGAGCGCCAGTACGCCGTAGAGATAGAAGTCGTACCACTCGATCAGCGTGCCGACGGACGACGCTCCGATGATGAAGGGCAGATTGATCCCCTGCGAGCGCCCCATCGACGCAGTAGCTGTTGCCGACATGACGTTTTCTCCCTTGTCGCGATGCGCGTTCGGCGTTTGCCGCCGTCGGCCGGCGTGATCGCCAGCGTGAAGCAAACTTTAGCAGCAGCCCCCTCGCCCACCGTCCTCGACTTTGGTCGAGCCGCAAGCCACTGAAATAAAACAAATCTTCTCGAATCCGCCGTCGCTTGCGGCCCATCGCCCCGCATGCGACTCTTGAATCGAAGCCGGCCGGGAGAACGCCTCGAGAGATGTTTGCCGACTGGGTCCTGCTTCTGGTCTCGCTCGCCTATCTCGGCGTGCTGTTCACGATCGCCTACTACGGCGACCGGCGCGCCGCCGCGTGGCCCGGCCCGGCCAAAGAGCCGGTCATCTATGCCCTGTCGCTCGCGATCTACTGCACGTCGTGGACCTTCTACGGCGGGGTAGGCCGCGCCGTGTCGAGCGGCATGGATTTCCTTCTGATCTATGTCGGCCCGGTGCTCGTGATCACCGCGGGCTATCCGCTCCTGCGCAAGATCATCACGGTCGCGCGGGCCGAGAACATCACCTCGATCGCCGATTTCATCGGCGCCCGCTACGGCAAGAGCCGGCTCGTCGCCGCGACCGCCACGGTCCTCGCGGTGGTCGGCGTGATGCCCTATATCGCGCTTCAACTCCAGGCGGCGGCGCTCAGCTTCAACGCCCTGGTCGCAACGCCGGAGCACGTCGGCGGCTCCACGCTCATCCTGCAGGACAGCGCGATCTATATCGCGTTCACCATGGCGGTGTTCTCGATCCTGTTCGGCGTCCGGCATGTCCAGGCCAGCGAGCGCCACCACGGCATGATCCTCGCGATCGCCTTCGAATCGCTGGTCAAGCTCGGCGCACTGCTCACCGTCGGACTGTTCGTGATGTTCGGGATGTTCCATGGCTTCACCGACTGGCAGGGACAGGCGCTGTCGAATGTCGCGATCCGCGCCCGGCTCGACGTCACGTCGCTGGGACCATCCTGGCTCGCCATCACGGTCGTTTCGGCGCTGGCGTTCCTGTGCCTGCCGCGCCAGTTCCACGTCGCGGTCGTCGAGAACGGCAATACCCAGAGGAACCTGCGCACCGCCGCATGGCTGTTTCCGCTTTACCTGATCGTCATCAACCTGTTCGTTCCGGTGCTGGCCGCAGCAGGGCTTCTGCGGCTCGATGCCCAGACGATTCCGGACCTGTTCGTGCTGAAGCTGCCGATGTCCGCGGGAGCGCCGCTGCTGTCGCTCTTCGTGTTCATCGGCGGGCTGTCGGCGGCGACGAGCATGGTCATCGTCGCCTCCGTGGCGTTGAGCGCCATGATCTCGAACGAGCTCGTCATGCCGCTCCTGTTGCGGCGGTCGTCTTTCACCTCGGAGACACGCACCGGAATCGGCGACACGCTGCTGACCGTCCGCCGGGTCACCATCCTCGCGATCTTTTTCGCAGCCTATCTCTATTACCGCGCGATCGACGGACGCTACCCGCTGGCGTCGATCGGCCTGATCTCGTTCTGCGCGGTCGCCCAGTTCGCCCCGGCCTTGATCATCGGGCTGTTCTGGCGCCGCGCACACCGCAACGGAGCGCTCGCCGGCATGGCCGGCGGAGCGCTCGTGTGGGCGAACACGCTGCTGCTGCCGTCGTTTCACGATTCGGGCTGGGTTCTGTGGCCGTCGCTGTTCAGCGACGAGCTGCCGTCGTTCACGGCCGCGTTCGATCCGCTGACGACGGGCGTGGTGTGGAGCCTCCTGGTGAACGTGGCGCTGCTCATCACGGTGTCGTTCGTGTCGCGGCACGAGGAGCGCGACGTCCGCCAGGCGGAGGCGTTCGTCGCGGGTGCGGGCCGCCTCCGCCCGAGCCGCCCCATCGAGCCCGGCCGGGCCCCTGCGTTCGACGACCTCAAGGCGCTCGCAACCCGCCTCCTGGGGGTCGAGCTGGCAGAGACCGCCTATGCCGGCCCGGTCGCGTCCTATCGCGAGAGCGATCTCGCCGACTACACCGAGCGGCTCCTCAGCGGCGCCGTCGGCGCCGCCTCGGCGCGCATCATGGTCGCCGCCGCACGCCACGGCCGCGGTGCGGCCGCCAAACGGCGGCGCGCCATCCTGAACGACGCGTCCGAGGCGATCCTGTTCAACCGCGACCTGCTGCGTGCCACGCTCGAGAATGTCAGCCAGGGCATCGGCATGTTCGACGCCGAGTCGCGGCTGGCGGCCTGGAACCAGCGGCTGTTGCAGCTGATCGGGGTGCCGGACGAGCTGGCACGGATCGGCACGCCCTTGGCGACGATCGCCGACCACGCCGCCACGGCGCCGCTCAAACTCGATCTCACGCCTGTATTGGCCGGTCCCGGTTCGCCCGCCGGCGGCACCTCGGCGCACGAGGTCCGCCGCTCGGACGGCCGCGTGCTCGAGGTCCAGATCAACCCCATTTCGGACGGCGGCGGCTTCGTGCTCGTGTGCACGGACATCACCGACCGCATCCGCACGCTGGAGGCGCTGCAGGACAGCGAGCGGCGGATCCGCATCTACACGGACAACGTGCCGGTGCTGATCGCCTATGTCGGCCGCGACGAGCACTACCAGTTCACCAACCGCTCCTACGAGCAGGCGCTGGGCCTCACCCGCGAGCAGACGCGGCGGCTGACGATCCGCGAGGCTCTGGGCGAGGACCGTTACCGGCGGCTCAAGCCGCATATCGACGGGGCGCTCGCCGGCCAGCATCAGACGTTCGAGATCGAATTCCCGGCGATCGGACTCGAGCTCGCGCGGGGGACCTACATCCCGCATTTCGACGCGAGCGGACGAGTCGCCGGGTTTTATACGCTCTATCAGGATATCAGCGACGAGCGGCGGGCAGAGGCCGTGCTGCGCGAAGCGAAGGAGACGCTGGAGCGCCGCGTGGACGAGCGCACCCGCGAGCTGACCGAGCTCAACCAGGAGCTCGAGCACGCCAAGCAGCTGGCCGACACCGCCAATCTGGGCAAGACCCGTTTCATCGCCGCAGCCAGCCACGACTTGCTGCAGCCCCTGCACGCCGCACGGCTGTTCGCGGCGACCCTCGCCGAGCGCCCGCGGGCGCCTGAGGATGCGCGGCTGCTCGAACAGCTCGACGATGCGCAGCGCGCGGTCGAGCAGCTGCTGCAGGCGCTGCTCGAGATCTCCAAGCTGGACGCCGGAGCGCTGGCGGCGGAGCCCCGTCATATGGCGGTGGGCGACGTGCTGCGCAGCGTGGTTGCGTCGTTCGAGCCCTCGGCGCAAGGCAAGGGTCTGTCGCTGCGGCTGGTCGATTCACGGGCCGTGGTGCATACGGATCCGACCCTGCTGCGGCGGGTCGTCCAGAACTTCGTCTCGAATGCGATCCGCTACACACGGCGCGGACGCGTCCTGGTCGGCTGCCGGCGGCGCGGCAACGAGCTGTCGATCGAGGTGTGGGACACGGGGCGCGGCATCCCGGAGCACAAGATCGGCGAGATATTCGGCGAATTCCGGCGGCTCGATGCCGACGACCCGGACGTCCCCAGCGGCCTCGGGCTGGGACTCGCGATCGTCGACCGCATCGCGAAGATGCTGGGTCACAAGGTGACGGTGCGCTCGTGGCCCGGCCGCGGCAGCGCATTCTCCATCGCCCTGCCGCTCGCCCGGGATGCGGTGGCGCAGCCGCTCGACCGCCCCGAGCGCGTGGCCGTGCCGAACCTGCTCGCCGGCAAGACGGTGCTGTGCATCGACAACGAAGCCAGCATCCTGACCGCGATGCGCGGCCTGCTCCAGGCATGGTCCTGCACGGTCCTGACCGCCACCGATCTCGACAGCGCGGTCGTGGCGCTCCGCGACGCCGGCCGGCCGCCGGACGCCGTCCTGCTCGACTACCATCTGCGCCGGAGCGAGAGCGGGATCGACGTGCTCGACCGGCTGTCGGCGGTGACGGGCCAGCCGCTCCGCGCGGTCCTGATCACCGCCGACCACAGCGAGGCGGTGCGCGCCGTCGCCCAGGCGCGAGGACTGCCGCTTCTGCACAAGCCGGTGAGCCCGGCCGCCCTCAGGTCGCTGCTGTCGCGGCTGACGGCGCAGCCGGACCGGACCCTGTCAGTCGCCGGCTGACGCGCCGCCCGCGCCGGCCGAATCGCCCGTCAGCCGCATCCGCTGTGCGGCAATGACCGCCTGCGTGCGGCTTTGCACGGCGAGCTTGCGAAAGATCTGCGACAGATGGAATTTCACCGTCGCCTCGGTGATGTCCATCTCGAATGCGACCTGCTTGTTGTGCTTGCCCTCGGCGACCAGCGTCAGCACGCGAAGTTGCTGCGGCGTCAGCTCGGCCAGGCGCGAGGCGAGCTGTGCCGTCTCGTGGTCGACCGGCACTGCCACGGCGGAATCGGGGACCCAGATGTCCCCCGCCAGGACGGCCCGCAACGCCTCGCCGATCTTGCCGATCGGCAGCGATTTCGGGATGTAGCCTGCGGCCCCGAACTCGATCGCCCGCCGGATGAGCGGCGGATCCTCGCTTGCGGATACGATGACGATCGGGATTTCGGGATGGGCTCCGCGTAAGATCGCGAGACCCGCAAAGCCGCTCATGCCGGGCATCGTGAGATCGAGCAGCAGAAGCGTGGGCGGCGGGCCTTGCGACAGCAGCCGCTCCGCGTCGGCGAACGAGCCCGCCTCGCTCACCTCGACCGCGGCGGCAAGCGCCGATGCCACGGCCTCGGCCAACGCCCGCCGCATCATCGGATGATCGTCTGCGATGACGACGCGTATCACGCCAATGTCCGTCCCCCCGGGTCCCAGACGCTTCGAGTCTAGCAAATCCGCCCCGTGGCCGGAACAGGCCCGACCCGGGCTATCCGCCGGCTTTGGCCGCCGCTTCGCGCTCCTTGAAGACCCGCCGGGCGGTGCGGAACGCATCGAGCGCGGCGGGGAAGCCGCAATAGACGGCCGCCTGCAGCAGGGCTTCGCGGATCTGGTCCTTGGTCAGGCCATTGTTGAGGGCGCCGGCCACGTGCAGCTCCAGCTCATGCGGCCGGTTCAGGGCGGTCAGGAACGCGAGGTTGAGCAGGCTGCGCTCCTTGAGGCTGAGGCCGGGGCGCGACCACACCTGACCCCAGGCGAAGCCGGTGACGAACTGCTGGAAGTCGCGGGTGAAGTCGTCCATGTCGGCGAGCGAACGCTCGACATACGCCTCCCCCAGCACCGATTTCCTGATCTTCAGCCCGGTCTCGAACGCACTCATGGGATCCTCCCGTATCGGATGGCAGAACGCCGGGCAGGTTCCGGGACACGCCTCGACGCGTCAAGCCGGCCGTACCCGCCCCGTTCTTGGCGTCATCCTTGCCGGAGGGGCGACGCATGCTATGTTGACCGTCCGTACACAGACCAATGCGAGGGAGGACACGCGTGCGCGTTGCGACACGGGCGACGATGATCGGGGGTGCAGTGGTTGCAGGCTTGTTGGCCCTCGCCTCGCCCGAACCGGCCGCGGCACAGGCCACGCATAACTGGAAGCACGGCGCCATTCTCGCCAAAAGCGATGCCGGATTCTTCTTCATGGTCCAGAACGGGTTCGCCGAGAAGCAGGGCCTGAAGCTCGAGATCGTCCAGTTCAAGACCGATATCCTGGCGCTGCAGGCGCTGATCGCCGGCGAGATCGACAGTTTCGAAGGCGGCCCCGACGGCTCGATGGTGGCGAGCTCGCGCGGCGGCGGCCTCAAGATCATCGGCTGCGACTGGCCGGGCCTGCCCTACGGCATCTTCACCCGCAAGGACGTGAGCTCGCTCGCCGAGCTCAAGGGCAAGACCTTCGCCATCTCGGCCCCCTCGGCCAATCCCGCAGTGGTCGCGCGCGCCGTCCTGGCGAAGCACGGCGTCGACCCGTCGTCCGTGAACTTCGCCAACCTGGGCGGCGACCTGGACCGCTTCAAGGCCGTAGCCGCCGGGGTTGCCGCGGGCGCGATCGTCTCGAACGAATACGTCCCGATCGCCGAGAAGCAGGACATGAAGATGCTGGTCGCGGCGCGCGACGCGCTGCCCGACTATCTCCGTCAGTGCATGATGTCGAGCGCCAAGGTGCTGGCGGCACGGCACGACGACGCGGTCCATTTCATGGCCGCGGAGATCCAGGCCTGGCGCTACGCCGTCGCACACCGCGACGAGGAGCTGCGGGTCACGCGCGAGATCACCGGCATCAAGGCCGACGATCCACGACCTGAGTTCGTCTATGACGACGCGATCCGCTCGCACGCCGTGGACCCGGAATTCTCGATCCCGGTCGACAAGCTCAAATGGATGGACGAGGAGCTGGTGCGAGAGGGCAACCTCAAGCAGCCGGTTGACGTGACGAAGGTCATCGAGCCCGACATCCGGGCCCAGGCGCTGGCGCTCGTGGGTGCCAAGTAGGCCGATGCGCGGCCCACGCCATACGCGCCTTTGGCGGCTGCTGGGTGCCGCGGCCATCGCATTGGCACTCGCGCCGCTCCTCGTATCAGGGGCCGGCGCACAGACGCCCACATGGCGGCATGGACTGATCTCGGCCCACAGCGATGCCGGCTTCTTCTTTATGGTGCAAAACGGCTTCGCCGAGAAGCAGGGCCTCAAGCTCGAGATCGTCCAGTTCAAGACCGACATCACCGCCCTGCAATCCCTGATCGCAGGCGACCTCGACAGCTTCGAGGCCGGACCGGCAAGCAGCATGGTGGCCGCGGGGCGCGGCGGCGACATCAGGATCATCGGCTGCAACTGGCAGGCGCTGCCCTACGTGATTTATGCGCGGAGCACCATCGGCTCAATTGCAGATCTCAAGGGGAAAACCGTCGCGATCTCCGCCCCCGCAGGCTTCCCGGCGATCATCGCGCGCGGCATTCTCGAGAAGAACGGCGTGCCGCCGGAGACGGTGAACTTCGCCAATCTCGGGGCCGACGTCGAGCGCTACAAGGCGGTGTTGGCTGGCGTGGCCGATGCGGCGGTCGTGTCAGACGAGTACGAGCCGATCATCGAACGGCAGGGGCTCAAGGGCCTGATCGCGGCGAAAGACGCGTTTCCGGACTATATCCGGCAATGCGCCATGACGACGGGCAAGACCCTGGCGACCCGGCGCGACGACGCCGTGCGCTTCCTGATGGCGGAGATGACAGCCCTTCGTTACGCGCTCTCGCACCGCGACGACGCCTTGCGGCTCACGCGCGAGATGACGGGTCTGAAGGCCGATGATCCCCGCCCGGAGTTCGTCTTCGACCAGGCCGTGCGCACGCACGCGATCGATCCCGACTGGCCGGTCCCGATGACGAAGCTGCGCTGGATGCAGGAGCAGCTGATCCGGGACGGCTCGATCAAGCAGAGCTTCGATCCGGCGCTGGTCGTCGACGCCGGGGTCCGCGCCAGGGCGCTCGAGCGTCTGGCGGCGAAATAGGGCCGTCCCGATGGGTGAAGTCAGCCTCGTCGACATCTCGAAGCGCTTCACGTTGCGGCTCGAGGGCAAGGTCCACACCGTCCAGGCGCTCGATCGCGTCAGCTTCACCGTCCGCAACGGCGAGATCGTGGTGCTGATCGGCCCCAGCGGCTGCGGCAAGACGACGGCACTGCGGGTCACCATGGGCCTCGAGACGGCAACCAGCGGACGCGTCACCGTCGACGGGCGCGAGGTCAAGGCGTGCGGCTACGACCGCGGGATGGTGTTCCAGCATGCCGAGCTGCTGCCATGGCTGACCGCCCTCGAGAACGTCATGTTCGGGTTGGAGATGAAGGGCGTCCGCGGCCCGGCGCTGCGCGAGACCGCGATGCGCTATCTCGAGCTCGTCGGACTCAAGGACTCGGCGGTCCGCAGGCCCCACCAGCTCTCCGGCGGCATGCAGCAGCGCGTCGGCATCGCGAGGGCGCTCGCGATCGATCCCGCCGTGCTCCTGATGGACGAGCCGTTCGGGGCGCTGGACGCGCAGACCCGCGAGAGCATGCAGGCCGAGCTCCTCGATATCCACGCGCGCACGAAGAAGACCATCCTGTTCGTCACGCACGACCTCGACGAGGCGGTGCTGCTCGCCGACCACATCGTGGTGATGCGGGCCGGCCGCATCCAGGACGTGGTCGAGGTGCCGCTGCCGCGGCCGCGCGGCGATCTCGGCGTCATCCGCGGCACGCCGGCTTTTGCCGAGACCCGCTACCGCATCTGGCGGGCGGTGCACGGCGCGGGGACACGGCATTGAGCCCGGACGACAAGGTAGCGGTCGGCGAGTTGCGCGCTCCCTCGCTCGCATCGGCCGAGCCGGATGAGACCACGTCCCGGACGCGGCGCGTGCCGCGCTGGGTCGTGACCGTGATCTCTTTGTTCATCGTGCTGCTCGCCTGGGAGTTTTTCGGCCGCCGGATCAATCCCATCTTCGGCTCCTATCCGACGGCGATCGCCGAGGCCTTCTGGGAGCTGTTGCTGACCGGCAAGCTGGGGGCAGCGCTTGCGCAAAGCCTGCAGCCGTTCGTCGCCGGCTACGGCCTCGCGATCGTCATCGGCGTGCCGCTCGGCCTCGTGATCGGCCGGTTCTGGGTGCTCGAGGCGGCCCTCGGCGTCTACGTCACGGCCGGCTACGCGATGCCGCTGGTGGCCCTGGTGCCGCTCCTCATGCTGTGGCTCGGGCTCGGCTTCGCGGTGAAGGCCGCGGTGGTGCTGTTGATGTCGATCTTTCCGATCACCATCAACACCTGGCTCGGCGTCACCGCCGTGCCGAAAAGCCTGATCGAGGTCGGCAAGGCGTTCGTGGCATCGGATGCGACCATCCTGCGCCGCATCATCCTGCCCG
This sequence comes from Alphaproteobacteria bacterium, assembly GCA_035506575.1. GTDB lineage: Bacteria > Pseudomonadota > Alphaproteobacteria > CACIAM-22H2 > CACIAM-22H2 > DATJPD01. Next base: position 26,432 of record DATJPD010000033.1, read on the forward strand.
CCACCCTGCCCTACATCATGGCCGGTATCCGCCTCGCGGTGGGGCGCGCGGTGGTCGCAATGGTCATCGCGGAGTTCTTCACCACCATCTCGGGCCTCGGCGCCATCATCATCAACTCGGCGAACAACTTCGACACCGCCACGATGTTCGTGCCGATCATCGTTCTGATGGTGCTGGCGACCGCGCTCAACTGGTTCATCGGCCTGGTGGAGCACTGGGTCGCTCCCTGGCAGGCCGAGATCAGCGGGCGCGACAAGGCCTAGCTGGCCCAATCCTCAGCTGGGTCCTCAGCTGGCCAAGTCGCGCACCGCCGCGACCATGCGCCGGCTGAACGCCTTGGCCTGGGCGACCACGCGCAACACGAGCTGCCACGGCGGCAGCGCCTCGAGATACGCGAGCCACCCCACCGCGAAGTTGTAGACCACAGCGAACGCGCGGATCCTCATGAGCTTCGGGCGGCTGAGGTGGAACAGGCGTTCGACCGCGACGATCTTCACGAGCTCGGTCATCGCGAGCAGCAGCGTGCCCGCCACCACCTGGTGGCGCTTGGCGATGAGATAGAACGCCGCGGGCTTGAGCGGCTCGAGCAAGACGATGGGAATGAGCATCAGCGCCAAGGTCGGGTACGGACCGAGCTTGGCGATCCAGGCCATGACGCCGGCGAGCGGCGGCCAGTCCGCGAGCCGCCGCATGAGCGGCCGGACCAGCGACAGGACGAGCGCGTCGACGACGAAGTAGAGGATCGCCAGGAAGATGGCGATCGGCGTGAAGATCAGCTTCAGGACGCGCTTGGCCCTGGTCCATTTCGGGCGGTCGGACATCATGTTGTCAGATGGGGCGGCGCGTACCACGGATCAGCGCCGCTTCACATACCGCCGGAAGGAAGACGTCATGGGACTCATGTCGAACTGTCGCGCCGAGCACTGGCTGCAATAAGCGCGCCGCATGATCTCGCTTTCCTTGAGCCGCGAGCCGTAGCGATCGATCAGGTCGCCGAGCGGGATCGTCGCGCGGTGGCTGCAGCGCCGGCAGTGGAACACGATCGAATCAACATAGGCGCGCCGCATCTCGTCCAGAGAGTCGTCGCGCGGGCCGGAACCGGGCATCGGTCGACGGTAGCGCGCGGATGAGAACAAATCAAGAACATCGTCCAAGCCGCTCGATCAGCGCCTGCGCCGCCGCCGGGGCGCGCACCTTGGCGCCGGAAATGAAATAGATGAAGGCGTCGCCGCGCTTGGTCCAGGCCCGCGCCCGCTCGGCCCAGCGGCCGATCTCGGCGGCGCTGTAGCCGGTCGCGACATCTTCCTTGGTTCGCATCAGCCGCGCATAGGTGAAATCCGCGGTAGGCTCGTCGATGGCGGGAAATTCGTCGTCGTCCGCGAACACGATCGCGACGTTGTGGCGCCGTGCCAGGTCATAGAAGCGCTTGTCCTTGAAGCTGTCGCTGCGCACCTCGAGGGCGTGCCGCAGCGGGAGCCCGGCGATCTCGCGCGGCAGAAGCTTGAAGAAGCCCTCGAGGTCCTCGATGTCCAGCTTCTTGCCGTCCATGAGCTGCCAGTTGACCGGCCCGAGCCGGTCGCGCAGCTCGCTCATCCCCTGCTCCACGAAGCGGGTGATTGACTCTGCGGCACCGGCGAGCTGCTTGCGATTGGTGCAGTAGCGCGATGCCTTCACCGAGAAGACGAACCCGTCGGGCGTCTCGGCGCGCCATTTGGCCCAGCTCGCGGGCTTGAAGGTGGAATAATAGGTGCCGTTGATCTCGATCGAGGTGAGGCGGCGGCTGGCGAACTCGAGCTCGCGCTTGCGCGGCAGGTCGTCCGGGTAGAAGACCCCGCGCCACGGCTCGAAGGTCCAGCCGCCGATGCCGATGTAGATCTTGCCGCTCATGGTCCGATGACCTTGCAGATGCTTGCGGCCGCGCGCAAGAGCCGGAACGTGCCGGCCGCGCCGATCGGGCCCGCCTTTGTCACAGAGTGATCCGCGGCCCTGCGGGGTTGTGCCTGACATGATGGCGCGGGCGGAGATGATGGTGATGGCGATGCAATTGGACGACGATTCCCACCCGGTCGCGATGTTCTCCGGGATGCTGCTCGGGATGGCGCTCGGTCTCGTACTTTCGGCCGGCCTGCCGGGGTGGCGGGCGGCGGCGCACGACTTCTGCAAGTTCGCGGCGACGGAGGCCGGACAGAGTGCCGCGGCCGCCTGCGGCTCGGACCGGTTTCGCGTCTATCCGTAAGACGCGCAGCCGATGGTGGGCCCGGCAGGACTTGAACCTGCGACAACACCGTTATGAGCGGCGCGTTCTAACCAACTGAACTACGGGCCCACCGCCCGGTCAGGGCAGGCGCACTTTACTCCACGGGCCGGCACGCGCAATCTGTCGCAGGCAGGGGCTTGGCTCCGCCGCAAACGATCCAGGGAGGGGACGATGGATCCGACCAGGCGCGACGTGCTGGCCACCGGTGCGGCCGCAACCGCCATCGCGACCGCCGGCCGCGCTCTCGCCCAGCAACCCGGACAGCAATTCTACGAGCGGGGGCCCGTCCGCATCCGCTACGAAGAGGACGGATCCGGCTTCCCGCTGCTGATCATCGCCGGCGGCGGCCTCAACTCGACGATCGCGAACCTGAAGAAAGGCGACCCCTTCAATCCCATCGAGGAGTTCAAGGGCGAGTATCGCTGCATCTCCGCCGATCTCCGCAACGCCATCGGCGGGCAGTCCACCGGGCCGCTCGAGCCCGACCGCCCCTGGGATGCCTATACCGACGACCACATCGGCCTCATGGATCATCTCGGGATCGACAAGTTCCTGGTGATGGGCTTCTGCATCGGCGGCCCCTTCATCTGGAACCTGCTGAAGCGGGCCCCCAACCGGGTCGTCGCGGCCGTGCTCGCCCAGCCCAGCGGCTGGCGGCCCGAACTGCCGGACCTGTCCTACGACACCAACATGAAAGGCTGGGGGCCGGACATCGTCAAAGCCCGGCCGGAGATCACCATGGAGGTGGTCGAGAAGTTCTTGACGCGGATGTACCACACCCATCCCGATTTCGTTTACACGGTCACCCGCGATTTCGTGCGCCAGTGCCAGACGCCGGTGCTGATCCTGCCGGACGACATCCCGCCGCATCCTTACGCCGTCGCCATGGAGGCGGCGATGCTGGCCCCCAAAGCCGAAGTCAGCATGTTCCCGTGGAAGCAGCCGAAGGAGCGCATCCCGCTCGCCGTGCGGCAGATCCGCTCGTTCCTGCGCGCGCATCGGATGGAGCAGGCGTAGCCCTCGACAACGATTGGCGACCTAGACTAGTGACCGGGCACGCGAATGCCAGCGACAAAATCGGCGGCGTCCTTTTGAAATTGAGGATCAGCCGTGTTGCCACGGTGGGAATAGATCGCGGCGAAGCCCATGTCGCGTAGCAAGACATCCTGGCAGTATAGGCCGACCATCTCGAACACGAGGGGTCGCCTATCGCCCGTCCTCGTCTTGGCCTGTGTATCCTCGGCCGTCGCCTGATAATGAACACATGGATACGGGCGCACGTCGGAGAGCTCTACGGTAGAACGCACGTCCTTAAAGCGGTCCGGGTTCGAGTCCCGCTCCGCGTTTCTTCTGACCAGCGCGACGAAATCGTCGCGACTGATCGCGGCAGGAAGGTCGAACGTTGCCACCGAGGCAATATAGGTTTCGTCCGGCTCGCTTCCATTTCTGGCAAAGGCCCAGAGGTCTGGCTTCTCCGACACTAAGCGCCAGCCAGCGGAATTCGGAGCTGTTATGTCCAGATAGCGACCCGCGAACAGATAGCCCGGCGGGACCGCGCGCCCGGGACCGGTACTTGGCGCCGTGCACGCCGACAGAATCACCGCCCAGGTCAGCGCCATCGCCAGACACGCAGCACGGGCAGAGGTTTCGCTCCGCCGAACGGACCGAAATCGATTCACGTCCCGCTCCCGCTGATCCGATCGATGTCCCCCGCTCAAAAACGGCCGGCGAAGGATGCTTCGCCGGCCGTGGATTACTCGCACTCAATCCATGTCAGGTGTCGAGGAAGCTCCGCAGCTTGCGGGAGCGCGACGGGTGCTTGAGCTTGCGCAGTGCCTTCGCCTCGATCTGGCGGATGCGCTCGCGGGTGACCGAGAATTGCTGGCCCACCTCTTCGAGCGTGTGGTCGGTGTTCATGCCGATGCCGAAGCGCATGCGCAGCACGCGCTCCTCGCGCGGCGTCAGGGTCGCCAGCACGCGCGTGGTCGTCTCGCGCAGGTTCGACTGGATCGCCGCCTCGACCGGGAGGACCGCGTTCTTGTCCTCGATGAAGTCGCCGAGATGGCTGTCCTCCTCGTCGCCGATCGGCGTCTCGAGGCTGATCGGCTCCTTGGCGATCTTCAGCACCTTGCGCACCTTCTCGAGCGGCATGCCGAGGCGCTCGGCGAGCTCCTCGGGCATCGGCTCGCGGCCGATCTCGTGCAGGATCTGGCGCGAGGTGCGCACGAGCTTGTTGATCGTCTCGATCATGTGCACCGGGATGCGGATGGTGCGCGCCTGGTCGGCGATCGAGCGCGTGATCGCCTGCCGGATCCACCACGTGGCATAGGTCGAGAACTTGTAGCCGCGCCGGTACTCGAACTTGTCGACCGCCTTCATCAGGCCGATGTTGCCTTCCTGGATCAGGTCCAGGAACTGCAGGCCGCGGTTCGTGTACTTCTTCGCGATCGAGATGACGAGGCGCAGATTGGCCTCGACCATTTCCTTCTTGGCGCGCGCCGCTTCGCGCTCGCCCTGCTGCACCTGGCTCACCGTCTTCTTGAACTCGGCGATCGGCAGGCCGGCGCGCTCGGAGATCTCGGCGATCTCCTTGCGCAGGATCGTGATCTCGTTCTTGTAGCGGGTCGAGAACTTCGCCCAGCCCTTGCCGGACAGGCGCGCGATGCGCGACAGCCAGCGCGGGTCGACCTCGCGGCTCTGGTACTTGCTGAGGAACTCCTCGCGCTTGACGCCCGCACCCTCGGCCAGGCGCAGGAGCTTGCCTTCGCCCTGCGTCAGCTTGCGATTCAGCTCGTAGAGCTGGCCGACCAGCTGCTCGATGCGCTGGTTATTGAGCCGCACGCCCTCGAGGAGCTGCACGAGCTCGGCCTTGAGCTTCTGGTAGTGCCGCTCGGAGACCGGGCTGAACGACTTGCCGGTGTGCAGCGCCTCCTGGCGCTTCTCCTGCATGCGATGCATGCGGCGATAGATCGCAGCGATCTTGTCGAACGTCTCGAGGACCTGCGGCTTGAGCTGGCTTTCCATCGCGGCGAGCGAGAGGTTGTTCTCATCGCCGTCGTCGCCGCCGCCGTCGGCGTCGCCCTGCCCCTCGCGCGCCTCGCCATCGGCGCCTTCAGCCTTCTCGCCCTCGGCCTCATCCTCGGCCGGCTCGGCGGCGGCACCGTTGCCCTCGCCCGCCGCCGACGGCACGCCGCCGATGGTCGCGTCCAGGTCGATGATGTCGCGCAGCAGCATCTTGCCTTCGACCAGGGAGTCGCGCCAATGCACCACCGCGCGCATGGTCAGCGGGCTCTCGCACAAGGCGCCGATCATCTTGTCGCGGCCGGCCTCGATGCGCTTGGCGATCGCGATTTCGCCCTCGCGCGACAGGAGCTCGATCGAGCCCATCTCGCGCAGGTACATGCGCACCGGATCGTCGGTGCGGCCGATGGAATCGGCGTCGATGTTGCCGCCGCCCGACTCTTCCTCTTCTTCGTCCTCGTCCTCCTCCTCGCTGTCGGAGGAGGCGGTCTTGGCGGCCGCGGGCTTCTCGGTCGGCTCGTCGGCCTCCTCGCTTTCGACCACGTTGATGCCCTGCTCGGAGAGCATGGCGAGCGTGTCCTCGATCTGCTCGGAGGAGACCTGGTCCGGCGGCAGGACCGCGTTGATCTCATCATAGGTGACGAAGCCGCGCTCGCGTCCCCGGGCGACCATCTTCTTGACGGCGGCCGCCATCGCGTCGAGGAGGGGGCCATCGGCAAGGTCAACGGGGGGAGCGGCCGGAGCGGCCTTCACTTTGGTCGTCATCTGGTTCCGTTCGTCCTATCTGCTGGGCGCGCCAGGAGTTGAGCCCTGAGCCTACGCCCGGTGTCCGATCACGAGGCTGGCGCGAGGCGCCGGCCCGCCGGGGACAGTCCAAAAAGACCCCCCTATATAGTGCAGCCCGTCACGAGATTCGGCCGGCACCAGCCCGCACCGCTTCAGGTCACCCGAACTCGTCGTCCCCGGGCGCGTGTCGAAGCCCAACCCCTTGTATTTGTTGCTGAAGACCTTGGAGGCGAGCTTGTCCGGCGTCCGATATCTCCGCCGCGACCTTATGCACCTCAGCCTCAAGCTCACCCTCATGCAAACGGCTCAAGAGGTTTTGAAGCCCCGCCCGCGCGGTGTCGATATCCGCGTCCGGTTTGGCAAAAGACCAGGGTTTATAATACCGGTTTGGCCAAACCTCTTTCGGCAACTGAGGCAGCGGCAAACCCGCAGCCATTAAATGGCTTTTCAGGGCCGTGGTGTCAAGTTCAGAGCGCCCGGCAAAGTCCAGAATTTCCTTCAGAATCTTGTCGAGACCGGGCTGGGGTAGTGCGAGGCCAGCCAGGGTCTCACAGTACTCGGCAATCAGGCCCGGGTGGTTGATCAGGGTGGTCAACAACACCTGTCCGAGCGGGGGGTCCACCAGACCTGAATACCGCATCGCCGGGACAGGCTTCGCCGCTCCCCCGAACCGCCGCGGCCGGAACGTTGTCCACAGGCGCTCCCGGACCAGGGTCTGGAAATATTGTTGCTGAACGCTGCGGTCGGCGATGAGCGAAATCCGCTCCTTCAGCCGCGCCTCGAGCCCCGCCCGCCGCTCTGGCGTATCCAGCGGCCGACCAGCCGCTTCGGCATCCCAGACCAGGTCGACCAGAGGCCGGGCGGCTTCGAGAATCTGCGCCATCGCGGCGGGGCCGTGGTGGCGGATCAGCGAGTCCGGATCCTCGCTCGCCGGCAAGGTCGCAAAGCGCAGGCTGAACCCGGGCTTCAGCAGCGGCAGAACCCGTTCTGCCGCACGGAACGCGGCACGCTGCCCGGCGGCATCGCCGTCGAGGCACAGGATCGGCTCGGGCGCCAGCTTCCACAGGGCTTCGATCTGGCGCTCGGTGATCGCGGTCCCCAGCGGCGCCACGGCACCGGCGAACTCCGCCTCGTGCAGCGCGATCACGTCCATGTAGCCTTCGACGACGACCAGCGCCGAGGGCGTCCGTCCGGCACCGCCCGCAACCCCGGCCCGCGCTTTGTCGAGCGCGTAGAGCGTGCGGCCCTTGTCGAACAGCGGCGTGTCACGCGAGTTGAGATATTTGGGCTGGCCGTCGCCGAGGATGCGGCCGCCGAACGCGACCACGCGGCCGCGCTGGTCCATGATCGGGAAGATCACGCGGCCGCGGAAAAAGTCGAAGCTGTCGCGCCCGTCCTCGGGCCGGACGATCAGCCCGGCTTCGAGCAGCAGATTCTCCTCGATCCCCGCGGCCTTGAGTGCCGTCTTCAGCGCGTGGCGGGAATCCGGTGCGTAGCCGAGGCGGAAGCGCGCGATCGTCTCGGGCGTGAGGCCACGGCCGCGCAGATACGCCAGGCCGGGCTTGCCGCCCGGCCCCTCGAGCTGCTTCTGGAACCACGCGCAGGCCGCCTCGACGACGTCGTGCAGGCTCTGCTGGCGCTGCGCGCGCTCGCGCTCGGCGGGCGTGAAACGCGGGATCGGCAGGCCCGCTTCGCCGGCCAGCTTCTCGACCGCCTCGGGGAACGACAGATTGTCG
>DATJPD010000034.1:0-14480 GCA_035506575.1 Alphaproteobacteria bacterium
CATCTGCTGCAAAGCGCCAATCTCGCGCAGAAGAACGGGCTCGAGGAGAAGATGGTGCTGGCGTGCCTGCTGCACGACATTGCCGTCACCGGGTTCATCCGCAGCGATCACGGCTATTGGGGCGCGCAGCTCATCGAGCCCTATGTCGACGAGGAAGTGAGCTGGGCGATCCGCTACCACCAGTCGCTGCGCTTCTTCGCCGACGAGGCGAACGGCTATCCGTACCCCACGCGCTACGTCGAGTTCTTCGGACCGGGCTACAAGCCGTCGCAGCTGATGCACGAAGCCTATGAGAAGGCCCGCGCCCACAAATGGTACATGTCGGCGCGCCACGTGACGATCAACGACATCTACGCCTTCGACCCCAACAAGCGGATCGAGCTCGAGGAGTTCACGGACCTCATCGGCCGCAACTTCCGCCAGCCGAAGGAGGGCCTCGGCAACGACCACAGCCCGTCGGCGCATATGTGGCGCACCATCATCGCGCCCACGAGGTTCCTGTGAAGGCGGTTATCCTGGAGAAGCACGGCGGACCGGAAGTTCTCAGGCTCGCCGACGTGCCCGACCCGGTCGCGGCCCCTGACGAGGTCGTCGTCGACATCAAGGTCGCGAGCGTGAACGCGGCGGACGGCAAGAAGCGCGCCGGCGGCGGCGTTTATAAAATCGAGCGCTTTCCCCACATCCTCGGCCGCGATTTTTCGGGCGTCGTGAGCTCTGTGGGTGCCAGCGTCACCGATCTCAAAGTGGGCGATGCGGTGTTCGGCGTCACCTTGCAAAGCCGTGAGGGTGCCTACGCCGAGAAGATCGCCATTCCGGCCGCGATCGTCGCCAAAAAGCCGGCCAGCCTCGGTGATGCCGAGGCCGCGGCACTGGCTCTCACCGGCCTCACCGCGTTGTGGGCGGTCGAGGACACGGCCAAGCTCAAGCGCGGCGAGACGATTCTGATCCAGGGCGGGCCGGGCGGTGTCGCGAGTGTCGCCATCCAGCTCGCCAAGCACCTGGGTGCTACCGTGATCACCACGGCCAGCCGCGCCAACCACGACTACGTGCGTGGGTTGGGGGCCGACCGCGTGATCGACTACGCGAGCGAGGACTTCACGACCGTGGCACCCCCGTGCGACGTGGTGTTCGACACCGTCGGGGGCGACGTGCAGACGCGGTCGTATAAGGTGCTGAAGCCGGGCGGGCGCCTCGTGTGGATCGCGGCCGGACCACCCGGGGCGAAGCCGCCGCGGCAGGACGTCGAGACCCTGCGGCCCGACGTACGGCGCGACCGGGCGCATCTCGAGCGGCTGTTGCAGCTGGTCGCGGCCGGCGCCATCCGCCCGCCCACGATCACGCGTTACAAGCTTGCCGACGCGGTCCAGGCGCATCGGGTCAGCGACTCCCGCCACCTGCAGGGCAAGCTCGTTCTCCAGGTCCGCTGACCCGCGCTATAGTCGCTCTCGGGAGGGAGCGATGCGACGACGGGACATCCTGGCCCTCGCGGCCGGAGCGGTGGCGTGGCCGTCGGCCGGGCGCGCCGACGACGACTATCCGTCGCGGCCGGTGCGGATCATCGTGCCGGTGTCGGTCGGCGGTGCGACCGACGGGCTGGCCCATCTCCTGGCGCAAAAGCTCAGCGAGCGAGTGCGCTCCTCGGTGGTCGTCGAGAACAAGAGCGGTGCCGGCTCGATCATCGGCACCAGCTTCGTCGCCAAGTCGCCCGCCGACGGCTACACGCTCCTGATGGGCGGGCTGTTCAACATGGTGATGATCACCGCCCTGCTCAAAGATCCGCCCTTCGACCCGCTGCGCGACTTCACCGCGGCCGGGTACCTCGCGGCCTATCCGTTCGTCGTGCTCGTGCGCCATGACCTGCCGGTCGCGACAGTCGCCGAATTCGCGGCCTACGCCAAGACGCGGCCCGGCAAGCTCAGCTACGCCTCGGGCGGCCTTGGGACGTTACAGCACGTCTGGGGGACGATCCTGCTGCGCAGCCTGGGGCTCGAGCTGCTGCACATCCCCTACAAGGGCGCGACTCCGGCGCTCGGCGACCTGATCGGCGGGCGGGTCGATTTCATTTTCGACAATCTCGCGGCCTGCCGTGGTGCCATCGATGCGGGGCAGGTGAAGGCGCTCGCCGTGTCGTCACCCGCCAGGACGAAGCCCTTGCCCAACCTGCCAACGATCGACGAGAGCGGCGTCACCCGCTTCGAGGGCGAGAGCTGGTTCGGCCTGTTCGCGCCGGCCGGCACTCCGCAGCCCGTGGTGGACCGGCTGCGCCGCGAGGTCGCGGCGGTCGTTGCCGAGCCTGATTTCGGGGCCTATGTCGCGCGCGACGCGGGCCGGCTGCTGACGGTGCCGCCCGCCCGGCAGGAGAAGTTCCTCAAGGACGAGCTCGCGCGCTGGAGTGAGCTCATCACGAAATACGACGTTCACGCACAGTAGCGGCGCGCTATTTCGCGGCGATGATCTTCGGCACGCCGTCGAGGAAGGCGGCGACGCGGTTGGCCACACCCTGCTCGAGGTCCTCCGGCGGATCCATGCCGTAGATCCATTTGCGCACGCCGAGATAGAAGATGCTCGCGTGCAGGGCGTAGACGTGCTCGAACTCGGCGTCGGTGAGCGGCCGCTCGGGCGGCTGCGGCAGGCCCAGCTCGGCGCGGATCTCGCGGATCACCGGCGTGAACACGCGCTCGCGCAGAAGCTTCTGGTAGCGCGGGTTGAGGCCGACGCCCTTGAGGCCCGAGAACATGTAGATCCGCACCCATTCGTAGGTGAGAGTGCGGCGCGCATAGGCGAGATAGAAGCGCGTCAGGCGCTCGCGAAACGGGATCGACCGGTCGATCAGCTCGGCCTCGCTCTGCGGATCGAGGCGCGTGACGAAGAACTCGCGGTAGACGCGCTCGATCAGCGCCGACTTGCTGGGAAAATAGCGGTAGAGCAGCGGCTGGGTGATGCCGAGCCGCCGCGCCAGCTCGCGCGTCTGGCCCTCGAAGCCGACCTCGGCGAAAAAGCGCACCGCGCCGGCCACGATCATGCTTTCGCGGTCGGCCGGCTTCAGGCGCTGGCGCGTGCCGGGCTTGCCGCTTGGCGGGCGCTTCGATTTGGCGGCGATGCCGCGCCGGGAGCTCATCGACGAGTTCGTAACACCCTCAGCCAGATTTGCCCGGATCGGCCTTGAGACCGGCCGCCTCGATTCCGGCGATCGCGCACAGCTCGTCGCGGTCGGATGTATCGCCCGAGATGCCGACGCACCCGATGACGTCGCCGGCCGCATCGCGGACCAGGACCCCGCCCGGATTGGGCACGAGGCGCCCGCCGCTCGCGGCGGCCAGGGCGGTGAAGAAGCCGGGATTCTGGGCGGCACGGCCGAACAAGGCGCGGCTGCCGAAGCCCATGCCGAGCGCACCCCAGGCCTTGCCGAACGCGATGTCGAAGCGGAGGATGCCCGACTTGTCTTCCCGCTTGAACGCAACAAGATGTCCGCCCGGATCGAGCACTGCGACCGTCAGAGGGGCCGAGTTGGTCTCGCGCCCCTTCTTGAGAGCCGCATCGACGATGGTCGAGGCCTGGGCGAGGGTGACAGTCGACATGAATTCTCCTCCAGATGAGACCTGGGCCGCTCAGCGCCCCTTGTGATCGAGCCAGTGCCGGACGACGTGCGTCGCATCCTTGCCGCCGAAGCCCTGGCGGGCCACTTCGTCGTAAAGCTCGAGCGTACGCGCGGTGACCGGCAGTTCCGCACCGAGTCCTTTGCCCTCGTCGATCATCGTCCGCAGGTCCTTGCGGATCGAATCGATGTCGAACGTGACCGGCCCAGGGTCCTTGCCGCCGAGGACCGCCGTCAACGCCGGCCCGCGCATCTTGAGCGCATTCGTTCCGCCGGAGGTATCGGCGAACACGTCGATGAACCAGGCGGGGTCCTTGCCGAGATGGCGGCACAGCGACATCGCCTCGGCGAAGGCGCGCCAGTAGACGAGCAGCGGCAGGTTGATGGCGAGCTTCATGCTGGCGCCGGCCCCGACCGGCCCGCAATGTTCCACGCGGCGGCAGAGCTGGGTGAGGATCGGTTTGGCGCGCTCGAAATCGGCCAGCTCGCCGCCGGCGAAGCCGAGCAGCTTGCCGTCGCGCGCCGGTCCGGTCGTGCCGCCGACCGGGCATTCGACAAACGCGGCACCCTTCGCCTTGACCTTGGCGCCGAGCGTCTTCTCGGTCTCCGGCCGTACGGTGCTCATGTCGATGAAAAGCTTTCCTTTGACGTCGCCCGACAGCAGGCCGTCGGGCCCGCCGAATACGGCGTCGATCGCCTTCGCATCGGTGAGGATGGTGATGACCGTTTCGACCTTGCCCGCGAGCTCGGCCGGCGATGCGACGGCCGCGGCACCCGCGTCGGCCAGCGCCTTCGTCTTGTCCGCCGTGCGGTTCCAGACGACGAGCTTGTGTCCCTGCGCCATCAGGCGCGTGCCGATGGCAGCGCCCATCCGGCCGAGGCCGGCGATACCGATATTCATGGACGACCTCCCGCCCTCTGGCGTGGCAAGCCCGGGCCGCGCTACTTATCCAACGATTAGTAGCATGCGAAGGACGGCGCGCCAACGCGGGTGCGACAAATTCCTGTTGTGCTTTGGCGCTGCGACCAGGAGGATTTGGCTAAATTACCGGATGGGAGGATGCCATGGCCCAGCTGCCGATCACCTACTGGTCCCGCGAGCAGATGCTGAAGCGCGTGGCGCGCTTCGATCTGCTGCAAGGCTCTGACGGAGGGCTGCCGGACAGCAAATATCCGGAGAGCATCCGCACGCTCTACAACGTCATCGGCTTCCAGCCGCCGCCGGACGAGGGCGGAGCGGTGTCGTCGCCGGTCGGGGCCGAGGCGTCGCGCATGGCGGCGATCCCGATCAGCGAAGGGTTCAACCTGGGGTTCTGCCGCTGCAAGCCGGGCAAGGGCCCCCTGATGCACAACCACGACACCAACGAGACCTTCATGGCCCTGACCGGCGTGTGGCGGGCCTCGTGGGAATCGGCCCCCGGCAAGGTCGAACACGTCGACCTCAACACGTACGACGTCGTGTCGTTCCCGCCGGGCGTTCCGCGGCGGTTCGAGAACGTGACCCCCGGCGATCCGGACGCCGATGCGCTGCTGCTGTTCGTCATCGGCGGCAACGGCCCCAAGGCCGAGTTCACGGACTCAGCACTCGAACTGCTCGAAAAGGCCGGACTTCCCACCAACTAACTGCGACCAGGGTGATTTATGCCTGAACACAAGCTCGTCGGGATCGTCGGCCTCGGGATCATGGGCGGGTCGATCGCGCGCAACCTGCTCGCGGCCGGCTATCAGATCGTCGGCCATGACGTCGACCCGGCAAAACGCAAGGAAATGGCGGAGGCCGGCGTGGAGATGGTGCAGGGGGCGGCCGCGGTCGGCGCCAAGGCGCAGATCATTCTCACCAGCCTGCCCAAGGAGACGGCCCTCGAGTCCACGATGCGCGAGCTTGCTGGCGCCCAGCTGCCCCGGCGCGTCATCGCCGAGCTCAGCACCTTCGCGCTCGAGGACAAGCTCGCAGCACAGCGCGTCATGCAGGACGCCGGCCACATCCTGCTCGATTGCCCCCTGAGCGGCACGGGTGCCCAGGCCAGGAACAAGGACCTGACCGTCTACGCGAGCGGGGATACGGCCGCGATCCGCACGATCCGCCCGGTCCTCCAGGCGTTTTCGAAGGACGTCTACGACCTCGGTGTGTTTGGCAACGGCAGCCGGATGAAATATGTCGCCAACCTCCTTGTGGCCATTCACAACGTCGCGACCGCCGAGGCGATGGTGCTCGGCATAAAGTCCGGGCTCGACCCCAAGCAGATCGTCGAGGTCGTACAGAAGGGGGCGGGAAATTCCCGCGTGCTGGAGCTGCGCGGACCGATGATGGCAGCCGACAATTACGCGGATGCCTCGATGCGGATCGGGACCTGGCACAAGGACATGAAGGTCATCGGCCAGTACGCGACGAACATGGGCGTGCCCACGCCGTTGTTCAGTGCCACCCTGCCGATCTATGCCGCGGCGAGCGCGCAAGGGCACAACGAGCACGACACGGCGGCCGTGTGCGCCGTGCTCGAACAGATGGCAGGGGTGAAGCGGGGCGGGTAGTGCCGGCCGGGAAGCTCATCGCCGCCGCGGCATTGGTCCTCCTGGCGGGCGGCCCGCGCGAGTTCGGGATCGGCGGCGGAGCCATCCTGTGCGTGCCCGAGCGCGAGATCGATGCGGACCTGACGCCCTATACTCCGGCTCCAAAGCACATCCAGGCCGGCAGCGTGGCCTTCGCCTTCTTCTTTCCGGCAGACGACGTGCAGGGGAGCGTCCCGGGCTTTCCCGCCGGCTCGCGCCTCACGGGATCGCTCGCGTTCGCGGAGCACGTCCAATCCGACTCCCGCCTCACATGTCGCGCCGTCGCACCCGTTGCGTGCGACCGCACCGCGCTGATCGACGGCCTTCTCGTTCGTTACGGTGTTGAAAAGCGGAACATCGAGCTCGTGTCCGGGCTCGACCAGTTCATCGCAAACAAGATCGGCGAGTGGCGCGACAATTGCCACTCGACCGACCGGCTATGAGTCACGCCCTGGTGTGCGCCACTTCAAGCCGGAGAACCGCCCAAAATCCCGGTCGAAGGTGATCCATTCGCATCCAGCCTCGATCGCGAGCGCCGCGAACCAGGCATCGGTGACTCGGCTTCCGCGAGTTCCGGTCTCGGTGCATAGACGGCGAAAGATGCTCCAATGACGCTCGCCCGGTTCGACGGGCTGGCAATGCGCCTGACTCAGGAGCTCGTCGCAGAACGCGAACGCCTCGTCGGTACCGCTCGGCACCTTGAATACGCGGTGATCCGTCGTGATGCGGATGACGGAGTTCAGCACGAGAGGAGAGATGCCAAATCGCGCATCGTTTGCAATGACGTCGGCAAGCCAATGGCGGCATTGTTCGTGGTGAGGCGCGTCTCTGCGGAACGCATAGATCAGGACGTTCACGTCCGGCAGGATCACTTGCGCCAGCCGCTCCGCCGCAAGTAGTCGAGATCGTCCGCCGATTGCAGCGCCGACAGGTCGGCGAGGTCGACGCCCGGCGCAAGTCCGCCGGTAGCCTTGCTCACGCGCGGCATGACACGTCTGTGGTGGGCGGGCTTTCGGTCCTCTGCGATGACCATGCGCAATCCGTCTTCGATCAGCGACGTGAGAGTCCGGCCGTCCGCGGTCGCCTTGCGCTTGGCGCGGTTCAGAAGGTCTGGGGGCAGCCGGACGGTGGTGCGCTCGCTCATATGCCAAGACATATATACGGGAGACATATATATGTCAAGTCGGCGGCGTCACAAACCCAGATAAAACCGCCGGATCAGGTCGTTGTCGTTGAGCTGGGCGGCGGTGCCCGCATGCGCGATCTGGCCGTGCACGATGACGTAGCCGCGGTCGGCGATCTTCACCGCCTGGGTGAAGTTCTGCTCGGCCATCAGCACGGTGAGCCCGAACTGCTGCTTGAGCTCGCGGATCTTCTCGATCATGCGGTTGACGATGATCGGGGCGAGGCCGACCGAGGGCTCGTCGATCAGGAGGAACTTGGGAGCGCTCATCAGCGACCGCCCCAGCGCCAGCATCTGCTGCTCGCCGCCGCTCATCGAGCCTGCGAGCTGCTTGCGGCGCTCCTTGAGGCGCGGGAAGGCCTCGTAGCACGAGGCGAGGTTGCGCGGGATCTCGGGCCGGGCGGCGCGCCGGTACGCACCCAGCAGCAGGTTCTCCTCGACGGTCAGCTTCGGGAACAGCTCGCGCCCTTCGGGCACGATGCCGATGCCGAGGTCGACGATGTCCTGCGGTTTCAATCCTTTGAGCTCGCGCTTCTGACCGTCGATCTCCAGCACGATCGATCCGGCGGACGGCTGGACCAGGCCGATCACCGAGCGGATCAGGGTGCTCTTGCCGTTGCCGTTCGTGCCCAGCAGCACCACGGTCTCGCCCTCGTTCACCTCGATCGAGATGTCGTGCAGCACCTGCACGGCGCCGTAGCCGGCCACGAGGTTCGAGATGCGGAGGCTACTCACCGAGATAGGCCTTCTCGACGTCGGGGTTCTTGACCACGGCTTGCGGGTCGCCGTCGGCGATCTTGCGGCCGGCCACCAGGACGGCGATGCGCTGCGAGAACTTCATCACCGCATACATGATGTGTTCGATCATGACGATCGAGATGCCGGCCCCGTTCAGCTGGAACAGCAGCTTCAGGATCTCGTCGACCTCGGCATGCGACAGGCCGGCCATCGCCTCGTCGGCGATCAGGAGCTTGGGCCGGGCCGCCAGCGCCCGGGCGAGCTCGAGCTTGCGCAGATCGACCTGCGTGAGCTGTCCGGCGCTCATGTCCGCGTGGTTGCGCAGCCCGAGCTGGTCCAGAACCGTGAACGCCTCGTCGGTATGACCCTCGCGCGACGTGGCGTGGCCGGCGTAGAGCAGCGCGATCTCCACGTTCTCGAGCACGGTCATGCTGCGGAACGGACGCGGAATCTGGAAGGTGCGCGCCACACCGCGGCGGATGCGCTGGTGGGTCACGAGGCCCTCGATGCGCTCGCCGAGGAACATGATCTCGCCCGTGTCGTTGCGCAGAGTGCCGGTAAGGCAGTTGACGAGCGTGCTCTTGCCCGAGCCATTGGGGCCGAGGAGGCCGACCCGCTCGCCGGTCGCGACGTGGAAATCGACACCTTCCAGCGCTACGAAGCCGCCGAAATGCTTGCTGATGTTGGTCGCGGAAAGAATGTGGTCAGCCATGGGGCTTCTTCTTCCGTCCGCGGAAGTTGACCAGGCCGACCAGCCCGTTCGGCGCCAACGTCACGAACAGCACGAGCAGGACGCCGACGATGAGCAGGTTGAGCTCCGAGGAGATCGTCACGGTCGCGACCTGCTGCAGGGTGCCGAGCAGCACGGCGCCGACCACCGGGCCCAACCAGCTGGTCGTGCCGCCGATGATCGGCATGGCGATGCTGTTGACCGCGTAGGCGAGGTTGAACGTGCCGCCCGGGTCGACATAGGTCACGTAGTAGGGGAACGGTGCTCCGGCCAATCCCATGAGGAAGCCGCTGACCGTCGTGGAGATCAGCTTGAGCCGCAATGTCGGAACGCCCGCGCATTCGGCGGCGAGCTCGTCGTCGCGGATGGCCGCGAGACCGCGGCCGAGCCGGCTTCGCTCGATCACGCGCGCGATCCACACGGCGAGTACCGACAGCCCCAGCATCACCGCGAACAGGAACTGTACGTAGCTCTCGAAATGGGCGACCTCGCGCGGCCGGATGATGTAGGCCCCGCGCGAGCCGCCCACGAATGCCCAGTTGACGATCAGGGTGTTGAGGACGATGGCGAGCGCCAAGGTCGCGATCGCGAAGAAAACGCCGCGCAGGCGCAGGGTGAGATACCCCATCGCGAGCCCTAGGATGCCGGCCATGAGGCCGCCGACCGGGATGGCCAGAAGCAGCGGCAGCTTGATGGTCTTGTAGATCACCACGGTCGAGTAGGCGCCGACCGCGAAGAACCCGGCGGTGCCGAAATTCACGTAGCCGGTATAGCCGCCGAGGATGTTCCAGGCGGTCGCCAGCACGATAAATTGCAGGATCGTGTAGCCCGCGAAGTAGACATACTCGTTGCCGATCTGCACGGCGGCGAAGAACACCGCGACCGCCAGCACGATCGCTACGCCGAGGAAGGGAAGAGTGCGCATCGTCAGCGTCCCAGGAGGCCGGCGGGACGCACGGCGAGGGTGAACAGCAACAGGCCGAACGACACCGCCGGGGCCCAGGACGGCCCGTAGAACGTGGCGGTGAAGCTCTCGGCGATGCCGAGGATCATCGCCGCGAGCAAGGTCCCGGGGATGCTGCCCATCCCGCCCAGCACGCACACCGCGAACACGCGGCCGATATAGTCGCGGCCGATCGACGGCTCGACCGGCTGGATGATGATCAGGAACGCGCCCGCGACGGCGGCGGTCGCGATCGAGATGCCGAAGGCGATCTGCTTGATGCGGATCGGGTTGGCGCCCATCAGCTGCAGTGCCCGCTGGTTCTGCGACACGGCGAGGATGCAGCGGCCGGTGAACGTCTTCTGCAGATAGAAGTGGACCGCGGCGACCAGGATCAGCGACACCGCGCACGGCACCGCCAGGCGGAACGGGATGCCGACCAGGCCGATCGTCACCGCCGGGCCGATATAGGCGGCCTGCACCGAGCGGTAGTCGACGCCGAACACCAGCAGCAGCGAGACCTCGGTGATGAACAGGATGCCGAAGAAGAACGCGAGCCCGCTCAGCGCCTCGCGGCCGCGGCTCTCGAAGCAGATGTGGTAGACCTGATAGAGGCCCGCCCCCAGCAGGAAGAACGCCGGCGCCAGCACGATCGTGGTGAGGATCGGGTCGGCGCCGAGCTTCTCATTGGCGATATAGGCGATGAACGAGCCGAGGATGATGAACGCCGGGTGAGCGATGTTCACGATGTCGAGCATGCCGAACGAGATCGAGATGCCGATCGACACCGCGGCATAGAATCCGCCCAGCAGGATGCCCGCCGCGATGGCGTTCAGGAAAAGATCGAGCGAGACGTCCATTCGATGCCGCGTTGCCCCCCAACAGCCCCCTGATCGCCGCTCAGAACCCGACGTTGCTGGCGCCCTTGAGCGCCAGCATCTCGCGCGCCTCGTCGGCACTCGCGATGTCCATCCCGAGGCCCTCGAGAATGCCGCGGATCTTGGACACCTGCTCGGCGTTGCTCTTGGCGAGCTGGCCCTTGCCGAGATAGATGCTGTCCTCGAGCCCGACGCGCACGTGCCCGCCATAGATGCCGGCCATGGTCGTGAACGCCATCTGGTGACGCCCGGCCGCCAGCACCGACCAGTGATAATCCTCGCCGAACAGCTTGTCGGCGATGCGCTTCATGTGGTCGAGGTTTTCCGGATCGGCGCCGATGCCGCCCAGGATGCCGAAGATCGACTGGATGAACAGCGGCGGCTTGTAGAGCTTGCGGTCGATCAGGTGGGCGAGGTTGTACAGGTGCCCGATGTCGTAGCACTCGAACTCGAAGCGGGTGCCGTGCGCCTCGCCGAGCTCCTTGAGCGTGAACTCCATGTCCTTGAAGGTGTTGCGGAAGATGAAGTCCTTGGTGCCCTCGAGATAGGGCTTCTCCCAGTCGTGCTTCCACTCCTTGAATTTCGCCGCGACCTGGTAGAGGCCGAAATTCATCGAGCCCATGTTGAACGAGCACATCTCGGGCTTGGCGCGTAAGGGGGCCTCGAGGCGCTGCTGGACGGTCATGTTGTGCCCGCCGCCGGTCGTGATGTTGATCACGGCCTTGGTCGCCTGCTTGATGCGCGGCAGGAACTGCATGAACACGTCGGCGCTCGGCGTGGGCTTCCCGTCCTTCGGGTCGCGCGCATGCAGGTGGATGATCGAAGCCCCCGCCTCATAGGCGCCGATCGCCCCCTCCGCGATCTCGTTGGGCGTGATCGGCAGATATGGCGTCATTGTCGGCGTATGGATCGAGCCGGTGACGGCGCAGGTGATGATCACTTTCTTGCGCGGTGCTGCCATGGCGAGACCTCCCGAACTGAACTGGCCGAAACTTGATTGGCGACTAGGCTACAGGCCCCGTCACTTGATGGCCATGGGATTGATGGGCGATCCGACCGCGCCCGTGATCGGCAGGGGCGGGGCGGTAAAGAAGAACTCGTACACCTTGTCCTTGGCGCAGTCGTCGGCGAGGTCCTTCAAATAGAAGATCTCGCCCATGGTGATGCCCATCATCGGGATGACGATCCAGTGCCAGGGCTGGAAGGCCTGCTCGCTTTCGTTGGGCCGCACCTCGCAGCCCCAGGTGTCGGTACAGATCGCCGCCACCTCGTGGTCGTGCAGCCACTCGCAGTTCTCGAAGGCGAGGCCCGGCGCA
Source organism: Alphaproteobacteria bacterium (assembly GCA_035506575.1). Taxonomy (GTDB): domain Bacteria; phylum Pseudomonadota; class Alphaproteobacteria; order CACIAM-22H2; family CACIAM-22H2; genus DATJPD01. The sequence goes on from DATJPD010000034.1 coordinate 11,934, forward strand.
TCGCCGCCGGAGTAGCCGCCCCAGTCGCCGCGGTAGAGGCAGTTCTCCATCTGCCCGGTGCGGACGATGACGAAATCGCCGCGCTTGATCTCGACCTTCTGCTTCTTCGCGCAGGCGTCGAGGATCTGGTTGGTCACCGCGAACCCGTCCTCGAGATAGTCGCCGCCCAGGAAGCGCGGAATGTCGAGGAGAACGCCGCGGCCGGCCATGCGGTCCTTCACCTTCTCGATGCCGTTCTTCTCGGCGCCGGCGGAGTCGACCAGCCGCGCGTCGTAGCCGTTCCACATCTTCTCTTTGTAGAAAATATGGCCGAGCGCGTCCCATTGCGTGCCGCATTGCAGCGGCATGATCACGAAATCGTCGGCGTAGCGGATCTTGCCCTTGTCGAGGCGGCCCGCGACGGCGTCGACCCCCGAGGCCAGCATGGCGTGGATCGGGTTGAAGCGCCGGCCCCACCCGCTGCCGACCTGCGGCCCGTTCTGGTCGAACGGCAGGCCGAGCGAGAAGGCCTTGCCCTTCTTGATCATCCTGCCGGCGTTGACCAGCTCCTTGGGGCCGACGAAGTTGAGCGTGCCGACCTCGTCCTTCGGGCCCCATTTGCCCCAGTTCGACAGCTTCTTGCCCGTCTTCTCGATGACGTCGAGGGTCACCCACTTCTTGATGGGCTTCTTCTTGATCATCTTGAGTGGGTGCGTGCCCAAAGGGCGCATCGGGGCTCGGGCGGCCATTGTCTTTCCTCCTCACGTTCGGCAGCGCAGGGGACACCCGTCGCCTATGGCACCGGGTCGCGCCGTTTTCCGATGATTGCGGCTGAAGAAGCCTCCAGCGACGTCGCGTTGGTTCGCGTTTCTTGTGCGGTACTTATTAAGCTATCGATAAAGAGCCGGCAAGCGCCGAGCGGCGCCGAGTCAATCGCAGCGCACCGACATCCCGCCGTCGACCACGATCTCGGCCCCGGTGATGAAGCGGGCATCGTCGGAGGCGAGGAACAGCACCGCCTTGGCGATGTCCCGGCCGTCCCCCATGAAGCCGAGGGGGATGCGCTTCTGCCGCTGCGCCAGCAGCGTCTCGATGTCGCCGCCCGTCCGTTGCCTGGCCAGGCGCGCCTCGACCATCGGCGTGTGCATCTGCCCCGGGATCACCGTGTTCACGCGGATGCCCTGCTTGGCGTATTGCACGGCCGTGACGCGCGACAGCTGGATGATCGCGGCCTTGGAGGCGGCGTAGGCCACCTGCGCCGAGCCGGTCCACCGGATGCCCGAGGTCGAGGCGGTGTTGACGATCACGCCCCCGCCCTGGGCGGCCATCACCGGGATGGCGTGCTTGCAGCCGAGGAAGACGCTCTTGAGGTTGACGTCGATCTGGGCGTCCCAGACCTCCTCGCTCATCTCGACGGCACCGCCCGCAGCCGAGCCGCCGACGTTGTTGAGCAGTATGTCCACCCGGCCGAACTTCTCCCGGCAGGCCTCGATCATGCCGCGCACGGCGGCACTGTCGGTGACGTCGCAGTCGTGGACCGCGACCGTGCCGCGCTGCTCGGCGATTCGCTCGACCGTCTCGTCCATCGCGGCCTTGTTGTTGTCGACCGCGAAGACCTTGGCGCCTTCCTGCGCGAACAAGACGGCCGCCGCGCGCCCGTTGCCCCAGCCGGGGCCGACCGACCCGGCGCCGGTGATGATCGCGACCTTGCCCTCGAGCTTGCCGGCCATGAGGCCCTCCCGGGCTCAGTGAAACTCGTAAAGGCGTTGCGGGTTGTCGACCAGGATGCGGCGCCGCATCGCTTCGTCCGGCACGAACGTCGCGAGGAGGTCGGCGAGGTCGCCGTCGTCCGGGATCGCCGCCATATTGGTGTGCGGCCAGTCCGTGCCCCACAGCACGCGCTCGGGGGCGGCGGCCACGAGGGCGCGGGCGAACGGGGCCACGTCGTCGAAGGGGGGTGCTGTCCGCTTGGTGATGCGGTCGGCCCCCGAGATCTTCACCCAGCGGTCCGGCTGCTTCACGAGATGCAGCAGGGCCTGGAAGGCCGGCTGGTCGACGCCGGCGGCCCCGTCGATCCGCCCCATATGGTCGACGATGCTGGGGCAGGGAAGCCGCTCGAAGGCTCTCACGTTCTGGAGGAGGGCCGGGCCGTCGACATGGAGCAGCACGTGCCAGCCGAACCGGCCGACGCGCTCGGCGACGCGGTGCACGGCATCCGTATCGGCGGGCTTGCCGAGATGCGACAGGAAGTGGAATCGCGTCCCGCGCACGCCCGCGTCGTGCAGCCGCCGGATCTCGTCATCGCTCGTCTCATGGTCGAGGATCGCCGTGCCGGCGTAGCGGCCGCGCCCCGTCTGCAGCGCGTCGAGCAGGGCCGTGTGGTCGCGCCCGTAGCCGACCGACTGCACGAAGACGGCGCGGGTGAGGCCGAGCCGCCGCTGCATGTGCTCGTACATCTTGAGGCTCGCCTCGACCGGCACGTAGGACGCCTTGCCCGCGGGCAGCGGGAAGCGGTCGAACGGGCCGAAGAGATGGCAGTGGGTGTCGGTGGCACCCGGCGGGAATTTC
>DATJPD010000035.1:0-37772 GCA_035506575.1 Alphaproteobacteria bacterium
CTGCAGGACCTGCTCGGCGGCCATATTCCGCTGAGCGTGAACCCGATCAGCGAGACCCTGCCGTTCGCCAAAAGCGGCGGCATCCGCATCCTCGCCGTCACCGGTATCAAGCGCTCGACCTACCTGCCCGACGTGCCGACCCTCGCCGAGCAGGGCTATAACGTCGTCGTGCAGTCCTGGATCGGGATCTTCGCGCCGGCCAAGACGCCCGCCGCCACGGTCGACGCGCTCAACCAGGCGGTGAAGGCCGCAGTCGCCGCCCCCGACTACGTCGCGAGCCTCGCCCGCTTCGGCAACGAGCCCGCCTACCAGACGCCCGCCGAGTTCGCCGCCACCGTCAAAGCCGACATCGCCGCCTGGGGCCCGGTGGTGAAAGCGTCAGGATTCGTCGCGCAGGACTGACTTAATCCGTATCCGTCATGCCCGGACTTGTTCCGGGCATCCACGTCGAGCCGATAGGGTAAGCGGTTTCGCTTTGCGCACCGACGTGGATCACCGGGACGTGAAGCTTGTCGCCGGGCCGGCCTTTGGCCGGACCCGGTGGCCCGGTGATGACGGAGGGACTATCAGCCCGCCGCCTCGCGGCCTTCTTCTCCGCCCAGGCGCTCCCGCGGCAGCCAGACCGTGACCTTGGTGCCGACATTGACCTCGCTTTCGACGGTCAACGTGCCGCCGTGCAGCTCGGCCAGGTGCTTCGACAGCGGCAGGCCGAGACCGGTGCCCTCGTAGCGGCGCGCATAGGTGTTGTCGACCTGGCGGAACGGCTCGAGGGCCACGGGGATGTCCTCGGGCTTCATGCCGATGCCGCTGTCGGCGATGGTGAACTCCATCCCGCCGCGCTCCTCGGTCAGGCGCGCGCCGACCATCACCTGGCCGCCCGACGGCGTGAACTTGACCGCGTTCGACATGAGGTTGAGCACGATCTGCTTGATGCGCAGGCGGTCGGCCATCAGCCACGGCAGGCCTTGCGGGATGTCGGTGAGGATGGTGACGCCGCGGTCGTGCGCCTTTTCCAGCAGCAGCCGCCGGCACTCGCGCACCAGCTCGTCGAGGTCGACCGGCTCGTTGCGCAGCTCCATGCGCCCGACCTCGATCTTCGAGGTGTCGAGGATGTCGTTGATCAGCCGCAGGAGGTACTGGCCGGAGGAGTGCACGTCGCGCGCATAGTCGCGATAGCGCGCATCGAGCGGCCCGATGATCGCATCGCGCGTCACCTCGGAGAAGCCGAGGATGGCGTTGAGCGGCGTGCGCAGCTCGTGGCTCATATTGGCGAGGAACAGCGACTTGGCGGCATTCGCGGCATCGGCCGCCGAACGGGCGCGCTCGGCCTCGATGCGCGCGGCGTTCAGCTTGTCGGCGGTGGCGGCCAGCTCGTCGGCCTGCTCCTCGAGGCTCGCGCGCGCCTCCTCGAGGTCGCGCTCGCGCCGGCGCGCCTCGGTCACGTCGATATAGGTGGTGACGAAGCCGCCGACCGGCAGCGGCATGCGCCGGATCTCGATCACCTGGCCGTCCGGCCGCTTGCGCTCGAACTGGTCGGGGCGCGGCTCGGTCGCGCGCGCGACGCGCTGGCGGACCTGCTCCTCGATGTCGCCCGGGCCGTATTCGCCGCGCTCGGCCGAGTAGCGGATCAGCTTGGCGAACGGATCGCCCGGCTTCAGCATCTCCGGCGTCAGGTCGAAGGTGTCGAGGAACGGCCGGTTGAAGGCGACGTGCCGGAGGTCCGGGCCGACCAGGCTGGCGCCGATCGGCAGGTTTTCGATCAGGGTCGAGAGGATGTCCGCCTGGTGGTGCAGCCGCTCGCCGTTGGCGCGCAGCAGCATCAGCAGCACGAAGATCCCGGTGACCGCCGCGGCCGCACCGCCGCCCACGAACACCGCCTCGCGCGTCCAGGTGCGCAGGACCACCGCCTCGGCGACCGAGGGGGCCACGACCAGCGGATAGCCGGCGACGATGCGCGGCGCGTAGTAGCGGACGCTGCCGTCGATCTGGCTCACGTAGCGGACCGTGCCGCCCGCCGCCTGGGTTTCTTCGACCTGCTCGAAGATCGGCGTGCGTCCGAACGAACGGCCGATCATGTTGTCGTCGCGCGGATAGCGCGCCAGCATGACGCCGTCGCGGCGCGACAGCGTGATCGCCGTCCCGTCGCTCATCGTCGCCGCCTTGTAGACGGTCTCGAAATAGGCCGGATCCAGGGCGAGGACCAGGACGCCGGCGAAGCTTCCGTCGGCGGCATCGAGCCGGCGGCTGAGCATGATCAGCCATTCGCCGTCGGTGCGGCTGCGCGCCGGATCCGCGATCACCAGGCCGCCCGCCGGATGGTCGCGGTGATAGATGAACCAGGGAAGGTTGGTGAGCGGGATGGCCGGCGCCGGATCGGCGCGCGAGGACGCGAGGATGGTGCCGTCCGCGCCGACGATGTCCGCAAACTTGGCCTGCCGCACCTCGGCGAGGCGCCGCTGCAGCATCGCGTGCAGCACGTGCTGATCCGCCCGGCTGGCGGCATCGAGCAGGCGCAACCGTTCGTTGATCGAGTCGAGCACCAGGTCGGCGCTGCGGATCGTCTGGGTCGTCTGCTCGGCGAGCACGGCACCCAGATTGCTCATGTCGCGGCGCGCAGCGTTGAGCGTGGCGGTGCGCAGATGCCAGAGGAAGCCGGCCGCGAGCCCGATGATGATGGCTATGACGAGGCCGCCAAAGAGGGCGATCTGCCGCTGCGGGTCGAGCCGGCGCGGGGTGTCGCGAATGCGCTCGCCGCGTGAGGCGTCACGCGCGGCCACGGAATTCGGCACTGGCGTAACTGTGGTCATCTTGTCCGACGCAAGATAACGGTTTCCTGCCCCGCGCCCTTATATCACCGGCGGCCGGACTTGACCGTAAAAAAAGCGTAAATCGTACGGCGGATCAATTAATTAGCTAAAAATCGCGGGGTTTATTTATCAATTTGTCATCAGCCGCCGCGAGGTTGCCCCTCCTGCGTCATTGCAGCTTGAAGCCGGTGGCCTCGACCACATGCGCCCAGCGGTTGATTTCGCTGGTGATCTTCGCCGTGAGCTCGGCCGGGGTGCTGCCGCCGGGGTTCACCGCCTGCTGATCGAACACATCCAGCACCGGCTTGGCCCGGAGCGCCTGCCGGAGTGCCGCGTTCAACCGTGCGACCGCGGCGGGGGGCGTGCCGGCCGGTGCGACGAGGCCGAACCAGCTGCTCACCAGGAAGTCCGGAAGGCCGGCCTCCGTCGCGGCGGGTACAGCGGGGAGTTGCGGCAGCCGCGCCTTGTCGGCCACCACCAGCGCGCGCAGCTTGCCCGAGGTGACGTTCGCGACCTGGAACGACGCGAGGTTGTCGAACATGACCTGCGCCTCGCCGGCGAGCAGGGCCACGACCGCGGGTCCGGCGCCGGTATAGGGCACCTGCAGCATCTTGACCCGGGCGAGCAGCGAGAAATCCTCGGCCGCGAAATCGTGCAAGGTGCCGGGGCCGAGGGTCGCAAAGTTGAGCTTGCCGGGCTTCGCCTTCGCAAGGGCGATGAACTCGGCGACCGTCTTCGCCGGCACCTCCGCGTTCACCACCATGATGACCGGCGAGTCCATCAAGGTGCCGATCGGGGCGAGCGACTTGAGCGGATCGTAGGGCAGGTCCTTGTACAGGACCGGTGCGATGCTCAAGGTCGAGACCGTGCCGATGCCGAACGTGTAGCCGTCGGGTGCTGCCTTGGCGATGACGTTCACCCCGATGCGGCCGCCGGCCCCGGCGTGGTTCTCGACCACGATCGGCTGGCCGAGACCGGCGCTCATCTGGTTGGTGACCACCCGGCCCACGAGGTCGGACGACCCGCCGGGCGGAAACGGCACGATGAAGCGGAGCGGATGGTCGGGATAGCCGGCCGCCAGCACCGTGGCGGCGCTGACGCTCATCGCCAACGCAGCAACGGTTAAGCCAATGAGGCGCCTTAAGCCCCTCTCCGCACGAAGTGGGGAGAGGGAGGGGCCCGCGTCTTCGCGGGAGGGTGAGGTGTGGTCAATGCGCATCGATGGTGAATCCCGAGGCTTTGATGATCGGCCGCCAGTGCTCGCTGTCGCTCTTGATGAGGTCCTCGAACTGCGCCGGCGTCAGCTCGTGCACGTCGAGCAGCAGGTTCTTCATCTGTGCCGCGACCTGGGGCGCGCGCATGGCCTGGATGAAGAAGCCGTTGAGCCTGGCGACGGTGGCGGGCGGGGTCCTGGCCGGCGCGAACACGCCGAACCAGCTGGTCGCGGCCACGGGATAGCCGAGCTCGATCATCGTCGGCGCATTCGGGAACGACGGGCTGCGCTCGTGCCCCGTGACCGCCACGATGCGCAACGTGCCGGCCTCGGCCTGGTGCACGACCGTGCCGATCGGCTGCACGGTCGAGGAGACCTCGCCCGCCATGACCGCGTTGTTGGCAGGGCCGGCGCCGTTGTAGGGGACGTGCCGCAAGGGAACGCCGATCGCCGTGCCGACCATGAGTCCGAGGAAATGCGTCACACCGCCTTCGCCGAGCGAGGCGAAATTCGCGCCCTCGGGATGCGCCTTGGCCCAGGCCGCGAAGTCGCGCAAGGTGGTGGGCGGGATCTTCGTGGTGAGGGCGACCGCATAGTCCTGCGCGCCGGTCTGGGCCACCGCGGCAAAATCCTTGACCGCATCGTAGGGCGGCTTGCTCATCACGAGGGGCCGCTCGACCACCGTCGCATCGGGCGCCACCATCAGGGTGTCGCCGTCGGGCGGGGAGGCGATCAGCGCCTCGGCCGCGATCTGCCCGGCCGCCCCCGGCTTGTTGACCACGATCGCCGTCCGTCCCGTCGCCTTGCTCAGCTGGTCGGCGAACACGCGCGCCAGGATGTCGACGTTGCCGCCCGGCGGGAAGCCGGCGAGGATGCGGATCGGCCCGCTTTGCGCGAACGCACTGCCGCTCACGGCCAAAAGAAACAGGGCGGCGACCGCGCCGCGCCGGAGCGCTCTCATTCACGTCCTCCCAGATGCCGGGGTTTGCCCGAACATGTTCGCTTTAGGCTAACATGGCACGCCAGGAAACGGGAGGAAGCATGAGCGGCAGCGGAGCAGAGCCTTGGGGCAAGAACGTCCTCGTCGAGTTCGAGGACGGCATCGCCTGGGTGACGATGAACCGCCCGGAGAAGCGCAACGCGATGAGCATCGAGCTCGCGCAGGAGATGGTCGCGGTGGTCGATGCGCTCGAGGTCGACGACCGCTGCGGGGTGTTCGTGCTCACCGGGGCAGGCGATTCCTTCTCCGCCGGGATGGACCTCAAGGGCTATTTCCGCGCCAGCGACGACATGTCGTTCACCAGGCGCATGCGCATCTACCGCACCAACGCGCAGTGGCAGTGGCGCCAGCTCTTTTATTACCCGAAGCCGACCATCGCGATGGTCAACGGGTGGTGTTTCGGCGGCGCGTTCGCGCCGATGTGCGCCTGCGATCTCGCGATCGCGGCCGAGGAGGCGACGTTCGGGCTCAGCGAGATCAACTGGGGGATCCTTCCGGCCGGCATCGTGTCCAAGGCGATGTCGGTCCTGGTCCGCCAGCGCGAGGCGCTCTACTACGTGATGACCGGCGAGACCTTCAAGGGCAAGCGCGCGGCCGAGCTCGGGCTCGTCAACGAGGCGGTGCCGCTGGCAACCCTCAAGCAGCGCACCCGCGAGCTGGCGCAGGTGCTGCTGAAAAAGAACCCCGAGGCGCTGCGTACGGCCAAGAACGCCTACAAGCAGGCGGCCGAGCTCAGCTGGGAGCAAGCGGCCGACTACCTCGCCGCCAAGTCCGACCAGCTGCAATTCGTCGACCCCGAGAAGGGCCGCGCCCAGGGCATGAAGCAGTTCCTCGACGACAAGACCTACAAGCCGGGCCTGGAGCCCTATAAGCGGGAGAAGAAATAGGAGAACCCCTCACCCCGACCCTCTCCCGCAAGGGGAGAGGGGGCCGGAGTGCGGCGCAAAATCACCTCTCCCCTTGCGGGAGAGGTCGCGAGCGGCAGCGAGCGGGTGAGGGGTCAGCTCACCTTCAGCCCCATCAAATTCGCGATCAGGTTCCGCTGCATCTGCGAGGAGCCGGCCGCAATCGTCGAGCTTCGCGAATCGCGGAAGTGGCGCTGCATGTCGAATTCCATGTTGTAGCCGTAGCCGCCGAAGATCTGCATGCCGAGATTGGCCACCTTCACGTAGGTCTCGGACGAGAACAGTTTCGCCATCGAGATCTCGCGCAGCGCGTCCTGCCCCTGGGCGACCATCCAGGCTGCGCGCCACATCAGGGTGCGCGCCGCCTCGAGTTCGGTCTGCATGTCGGCCAGCATATGCGCGATCGCCTGGAACGTGCCGATCGGCCGGCCGAACTGGCTGCGGTCCTTGGCGTACTGGATCGCGAGGTCGACGCAGGCCTGGGCCGCCCCGATATTGCCGGCGGCCGAGGTGATGCGCTCGACCTGCAAGCCGGAGAGGATGCAGTCCCAGCCTTTGTTCTCGCCGCCGATCAGCCGGTCCGCCGGCACGCGCACGTCCTTGAAGAAGATCTCGTACGTGCCGACACAGCGCCGGCCGAGCATGTCGAGCTTGCGCAGCTCGACGCCGGGCGTCGTGTTGTCGACCAGGAACAACGACAGCCCCTGGCGGTAGTGCGCCTTGGGATCGGTCTTCACGTAGACGTTGATGACGTTGTTCTTCGAGCCGGCGCCGGTGGCCCACAGCTTCTGGCCGTTGATGACCCAGTGGTCGCCGTCGCGCACCGCCGAGGTCCGGATCGCCCCCACGTCCGAGCCGGCGTCGGGTTCCGACATCGAGATCGAGAACTTGATCTCGCCCGCGAGCAGCCTGGGCAGCCAGTGCTTCTTCTGCGCCTCGGACGCCTTGCGCAGGATGTTGAGGCCGCAGAACACGCTGCCGCCGAACGCCATGAAGAAGTCCGCACTCTTGCGCGCCAGCTCCTCGGCGACGATCACCATGTCGAGCACGCTGCCGCCGAGCCCGCCGTAGTCCTCGGGGAAGGGCAGGCGGAGCAGCCCGGCCTCGATCCACGCGGCGTAGAGCGCATCCGGATAGGCCTGCTCGCGGTCGAGGCGGCGCACGTAGTCGGGCGGCGCATGCTTGTCCATCAGCTTGCGTACGCTGTCGCGCAGGATGTTCTGCGCCTCGCTGAATCCGAACTCCATGGCCCTGCGTCTCCCCGTGCTCGATTGCGCGCGTGCGATACAGTAAGTTGTCGCGATCTGAATGGGAACGGGAGGAGTGCGGTGGACCTCAACCTGAAGGGCCGGCGGGCCTTGGTGACGGGAGGCTCGAAAGGCATCGGCCTGGCGATCGGCAGATGGTTCGCGGGCGAGGGTGTCGAGGTGGCGCTGGTCGCGCGCTCGGCCGACCGGCTGGAGACCGAGGCTGCGGCCTTGCGCAAGCTCTCCAACGCCGGGGTGAAGACGCTCGCGGCCGACCTCGCGCAAGCCGCGGACCGGGACAAGGTGGTCGCGACGTTCCCGGACATCGACATCCTGGTCAACAACGCCGGCGCCATTCCCGGCGGCTCGCTCGAGGACGTCGACGATCCGACCTGGCGCGCGGCCTGGGACCTCAAGGTCTTCGGCTACATCAACCTGACCCGGGCCTATTTCGCCCGCATGAAGGCGAAGAAGCGCGGCGTCATCGTCAACATCATCGGCCTGGGCGGCGAGAAGCTCGACTACAACTACATCGCCGGCAGCATGGGCAACGCGTCCCTGATGGCGTTCACCCGCGCGCTTGGCGGCACCAGCCCCGAATACGGTGTGCGGGTGATCGGCATCAATCCCGGGCCCGTGCTGACGGAGCGGATCGAGTTCCTCAACCGCCAGAAGGCCAAGAAGCTCCTCGGCGACGAGAACCGCTGGCGCGAGTACTTCGCCAAGATGCCCTATGGCCGGCCGGCAAACCCCGACGAAATCGCGGCCACGGTCGTCTTCCTGGCCTCCGACCTCGCCTCCTATACCAGCGGCACGATCATCACCATCGACGGCGGCCTCGCCCATAGAAGCGGCATGGTTTAGCCAAAACATTGAAATCATTCGCGGCCACCTCATATCCGACGCATGCCCGATCTGAGGTGGTGAGTGGCCCTGAGTCATGCGCTGGTTCGCATCGGCACCGTCGCGGCCATCGGCGTGCTCGTGGCGGCGGCCACGGTCGCGGCGCTGGTGGCGCTGTACCCGCAGCCGCTGATCGAATGGTATGCCTCCAAGTCTCTGGACCGGCGCCTGAGCTTCGCCAGCCTCAAAATCGGCTGGGGCAATCCTGTGACCATCGAAGCGCGGGACATCCGGCTGTCGAACGCGTCCTGGGCCCCCGGGCCCGACATGTTCCGCGCCGATTACCTGGCGGGCGAGCTCGACACGGACGGGCTGTGGCAGGGGGTGTTGCGCTGGCGCCGGCTGCGGGTCGAAAAGCCCATGGTGCTGCTCGAGCGCGGGCCCGACAATGCGCGCAACTGGCGCTTTCCGGGCAGCGGCGGCCCGGCGAAGGGCGGCTTCGCCGTCGTGCCCAAGAATCGCACGCAGTTCCCGATCCTGCTCAACTTCGCGATGCGCGACGGCGCGGTGATCCTGCGCAGCCCCGGCCGGCAGGACCTCCGGATCGATTTCTACAACCTCGGCATCCACGCGCCGGCAGACGACAAGCCGGCGCAATTGACGGTCGACGGGGCCTATAACGGTGCGGCCCTGCGGCTGAACGCGGAGACGGACTCGTTCGTGCAGTTGCGCGACGGCACGATGCCGTTCGGCGCGTCGGTCTCCGTCGCCACGGCGCCGGGGACGATCAACTTCAAGGGCACGCTGCAGGAGCCCGTCGATTTCGACGGCGTGCGCGGAACGCTGGAGGTCGATGCGCAGAACTTCGGCGACCTCCTCAAGATCTTTGGCGCCGGAATTCGGGCCGCGGTCCCGCTGCGTCTCGCGGGGCCGTTCGAAAAGACCGGCGACCACTGGCAGATCGCGCACGGCGATGGACACCTGCCGGCCGGCAACTTCAACGGCGATGTGGCGCTCGACGAAGGCGGCCGCGGCCAGCCGGACGCCATCACGGTGAACCTCGCCTTCGACCGTCTCGATGCAACGACCCTGCTCGCCGGCACCCGCAGCGGCGAGAAGCAATCCGATACATCCATGTCGCTGCAGCCGGACCCGGCCCCCGGTGCGCTGTTCGACGCCACGCTCGCCGCACAGACCCTCGTCTACAACCAGCTGAGCTTCAACGACGTGAGAGCGCACGGCCGCACCAGACCGGGCGACATCACGGTCGATGCGATGTCGTTCAAATTCGCGGGCGGCGCAATCGAGGCCGACGGCTCGGTGCACGGCACGGAGACCGGAGGCGAGACGGCACTGAAGGCCACGGCGGCGGCCTTGGACGCCGGCCAGATCGTCGAATTGCTGGGCGGGAAGAAGGGTGAGCTCTCCGGGCAGCTCGACGCTCGCGTGGGGCTCGAGATGCACGGCGAGACCGCTGCGGACGGGCTGAAGCACAGCCGCGGCCAGGCCGTCCTGGCGATGGTCCAAGGCAAGGTGTCGCGCGACCTCATCGAGCGCGCGTCGACGAACCTGCTGACCTTATTCCGAGCGGGCGAGGGCGAGGCGCCGCTCAGCTGCCTCGTGGGTGTCGCCGAGATGACGGACGGCGTGGTGGCGCTCGCGCCGCTGCGCCTGCGGACGCCGACGACCACCTTTCTCGCCGGCGGCCGGGTGGACCTGGTGAGGGACCGCGTCGACCTGAACATCCGCTCCAGCGGCGGCGGGGTGCTCGCCCTCAAGCTGCCGCTGCAAATCACCGGCAGCTTCCAGAAGCTGGACGCGAAGCCTCTGCTTGGCGCCGTGCCGCCGATCCGCGAGACGGCGGATCACGACCTTCCTCCCGGCATGCGCCGCCTGATCGAGCACAATGCCTGCCTGCGCTAACGCTCGACCCTTGTGCCACCGTCCCCCAGAGTGATGAACGGCGCCCAGAATCGCGGATGGCGATAGGCGGGCGACGGTGCTTTGCGCAGGACATCGGTCATCGCCTGCCGGAGGGCGGCGGCGACCGTGTGCGACCCGTCCCGCAGATGCGTGTAGAACGCGATCATGAGCCGCTGGCTCGTGGCGCTCTCGACGGGCCACAGCGACGCGATCGTGGTGGGCACGCCGGACACCGCAAACGCGGTGGTCAGGCCCTGGACCTGACTGGCGAGCAGCGAAAGATCGAAATTCGCCGTGTTGCACGCCGACAGCACGACGAGGCGCGCGCGCAGGTTCAGGTCCGCGATCTCCGTCGCGGTGAGCAGCCCGTCATTGCGGCTATCCTCGCGCTTGACCGGCGTGAGCACCAGCGCCGCCTGGGAGAGGCCCGGAACATCGCCCCGGATCAGCCCGTGCGTGGCGAACTGGATGATCTGATAGTCCTCAAGCGGCATGGCGCGAAAGGCTGCCTCGGTGGCGTTGCGCCCCAGCAGGATGTCGACGCGGTCGCCGGGCAGGAGTCGTTCGATCGCCTTGAGCTCGAATGCCGTTTCCGGAAGGTCGCGAAGATTCGCGAGCGGGGCGGCGTTGACGGCACCCAGCCGCGGATCTCCGACCCCCAGCAGCATGCGGCCGCCGGGCGGCTGCGCCGCCAGGCGCCGCGCGGACAGGAAGTTCTGGATCGACGTGACATACGAGGTGTCGAAATCCAGGAACAGCCACTGGGCGGCCCCCAGGTCGAAGCCGCTGGCGGATCGGGGCGGCGGCTCCTTGAGCAACGCGGCCAGCGGCACGCCCGCCATATCGGCGGGCGGCACGAAGATGAGGTGCCGCACCTCGGCGATGCACCCGGCCAAGTCGTCGAAATAGAGATGATACAGGCGCACCGCGGACGCGACCGGATATTGGGAATCGTTGGCGTCCGAGGGCGCGTACTCCGCCGTCAAGGCGGCGGTGAGAAGCTTCACATCGACGCGCAATTGTGCCGGCTCGACGCTGATCGGCGCCGTCCACAGGCCGGCGTGTCGGACGCAGAGTTTGATGCCGCCGAACGCCCCGACCGCGTAGCTCACGAGCGCTTCGTCGTTGCCCAGCGCTGACTGCAGCTCAGCCAGCGACGGAAGCTGGGCCCGCCGGCCGAGGCTGTCGCGCGCGGCGGCGGACTGCGCGCGGGCATCGGGCCCCTCAAACGGGCCGCCTGCCGCGATCCGGGCGACCAGGTCCTGGAGCTTCCCGGCCTCCCATTCCGACCGTTGATCCGCGAGGCGCAAGGCCGAGTGGATCGCGCGACGGCCATCCTCCGTCTTTTGCGCGGACAGCACGGCCAGCGCGTCCGACAGCGCATATCGCGGATTGCGGTTCAGCAGCTCCACCGCGCGGATCAGCAGCTCTCCCTCGACGGCATGGCTGCGGACCTGCAGGGCGAGCACCAGGCCAAAGGCGATCCGGTCGACGAAATTCGGCAGGGGGAAGCTCGAGACCGACGCGCCGTAGCTCTGCTCGAACGCGTTCAGCCAGGCGTTTGCGGCGTCGCTGATCAAACCGCGCGCGCGTGTCCTGTCCGCGGCCAGCTCCAGGAACCCGATCCCGAATTTCCGGTACGCGGCGATCATCCCCGCCTCCGGCGCCCCCATCGGCCATTCCGGCTCGCGCGCAAACAGTGGGCTCCAGCGCTGGTCGTGGGCGCGGTTCGCCAGAAGCTCGACGAAGGTCTCGACGAGGGCGTAGAGCAGCTCCTCGCTGTTCGCGAACGCTCCGCGGTCCAGGATCTCCGATTTCCTGCTCGTGAGGGGGTTGGTCCGGAGCGCCTCGCGCGCCTCATCGAAGCGGCCGCCCACGGCCGCGATCGCGGCCTCGGTCGAGGCGTCGTCGGCCAGCCAATACTCCTTCTGGTCCGCGGGCAGTTGCAGGTGTGCCACGCTTTCCCGGCCGTCGGCGACCGCGCGCGCGTAGAGCGCCGGATCGGCGAAATGCGATACCAGGGACTGCTTCACGTACAGGAAGCGCGCGAACTCGAATTCATCCTTGGACAGCGTGGCTTCGATGAATCTGCCGGTGATATCGAGCCATCGCAGCGCGCGCACGGAGTCGTGAGATTCGACAAGAATCCCGACGAGCTCGGTCAGCGTGACGGCAATGTCGTAGCGATCGGTTTGCGGGTCGATGCGAAGGGCCGCCGCCAATCCGCGCGACACATCGTCCAGGGCCTTGTCGTAATGGCCCAGCCGCAGATGCAGCCGCGCATTCAGGATGTACAGGCGCGCGGCGAACGCGGGATTGCCGACCGGGTCCGCGGCCTTGAGCGCGAAATCTTCTCCGACATTGGCCTCGATCCAGGACGTATCCCCGGCCAGCAGCCGTTCCGACACGATGACGTACGCGGCCTTCGGGGCGGCCACGGGCGGCGGATAGATCGCCTTCATCGCCTCGACGTAACGCGGCCCGTAGCGGAGGAGACATTGATGCTGGAAAGTCCTCGTGCAAATATCGACCAAGAGATCGCTGAGCCTGTACACCTCTTGACTATCGCTGGACTTGTCGATGGCGGTCGTGAGGGTTTCGACGGCGTCGAGCACCCGGCCGGCAAAATATTGGCCGGCCGCGGCCTTGATCGTGTCGTCGACGTTTGCGCGCGCCGGAAGGCACGGACAAGCCAGCAGGGCTGAGGCCAGGACCGAAAGGATTTTCAGGCGGTAACGCGAACAGGGGGATCTATGCGCGGGCTGTCGTCGATTTGCGCGCTCGGTATCGCTGCGGCGATCCTGCATGTGGCGCCCCCGGCCGCCATGGCCGCCGATGATTTGATGCGGATGGTGCCGCAGGGTCAAGCCACCATCCCGCGCCCGACCTCCGACCCTGTCCTGGTCGATCTCGCCAGGTCCGGCATTCCGGCGTCCCCGGGTATCGCAGAGGCGCTGGGCAAGGTCGAGCAGCAGCAAGGTTTGGCCACGCGGGGTGCCAAGCAAGCCGAGATCTACCGGACGATCTCGCCGTCTGTCGTTCTGGTCCTCGTGTACAAGGGCAAGGAACTGGACGGATTCGGCTCCGGATCTGTGATCGCTGATGGCCAAGTGCTGACCAGCTGGCATGTCGTCGAAGGTGCGGACCGGGTCGCGGTCGTGTTCAAGCCGGCGGAGGAGGGCAAGCGAGCCACGCGTGCCGATTATGTCAGGGCAGGGGTGGCAAAGTTCGACGAGGTCAGCGACCTCGCGCTGCTGCTTTATCCGAAAGGTGCGAAATCGGTAAAGCCGGTCGAGCTGGGCGCCGCGAGTGAGATCATGATCGGCGCCGACGTGAACGCGATCGGCCATCCGACCGGGGAGACATGGACCTACACCCGCGGCGTCATCAGCCAGTTCCGCAAGGGTTACAAGTGGGTCAATGGCGCCTTGACGCACGAAGCCGACGTGATCCAGACCCAGACGCCGATCAGCCCCGGGAACTCCGGTGGCCCGCTGCTCAGCGATCTCGGGCACCTCATCGGCGTCAATGCGTTTATCAGGGTCGAGCGCGGAGTCGAAAATCTCAACTTCGCGGTCTCGGTGCTGGACGTGAGGAAGTTCCTGGCCGAGCCGGCCGGGCGCCTGGCCCAAAAAGCCGAACGTGCGGCCTCTCAGCCCGAGCCGCAGCTTTGCGAGCCGCGCGAGTACTACTCCGGCCGCAACCTGGAGAACAACGCCGACATACGGCTTGCCGATGTCTTCTGCCGCGGGAAGGCGAACGCGATCCTGATCTTCCCGGATGACGTCCATCGCTCGTGGAGCCTGTGGCTGGACACCAGCGGCAGCGGCGATCCTGACATGTGGATCTACGACTGGAACCGGGACCACAGGTGGGATTATTCCCTGATCTCCAGCAAGCACGACCGCACGCCCGATCTCATCGGCTATCACCCCGACGGCAAGATCGTGCCCTCGCGCTACGAGCGCTACTCCGGCCAGCCGACGCCGTGGGCGGACACCGACCCCGGGACGCTGCCGCCGGCTGTGGTGGAACGGCTTCGGGGATCGCGTTAAGGCCGGACGCACCGCCGGCACCATGGTCGCACCGCAGAACATGAACGTGTTCATCTCGGCTTGACAAGGCCAGGGCCGCGCCTGAGGATTTCTCGCAAATGCTGGGAGGACGCCATGCGCGCTGCATGGCGAGCGCCATGATTCTCGAAAAAGATGTCGGCGTCACGATGCGGGACGGCGCCGTCCTGCGCGCCAACGTGTTCCGGCCCGAGGGCGCGGGGCGCCATCCGGTGCTGATGACGCTCGGCCCTTACGGCAAGGACGTCCATCTCAGCCAGTTCATGCCGCAGGCCTGGGAGGCGCTGCAGCGCCGCCACCCCGAGATCCTGCGCGCGTCCTCGTGCAAGCATCTCGCTTTCGAGACACCGGATCCCGAGGTCTGGGTGCGCGAAGGCTACATCGTGGTCAAAGTGGATTCGCGCGGCGCCGGCAAGTCGCCGGGCAAGCTCGACGTGAACTCCCCGGCCGAGTTCCGCGACTTCTACGATGCGATCGAGTGGGCGGCGAGGCAGCCCTGGAGCACCGGCAAGGTCGGTCTGCTCGGGATCTCGTACTACGCGGCCGGGCAATGGATGATCGCCGCCGAGCGGCCGCCGCATCTGGCCGCGATGCTGCCGTGGCAGGGCACGAGCGACTTCTATCGCGACCGCACGCGCCAGGGCGGCATCCTGTGCTCGGGCTTCACCAAGCGCTGGTGGGAGAAGAGCGTGCTGCGCAACCAGCACGGCAATCCCGAATGCCCGTTCACCGACATCGTGACCGGCGAGCGCAACACGGGCCCGGCGAGCCTGACGCAGGAGGAGCTGCTGGCAAACCGGGTCGAGTACCTGCCGAATCTCCGCGCGCACCCGCTCAACGACGACTGGTATCAGGCGCGCAGCGGCAAGCTCGACCGCATCGAGATCCCGGCCCTGGTGGTCGCCAACTGGGGCGGCCTCGGCCTGCACCTGCGCGGCACGATCATGGGCTATCTCGGCCTCGCCTCGCGCGAGAAATGGCTCAAGGTGCAGTCGGGCTCGTATTTCCTGACCTTCCTGCTGCCGGAGAGCGTGGCGCTCCAGCGCAGGTTCTTCGACCGCTACTTGAAGGGCATCGAGAACGGCTGGGAGCGCGAGCCCAAGGTCGACGTGGCGATCCGCACCGCCGACGACAGGGTGAAGCGCCGCGCTTTCGACACGGCCTGGCCGCTCAACGGCACGATCTGGACCCGGCTCTACCTCGATGCGTGCGACAGGACACTGCGGCGCGAGGCACCAGGTGCCGCGGCGGAACTGGGCTACAAGGCGATCGGCGAGGGGGTGACGTTCGACACCCCGCCGCTCGAGCGCGAGATGGAGCTTGCCGGGCCGATCAAGGCGAAGCTGTTCGTGGCGTCCGACACCGACGACATGGACTTGTTCGTCACGGTGCGTGCGTTCAGGCCGAACGGCGATGAGGTGACGTTCTTCAGCGCGGTCGAGCCGAAGGCGCCGGTGTCGCAGGGCTGGCTGCGGCTGTCACACCGCAAGCTCGACCCGCGGCGCTCGACCGAGTATCAGCCGTTCCACACCCATGACGAGCTGCAGATGCTGACGCCGGGCAGCGTCTACGAGGTCGACGTCGAGATCTGGCCGGCGAGCCTGGCATTGCCCGCCGGCCACCGCCTGAGCCTCACGGTGCAGGGCAAGGATTTCGAGCGTCCCGGCGTGGAGGGCGAGTCGAAAGGCTCGGGCTTCTTCACCCACGACGATCCGATCGAGCGGCCGGCGCCGCGTTACACCGGCACGCACACGCTTTACACCGGCTGCGAGCGCGCGTCGTACCTGCTGCTGCCGCTGCTGAACGCCTGAAGGAGATTTGCGATGTCCGTCACTCGCCGCCAGGCCCTGACCTCTTTGGCCGCCCTCGGGGTCGGGGCGTCGCTGCCCGGCGCTGCGGCCTTCGCCGCGGCGCCAAAGCCGTTCCGCATCGACTGCCATCATCACTTCCTGCCGCCGAAATACATCGCCGAGGAGCACGAGCGGAACAAAGCCTACACCCATGGCAGCATGCCGCCGGCCAAGCTCATGTCCTGGTCGCCGCAGCAATCGCTCGACGAAATGGACCGCAACGGCGTAGTCACGTCGATGGTGTCGATCAGCACACCCGGGGTCTGGTACGGGGACGTGGAGCTCGCCCGGCGGCTGTCGCGCGAGTGGAACGAGTACGCAGCCCAGGTGATCCGCGACCATCCCGGCCGCTTCGGGCTGTTTGCGGTGGTGGCACCCCCGGACACCGAGGGCGCGTTGCGCGAGATCGAATACGCGCTCGACACGCTCAAGGCCGACGGCATCGGCCTTTTGAGCAATTACGACGGCAAGCTGCTCGGCGATCCGGCGTTCGCACCGGTGATGGAGGAGCTCAACCGCCGCAAGGCGGTCGTCTACGTGCATCCGACCGTGGCCCCCTGCTGCACCGCCGTGATCCCGAACACGATCCCGCAGATGGAGGAGTTCCCGTTCGACACCACGCGCACGATCACGAGCCTGATGCTGAACGGCACGATCGCGAAGAACCGCGACATCCGCTTCATCTTCTCGCATGGCGGCGGGACCATCCCGTTCATCGCCGACCGGCTCGAGCACACCACGCGCGGCCGCGTGCCGGGCGGGGTCGCGGCGACCCTGCGGACGCTCTACTACGACACCGCTTCGGCGGCGAGCGCCCCGGCGATGTCGGCGTTGATGAAGGTGGTCCCGGTCTCGCAGATCCTGTTCGGCAGCGACTATCCGTTCGTCGACACGGCGGACGGCGTCAAAGGCCTGTCGAAAATCGGGCTCTCGAAAGCGCAGGCGCATGCGATCGACCGGGGGAATGCGCAGCGCCTGCTGCCGCGGCTGAAAGCCTAGGCTGCGATGAAGCCTGGGTTCTTCCGCAATCGCTGGTGGATCGTCGTCGCCTCGGTCCTCGGGCTGATCGTCGGCACGGGGTCGATCAATGTCTTTGCCTTCGGCGTGTTCCTCAAGCCGGTGTCCGACGAGCTCGGCCTGAGCCGCGGCACCTTGTCGGCGGCGGTGTTCCTCAGCTCGATCCTCACCGCGGCCTGCAGCCCGATCCTCGGCACCCTGATCGACCGCTGGGGCATCCGCATGATCATGCTGCCGTCGATCGCACTGTTCGCGCTGGTCACGGCAGGGTTCTCGCTGCTCAATCCCAATCCGATCGTGCTGTTCGTGCTCTACGGCGTGTCGGGTTTCGTCGGCGCGGGCCAGACGCCGATCGCTTATTCGAAGGCCGTGGCCGCCTGGTTCGACAAGCAGCGCGGCCTGGCCCTCGGCGTCGCTATGGCCGGGGTGGGGCTCGGCGTGCTGATCGTCCCGCAGCTCGCCGGCGCCCTGATCCAGGCGTTCGGCTGGCGCATGGCCTATGTCGGGCTCGGCGCGACCGTCTTCGTGCTGGCGTTCCTGCCGGTGGCCGCGGTCGTGCGCGAGCCGACCGAGCGCGACCACGCGGCAGCCCCGCCGCTGGCGTTGCGCCAGCGCGGGCTGAGCATCGCCGAGGCGCTGGGCACGTGGCGTTTCTGGGCCCTGACGATTGCGTTCTTCTTCGGCGTGGTCGCGATCAACGGCACGCTGACGCACGTCGTGGCCTTGCTGACCGACCGCGGCGTGTCGGCCCCGGTTGCCACGGCGATCTTCTCGGCGTCGGGGATCGCGATCCTGGTGGGACGAATCCTGTCCGGCTTCTGCCTCGACCGCTTCCACGGGCCCTATGTCGCCGTTGCGTTCCTGGTGTTCCCGATGGCGGGCATCGGGCTGCTCGGCAGCGGGGCGGGCGGCATCGTCCCGGCGGCGGGCACGATCCTGTGCGGCCTCGGGATCGGGGCCGAGGTCGACCTGATGGCGTTCTTCGTCAGCCGGTATTTCGGGCTGCGCGGGTTCGCGCAGATCTACGGCCTGATGTTCGGCATCTTCGCGGTGGGCACGGGCCTCGGCCCATATGCGATGGGGGCGGGGTTCGATGCGCTGCACTCCTATGGCGCGATCTTCATCGGCTTCGAAGTGGTGCTGGTGATCGCCTGCGTGCTGCTGCTGCGGCTCGGGCCGTATCCGTTCCCGCCCGAGGAGGAGCGGCACCTTCGCAGCCGCATGGGCGAGGCGCTTCCGTGACCGGCCGCCGTCCGGCTGTCGCGGAATGAGGCACCTGCCGCGATTTTAGCGCCGAAGCCCGGCCGGGAGCGTTTCGACCTCGCTTGCGTTCATGGGGGCGATGTCTCCCGACCCCGGCCGCGACAATGCTGCGGACCATGCCCTGCGCGCCCTGGTCTGGGACGGGGCCTGGGCGAACATCGTCACCTTCCTGACCAGCGGCGTGCTGCTCGTCGGTTTTGCCCTGGCGCTCGGCGCCGGCCCGATGACGATCGGCCTTCTGGGGGCGATCCCGTTTCTCGCCCAGCTGGCGCAGCTGCCGGCGATCGCGCTGATCGAGCGCGTCCGCCGCCGCCGGCGGATCGCGGTTGCCGCGAACACCGGCGCCCGCGTGCTCGTGCTCGCGATGGCAACGATCCCGTTCGTCGACAACCCCGCGGTTGGCCGCGGCCTGCTGCTGGCGGGCATCGGCGTCATGGCCGTGCTGGGCGCCGTCGCCGTCTGCGCATGGAACTCGTGGATGCACGATCTCCTCCCCAAGCAGGAGCTCGGCCGATTTTTCGCGCCGCGCCTGTTCTGGGCGGGCGCCTTCGCCCTCGTGGCGGCCCCGGCCGGCGGGTTCCTGGTCGATCACTGGCCGTTCGCGCCGCGGCTCACCGCCTATTCGGCCTTGTTCGTCGTCGCGGCACTCGCGGGCTTCGTCAGCTCGTTCTGGCTGTCGCGCGTGCCCGATGTGCCGCTGCCGGCCACCTTCGGGCGGCGACGGCCCTTGCTGGCCCTGCTGCGGGCGCCGCTCACGAACCCGAGCTTCCGGCCGCTGCTGCTGTTTTCCGCCGTGTGGAACTTCGCCTGCAATGTCAGCGCGCCGTTTTTCGCGGTCTACTTCATCCAGCAACTTGGCCTCAGCCTCGGTGTCGTCGTGATCCTGTGGGCGATCAGCCAGCTCGCCTACATGCTCACCTTGCGCATGTGGGGGCGGCTGTCAGACCGGCTGTCGCCGCGCGCGATCCTGTCGGTCGGCGTGCCCGTCTATCTCGGGGCGGTGCTGGCCTTGCCGTTCGCGGCCCTGCCGGCGCCGCATCCGCTGACGGTGCCGGTGCTGGCGGTGATTCATCTGGTCATGGGAGCCGCCACGGCCGGGATCGGCCTGGCCTCTGCGAATATCGGCCTGGCCATGGCGCCGCAGCGCCATGCGACCGAGTACCTGGCGAGCGT
This sequence comes from Alphaproteobacteria bacterium, assembly GCA_035506575.1. Taxonomy (GTDB): domain Bacteria; phylum Pseudomonadota; class Alphaproteobacteria; order CACIAM-22H2; family CACIAM-22H2; genus DATJPD01. The sequence continues at coordinate 19,315 of DATJPD010000035.1, forward strand.
CAGCCTCGTGGCGTCGCTTGCGGCCGGTGTGGCACCGATGCTGGGCGGAGCGTTCGCCAGCGCGTTCGCCAGCCAGGAGATCTCGCTGGTGCTGCATTGGGGAGCCGTGGCCGGCGGCGCGCAGATGATCGCCCTGCGCTTCCGGCACTGGGAGTTCCTGTTCGCGCTCACCTTCGTGATCGGGCTCTATGCGGTGTACGTGCTGTCGCTGATCCGCGAGGGCCGGGTCATCAGCGAAGCCGAAGTCATCGAGCACCTGCTGGGCGAGGCGCACCGGACGATGCGCAGCCTGTCGTCGGTCAGCGGCTTGCGCGTGGCGACGTCGTTCCCGTTCGGCTGGCTCACCGGCGACGGGCCGCGCGATCGCCCGCGCTGACGCCGGGTTAGCTGAAGATGTGGATCAGGTGGTCGAGGAGTGCCGAGTTCTCGAGGGCGGCCACGTGGCCGGCCGCGAGGCCGAGAGCGGCGAGTGCCGTGAACGTCAGGAAGGCGATACGCATGGTGGTGGTCTCCGCCCCACCATCGCGCCTCGACCGTTAAGGCGGCGTTAATGGTGCCGCGGCGGGTCTAGACCTTGGCCAGGAACGCCTTCTTCAGCTCGCGGATGCGCGCCTCGTCGCGCTTGTAGAACGTCCACTGCTTGATCCGCTTGCCGCGCACGAGCCCGGCCTGCGACAGCACCTTGAGGTGCTCGCTCACCGTCGGCTGGCTGACCCCGAGCTTGCGCGCGATGAGCAGCGCGCACACGCCGTCCTTCACGAGATCCCCGTCGACCTGCGGCGGGAAGTTCGCGCGGGGCGCCTTGAGCCATTCGAGGATCATCAGGCGCTTGTCGTTCGCCAGGGCGCGAATCGCCGACACGATAGCCATATTGCCAATTAGCCAATTGACGAAGTACTGTCAACCGCCTTACCGCATCGGAGGCCGGCCATGACCACCAGCCCGGACATCACGCGCGAGCGGATCGCGGGGACCGAACGGTCGATCCGGCCGCATATCCGGCGCACGCCCGTCGTCGAGTCGGACGCCGCCGAATTCGGCCTGGCGGCGACGCCGCTCGTCTTCAAGCTCGAGCAGCTGCAGCATGCGGGCGCCTTCAAGACGCGCGGGGCGTTCGCGAACTTGCTGCAGCGCGCGGTCCCTGAGGCCGGGGTCGTCGCCGCGTCCGGGGGCAACCACGGCGTGGCGGTCGCGTACGCGGCGATGAAGCTTGGGATTCCCGCGAAGATCTTCCTGCCCAGCATCTCCTCGCCGGCGAAAATCGCGCGCATCCGCGGCTACGGCGCCGACCTGGTGGTCGGGGGCGAGCGCTATGCGGACGCGCTCGCGGCGAGCGAGGCCTGGGTGGCAACCTCGGGCGCGCTTCCCGTACACGCCTTCGACCAGGTCGAAACGATGCTCGGGCAGGGCACCCTGGCGCTGGAGCTCGAGCAACAGGCGCCCGATCTCGATTCGCTGCTCGTCGGCGTGGGCGGGGGCGGGCTGATCGGCGGCATCGCCGCGTGGCACGAGGGGCGCGTCTCGGTCGTCGGCGTCGAGCCCGAGGCGGCCCCCACCCTGACCCGCGCTCTGGCCGCAGGCCGGCCCGTGGACGCCGAAGCCGGCGGCATCGCCGCGGATTCGCTGGCGCCGCGCCGGGTGGGAGAGCTCGTATTCCCGATCGCGCAGCGCCACGTGGCCCGCGTGGTGCTGGTGGCCGACGATGCGATCCGCCGGGCGCAGGCGGCGCTGTGGGAGACGTTGCGCATCGTTGCCGAGCCGGGTGGGGCTGCGGCGTTCGCAGCCCTGCTGTCCGGCCGTTACGTCCCGCGCGCGGGAGAGCGGGTCGGCATCGTGGTCAGTGGCGGCAACACGGTCGCGGTCGATTTCAGCCGCTAGCGCTATTCCGCGCGGATGTGGCCGGCGGTGATGACCTTCACCCAGCGCTCGCGGTTGCGCGCGAGGAACGCGGCAAACTCCTCGGGTGTGCCGGGCACCAGCTCGCCGCCGTCCTTCTCGTAGCGCGCCACGATGTCCGGCGCGGTCAGGATGCGGTTGATCTCCGCATTCAGGCGCAGGACGATCTCGCGGGGCGTTCCCGCCGGGGCCATGATGCCGAGCCAGCCGACCGCCTCGTAGCCGGGGATCTCCTTCTCCGCGAGCGTGGGCACGTCCGGCAGGACCGCAAAGCGCCTGGTCCCGGTGGCGGCCAGCGCCTTCAGCTTGCCGGCCTGGATGTTGGGCAGCGCGGTCGGCACGTCGCTCGCCAGCACCTGCACTTCGCCCGCCATCACCGCGGTCACCGCGGGCGCGAAGCCTTTGTAGGGCACGTGGACGAGCTTGAGATCGGCCATCTGGTCGAGCATCTCCATCGCGAGATGGGGAAAGCTTCCGACGCCGACCGAGGCGTAGTCGATCTGCCCCGGCTTGGCGCGCGCGAGCTCCAGAAATTCGTGGATGTTCGTCACCGGCACGGAGGGATGAACCACCAGCACCGCCGGCGTGACCACCGCGTTGGCGACCGGGATCAGCTCGCGGTCGGCGTCGTAGGGCAGCTGCGCGTACAGCGCCGGGTTGGTCGACACGTTGGTGTTGGCGAGGAGGAGCGTGTAGCCGTCGGGAGCCGCCTTGGCCACCAACGCGATTCCGACGATGGCTCCCGCGCCGGGCCGGTTCTCGACCACGACCGGCTTGTCGAACGCCGTGCTCAGCCCCTGCGCGATCAGCCGGCCGGTCGTGTCGGCGATGCCGCCCGGCGCGAACGAGACGATGATCTTCACCGGCCGCGACGGATAGGTCTGTGCCGACGCCTGTGCCGCGGCCAGTGCGGCGAATGCGCCGAGGCCGAGCAGCGCCCGGCGGATCAGACTCACCTTACGACCACAGCACCAGGCCGCCGCTCGGCGCCCGGCCGACGAAGCTGCCGATGCCCATGCGGCGCTTGCCGTCGTCCCCCGGGTTGAAGCCGACGCGGTGCGGGCAGCGGGAGTTGAACATCACGAGATCGCCCGGCAGCGCCTTGAAGCTGATGCGCTCCACGCCCTCGACGCGCGTGGGGTCGAACGGAGCACTCTCCCAATATTGCCCGGGTGCGACCCCAGGATCGAAGTGCAGATTGTGGACGGTGGTCTCGCCCCAGTCGGGCGAGCCGTCGGCATAGAAGTTGGTCGCGATCTGCGCGTCGTTCGCGCCGATCGCGTAATCCGGTGCGGTGAAGCGCGCGAAATCCAGGTGCAGATTGGTGCCGCCGGTGATGTCGCGGATGATGCCGGCGTAGTAGCGCCCGAAGCCCGGCTCCTGGGCGATGCGCACGTCCTTGCCTGGTGCCGATTTGCGCAGCAGGCCGGCCAGGCGCTCGATCGGGTTGAAGCCGCAGAGCTCGAACACCTTGGCCTGGTCGGCATACGCAGCCTCGACGGTCGCGAAGTAATCGGCCTTGGTCCTCTTCCTGTATTCGAACTGCGGCACGCCGATGTACCGCGGCCGGAACTTCACATTCGGGCCGATCGCCCGGTATTCCTTGTTGAGGCCAACCGTGTCCATGGCGCGGACGAACGCCCGGCATTCCTCGGGTGTCGCGAAGCCTTTCACCCGGATGCACGGAATCTCATTGTCGAACAGCGCCTCGAGAGAGGCCGGCGTCAGCTCGTGCTCGTCGTGGTCTCGCCACCGCCCGGGCATGGTTCCTCCGCGTCGTGTTCGTTCGCTTCGGAGAAGGATAGGTCAGGCGCCGCCGCCGCAGCAACCCCGTCCCGGCGTCTTGCCCGGCCCGCGCCGCCCGTGGAATAAGGGAGCCTCTTCCACAGCCGCGGCCGGATCATGAAAGACACCCTTAAACCCGGGCTCACGCACAGGCTCACCTTCACCGTGCCCGAGAGCAAGACGGTGCCGCATCTCTATCCGGAATCGCCGGGCTTCACGGTGATGCCCAAGGTGTTCGCGACCGGCTTCATGGTCGGCCTGTTTGAATGGGCGTGCATCGAGCTGATGGCGCCGCACCTGGAGCCGGGCGAAGGCAGCCTCGGGATCCATGTCGATTTCAGCCACAGCGCGGCCACGCCGCCCGGCCTCACGGTTACGGTGACCGCGACATGCACCAAGGTCGACGGCAGGCAGCTCGAGTTCGAGGTGCGCGGCCATGACGGCATCGATGAAATCGGCGGCGGCCGGCACCGCCGCGCCGTCGTGCGCTGGGACAAGTTCAACGAGCGCGTCGAGAGGAAGCGCGCGAAAGCCTTATCAGGCGCGTAACTTCAGCAGCACGCGATAGGCCGGGCCGGCCACGGCGGGGATCAGGTACATCGGGAACTGGTACGCGGCGAGCATCAGGTAGACATCCTTGCTCGCGAGCGGGCCGAGCACGGCAATCAGGATCGCGAGGTTCCGGTTGCCCATGATGAGGGCGGCCGTCAGGCCCTCGGACCCGGAGAGCCGCCACAGCGGGGCCGCCCCCCAGAACACCGCAGCCCCCACCGCCTGCAGGCCGAAATTGGCGAGGAACACGGCGGCCACGCTGGTCAGCACGTGCCCCGGGTCCTCGAAGAACTCCGCGCGCAGCCCGTCCATCACGCCGATCGCGAACACCAGCAGCATCAGGATGACGATCCCTCCGAGGGTGGCGTTGTGGCGGCGGACACGATCGTCGCCGGCCAGCCGGCGCACCACCGCGGCGGCGACGAATGCGCCGCCGATGAACACGGCCAGCCGCAGCATCAGCGGCCCGATCCCGATGTCGAGCTTGACGCCGAGCAGCGCCAGCGCCACCGGCGGCTGGACCAGCGGCTGCAGAGCGAATCCCGCCACCATGACCACGAGCGCCAGCGGCGCATCCAGGCCGAGCAGCAGCGCGAACGCGGGCACCGAGATCAGGGGCGGCGAGGAGGCGATCAGGACGAGCGGCGTGCGCAGGAACTCCGGCGCGCCCAGCAGGGCGATGGCGGCCTGCATGACGAGAGGCGAGCCGACCATCGTGCCGGCGAGGATCAGGGCCGGCCGCGCCGGCCGCCGGAGCCGCCACAGCACCTGCGACCATTCGAGGCGCAGCACCGTGGCCAGGAACAGGACGAAGATCGAAGCGCCCAGGAACGGCTTGCACAGGGCGGCGAGGTCCTGCGAGATCAGGCCGATGAACACGCCGCCCGCGAGAAGAACGGCGCTGCGGCGCTCCATCCATTCGAAGGCGCTGATCAGCATCCGCGTCTTCTAGCACGTGCGCGCCATCGCACGATCGCCTATAACTCGCCGCCATGACCGACCTTATTCCGGCTCCGCTCGACCTGCACCGCGAGACCGTGCGTCCCGAGTGGATCGACTACAACGGCCACATGAACGTGGCCTACTACGTGCTGGCGTTCGACCACGCCACGGATGTCTGGTTCGAGCATCTGGAGCTCGGCGAGGCATACCGGGCGCGCACCGGCTGCTCGCTGTTCGCGCTCGAACTGCACGTCCTGTATTCGGCCGAGCTCAAGCAGGGAGATCCGCTGCGCATCACCACGCAGCTCCTGGGCTTCGACGACAAGCGCCTGCACTTCTTCCACCGCATGTATCACGCGGAGACCGGCCTGCCGTCCGCCTGTCTCGAGATCATGGGACTCAATGTCGAGATGGCGGCGCGCAAGGCCAAGCCGTTTCCCAACGAGGCGCTGCCGCGCATCGAGGCGGTCGCCGCGGCGCATGCGGCGCTGCCGCGGCCGCCGGAGGCCGGCCGCGTGATCGGGCTCAAGAGCAAATCGAAGCCCGCCAGGGTCTGATCCGATCCAAGGTGGAACGCCAGTTGCCCGGTGGCGAGGGCTCCCGTAAGCTTCGGACTAATACGAAAGTCCAATCCGGGGGGAACGTCATGCCGTCCAATCTCGCGAAATTCGGGATCGTCATCGGTCTGTGCGCCGGGCTCAGCGCGCCGGCCCTGGCGCAGCAACCGGTGCCGGTCATCCCGTTCGACTCGGTGCCCGAGCCGCTGAAGCTGCCCCCCGACCTCTATCTCGGCGAGGCCGCGGGCGTCGCCGTCAACTCGAAGGGCCACGTCTTCGTGTTCTCGCGCGGCAACAGCGCGCACGGCCCGGCCTACGGCGCCTCCGCCGCTCAGCTGCTCGAGTTCGACGCCAATGGCAAGTACCTGCGCGAGATCGGCAAGAATCTCTATGCGTGGGCGTTCGCGCACGTCGTGCGCGTCGATCCGCACGACAACATCTGGGCGGTCGACAAGGGCTCGGACATGATCGTCCGCTTCAATCCGCAAGGCCGCGTGACCCTGGTCTTCGGGCGCAAGCAGGAAGCCTCGGATGAAGACACTGCTCCCGTGAAGCATCCCAATCCGCCAGCCCCCGCCGAGGACGGGCGCTTCCGCCAGGTGACCGACGTGGCCTGGGACAAGGCCGGCGACACCTTCATCAGCGACGGCTACATCAACTCCAGGGTCGCGAAGGTCGACAAGACCGGCAAATGGCTCAAGTCCTGGGGTTCGAAGGGCACCGAGCCCGGGCAGTTCAATACGCTGCACTCGATCGCGATCGACGCGCAGGACAACGTCTACATCGCCGACCGCGGCAACCGCCGCGTCCAGGTGTTCGACACCGAGGGCAAGTTCCTGCGCCAGTTCACCATCGACGTGCCGGTCCCGGCCGACGCGCAGCCGGCGATCGGCAACAAGCCGCCGGCGAGCGTGCAGGGCACCATGGCCCCCGGCGCACCCTGGGCGCTCTGCATCACGCCGGGCCCGCACCAGGTCATGTACGCCTCCGATGCGTACCCGGGGCGCGTCTACAAGCTGTCGCTCGACGGCAAGGTGCTCGGCATGTTCGGCGAGGCCGGCAAGCAGCCGAAGCAGTTCGGCTGGATCCACGAGATCGCGTGTCCGTCGGAGAACACGATCTGGGTGGCCGAGCTCCTGAACTGGCGTGTGCAGAAGCTGATCCTGCACCCGGCGAAGAAGTAGCCGCTATCGCGCCATGTAGACGATCTTCCCGCCGACGATGGTCATGGCGGGCTTGATGTCGCGGATCGCGTCCGCCGGCACGGTCATGTAGTCCTTGTCCAGGACGACGAAGTCGGCAAGCTTGCCGGGCTCGATCGAGCCGAGCTCGTTCTCGCGGAAGAAGAAGTGCGCGTTCGACCGCGTCCAGGCGATGAGCGCCTCCTCGCGGCTCACCGTGTCGCGGGTGGCGAGGTGGCCGCTCAGCGACTTGCCGGTCACCAGCCAGTAGAGGCCGAAGAACGGATTGATGGGCGCCACCACCGTGGCATCGGTGCCGATGCCCCAGAGGAGGCCGCTCTCGCGGATCAGCTTTAGCGGCGGCGAGGCGTAGATGCGCTCCCCCAACGCCGCGTGCTGGTCCTCGTAGCCCACCGTCGGCCAATTGTTGATCGAGATCATCATCCCGATGCGACGCATGCGCTCGAGGTCCTCGCCCGTGACACCCTCGGCGTGCACGATGGTCCAGCGGTACGGCCTCAGCGCGCGCACGTCCTTGTTGATGCTTTCGATCACATCGAGGAACGCGCTGATGCGCGGGTGATAATGCGCGTGGATATGGGCATAGAGCCCGGCCTCGGCGACGGCGCTCGCGACGCGGCGGAACTGCGCGAGGTCGGCCGCGGGCGGCGGCGCCCCGGAGTCCACCGGGCCTTCGTGCAGCGGCACGTACATCGTCTCGCCGTAACCGACCGTGTCGCGAAGGTCATCCCCGTGGAATGCCCGGATGCCGGGGATCTGCGGCAGCCAGGCCGTGACCTCGTCCGGTGAGTGCACGTCGCCCCAGACGGTGTTGTAGACGCGCACGGTGAGTTCGTTCTCCCGGCGCAACGCGTCGAACGGCTTGTAGAAATCGGGAGAAAAGTTGTAGCCGCCGACATCGCCGAGCGCCGTGATGCCGACCCGGCTGAGGTCGCCGAGCAGGGCTGTGGCGCCGGCGATCGCCTGTTCGGGCGGCGGCGGCGGGATCTGGCGGAACACCGGCATGTACGCGCCGGCGCCGTCCAGCCGGCCGGTCAGCCGGCCGTTCGCGTCGTGCTCGATCTTGCCGCCGCGCGGATCTTCTGTGTGCTCGTCGAGGCCGGCCGCAGCGAGGGCCGCGCTGTTCACGTAGGCGTGGCTGTAATTGACCTGCAGGTACACCGGGTGATCGGGAACCAGCCGGTCGAGCTCCTCGCGCGTGAAGCCGCGCGGATCGTCGGCGAACTGGCCCTCCGACCAGCCGCCGATCACCAGAACCCAGTCGCCGGGCTTCACGGTCCTCGCGCGCGCCCGCAGCTTCTCGAGTGCATCGCTGCGCGACAGGATGCCATCGAGCCGCGCCTCGCGCAGCCAAGTCTGGGCCGCGCGTGCGTAATGCCCGTGGTTGTCGATCAGGCCGGGGATCACGGTGCGGCCCTGAAGGTCGATCACCCGCGCGCCCGAGCCCGCCATGGCACGGATCTGCGCCGTGGTGCCGACCGCCACGATCCGATCGCCCCTGACTGCGACCGCCTGGGCGATGTCGAACAGCGGATCGACGGTGACGATCTTGCCGTTGAGCAGAACGAAATCGGCGGCCGGCGTCTGTGCGGCAAGCGGCACCGTCCAGGCGGCGCAGCCCAAGATTGCAAGGGCGATACAGTGACGCAACCGCAAATGTGCCCCCCTGTGCTGTACGTCACGCCGAAGACATCAGCGCGGCTCTAACCTGGGCATACCGGGCGGAACCCCAGAAGGAGACTCAGATGAATAGTCCACAACGTCCGCGGATGCCACCCCGGCCGCTTCGCCCGACGCGTCGGCTCCCGCTGGGCCCGCCGCCGCAGTTCGACAATTCGGTCGAGCACGGAGACCAGCGGAACATCGTTCCCGATTTCTCGCCGGGCGGCCCGCCGCCGCGTTCGGCCGCACCCGCTCCGCACAAGCCGCCTCGTCCGATCGTGCCCCCCACGCCGAAGCGCTAAGGAGGCTCCCATGCCCTGCACCTCGCAAGACCTCGCGTCGAAAAACACGCCGGCCGACCTCTTCGCGTACCTGCAGACGGAGGATTGGACGTGTCTCCAGTATCTGTGGACGTACGACGCAAACGTGCGCGCCGCGTACTCGACCACGAACATGAACTACGTGCTCAACCAGATCGCGGCGCTGGCGCCGAACTATCAGGGCACGGACGCGCAGCACATGCGCGAGCTGATGTTCTTCGTCCGCGTCGGGTTCTACCAGAAATTCTTCCATGCGAACGATCCGGGCCTGTTCGACTCCGCGGCGGTCTCCGCGGCTGCGACGGCGGCGTTCCAGGCCTTCGGCGCGAATCCCCACTACAACGACTTCACGACCGAGGCCGCGCAAATCACCTACGAATGGATCAATGCCGTCGACGCCGCCGGACTGTGGGACGGCTCGTATGGCCCGTTGACGTCGATCATCTCGACCTTCCTCAACGATCCGGCGCGTCAGCCCGACTACGACCAGCAGCTCGACGTCTACAGCGTCTTTCGCGACTACGACCGCGCTGTGTTCGAGCCCTCCTTCGCGGCACTGGTCGACGCCAATCTGGTCTCCCTGCTGCAGCAATTCGCGGTGAACACCAATCCGCCGGCGGGTGGCGCTTATCTCGTGTCGAACGCCATCTACCTCCTGGGGCTGGTCGGCCTGCATGTCGCGGCGCAGAAAGCCGCGGTGATCCAGGCGCTGAACGCCGCCGTCGCGGCGCAGCCGCAGTTGAGCGTGCCGTGGCTGTGGGCGGTCGACGCGTTGTGCAACCTGGGCGCCTGCCCGGTGGTCAACGGACAGACCATCACGCACGACGTGGCCGCTGCCCAGCTCGAGGCGCAGCTTTTCCCGAATTCGTACGTGTTCGACGACGGCGCCATCGTGGTGAAGACCGCCGTCGCCCTGGACAAGATCCAGGTCCTCTACCACGGGTGCAAGCAGGTTGCCGCCCAATTCAACCGCGTGACCGAAACGATCGCGCCGCTGGAAGGCGATCCCAACGGCATCCTGACGATGCAGATCTACGCCAGTCCGCAGGATTATCAGAACTACCAGGGCTGGCTGACGGGCCTGCCGACGAACAACGGCGGGCTCTATTACGAGCAGCTCGGGGTCTTCTACACCTACGACCGGACGCCGCAGCAGGACTCCTACACGCTCGAGGAGCTGACACGGCACGAGTACAGCCACTACCTCATCGAACGCTTCGTCACCGCCGGGCTGTGGGGCCAGGCGCCGCTCTATCAGGACGGCCAGGGCAACCCGAGCAACCGCATGGTGTGGTTCGACGAAGGTTTTGCGGAGTTCCTGACGGGAAGCACCGACATCAACGGCGTCCAGCCGCGTAAGCACCTCGCCAGCATGATCGCCGGGGATGGACCCAACGGCCGCCTGAGCCTGAGCCAGGTGTTCGCCGCGGCCTACGGCAGCGGATTCACCTTCTACCGGTACTCGGCGTTCTTCTTCCAATACATGTACGAGAAGCGGCGGGACCTGCTGCGCCAGTTCATCGATTACGTCCGCAGCGCGGGCACCACGAACGACCCGGCGACCGTCGCCGCGATCACCGGCTTCGACATGCTCACGGCCCAGCTCGGCAACGATCCGCAGCTCGAAGCCGACTACCAGTCGTTCCTCGACGGCATCGTCGCCACCGCCGGCAATTTGAACGATCCGGCGACGACCGTCCCGCCGCTCAACGCGCTCGATTCGAACGACGTCGCCCAGATCCAAACCAGCGTGCGCAAGACGCGCATCGGCTATCTCGCCACCGCATCGGTGTCGGCGCAGCAGTCCGACGCCCGCTTTACCTGCCGGGGCACGCTCTCGGGCCAGGTCGTCAACACACAGGACGTCGATGCGGCGTGGACGCTGTTCAATGCGAATCTGGACGAGCTGCTGAACGCCGTCCGTACGCAGCCGCTCAACAATTTCCAGTACACAGTCGCCCGGTTCGGCGACATCCGGTTCCAGCCGGAGGGGAACCTGTCCTATCCGATGGCGGACTACTATCTTGAAGGCCCGCTCGGCCCGGTCAATATCGCGTTGCCGCCGGACGATGTCCGGGTCAAAGCGGATCTGGGCAGCACGCGGTTCGGCGGCGGTGCGGTCTGCAAGAAGGTCGGCAACACGGTGACGTGCACGCTGTCGATGGAGACGCAGGCGTTTCCGCAAGGAACGCCCAATTCGGTCCTCACGCAGGAGCTGACCGACGGGCTCGAGGAGCTGCGGGACCAGGTCTACGCGATCAACCCGCCGTATTACCGCAACCTGTCCTGCGATTTTTCGGGCCCGGCGCAACAGCTGACCACGCAAGGCAACCAGATCTACCAGCTGCGCCCCGTGCAGGTGACCGTGAGCTGGTGATCGCGCTTTACAAGCTTGTTTTGAGCTTCAGATAGTCGAGGCGGTTGACCGACTTCACGTTGAGGTGGCGCACGTCGCCCTCCTGGATCACGTCCAGGCGCACCGTCGTGCCGGCCGGCCCCTGCGCCCACACCTTCTGATAGAAGTCGACCAAGGTGGTCGTCTTGCCGCCGTTCACGGCGATGATGACGTCACCCTCCTGCAGTCCCGCTTTCTCGGCCGGCCCGCCGCTCGCCAGCCGGCTGACGACCAGCCGGCCGCGCACCTCGTCGGCGGTCACGCCGAGCCAGGGATGGCCCGGCGTGGAAATCCGGCCGTCGACGATCAGGTCGCCCAGGATCGGCGGCAGGAGATCGATCGGCACGAACATGTTGCCGGGAAACCGCGTGCTGTCGCCCTCGGCGTCGCTCACCACGAGCGAGCCCACGCCCACGAGCTTGCCGGCGCGGTTGAGAAGGGCAGCGCCGCTCCACGCCGGGTGCGGCGGGGCGGTGAAGATCGCCTGGTCGAGCATGTACTCCCAGTTGCCGGCGAAGGGCCGCTTGGCCACGACGAAGGCCGGGGCGGCCATCTCGGGGCCGCCGAAGCTCGCGATCAGCACCGGATCGCGCGGCTTCAAGTCCTTCGATTTGCCGAACGGCATCGGATGAACGCGCAGCGGCTGGGCGGTGCGCAGCAGGCCGAAGCCGGTCTCCTGGTCGTAGCCGACCACGCTCGCCGGCACCGTCTTGCCGGAGTTGGTGGTCACCTCGGCCTTATACGCCTCGACCATCAGGTAGCCGATGGTGAGCACGAGGCCGTTCTGGTCGATGACGATGCCCGAGCCCTGGCGCTCGCTGCCCAGGGTCTCGACCGTGCGGCCGTCCGGGGCGATGAAGGTCTTGATGCGGACCACGGCGTCGAGCAGCTCTTCGAGGCTCGGCGCCTCGGCCGCGACCGCCTGGCTCGCCGTGAGCACGGCCAGCGCGGCCGCCGTGGGCAGCTTGATCAGGGACGGGATCGACATGCCGGCGAAACTCACGTGGCCGTTGGCCATGAGAACCTCGAGGGGAATGCCCGCAAACGGGGGCGGGGAGATCGCGGTAGATTAGCAGGGAAATTGCCGCCTTGCGAAGCGGCCGGCGCACCGTCCGGCGCCCGCCCATTCGTGTTATAAGCCCCGGCATGACGTTGGTTGCCGACTCGGCGATACCGCTGCCGCCTTATCTCCAGAACCTGAACCCGCAGCAGCGCGCGGCGGTCGAGACGCTCGACGGGCCGCTCTTGGTGCTGGCCGGTGCGGGCACCGGCAAGACGCGGGTCCTGACCGCGCGCCTGGTCCATCTCCTGGCCACCCGGCGCGCCTGGCCGTCGCAGATCCTGGCCGTGACCTTCACCAACAAGGCCGCCGCCCAGATGCGCGACCGCGTGTCATCGATGGTGGGCCAGGACATCCACGCGGAGAGCCACGGCGGCTGGTGGCTCGGCACCTTCCACGCGCTGGCGGCGCGGATCCTGCGCCGCCACGCCGAGCATGTCGGCCTCAAGCCGAACTTCACCATCCTCGACGCGGACGACCAGGTGCGGCTGGTCAAGCAGCTGCTGCAGGCCGAGCACATCGACGACCGCAAATGGCCGGCGCGCGTGATCTCGGCGATGATCGAGCGCTGGAAGGACCGCGGCCTGACCCCGGACAAGCTCGCGGCCGACGCGGGCGGCGAGGCGGCGGGCGGCAAGGCCGTCTCCATCTATCGCCAGTACCAGGAGCGGCTCACCACCCTGAACGCGGCCGATTTCGGCGATCTCCTGCTCCACAACCTGACGATCTTCCAGAGCCGGCCCGACGTGCTCGCGGAATATCACGAGAAGTTCCGGTACGTGCTGGTCGACGAGTACCAGGACACGAACGTGGCGCAGTATCTGTGGCTGCGGCTTCTGGCGCAAAAACGCCGGAACATCTGCTGCGTCGGCGACGACGATCAGTCGATCTACGGCTGGCGGGGTGCCGAGGTCGGAAACATCCTGCGCTTCGAGAAGGACTTTCCGGGCGCCCAGGTCATCCGGCTCGAAGAGAACTACCGCTCCACCAAGCACATCCTGGCCGCTGCCGCCGGCCTCATCGCCCATAACCAGGGCCGCCTCGGCAAGACGTTGTGGACCTCGTCCGATGGCGGCGAAAAGGTGCAGGTGCGCGCGCTGTGGGACGGCGAGGCCGAGGCGCGCTGGGTGGGCGAGGAGATCGAGGCGCTGCAGCGCGCCAAATCTGGATCGGAGGGGGGCCAGAGCCTGGGGCAGGTCGCGGTGCTGGTGCGCGCCGGCTTCCAGACGCGCGAGTTCGAAGAGCGTTTCCTCACCTTGGGCATGCCGTACCGGGTGATCGGCGGACCGCGCTTCTACGAGCGCGAGGAGATCCGCGACGCGATCGCCTATCTCAGGGTGACCGCTCAGCCCGACGACGACCTCGCCTTCGAGCGCATCGTCAACAAGCCGCGCCGCGGCATCGGCGATGCGACCTTGCAGACCCTGCACCGGCTCGCGCGGGCGGAGTCGATCTCGCTCACGGCCGCGGCGCGGCGGGTGATCGAGACGGACGAGCTCAAGCCGCAGGCGCGCTCCGCACTGCGCCGCCTGCTCGACGATTTCGTGCGCTGGTCGGGGACCATGGCGGGCGAGCACGAGGCGGCCGACCTCGCCGGGACCATCCTGGATGAATCGGGCTACACGGCGATGTGGCAGGCCGAGCGCACCGCCGACGCGCCGGGGCGGCTCGAGAACCTGAAGGAGCTCATCGCCGCGATCGAGGAATTCGGCACGCTTTCGGCCTTCCTAGAGCACGTGAGCCTGGTCATGGAGAATGCCGAAGGTCCGCCGGGCGACATGGTCAACCTCATGACCCTGCACAGCGCCAAGGGGCTCGAATTCGAGACCGTGTTCCTCCCGGGCTGGGAGGAGGGCCTGTTGCCGCATCCGCGCGCCGTGGAGGAGAAGGGCGAGGCCGGGCTCGAGGAGGAGCGCAGGCTCGCCCATGTCGGGCTCACGCGCGCGCGCAAGCGCGCCTTCATCTCCTTCGCCGCCAACCGGCGCATCCACAATCTCTGGCAGTCGAGCATACCGTCGCGTTTCGTGAGCGAGCTGCCCAAGGACAATATCGAGGTGCAGTCCGAACAGGGATTGTGGGGCGGCGGCTTCGGCGAGACGGAGCGCTACGCGGAATCCGCGGGCGGGCTCGGCGACATGGGGGCGGGGCCCTACCGGCAGAGCGGCCGCGTCATCAACGCGCGCGGCCTGTCGTTTTCGAACGCGCCCCGGCCGTCGCCGACGGTCCCGTTCGCGGAAGGTGCCCGCGTGTTCCACCAGAAATTCGGCTACGGCCGCGTGGTCGCCGCCGAGGCGGGCAAGCTCGACATCGAGTTCGACAAGGCCGGCCGCAAGAAGGTGATGGACTCTTTTGTTCAACCCGCTTGAGCCGGATCGAGCATGAAACCTGCCGCGCCGGTCTGGAAGATCGAGCTCATCACGACCGCCGCGGCGCAGCCGGTTCTCGCCAAGGCGATCGAGGACGATTGCGACGCGCTGATGGCGTTCGAGATGACGCCGGGCGGGCCGTGGCGGCTCGAAGGACACACCTTGACCGAGCCGGATCCGGCGGCCATCCGCGCGCAGCTGGCGCTCGCGGCCGCCGGCATCGGGCTGCCGCCGCCCGAGACGAAGATCGAGCGCCTGCCCGACGTCGACTGGCTCGCGCGCAACCGCCGCGCCTTCCCGCCGCTGCACGCGGGCCGCTATTTCGTCTACGGCTCGCACTATGACGGCCTCATGCCGCCCGGCATGATCGGCCTGACGCTCGACGCCGGCATGGCGTTCGGCTCGGGCGAGCACGCCACGACGCGCGGGTGCCTGCTCGCCATCGACCGGCGCGCCCAGCGCCGCCCCGGGCCGCGCCGCATGCTCGACCACGGCTGCGGCTCCGGCATCCTCGGCATCGCCGCCGCCAAGACCTGGCCGCGCTGCACCGTCGCCGCGGCCGACATCGACCGCGATTCGGTGTGGATCGCGGCCGAGAACGCGCTCCGCAACGGCATCCCGAAGCGGCGGCTGCGCGTGCGCTGGAGCGACGGGCTGAGCCGGCCGATCCGGCGCCGGCGCTATGGTCTCGTGTGCGCCAACATCCTGGCGCGGCCGCTGCGCCGGCTGTCGCGGCCGCTGGCGCGGAGCGTGCGGGCCGGCGGCACGCTCGTGCTCTCGGGCCTGCTGGTCTCGCAAGGGGCCGACATCATCGCCGCCTACCGGTTCCAGCGCCTGGCGCTGGTCCGCCGCGACACGATCGACGGATGGCTGGCGCTGACGTTTCGCCGCCGACACACGGCGTAGTCGACGCGAGTTTTCCACAGAACCTTCGTGCAAGACGCCGGGCGGATTGCGCGACATGGGTCAGATGTAAGGTTGTCGCCGCAGCGTCGCCTCAATCGCAGACTAAGGAAGCCGGTGTCCGGCCACCAACGCAGGAGGACGCCGTGCCAGCCTATCGTTTCTACTTTCTCGACGGCGACGATCACATCGTTCAGACCGATCAATGTGAAAGTGCCGACGACGTGAGCGCGATCCGTTGGCTACAGACGGTTCGCGACTCCCGTCCCCGCGTGTGTCCGACCGTCGAGATCTGGTGCCGCGACCGCATGGTGCATCGAGAGGATTTGTCGGGGTAGAGCTCAGAACTCCATCAGGTCCTTGGCGACCACGATGCGGCCGGAGAAATATTTGTGGGCCTCGTCGACGAAGCGCTGGTAGTCGTCGTTGGGCGCTGTGCTCGGCCCGAGATGGCTCATCACGACCGTCTTGACCCCCGCCGTCGCCGCCATCTTGCCGATGTCCGCCGGGCCAATGTGCTCCTCGTTCATGTGGCGGATGAAGCCCTGCTGCTCCTCTTGTGTCTTGGCGGCCCAGATGCCGTTGCGCTTGTAGAGGTTCACCACGTCGTCGACCGAGGTCGTCTCGGTCACCAGGATGTCGGCGCCCTTGGCCAACTGGGTGACGGCCTCGCTGGGGCCGGTATCGCCGGTGAACACGATCACGCGGCCGGGCGTCTCGAAGCGGTATGAATAGGATTTGTACTTGCCGTAGGGCGGCGAGCCTGCGGGAAAGTGGAAATGCGTGTTCTCGACCGCGGTCACCTTGACGTTCGCATCCTGGTAGACGAGCCCGGTGCCCACGTCGTGGCCGTGGAACGTGTCGGCCATCGGCGTCTTCTTGCCCTCGGCCCAGCGGATCTCGGCGTTCACCGTCAGGTAGTCGATGGAGCCTTTGACCAGGGCCGCCGTGCCGGGCGGGCCGTAGACATCGGTCGGCTCGCGGCGCTGCTGCTCCCATTGCGAGACCAGCAGGGTGGCGAGGCCCATCGTGTGGTCGCTGTGCGGATGGGTGATGAAAACCTTCCCGGCGCTGCGGAAGTCCTGGCCCGCCTGGACGATGCGGCGGGTCAGGTTGTCGCCGGCGTCGATCACATAAAGGGTGCCGTTGACGATCAGGAGATTGCAGGACTGCGTGCGGTCCTTGCGCGGCAGCGGCCCGCCCGCCGTACCCAGTGTGATGAGCCGCGTCCCTGCCGTCGCCGGCGCAGGCACATTGGTCTGCGCGGCGGCCGGAGGACCCGCCAGTGCAACGCCGCACAGCGCGGCCAGGATCATCGTCTTGCGCATCGTTTCCCCCTTTTCGTTTCGATCAATGCTTGTGTGGTCCCCATGGGCCGCGCTCATCCGGCGGCGCCGAATTGTGCGGACCCCACGGGCCTGCCGACGGATCGTGCGCCGGCTGGTTCCAGGGCCCCTGCGCGTGCGGCGCCGCCGCCGGCGCGCCCGGGTCGGTGTGGACGCCGCCCAGCTGCTCGAGCACGCGGATGCGCGCCTCGATCGGCGGGTGCGTGGCGAACAGCTCGACGAAGTCCAGATGCGGCGGGTTCTCGATGAACATCTGCCGGACCTCGCTCGGCACGTGCGCGACCTCGGGGTTGGTCGAGATCTTGCGCAAGGCCGAGATCAGCGCCTCGGGATTTTTTGTGAGCTCCAGAGAACCTGCATCGGCCAGGTATTCGCGCTTGCGGGAAATGGCAAATCGCAGGACGAGTGCCAGCACGTAGCCGATCGCGGCGATGATCGCGGCCACGAACTCGAACAGCGCCACGCGGCTGCGCTCGCGCGAATCGCGGCCGTACCCGTATCCGTACATGCCGAAGCGCATGGACTGCCACAGCATCTGCGCCAGGAACGAGATCATGCCCACGAACACGACGGTCACGATCATCAGCCGGACGTCGCGGTTGATGATATGGGTGAGCTCGTGCGCGAGCACGGCCTCGAGCTCGCGGTCGTCGAGGCGTTCGAGGAGGCCGCGGGTCACGGTGATCGAGTAGCTGCGCTGGTCGATGCCGCTCGCGAACGCGTTCATGGCATCGGTGTCCATGATGTAGAGCTTGGGCACGGCCAGGCCTCGCGAGATGCACAACGGTTCGAGGATCGCGTAGAGCCGCGGCGCCTCGGCGCGGCCGAGCGGCTGGGCGCCGGTCGCGGCGTGGATCATGGAATCGTTGAACAGGTAGCCGATGCCGACCCAGATCGCAGCGCCGCCGGCCACGTACGGCCACCAGGCGCGGATCGCGGCGAGGGCGAAATCGCCGGGCCCGTAGCCGCCAGAGGACTCGAGGCCGTAGGCGGCAAAGCTGCGCGGATCGACGAAGCCGCGCGGATCGGCCAGCACCCAGGCGAAGCCGTAGGCCAGGATTGCCAGCAGCAGCAGCAACAGGAACGGAAACGCCGCCAGCAGCAACATCGACTTGATGTTGTTGTTCCAGCGGTAGGTGGAGAGCCCGATCGCGGGCACGGCGCCGGCTAAGTATTGTCGTCATCGCGAGCGGAGCGAAGCGATCCAGAGCCAGTGCGACGGCCCCTGGACTGCTTCGCTTCGCTCGCAGTGACGGCCCATTCTAGCCCGCGAGGGCGGCGCGCAACCGGGTCATCGTGTCCTCCTTGCGCCGTGACATCGGCTGACGGCGCCGGAACAGGCTGAACGCGACCTGCCGTTTCGGCGCCAGCGGGATCACCTTGAGCACGCCGAGCGCCACTTCGTTCTCGACGCAGGGGCGCGGCACGATGGCAATGCCGCGGCCCGACTGGACGATCACCTTCATGGTCTC
>DATJPD010000036.1:0-72631 GCA_035506575.1 Alphaproteobacteria bacterium
CGGGAGTGCCGCCCTGCACGATGACGCCGATCTCGGTCAGCCGCTGCTTGATCGCCGGCTGCGCGAGGCCGGCGTTCAGCTCCTTGTTCAGGATCTGGATGATCGGCTCGGGCGTGCCCTTCGGCGCCCCCAGGCCGATCCAGCCTTGCGCCTCGTAACCGGGCAGGAAGTCGGCCACCGGCGGCAGGTCGGGCACCGAGGCGAGCCGCACCTTCGACGTCACCCCGAGCCCGCGCAGCTTGCCGGCGCGGATCTGCGGCAGGGCCGTCGGCGTCACGTCGAACATCAGCTGCACGTTGCCGGCCAGCAGGTCGGTCACCGCCGGTGTCGAGCCCTTGTAGGGCACGTGCACGAGGTCGAGCCCGGCCATCGATTTGAACAGCTGCCCCGCCAGGTGCTGCGGCCCGCCGACGCCGGCGGAGGCCATGTTGATCTTGCCCGGGTTGGCCTTCGCATAGGCGATGAACTCCGGCACCGTCTTGGCCGGCACCGAGGGATGAACCTCCATGATCAGGGGGGCGAGGCTGATCTGGCCGATGGGGGCGATGTCCTTGACCGCGTTGAACGTGATGTCGGGATAGAGCGCCGGGCTGATGGCGTTTTGCGAGTTGACGGCCAGGAGCGTGTAGCCGTCGGGGGCGGCGCGTACCACCGTCTCGGTGCCGATATTGCCGCCGGACCCGGGCCGGTCGTCGACCACGAACGACTGGCCGAGTTGCCGCGACAGCCAGTCGGCGAGAAGGCGTGCGTGGATGTCGGACGAGCTGCTCGCGGCCTGCGGGACGATGAGGCGCACCGAGCGCGACGGATAGGTCTCGGCCCGCGCCATCCGCCCCAGGGTCAGCACATCTGTGGCGGGCAGGATTGCGGCCGCGGCGGCGGCGCGCAGGACCTCGCGGCGCGCAAGTCCCCGCCGCGCAACTCCGAGACTATCTCGCATGGCGTCCTCCCTGTGAGCGCGATGTTCTATGGGTGCGCTTCACCGGTGAGAGTCTTGTCGGCAGGCCGCCCTGTCAATTGATATTCGGGTGAGGGCGCTTCGTGAGGGCCCCGCGTCTGCAACTCAGCAGGGAAGTCCCTTGCGGTCGAGGCACATCAAGGCTTCGAGCAGATAGAAGTCGCCGATCAGGGTCTCGCAGGCGGGGGCCGCCCCGTGCCGCTCCGAGCCGGCTTCGACCAGCATGCCCGGTGGCCGTGCGTCCTGCGGATCGACCGGGGTCACGTGATGGGCGAGGTTGTTGAGCAACGGGCCCAGCCTCGCTGCGTGCCGGCGCACCAGCTCGTGCGGCGGGTCGAGTACGCAGAGACGCGCGATGGCCGAGGCGATGATCGCGCCTGCGGCCGTGTCCGCCGGTCCCGCACCCGGGCCGCCCGCCGCGGGGTCGCGCGGGGGCACGTGATCGGCACCCGAGTTGAGCCACAGATAGTCGACCAGGCGGTCGCCCGCGTCGAGATAGCGGCGGTCGCGCGTCGCCTCCCAGGCCCGGTAGTAGCCGGCGATCGCCAGCGCCAGGCGGCGGCTGCGGAAGGGCGGGTTGTCGTCCGGCTTGGTCTCGACCTTGGTCTCGCGGTCGAGCAGCTCGGCGATCGTGAAGTCGAGATGCCTGCGCGCGCCGGCCAGCCACGTCTTGTCGTTGAGCACCTTGGCCGCGTACCAGTCCAACGTCGTGCCCAGGAGGGCCGTGTCGAGGCGATGGATCTCGTTGCCGCCGCCGTCGCGCCCGAGCGGCCGCGCCCCGGTCACGTCGTCGGCCATGTCGGCGACCGCGTGCGCCGTGTCGAGCGCCATCTCCTTGAGCTCTTCGTCCTTGAGCGAGGTGGCCAGTCGTGCCGCCGAATAATAGAACGCGGCGCCGCGCATCAAATCGTGCTTGAAGCGGTCCTCGCCGCGCTCGGCGGTGCGGCTCTTTGCCTCCTCGATCAGCTCGGGCAGCTTGCGCCGCTCGCCCACCAGCCGCAGCGCCTCGACCCACAGACTCCACGTCCAGTCGGGGGTGCCGGTGGTGTGCCATTTGCCGTCGCGCCGATCGGCGTCGGTCGGCCATTTGCCGCCGATCGCCTCGCGGGTCGACAAGACCCGGTCGCACAACAGATCGAGAAGCCGCGCGCGTGCCGCCATCCGGAAAAGACGCCCCTGGCCGAAAGATGTCCCCTGCTCGCGAACGACTATACACGGCGCCGGGCAGGCCGAAAACATGCCGGTTTTTGGTTGCAGGCTGGCAATCTTGGTGATTCCCTGAGTGTCACCGGCGTTCGAGTCGGGTCAGGGGCGAGTCAGGTCAGGCCATGCGGCTCTCGGTTCGGGGGTTCCTGTACGGGGCGTTGAGTGCGGCAGCGGTGCTGGCCACGGCCCTTGTCGTGGTTGGCGCCCTGGCCGAGGAAGCGTCGGCTCCCTCCCCCTACAACGCGCCCGTGGGGGATCTCGCGCAATCGGCCGCCCAGGGCGATTCCCGCGCGCAATACGAGCTCGGCGTCGCCTATGCGAACGGCGACGGCGTCCCCGCCGATTACGCCGAGGCGGCCCACTGGTTCAGCGAGGCCGCGCACAAGGGCAATTCCGAGGCGCGCCGCCAGCTCGCGTTCATGGTGCAGATGGGTCTCGCCGTACCGGCCGACGATCAGTCGGCGGCGGTCGCCGACGGCGTGCCCGTGCGCGTGCAGGTGGCCTCGGTCGCGAGCGAGGCGGATGGGGCCCGCGAGTGGCGGCGCTTGCGCCGCCTCCACCCCGAGGCCCTCGGCAGCCTCACCATGGCGGTCGAGGCGTTCGACACGCCCACCGGCGACCGTCTGTTCCGCGTCGAGGGCGGCCCGCTCGACGAGGCCGCGGCGCGCACCGTATGCGACAAGCTGCGCGCTGCCGGCGCCGGCTGCCGCATCGTCCGCCCGGCGACACCGTAGCTTCTTCTTCGTCATGCGCGGGCTTGTCCCGCGCATCCACGTCGGGCCGCACGCATGCTGCTGGACATGGATGGCCGGAACTCCTGTCACGCTGATGCTGTTCCTTCTGCGGTAATCGCGGCACCCCCGGTTGTTCATGCCGGCCGCGGGGACTAGAGTCGAAGCGGAGGAGCAGCACCATGGCGACCAGGAAAAACGGCAACGGCAAGTTCAACGGCAACGGTAAAAAGAAGCTGCGCAGCGCCGACTGGTTCGGCGGCCACGACAGCAACGGCTTCGTGCACCGCAGCTGGATGAAGAACCAGGGCTGGCCCGACGACGCGTTCGACGGGCGGCCGGTGATCGGCATCTGCAACACGTGGTCCGAATACAACCCGTGCAACGCGCATTTCCGCGACCTGGCCGAGCACGTGAAGCTCGGCGTGTGGGAGGCGGGCGGCTTTCCGCTCGAGTTTCCGGTGTTCTCGACCGGCGAGGTGCTGCTGCGCCCGACCGCGATGCTCTACCGCAACCTCGCGAGCATGGACGTCGAGGAGGCGATCCGCGGCAATCCGATGGACGGCGTGGTCCTCCTGATGGGCTGCGACAAGACCACGCCGGCCCTCCTCATGGGGGCGGCCAGCTGCGACCTTCCGACCATCGGGCTGTCGGGCGGGCCGATGCTGAACGGCCACTACAAGGACATGATGCTCGGCTCGGGCACGCATGTGTGGAAGTTCATCGCCGAGGTGAAGGCCGGCAAGATGAGCATGGAGGAGTTCCTGTCGGCCGAGGCCGGCAACTCGCGCTCGGCCGGCCACTGCATGACCATGGGCACCGCATCGACGATGGCGAGCATGGTGGAATCGCTCGGCATCGGCCTTCCGACCAACGCCGCGATCCCGGCCGCGGATTCGCGGCGCAAGAAGCTCGCCCACATGGTCGGCCGGCGCGCCGTCGAGATCGTGCGCGAGGACCTGCGCATGTCGAAGGTGCTGAAGCGTGAGAACTTCGAGAACGCGATCATGGTCAACGGCGCCATCGGCGGCTCGACCAACGCGGTGATCCACCTGATCGCCATCGCCGGCCGCATGGGCATCGACATTTCCTTGGATGATTGGGACAAGCTCGGGCGTGACATCCCGTGCCTCGTCAACCTCATGCCCTCGGGCGAGCACCTGATGGAGGATTTCTACTACGCGGGCGGCCTGCCGGTGGTGATCAAGGAGCTGGGCAAGCGCCTGCACCGCGATGCCCTCACCATCAACGGCAAGACGATCGGGGAGAACAGCAAGGCGGCCGAGTGCTGGAACCGCGACGTGATCTTCCCGTACGACAAGCCGTTCAAGCCCGAGGGCGGCATCGCGGTGCTGCGCGGCAACCTCGCCCCCGACGGCGCCATCCTCAAGCCCTCGGCCGCGTCGCCCAAGCTGATGAAGCACCGCGGGCGCGCGGTGGTGTTCGAGAGCATCGAGGACTATCACGACCGGGTCGATGACCCGAAGCTCGACATCGACGAGACCTGCGTAATGGTCCTCAAATATTGCGGCCCCAAGGGCTATCCCGGCATGGCCGAGGTCGGCAACATGGCGCTGCCGGCGAAGCTCCTGAAGAAGGGCATCACCGACATGGTGCGCATCTCGGACGCGCGCATGAGCGGCACCGCCTACGGCACAGTCGTCCTGCACGTGGCCCCCGAAGCCGCCGCGGGCGGGCCGCTCGCGCTGGTGAAGAACGGCGACATGATCGAGCTCGATGTCGAGAAGCGCAGGCTGCATCTCGACGTGCCGGACGCCGAGCTCGAGAAGCGCCGGCGCGGCTCGGAGAGCTTCAAGTCGCCCTACACGCGCGGCTACACCAGGCTCTACGTGGAGACCGTCCAGCAGGCGAACAATGGCGCCGACCTCGACTTCCTCGTCGGCCGCAGCGGCACCCCCAAGCTCCGGGAAAGCCATTGAACGGCGCGGGCCGGCTTCTCTTTTCCGTCATACCCGGACCTGTTCCGCGCATCCACGTCGTGCGCCGGCAACATTTAATGTGATCGCCGCGATGGCTCAGTCAACTGTCCCGTGGGGTGCCAGCTTTTCCTCTCCCCCCTTGGGGAGAGGGTAGGATGGGGGGCCGAGTTGTCTTCGCCCTTATTGCTGCGGCTGTCCTGCTGGAAGCCGCGCCCTGCGAGGGCAGGGACGTCGTTGTTTTGCGGGCGCATCTCCAGTTCTCCGCCGCACCCGTGGCGAAAGCGCCGCGTGTCATCTTTTCACTGCCGGAACGTGATGAGCGATACAGCCTTTGGCTGGAGCCTGAATTCGACGTTACGCGTCATCTGAGTTCGTTGGAGCTTGTGCTCCAGAAAGCGGGCAGCGACACGGCAGCGACAAACATGCTCGATCCCCCCGGTCACTGGCATGGATATCAGAAGTACATGTTTGCCGCGTCCGATTTCGCGCGTGGCCCGGAGCAATCCGCCTATGGTCGCACAAGGACGATGTCCGTCAAGCGCTCGAATTGATGCTGCGGATCGATGTCATCCAGGCGCCGATAAGCGCGCTCTCCGGGTCGCCCGGCGGTTCTGAGAACCAATTCGAGAAACTCGACCTCGCCATCGAGATGCTCCGCACAACCGAGGGACCGTAGCGCGACTGCTAGACCATTGGCAAAATTTGCCAACCGTGATAGCCTCCCCGAATGCCCACCCGCAACATCAGCCTGACTCCCGAGCAGGACGCCTTCATCGAAACGGCGGTGAAGTCTGGTGAATATCAGAACGCCAGCGAGGCCGTGCGCGACGCGTTGCGGGCGCTGCAGCAACGCCGGCGCGAGGACGCCCTTAAGCTCAAGGCGCTCCGCGCGCACGTGAAGGCCGGGGTGGAGGCATTGGAACGCGGAGAGTTTCGCGACGTTGCGGACGCGGACCTCGACCGGTATCTCGACGGATTGACCGCCAGGGACAAGCCCGCGCGCTGACGCGATGGTGGGCTTTCGCCTTTCACCGCTGGCGGAAGCGGACCTCGCCCGAATTCTGGCCGTAAGCGAGGACAGATGGGGGCCGGAGGGTCGTCGCAGGTATGCCGCGCTTCTCGCCGCGGCCCTGCGCTGCGTGGCCAAGGCGCCCGCCCGACCGGCGACCCGGGATCGCGCTGAGCTCTCGCCCGGCATCCGCAGCTTCCATATCGGGCATGTCCCGGGGTCGACGATCAAGAACCCTGTGCACGTCCTCTATTATCGCGCTATCGCGACGGATAGGATTGAGATTGTCCGCGTGCTGCACGAACGGATGGAGCCCAGCCGGCATTTGACAGAGACATGACCATTCCTGCGACCTCTTCCTTTCCCGCGCCCCTCTGCCCGCGCATCGAGCGCTTCCCCGGCTCGCGCATCCGCGAGGTGGCGCATGCCGGCATGTGGAAGGCCGACGTTGCCGCCCTGTGGTTCGGCGAGGGCGACACGCCCACGCCCGCCTTCATCTGCGAGGCGGCGGCGCAGGCGATGAAGGAGGGCCGCACCTTCTACACCCCCAACAGCGGCATCCCCGAGCTGCGCACGGCCATCGCGCGCTATGCGACGCGGCTGCATGGCGGCCCCGTCACCGAGAACCGCATCACCGTCACTGCCTCGGGTGTCGCCGCGATCATGCTCACCATGCAGGCGCTGGTCGACGCGGGCGACAACGTGGTCATGACCACGCCGGTGTGGCCGAACTGCGCGGATGCGATCTACGTCCTGGGCGGGGAGGTACGGCGCGTGCCCTTGCAGGCGCCGGATCTCAAGACCGGTGCCGAAAGCTGGCGGCTCGATCGCGACCGGCTGGTCGCGGCGTGCGATGCGCGCACGCGCGCGATCTTCGTCAATTCGCCCGGCAATCCGACCGGCTGGATGGCGACGTCCGAGGACCACGCGGCGTTGCTCGAGTTTGCGAGGAAGCGCCGCATCTGGCTGGTCTGCGACGAAGTCTACGAGCGGCTGGTCTACGACCGCGCCTGCGCGCCCAGTATCCTCGACCACGCGAAGGCCGACGATCCGGTGATCGCCATCAACAGCTTCTCGAAATCCTGGTGCATGACCGGCTGGCGGCTCGGCTGGCTGGTCCATCCGCCCTCGCTCGCCGACACCTTCGGCAAGCTCAACGAAGTGAACGTCTCGAGCCCCGCCACCTTCACCCAGCACGCCGGCATCGTCGCCATCGAGCGCGGCGAGCCGTTCGTGGCCGAGCTCGTGCGCTCCTATGCGCGGGCGCGCGATGTGGTGGTGCAGCGCCTGCGCGGCATGCGCCGGGTCGAGCTCGCGGAGCCCGAGGCCGCGTTCTACGCCTTCTTCAAGGTCGACGGGATGGCCGACAGCCTTGCCACGGCCAAGCGCCTCCTGACCGAGACCGGCGTCGGCGTGGCACCCGGCAGCGCCTTTGGCCCCGAGGGCGAGGGATTCTTGCGCCTCTGCTTTGCGACCAGTCCGGATCGCCTCTCCGCCGCCCTCGACCGCCTGGCGCCCGCCTTGTCGTGACCATGGCTGCCCTCCGCATTCTCATCCCCGATGCGAACTTTCCGGGCGAGGCGATCCTCGAGCGCGAGACCCTGGCCTCGCTCCTGGCCGAGCCCGGCGCCCTGCTCGAGGTGCACCGGCTTCTCGACTACAACGGCGTGCCGATGGACTCCTGGCGCCGCGCCGACGCGATCATCCTCTACACCGGCCGCATGACGATCGGGGCCGAGACGGTGAGCCGGCTCGAGCGCTGCCGCGTCGTCGTGCGCGCCGGCACCGGGGTCGACAACATCGACCTTGCCGCGTGCGCCCGGCGGAATCTCCCGGTCTGCCACGTGCCCGACTATTCGACCGAGGAGGTGGCGGACCACGCGCTCGCGATGGCGCTCGCCCTGCGGCGCGGTCTGTTCAGCTACGCCGAGCTGCTGGGCGTCGACCCGGCCGCGGGCTGGCGCTGGGAGGGGCCGCCGTTGATCCGGCGCCAGCGCGATTCCTCCTTCGGCATCGTCGGCCTCGGCCGGATCGGGAGTGCTGTGGCCCTCCGGGCGCGGGCGCTCGGCTGCCGCGTCCTTTACTACGATCCTTACGTGAGCGTGGCGCCGCCCGGTTTGGACGCCGAGCGCCGAGATACGTTGGACCAGCTGCTCGCCGATTCCGACATCGTCAGCCTGCACGTTCCGCTGACCGCCGAAACGCGCGGCATGATCGGGGCGGCCCAGCTCGCGCTGATGAAGCCGCACGCCATCCTCGTCAACACCGCGCGCGGGCCCGTGGTCGACATCGAGGCGCTCGCCGCCGCGTTGCGCGCCGGCCGTCCCGGCGGGGCGGCCCTCGACGTCCTGCCGCACGAGCCGCCCGATCCCGACCACGAGCTGATCGCCGCCTGGCGCATGCAGCCGAGCTGGATCGCCGGCCGGCTCATCCTCTCGCCGCACGCCGCCTTCTACAGCCCGGAGAGCGTGCGCGAGCTGCGCATCAAGGCCGCCGGCATCGTGCGCGACGCGCTGTCCGGAAAAGGCGTGCACCACTGCGTCAACCGCGAGCAGCTGTCGTCCTTCGGCAGCGGGCGCGTGCCGGGGTAAAATCAGCGACTCCATGGCCAAGATCTCTCCCAACCGCATGCGCGCCATCGATTATTGGCTCGGCGTGCCGCTGTGTTTCCTGCTGACGGTCCTGACCGCTCCGTTCCGCCGCCGGCCGGGCACGCGCCCGGCGCCCCGCCGCGTCCTCTTCATCGAGCTGTCGGAGATGGGAAGCACGATCCTCGCCGACCCGGCGATGCGCCTCGCGGCAAAGCTCTGGGGTGCCGAGCTCCACTTCCTCATCTTCGCCGGCAATGCAGCATCGCTGTCCTTATTGCAGACCGTGCCCAAGGACAACGTCTTCACGATCCGCGAGGAGTCGCTGGCCACGGTCGGCACCGACACGGTCCGCTTCCTGGCCTGGGCGCGGCAGCGCCGTATCGACACGGTGTTCGATTTCGAGCTGTTCTCGCGCTACACGGCGCTCCTGACCGCTCTCTCGGGGGCCGCCAACCGCGTCGGCTTCTACCGCTTCCACAGCGAGGGCCTCTACCGTGGCGAGCTGCTCACCCACCGGGTCGCGTTCAATCCGCATCAGCACATCGCCAAGAACTTCATCGCCTTGGTGCAGGCCGCGGCGAGCCCGGTCGAGGAGGTGCCCTACACGAAGACGCAGATCGGCGATGACGCGATCGCCCTCACGCGCGTGCGCGTCGCCGACGACGCAACGGCTGCGATGCGGAGGCGGGTGGCCGAGCTCGCCCCGGCGTTCGATCCGAACGCGCACCGGCTGGTCCTCATCAATCCCAATGCCAGCGACCTGCTGCCGCAGCGCCGGTGGCCGCCGGCGCATTTCGCCAAGGCGATGCGTACGATCCTCGACCGCTGGCCCGATGTCGTGATCCTGATCACGGGGGCGCCGGGCGATGCGCTGCTCGCCGGCAAGCTCAAGGCGGCGGTCGACGATCCGCGGGTGGTCGACTTCACCGGGCGCACGGCGCTCGCCGAGCTGCCGGCGCTCTACGCCATCTCATCGCTCATGGTGACCAACGATTCGGGCCCCGGGCATTTCGCGGCCATCACGGAGCTTCCGACCATCGTGCTGTTCGGCCCCGAGACGCCGCGCCTGTACGCACCACTCGGCAACGCGCGGGCACTCACCGCCAATCTCGCCTGCTCGCCCTGCGTGTCGGCGGCGAACCACCGTCGCACCGCCTGCAACGATCCGAAATGCATGGCCGCAATCTCGCCCGAACAAGTCTTGGGCGAGGTCACGGCGATTCTCGACCGCCGGTAAACCATGAGGAAAGCGATGACCGATACGCCTTACACGCCGCCGAAGGTCTGGGTCTGGGACAAGCCCGATGGCGGGCGGTACGTCAACACGAACCGGCCGATCGCCGGGCCGACCCATGAGAAGGAGCTGCCGGTCGGCCGCCACCCGCTGCAGCTTTACTCGCTCGCGACCCCCAACGGCGTGAAGGTCACCATCATGCTGGAGGAGCTCCTGGCGCTCGGCCACAAGGGTGCGGAATACGACGCGTGGCCGATCAGGATCGGCGAAGGCGAGCAGTTCGGCAGCGGCTTCGTCGCCATCAATCCGAATTCCAAGATTCCGGCGTTGCTCGACCGCTCCGAGCCGAAGCCGCTCCGTGTCTTCGAATCGGGCTCGATCCTCGTCTATCTCGCCGAAAAGTTCGGCGCCTTCCTGCCGACCGGGCGCGCCGCCCGCACGGAATGCCTGTCGTGGCTGTTCTGGCAGATGGGCAGCACGCCCTATGTCGGCGGCGGCTTCGGCCATTTCTACGCCTACGCGCAGACCAAGATCGAATATGCCATCCACCGCTTCGCCATGGAGACCAAGCGCCAGCTCGATGTGCTCGACCGGCGCCTGGCGGAGAGCGAATATGTCGCCGGCGACAAATATACGATCGCCGATATCGCGATCTGGCCGTGGTATGGCGGCCTTGCCCAGTACAACCAATATGGCGGCAGCGAATTCCTGTCGGTGCAGGACTACAAGAATCTGCAGCGCTGGACGACGCAGATCGGCCAACGCCCGGCCGTGAAGCGCGGCCGCAAGGTCAATCGCCTGAGCGGCGATCCCGCGGATCAATTGCACGAACGGCACGACGCCAGCGACTTCGACACCAAGACGCAGGACAAGCTGACCGCCGCCAAGAGCTGAAGCCTCACAGGCCGGGTCCGCCGCGCCGCCGCGGCGGACCCGCCCCCGTGTCTTGTCTCAGCCGATCAGTCCGCGATCGGGTTGGGGCGCACCTGGATGTGGACCGCGAGCGGCCTCGCCCCCTTGCCGAGCTCGTTCAGCCACGGCGTGCGGTCGCCGCTGGCACTCCACAGGCCGCGGCCCTTCCAGCCGGCGTTCGGATCGTCGATGCGCGCGTCCAGGCCCTTGGCGTAGAAGCCCATCGGGTAGGGGATGCGCATCAGGATCATCTTGCCGTCCTTGAGGGCCACGAACCCGTCTTCCAGGTTGGCGGTGGAGATCGGCACGTCCTTGCCGAGCCCGACTGCGTCATGCTGGTCGACCCAGGTGTAGTAGCTCGCCTCCGCACTCGAGTTCGGGAACGCGTCGAACCCGGGGCCCGGGTATTTGTACATCGCGAAGCCCTCGGGGCAGTGGTCGCCCGTGGCCTTCGGCCCGTTGAGCGGCGCTTTGCACTTGCTGCGGTCGAAGCTGATCAGGCTGCCGTTCGACGCCGAGCCCCACACCACGCCGTTGGAGTCGATGTCGCCGCCGCGCACGCCGATCGCCTCTTTCGGCAGCTCGAAGAACTCGCTCAGCTTGGTCTTGGGATCGAAGCGCAGGAAGCCCGGCCGGCCGCCGAACGTGCCGGACGTGTACCAGATCGAGCCGTCCTTCGGATTGGGCATCACGGCATACGGCCCGGAGCCGGTGTTGATCCGCATGTCCTTGCCCGCCTCCGGCTTGCCGGGCTCGGTGAACTCGTCGAGCTTGCCATTGCCGTTGAGGTCGAGCACGAACGGCGCCCAGCCCACGGCCTTCTGCGCATCGTGGGTCTCGTCCCAGACCTTGGTGTCGATCCAGCCCGCCACCTGCCCGGTGCCCGACGTCCACAAGGTGTTGTCGGCATCGAACCCGAACTCAGGATGATGGGTGGTGAAGCAGGTCTCGATGTTCGAGTACTGCATGGTCTTGGTGTCGAGCACCGCGATCTGGCGTTCGGATTTGTCGAGCGGGAACACCTTGGCGTAGGGATTGTCGGAGCCCTTCTTGCACCACGCCGGATTGTCCATGCCGCGGTTGGTCGCCGTGAGCCACAGGCGGCCCTGCCCGTCGAACATCGAGTTGTGGTTGTTGGCCTTGGTGTCCCACAGCGCACGATCCCCCCAATAGGCCGAGGGCTGCAGCGGCGTCATCGCACCGGCATGTCCCGGCCCGAGCGCCACCGGTGCCTCAGGCGGCGTCGGCAGCTTGAAGAACGACACTTCGTTCGTCTTCGGATCGAGGATCGGGATGTTGTCGGTCGAATATTCGGTCGAGCCGTAGAGCTTGCCGCCCGCGTTGACCGTCGGGTTGCGCTTGTCCGATGAGATCAGGTCATGCAGGTATTTGTCGGGGGTCGACCATTCCCACGCCGTGATCACGATGTTGCGCTCGACCCCGGTGGGCCGCGACGGCTTGTGCTTAGGCAGCTCGCCCTTGCCGACGCGGTCGGTCCAGTCGCCGAGATATTTGTAGGGCACGCCGCCGAGCTCGCCCGCGAGGCGGTTGGTCATCAGGTCGCCGGCCTGCCCCGACTGGGTGCGGCGCTGCCACGCCTCGGCCCCCGATTCGAAGTGGCCGAACTGCGCCGGGATGGTGCGCGTCGATTCCTGGCCGAGCTGATGGCAGCCCACGCAGTCGGTGTTGTTCATCCGCTGCCGCCACTTCGCGAGCGAGACGCCTTCCGGCAGCTCGGAGGCGGGCGGGATCTTCATCATGGTGAACCAGTAGAGCGCCGGATAGTAATGCGCGGCCTCGGCCGCGTTCGGCGCCGGCACCGCCGCGAGGTTCAGGATCTGCCCGGGCTTGGCGCGCATCTTGGCCGAATCGACGAGGCCATAGCCGCGCACCCAGACGTGATAGTTCGCCTCCGGCAGGTCGGGGATGAGATAGCGGCCCTGGTCGTCGGTGACCACGATCTTGATGTAGCGCGTCGGAAGATCGGTGGTCTCGGCGATCACCCATACGCCGGCTTCGGGGCCTTTCGGCCCGCTCACCACGCCGCCGATATCGTCGGCATCGATGGCCGGCGCCTTCGCAGGCTGGGCCTGGGCCGGCTGCGGCGAGGCCGCCAGCATGGCGCCGGACAAGACGGCAAGGCCGATGGCAGCCACGGTCGAAAACAAAGCTTGGCGGATGGTCATTGGTGTCCTCCCGAAAGCGGGCTTGGCGCCCTTATCTCCATAGTCGTAGCAAAAAAGTCCAACGGTGGGTACAGGCCGGAGCGAAAAAAGAGGGCCTCGCCGCCTGGCGTCAAGCCCATAGCGGCTCGCCGGAGCGCTTCGCAGCTAAGATTTGGAGGAAACGGCACCGCCTCAATTGGTGGTCTGGGCTTCGGCGCCCGTGGCAAGGTCGAGCAGCTCTGACGTGATCTCGCTCTGGCGCGCCTGGCGAGCGCTTTGCCGCAGCTCGTCCAGCTTCTTGCCGACATTGTCATGCGCCGCATCCATGGTGGAAAACCGGGCCGCATTCTCGGTCGCGATCGACTCAATCGCGGCTTCGGTCAGCAACGCAAACACGTATTCGGAAATCAGGGTCTCGACGAGCACCGCCGGTTTCAGATTGTGCAGGGGAGCTTGGGCGGCCTGCGCCAGCTTGGGATCGGCGGGCAATACCTGCCGCCGTTCGATCCTTGGCGCGCCCGTGTGGTGTGCGGCGGCATAGATCGTCTCGATCCGGTCGATCTCTCCGCGCGCAATACGCCGGTAGAGCTCGGCCGAGAGACGACGGATCGTGTCGATCGTCGCGGGGGTGCGTGTCGGCGCCGGCGAGGTCCAGCTCGGCGAGAGACCGCGCTCAAGCGCCTGGGCGGCGCCCCGGCTTCCGACGATGAGCAGGACATCACGCGGCGTGAGGCTTTGACAGGCCGTATCGATCAGGCGCTCATTAAAGCCGCCGACGAAGCCGTGCTCGGCCAGGAACAACACGATGGCCCGCCGCGCCCGCCCTGGGTTGCCGCGGGGTGGCTCCGCTCGCGCCAGTAGAAGCGCCTCGCCGATCGCCGCCGCCATGACATCTGCGTAGCTTCGCACGCCGGGCAATGCGCGTTGGGCTTCCTGCCGGCGCATGCCGGCGAGAGATCGCATGGCGCCGACGACGTCGAGCAGCTCCGCCATGCTCCCGATATGAGCCTCGATCTCGGCAAGACGCGTCACGGGCGGCGCTCCGGTGGTCCGCCTTCCGACCCGACGACCGAATTCGCCAGCGCCCGGAGACTCTCCTTGAGTCGCGCGCGCAGATCTATCGATAGCGCTTTCGCGACGTCGCTCAACGCCGCCACGTCAGGGCAGTGCTCGACCAGCCAGCCGTGGAGGCGCTCACGAAATACCTCTATTCGATCCAGCGGGAGCGGATCGAGGATCCCTTCGCCGACCGCAAACAGGAGCGCCACCTGCTCGCCCAGGCTGAGCGGCGCGAACTGAGGCTGGGCGAGCACGGCTCGGATGCGGCGGCCATGCTCGATGGTCTTCCGTGTCCGCTCATCGACCATGGTGCCGAACCGCGTGAAGACCTCCAGCTCGAGAAACTGCGCGTATTCGAGCCGCAGGCTTTCGGCGACGGCTTTCAGCGCTGGAGCCTGGGTCTTGCCGCCCACCCGGGATACGCTGCGGCCGACGTCCACCGCCGGCTTCTGGTCTTCGTAGAACAGGCGCGGGTCCAAGTAGATCTGGCCGTCTGTGATCGAGATCAGATTGGTCGGGATATAAGCGCTGATGTTTCCGGCTTGCGTCTCGGCGACGGCTAGTGCCGTCAACGAGCCGCCGCCCCGCTCCGGCGAGAGCTTGGCCGCGCGCTCCAACAGTCGCGAATGGATGTAGAAGATGTCGCCTGGATAGGCTTCGCGTCCCGGCGGCCGGCGCAGCAACAAAGAAAGTTGACGGTAAGCGGCAGCGTGCTTGCTCAAGTCGTCGATGACGAGCAAAACATCTCGTCCCTTCGCCATGAAGTATTCCGCCATGGTGCAGGCGGCATAAGGCACGATCCATTGCAGGCCGGGCGCCGCGTTCGCCTCGCCGATGACGAAGAGGCACCGGTCCAGCGCGCCATAGCGCCGGATCGCCTCGATGACTTGCGCCACGGATGAGGCCTTTTGGCCGACCGCGGCGTAGACGCAGATGACGTCGCTTGAACGCTGGTTGATCATTGCGTCGACGGCGACGGCGGTCTTGCCGGTGCCCCGGTCGCCGATGATGAGCTCGCGCTGGCCGCGACCCAGCGGGATCATGGCGTCGACGACCATCAAACCCGTCGCCAGGGGTCGCGTGATAAGCGCGCGATCGACGATCGCCGGCGCCGGCTGCTCGACCGGTGCCGACGTTTCGCTCACCGGCGGTTTGCCGCCGTCCAGGGGCGACCCAAGACCGTCCACGACCCGGCCGAGAAGCGCGTCGCCGACTGGAACGCGCGCCACCTCGCCGGTGCCGCGCACGACGCTTCCCGCCGAGATCTGCGCGGCATCGCCGAGAATCACGCAGCCGATCGCATCTTCGCGCAGGTCAACGGCAAGCCCCTGCACCCCGCCCTCGAACGTCAGCAGCTCATCCAGCCTTGTGTCAGGCAGGCCCGTGACCGTGGCGACGCCATCTCCCGCCTGGATGACCCTACCGATGTGCTCCAGCTGCGGCTCGAGGGGCAGCGCGCGTATGCGGCCCCGGCTGCGGGTAGACCATTGCCGCAGATCTTCAGCGAGCGTCGTCATCGGCATTGACCTCTGCTCGCATGTCAGCCAAGGCGCTTTGCCAAGAAAAACGCAGGACCGTGGTCGGGAAATGGAGCTCGGCGCCGGCGACGAGCGCCGGGTCTATGTCGAACGTCGCCTCGACACCGTCGCCCAGCGCTCGCCGAAGACGTGAACACCATTCGGTCTTCGTGGGATCCGGCAGGTTTGTGGCCGTGACCACCCGAAGACCGCCCCCCGACGCCGATCCGTCCCTGAGCTCGCCGCGCTCCGCAGGGCTCAGGCCAGCCAGGTGTCGCTCGATATGTTCGAGCCAGGCTTCGGCGCGCAGCTCGGTCGGCACCTCGGAAAGAAGGCGCTGGGCGATTTCGACGCCGAGATCGAGCGCGGCATTGCGCGTCTCTGCCCGGGCCTGGACGCGCTCGTCGGCGATTGTCTGGCGTGCCGCTTCAATCAGCGTGGCCGCCTCTTGCCGGGCTTTGGCGCGCCGGTCTTCGGCGAACCGCTCCGCCTGCGCTGCGGCCTCCTTCAAGGCCTGCTCGCGTTCTTTGGCCAGGCCGGCCCGCTCGGCCTCGATACGCTGGAGCTCCGCCCTGGCCTTGGTTTCGGCTGCCGTGGCGCCGGCGTACTGCTTGTCCACATCGGCGCGCCGCTCGTCGATCAGCCGCAACACCGGCTTGTAGAGGAATCTGTGCAGGAGCCAAGCGAGGACGGCGAAATTGACCGTCTGCAGTACCAGTGTGGACCAGTCGAACGTCATTTCAGCCGGCAGCGTATGGATTGGCAAAGAGGAGAAGAAGCGCCACCACCAGGCAGTAGATCGCCATGGTCTCGATCATGGCGAGGCCGACGAAGAGGGTGCGCGAGATCGTGCCGCCGGCCTCCGGCTGCCGGGCGATGGCATCCATGGCAGCGGCGATCGATCGGCCCTCGGCGAGAGCCGGACCGATCGAGCCGATCGACACGGCCACGGCCGCGGCGATGATGCTGATGACCTTGATATCCATGGGACCTCCTGGTTTCTCTAGCCTCGTTCGCCGGAGCCGACGGCGGCGCCGATGAAGACGGTGGCGAGCACGGTGAAGATGTAGGCTTGCACGAGCCCGACCAGCACCTCGAGCACCATCAGCGGGATGGGCACGAACAGACCGGCGAGGGCGACCACGAGCGCGATGATGAACTCACCGCTCATGACATTGCCGAAGAGGCGGACCATGAGCGAGAAGGTGCGGGTGATTTCGGAGATCACGTTGAGCGGCAGCATGACGAGCTTCGGCTTGGCGAAGCTGGCCAGGTAGCCCACTACGCCGTGGGCGCGCACGCCGAAATAATGCACGGACGCGAAGACGATGAGCGCCAGCGCCGCCGGCGTTTCGATCTTGCTGGTCGGCGCTTCGACGCCCGGAAGGACGCCTGACAGGTTCGCGACCACCAGGAAAATGAACAACGTGCCGAGCACCGGCAGGAATGGCCGCGCGTCCTTGCGAATTACCTCGCCGATCTGCTGCATCAGACCGGCCACGATCAGCTCGACGGCGGCTTGGCGCCGGGTCGGTTGCAAGGCCAGGCGACGTGTCGCCAGCCGGGACCCGACGGCGAGGACCAGCATGATGACCCAGGTGGTAACGACCGGGCGCGTGATGGCGACCGGGCCGATATGGAACAGGACAAGGCTCGACAGGGGTGAGGGATGCATCAGGCGATCCTGCGGCCGAGCCCGAGCGCGATCAGCCGCGCGGTGAGGACTCCGGCGAATGCGGCAAGAAGGTCCGGCGCGCCGAAGCGGACGGCCACGCCGAGCAGCGTCACCGCACCGGCGATCCGGCCCAGGGTGAGCGCCACCGGAGCAATCCAGGGCGATCCGCCGACCAGGAGGGCGACCGTTCGCCACAGGGCGGCGAAATAAGCGAGTCCGAGGACGAAGCCGGCGGCCGCAAAGGCGGCGATTGAGGCGTTGGCGGGGGACAGGAAGGATGTCATTCGGTGTGCATCCGCTTCCATGCGAGCGTGCAGCCCGCGGCAAGCCCCAGCGTGAGCAAGCCGAGCGTCCAAAAAATCCCTGACGCGAAGTGTCGGTCGAGCCAACGGCCGAGGAAGATTCCCGCCAACGTCGGTAGCACGACCGTCCAGCCGAGGGCGCCGATCATGGCCAGATTTTGGCCGATGGAGCGTTCGCCTTCATGTGCGCGGCGTTCCAGGCGTTCGCGCCGTGTCCGCACGGCCTCGTGCAGGCGCTGCGGAGTGTCCGGCTGCGTCATTGCTCGAGGCCCTCGGACCGCAGAGCGCTGGCGACGGCCGCCGGTGGCATAACGCGGTCGGGCCGGATGTAGTGAAGAATGCGCCGGATGGCCGCGAGGTAGAGGCGCTGCGCGTCGGTCCGCGCCGCGGCTTCTTCGGCCACGCCCCGGCGAAAGCGGCTGATGACATCCGCTTCGAGCTGGCGCAGATCTTCGCCGGGTACGGCCTCGGGTGTCGCAATGGCGATCGTATCTCCGCCGTGGACTCGCAGCATCCCGCCCCGCACCGCGACGTGATGTTCGGCGCCTCGTCCATCACGCCAGCTCACGACCGACAGGGAGAGCGCGGACAGAAAATCGGCATGACCGGGCAGGATGCCGAAGGCGCCGGTTGCGTCCTCGGCCCGCAGGTGAGCCACGTCGTCGATGTCGACGGCGATGGCGAGCGGCGTGGTGACGGTGAGCTTCATGGCGCGGCCTTGCTCCGTTGCTCGCGCTCGCGCGCTTCGGCGAGATCGCCGATCATGTAGAGCGAGCCTTCCGCCCAATCATCCGTCTCGCCGGCGAGGATGGCCTGGCAGCCCGCGAGGGTCGCCGCCAGGTCCACCGAGCGGCCCGCCTTGCCCGTGAAGGCCTCGGTCACCATGAACGGCTGCGTGAGAAAGCGCATCAGGCGCCGGGCGCGCTTGACCGCTGTGCGGTCGGCGGCGCTTAGTTCCTCGATCCCCAGGAGCGCAATGATTTCCTGGAGCTCCCGGTAATGGGCGATCGCCTTACGGACCTCCTGGGCGATCCGATAGTGAGCATCGCCTACCCGGCGCGGGTCCAGCAGGCTCGAGGTGGAGGCCAGCGGATCCACGGACGGGTACATGCCTTCGCTCGCCATCGCGCGCGACAGCACGATCGACGAGTCGAGATGGCTGAAAATCTCGGCCACGGCCGGATCGGTGAAATCGTCGGCCGGGACGTACACGGCCTGGATCGAGGTGATAGCAGCACCACCTGACGCGCCGATGCGTTCCTCGAGCTCGGCGACCTCATTGGCCAAGGTCGGCTGGTACCCGACGCGCGACGGCAGCCGGCCCAGGAGGCCCGAGACCTCGCTTCCGGCCTGCACCAGCCGGTAAACGTTGTCGATCAGGAGCAGGACGTTCTCGTGCGCACTGTCGCGAAAATATTCAGCGATGGTCAGCGCAGTCAGGCCAGCACGCCAGCGTGCCCCCGGCGGCTCGTTCATTTGCCCGAACACGAGGGCGGTCTGCTTGATCACACCCGAGTTCTGCAACTCCAGCAGGAGCTCGTGGCCCTCACGCGAGCGCTCGCCAATTCCAGCGAAGACCGATGTTCCGGAATGCGCCTCGACCGTGGTCCGGATCAACTCCATGATCAGGACCGTCTTTCCCACCCCGGCACCGCCGAACATCGCGGCCTTTCCGCCCTTCACGAGCGGCGCAAGGAGGTCGATCACTTTGATGCCGGTTCGGAAGATCTCGAGGCTGCCACCCTGGCTGCGGAGCTGCGGCGCCGGTGCGTGGATCGGCTGACGAGGGATGTCGTCCGGAAACGGGGGCAAACGATCGGCAGGTTCTCCGGTCGCCGTCAAAAGGCGCCCAAGCACCGCCTCGCCGACAGGCACTCGGATCGGAGTTGCCATGGAATGTGCCGCAGCACCACGCCGCAATCCCGCCGTGTTGTCGAGAGCAACCGCCCGTACGGTGGTCGGATCGACGTGCTGCTGGACTTCCGCGACGAGCGTGCGGCTGCTGTCCAGATCGATAGTGACCGCGTTATCGATCGCAGGGAGTTCACCGGGCGCAAAGCGTATGTCGACGACCGAGCCGCGGACGGCCGTGACTCGCCCGAGAAACGCTCCCCGATCACGCTGTCCTGTTCCGGCGTCCATGGCGGGCCTTGCGGCAAAATGGCAAGCGAGACCAATAGCAGGGCGGCCCTGGCGAACCATTGATCTAGCTCAAACCAATCGCTTCCGCGACAGCCCTGCCCCAAAGGTCCTACGCCGTTTGGCGGGGCCGCGTGCCGCAATTCGGCCTAACGCCTACCCGGACAGCCGCGCAGACGTAGCCCTTGAAGTGCTATTGGACGGGCTCGACTACATCTGGAGTGAACTCGATGATGGGGCGATGACCAGCCGGCATCGTAAAATGTAACGCGCGAAAGGGCGGCGGCCGGGGGTTAAGACTGTTGCCACACGGCAGCCGGTGCGAGCACGTCTTACTATAAAGGTTGCATGGAACACGCGACGATTCCCGATCTCGACCACGCGGTCCGCCACTGGCGCGCTGACGAGCCGGACTCGGCGCCGCTCGGCAGCGAAGCGCACAAGGTGCTGTTCTGCCGCATGCTGCTCGAGACGCACAACCCGTATAAGCCCGCAGTTATCGAGTGGCCGAAGCTCGGCCCGGCCGAGCGCGACCGTCTCGTGGGCTTACCGATCTGGGACATTGCCGTGCGCACCGAGGGCTACGCGCGGCTCAACGTGCTCACCTACGGCGACACCGTAAACGATGTCCTGCTCAAGCAGGCGATTGCCATGAACGGCTTTGAAGAAGGGCGCCACAAGGAGGTGTTGGCGAACATGGTGCAGGCCTACGGTATCAAGCTGGCGCCCGAGCCGCCTTACCCGGTTCCACGCGATCCCGAATGGGCATTCATGGTCACCGGCTTCAGCGAGTGCATTGACAGCTTCTTCGCCTTTGGCCTGTTCGAGCTTGCCAAGCGCTCGGGCTTCTTCCCGGCGAAGCTCGTCGATACGTTCGAGCCGGTGATGCAGGAGGAAGGCCGCCACATTCTCTTCTTCGTTAACTGGATCACCTGGCATCGCCGCAACATGGAATGGTGGCGCCAGCCCTGGTTCGTCGCCAAGATCATCGCGGTGTGGGTCTTTCTCGTTTGGGAGCGCATCGGCATTGCGCGCTCGGTGGGTGACGCACCGGCACCTGACAACAACTTCACTATGACTGGCAGCCAGTCGGTCGGGGTCGACATCAAGCCGGCGGCGCTGATGGATATCTGCCTTGCCGAGAACGACCGCCGCCTCGGCGGATACGATGCGCGGCTACGCCGTCCGCGCCTCGTGCCGACGATGGTGCGCTTCGTGCGCCGCTTCCTGCGCTAAGAAGGAAGCTCGTAGCCGCGATTGCGAAAGCGAGGCTGTGGACGGTGTGCGTTATCGGGCACATCTGCGCCAATTCCTTTGTCGGCCCGTTTGTCAGTTTTTCGTATTCCAAAAGCAGTCATCTTGCGATGTTCTCAAACCACGGGGCAGTGAGGACTCGCCCCCAGCCCGGCCGACGTGGCTCTGATTGACGACACGATCGCGCGCCCCTCGTTGCTCGTGTGCTCCTTACGTGCCGGGCCTTTGGTCGGATGTCGCCACGACTCTTCGGTTGATGTCGCTGACCCTCGACTTATATAAAAGTCCGTCGAAGCCCTTCCCGATCAGGGTCGGAGCTTCGAGTTCTCCGGCTGTCGATCCGAACAAAGTTGGTCGGTTTGGCGCGGCCGGTTTCTGATGCGTCCTGCCGGGCGCACAGTCACCTATACGCTCCGGCGAATCCCGAACGTCGCACGGCGCGGATCCCCCGCGCACCGGAGCATGAACGATGAGGAGGGGCATATGGAGGCGTCTGCTGATTTCGAGAAGCTCAACGAGACGAAGGCGAATTTCGACGCCATCTACACCGAGCCTGATCCGCGCGCCTATTTTCGCGTACTTGGCGGCCTCGACTACACGATCCCTGAGCTCGCGGCACCTGTGTTCAGGCAGTTGGTGACGGCGCGTCAGGCGCAGCAGGATCGTCCCGTCACGGTGCTCGATCTCGGCTGCTCCTACGGCATCAACGCGGCACTGCTGCGCTTCTCCCTGAGCCTCGACATGCTGCGGCGCCGCTATATGCATCCCGACATCCAGGCGTTGTCGGCGGGCTCGATGCGAGCGTACGATGCCGCCTACTTCGCGAGCTGGCCAGCGCGGTACGGACTCTCGATCGTTGGTCTCGACGCATCGGCGAGCGCTGTCCAATATGCCCAACAGGTCGGCATCCTCAACGCAGGCCTGGTCGAGGATCTCGAACGGGACCAGCCGTCCGAACGCGCGCGGTCGTTCCTGGCTGACGTCGATCTGGTGATCTCGACCGGGTGCGTCGGGTACGTTACGCAGAAGACATTCGCGAAGATCCTTGCGTGCAACCAGAACTCCACCCCGCCGTGGATCGCATCCTTCGTCCTGCGGATGTTTCCGTATGATGGAATCACCAAGGCGATAAAATCCTTCGGCCTGGAGACGGAGAAGTTCGCGGGCGCCACGTTCGTTCAACGGCGCTTCCATAGCGCGGAGGAATACGACCTCACCCTGTCGAGCCTGGAGAGCCTCGGCATCGACCCCGCGGGCCGGGAGGCGGAGGGCCTTCTGCACGCCGAACTGTTCGTGTCGCGGCCGGCGGCCCGGATCCGGGAGAAGCCCCTCGGCGGTCTGATATCGATCGTAAGCGGCCAGAACCGGCGCTACGGCCGGCGATTCTACCGGGTGCGCGGCAAAGGCCGACGCGAACTCCTCGTGAATTAACGTCCCCAAATCCGGAAGATCACGGCGAAGTAGAGAACCCCCAGCGCTGTTGCGATCAAAAGCAGCATCACCTGGCTGATTGCCAATGTCCACAACCAGACATTGACGGAAAAATACACGGCGAAGACGAACAGGATGAGCAAATCTGACATTTGAATCCTGGGGACGTTCCGGCTGTTCGACCATCAACGCGGAGGGGGACGGGCTGGCGATTTAACGTCGAAGTCGAATCGCGCCAGTGGCCGAGCCGGAATGATGGCGTCCTGCGGACAAGCAGCGTCGATCCTGACGCGCCTCGGTCCTACAGGCACAGCGGCTCGTTGGCGAGCTGATAGGACCAGCCGCCATTGCGGTCCGCGGGTGCGGGCGGGTAGGGCCAGACGTCGAGTGGTTCCCACCGGCCGTCCGACCAGCGCAGTAGCGCCGCCGAGTGCGGCGGCAGCGGCGCCCATGAATTGGTGCAGGAGAGGAACGCGAGGCGGTAACCCTCCGCCGCCGCCTTGGCCAGATCCGCGGGGTCGTTCGGATCGGTCGCGCGAAGGTCGAGATCGGGCCGGCGCGGCCGGTCGTAGCGTAGGAACGCGCTCAGCGCGCGGCGGATCGAGCTGTTGTCACCGGGCAGGATGACGGCGATCCGGGCGCCGTCATCGACGGCGCCGGCCAGATGCCGCGCGGCCGCCTGCAGCCACGGTTGCGGCATGGTGCGGTCGAACCGCAACGGGTGCGGCCAGGCGAGCGGGCCGATCATCAGCACCGCGAGGAGTACGGTGCCCGCGATGTTCAGGCAGCGCTCGCTTCCCAGCCAGTCGCGCGCCGTCAGCGCCAGGGCCAGGGTGATCAGCAGCGAGAGCTGCGTGTTGTAGCGGAAATAGGAGTGCTCGCCGTCGAACCAGCCGAGATAGACGGCCACGAGGAAGCCCGTGTAGAGCACGAACACCGCGAGTGCGATGCGCGAGACCTCGCGCGCCGGTGCCGCGAGGCGGCCGCTATGGACCGCCAGACCCACCATCGCGATCACGCTCGCCGCGTAGTAGCCCTTTTGCAGCAGCACCTCGCCCATGTCGGCCAGGATCTGTGGCAGCATCGCCCACGGCCAGTCGGCGATCGATCGCGGCGCCAGCTGGCCTTGCGGGAATTCCGCATGCACATAGGCGGCCCAGGCCACGTAGAGGCACGCGGCCGGCAGTGCTGCGACCGCCACGCAGCGCACCGCGGCGCGCCAGCCGATGCGGTCGTCGAGTGCGGCGACGAGGAACAGCCCGCCCCCGGTTGAGAGGAAGAGGCCGACCGCCTGCTGCTTCGCGTTCACCATGGCGCACAGGACGGCCGCGAGCGGCAGGAGCGCTGACGGCCAGCGCTCGCCGGCCGCAAGCCGGCCCATCGTGGCGGCACCCAGCCAGCCCGCGAACAGCAACGTGATCGCGAGCGGCGACTCCCCATATCCCGAGAACGACACGCGCGGCGCGAAGCCCGGATCGATGATCGTCGCGAGTGCCAGGCCAAGGGCGGTGAGGCGCCAGCCGGGACGCTTGTTGCCGGCCAGCGCACGCGCGACCAGCAGCCCGGCCATCACGTGCAGCAGGAGGGTGAACAGCGAGGGCGTGTTCGCCGCGAACCCGCCGCCGAACAGCGAGCCGAGGAACGACACGAACTCGGTGTTGTAGGGGGCGACCGGCAGCTCGGAGAACGACGGCGCCCCGGCGAGGCCCGGAAACGCCGCGTGGTCGTAGAGATAGCCGGCGTTGGGCAGGATGACCGCGAGGAGATCGACCTGCGAGGGCGCAATATCCGCCATCACCCACAGGCAGGGGGCCGCGATCACCGCGATGCGCCTGAGCTCGGCGAGGTCCTCCCGCCACGCTGCACGGCCCACGAACAGTCCGGCCAGCGATAGGACCACGAACGCTGCGGCCGGCACGCGCAGGCTGACCCCCGTCGCGACGCCCCAGAGGGTGAGCAGCACGCACAAGGCGCCCCAGCCCGCCATGCACTGGATCGCGACTCCCCGGCGCCCGCGGCACACCACGCGCCCGGCCAGGGTCATCGCGGCAAACGCGAGGACCGTCTGATACAGACCGACGTAGCTCGCAAGGTCAGGCATCAACGCCGCGTCAACGTCCGCCCGAGATGTCGTAGAGTGCGCCGGTGATGTAGGAGGCCTCGTCGGAGAGCAGCCACAGCACGAGGTTGGCGATCTCCTCGGGCTCGCCCAGCCGCCCCAGCGGGATCGTGGCCTTGGCGCCTTGCAGCACCGCCTCCGGCCCGCCGGCCGCGTC
The DNA here is from genome assembly GCA_035506575.1 of Alphaproteobacteria bacterium. GTDB lineage: Bacteria > Pseudomonadota > Alphaproteobacteria > CACIAM-22H2 > CACIAM-22H2 > DATJPD01. The sequence goes on from DATJPD010000036.1 coordinate 24,400, forward strand.
GAGCATTTCGGTCTTGGTGAGGCCCGGGCGCACCGCGTTGATCCGGATGCGGTGCGGGGCGAGCTCGCGGCCCAAGCCGACGGTCATGGTGTCGACCGCACCTTTGGTCGCGGCGTAGGCCACGAATTTCGGCAGGCCGCCCAGCTTCGCCGCCATCGAGCTCACGTTCACGATCGCTCCGCCCTTGCCGCCGAACTCCGGCGACATGCGGCGGATGGCCTCGCGGATGCAGACGAACATGCCCGTGACGTTGGTGCGGAACATGTCGGTGACGACCTCGCCGGTGAGACCGGGGGCCGGTGTCGCGACCATGCTGCCGGCGTTGTTGACGAGAGCCGTGACGGGCCCGAGCGTCTTGTCGATGGTGCGGAACATCTCGACCACGTCGGACTCGGCGCCCACGTCCGCGCACACGGAAATCGCCCGCCCGCCGGCCTTCTCGATCTCGGCCGCGACCGCCGCGGCGCGCTCGGCACTGTGCGCGTAATTGACCGCCACGCTGTAGCCGCGCTGTCCGGCCAGCCGCGCGATCGACGCCCCCATGCCGCGCCCGCCGCCAGTCACGAGCAGAACGCCCGTCATTCGGTCCTCCGTATCGGTCGTCGCCCGAGTTATAGCCCGGGCCCGGGCAAATATCTAAAAGTCTCGGCTTCCGCTCGCACGAGAAGTTCGTTGAAGACGGACAACCAGTTGGTGTAAGCACGTGAGTGGGGGCCTCGCTCAACATAACGACGAGGCGACCTCGCCCGGCGCGGGGGCGTCGGGATGATCGGGGAACTCACAGCGACGGCCCGGTGCTGTGAGCGAGCCGGGGGTCTGGGTACATGCGGCGACTTCCTCTCGCATCCGTGCTGGCATTGCCACTGCTGGCTGCAGCTATTGCACAGACGGCCGCCGAGCCCGTGTGGAGCGGTCCCTTGCCCGTCACTCTCGCCCAGGCGAGCGTCGCGCCGGCCTGGAGCGGGCCGCTGCCGCCCGCGAGCCCCGAGCCGGCGGATGTCGCCCAGCCGGTAAACGCCGAGTCGGCATGGCGCGGGCCGCTGCCGGCCGCCGCCGATGAGCCGACGAGCGCACCGCCCGAGCCGGGCGGCCTGTTGCAGGCCGAGTTCGTGCCTCCATCGCCCGTGGCGCCGGAGCAGCCCGCGCCGATGCCCGCCGCGTCCGTCGCGCAAACGGCCGCCACGCCCGCATCCAGTTCGGCGCGGGCCACGGCGGACGCCGCCGTTCGGCTGGGCGCCGACTATTACGTGGGCAACCCGACGCAGGTCGCGGCCGCAGAACCGCCCGCCGCCAGGCCGGATTTCCTGCGCGGCATCGAGGTCGAGGTGGGGGCCCGGTATTTCTGGAGCACCGGCACGATGCTGAAGGCGCTCAAGAACGCGAGCGGCTCGGCGGGCGTGTCGCGCCTCACCTATAGCGGTCTTGACGCGAATTCCGGAGAGGCCTTCGGCCGCGTGGAACTCCGCAGCGGCTTGTTCGCGAAAGCCGTTCTTGGCGCCGGTGACAGTGACCACGGCAATCTCAAAGACGAGGACTATCCGCCTTTCCTCTCGCCCTATTCGGCGACGAACTCACAGTTGCGGAACGGCTCGCTTCAATACGCCACCGCCGATGTCGGCTGGGACCTGCTCGCGTTCGCCGACTGGCAGGCGCGCGCAGACCACACGCTGGGCGTACAGAAGGCGCATTTCGGACCGTTCGTCGGCTACAGCTATTTTCACGAGGAAGCAGACGCGTATGGCTGTACGCAGACCGCGTCCAACACCAGCGTGTGTACGCCCGCGATCTCGGGTTCCGTGCTGGTGATTACGCAGAAGGATGATTGGGACGCCCTGCGGGTCGGCTTGGCCGGCGACGTCACGCTTCTCGACCGGCTGACCATCGGCGCCGAGGGGGCCTATCTGCCGTGGGGCAGCTTCAATGGGTCGGATACCCACTGGCTGCGCCTGGGGACCGGAAAGGTCGGCGATTTCAGCGAGGCCACCCCGGAAACCGGAGACGTCAAGGGCTTCCAGGCGGAGGTGACCCTGACGTTTCGCGTCACCGACAGCTTTCGCCTCAATGCCGGCGGGCGCTATTGGTATTTTCGCTCGCACGCGACCGAGCATTTCGAGCAAAGCGCGATTCCGGCGGGCGGGTTCTCGCCCCAGCAGGTGGACCGGCGCGACAACCGCTACGGCGCATTCGTCGGCGGAAGCTGGACGTTCTGATCGTTCCTCCGTGACGACGCGACGGGTTCCATCCCGCCCGGAGAGGCTTTAGGCTCCCTGGCGGAGGAGGACCCATGCAGATCGTCATCGTCGGCGCCGCCGGAATGCTCGGCAGAAAGCTCGTGGCAGCGCTGCTCAAGCGCGGGACCTTGGCGCGGGCCGACGGCACGCAAGCGCGCATCGAGCGCGTGGCGCTGCTCGACAACGTACCGTTTGCGGACATGCCGGCCGATCCGCGGGTCACCTTCACCGAAGGCGACGTCTACGATCCGACGGCGATCAAGAAGCTGATCGCGCCGGGGACCACGAGCGTCTTCCATTTCGCGGCCGTGGTGAGTGCGGGCGCCGAAGCCGACCTCGAGCTCGGCTACAGGGTGAACCTCGACGGCACGCGCGTGGTGCTCGATGCCTGCCGGGCGCTGGGGACGTGCCCGCGCGTCGTGTTCACCTCGTCGGTTGCCGTCTATGGCGGCGACATGCCGGACACGATCCCCGACAATTTCGCGCTGACGCCGCAGACCTCCTACGGCACGCAGAAGGCGATGGGCGAGCTCCTGATCAACGATTACACGCGCCGCGGCCTGATCGACGGCCGCGCGTTGCGCCTGCCGACCATCGTGGTCCGCCCGGGCAAGCCCAACCTTGCGGCGTCGACCTTCGCCTCATCGATCATCCGCGAGCCGCTCTCGGGCCAGGACGCGGTCTGCCCGGTCGGTCCCGCGACGATGATGCCGCTCCTGAGCCCGCGCAAGGCGGTCGAGGCGTTCCTCCGCGCGCACGATTTGCCGCCATCGGCGTGGGGCACCAACCGCGCCCTGCATCTGCCCTCGCTCGACGTGTCGGTTCAGGAGATGGCGGAGGGTCTCAAGCGGGTCGCCGGGGCCGCTGCCTATCAGCGCATCAAGTGGCAGCCCGAGCCGCGCATCCAGAAGATCGTCGAGACCTGGCCGGGCCGCCTAAATTCGAAGCGGGCCCGGGCTATGGGCTTCGAGTCCGACGCCTCGATGGAGGCGATCATCAACGCCTTCATCGAGGACGATCTGCGGGCCAACGCACGCTAGTATCGCCGAGGACTGAGAGGGGGACTTAATGAAGCCTGCCGTCATCCGCAGCCGGTTCGCCAAGGTCGCGGGCCTTCGCCTGCATTACCTGACGGCCGGCGAGGGTCCGGCCGTGGTGCTGCTGCACGGCTTTGCGCAGACGAGCCATATGTGGCGGCCGTTGATTGCCCAACTCGCCGCGAGCCGGACCGTGATCGCGCCGGACCTGCGCGGGTTCGGCCGATCCTCGGCACCCTCGACCGGCTATACCAAGACCGCGATGGCGGACGACGTCCAGGCGTTGGTCACGGCCCTCGGCCATCGAAGGGTCACGATCGTCGGCCACGACATCGGGCTGATGGTCGCCTACGCCTACGCGGCGAAGTATCGCCAGGGGGTCGACCGGATCGCGTTGCTCGATGCATTCCTTCCCGGCGTCGGCCAGTGGCAGACGGTCTGGTTGCTGCGTGATTTGTGGCACTTCCATTTCTACGGCGAGGTGCCGCTGAAGCTGGTCACCGGGCGCGAGCGGATCTATCTCGAGCACTTCTGGAACGATTTCGCGGCCGACCGCAAGCATTCGGTCCCCGAGAAGGACCGCCGCTTCTATGCCAAGGAATACGCGCGGCCCGGCCATATGCGCGCCGGCTTCGAGGTGTTCAAGGCGTTCGAAAAGGACGCAACCGAGTTCGCGGCCCTTGCGAAGACGCCCTTGCCGATGCCGATGCTGGTCCTCACCGGCGAAAAAGCGTCGGGGGAATTCCTGATCCAGCAGGGCCGGCTGGTCGCGTCCGACGTCGACGGCGTCGTCATCCGCGGTGCGGGGCACTGGCTGATGGAAGAAGCGCCGGACCAGGTGATTCCACGGCTCACCCGGTTCATCAACGCCAAGTGAGTCCGAAGAGCGCCATCATCCTTGGCGCCGGCATGGTGGGCGTCGCCTCGGCGCTGCAGCTGCAGCGCCGCGGCTGGTCGGTCGCGATCGTGGACCGCAAGGAGCCGGGCCAGGAAACGAGCTACGGCAACACCGGGATCATCCAGCGCGAGATCGTGCGGCCGTTTGCCATGCCGCGCGATGCGGCCGGGCTCCTGGAGATCGCGCTCGGGCTCACCAACGACGTGCATTACCGGCTGCGTTGGCTGCACCGCCATGTCGGCCCCTTGGCCCGGTATTGGTGGCACTCCGCACCGGCCCGTCACGCCAGGATCTCGGCCGCCTATGCGAAGCTCATCCGGCCCGCGGTCGCGGCGCACGAGGAATTCATCGACGCCGCCGGCGCGGCCGATCTCATCCGGCGCAAGGGCTATCGCCATCTCCATCGCGAGCCGGCGGCGTTCGCGCGCGCTGTTGCCGAGGCGGAGGAACTGAACCGCGAGTATGGCGTGGCATTCCGTGCGCTGTCCGCCGACGATCTGGTGCGCGAGGAGCCCGGCCTTGCGATGCGGGTCGCCGGCGGTGCCATCCACTGGCTCGAGCCATGGACGTGCCTCGATCCCGGCGGCCTGGTCGAGGCCTACGCCCGTTTGTTCCAGAGCCGCGGCGGCGCGATCGTCCGCGGCGAGGCCGCCACGCTCGCCGAGGCGCAGGCGGGCTGGTCGGTGGCGACGTCCGAGGGACGCATCGACGCCGAATGCGTCCTGGTGTCGCTCGGGCCGTGGTCGCCCGAGCTGTTGCGCCGCTTCGGCGTCCGCGTTTCCCTCGTACGCAAGCGCGGCTATCACCGCCATTACCGGAGCAACAGCGGCCTGCGCCTGCCGCTGGTCGACAAGGCGAACGGCTACGGGATGGCACCGATGGCACGCGGCTTGCGCATCACCACAGGGGCCGAGTTCACCGGCCCCGACGCGCCGGCCACACCGGTGCAGCTCAGGCGCGCCGAAGCCGCGGCCCGCGAGCTCCTGGCGCTGGGTGAGCCGGTGGAGACCGATCCGTGGTTCGGCACGCGGCCCTGCATGCCCGACATGCTGCCGGTGGTCGGAGCGGCCAGGGGGCATCGCGGCGTGTGGATGAACTTCGGCCACGGCCACCAGGGCTTCACCCTGGGGCCGATCACGGGACGGCTGGTCGCCGAGCTGATGAGCGGGGAGACACCGTTCGCGGATCCGCATCCCTACCGGCCCGAGCGCGTCTGAACGGCCGCGGTTGACGAGCCCCCGGCGCGTCGGGCATCTTGTGCAAACGATTGCATAAACGGTGGAAGCCGCGCCGGGGTGCCCCTGGCCAAGGCGGCGCGTTCGCTGTTCAATCGGCCGGTGGCGCCCTCAAGCGGCGGCCCACGCTCACGGAGGAGACACTTGCCCGCCAAATCCCGTCCGCAGCTCAGGTCCGTGGATTCGCCGAACGACGAGCTGGACGAGGCCAAGCGCCTCGAGCTTTACCGCCTGCAGGTCGAGATCCGCGACTGCGAGCAGCGCGCCTACGAGCTCTTCCTGCAGAACCTGGTGAAGGGTACCAGTCACCTTTCTCTCGGCCAGGAAGCGGTCGCGGCCGGCTTCGCCGGTGCGATGGAGAAGGGCGACCTCAGCTTCTGCACCTACCGCGGCCATGCGCATACCTTGGCGCGCGGCGTGCCGATGGAGAAGGTGCTGGGCGAGCTGATGCAGCGCGACAACGGCCTCATGCGCGGCAAGGGCGGGTCCATGCACCTGACCTCGTCCGACCACGGCGTGATGGGCTCGTACGCGATCATCGGCGCCCATCTGCCGATCGCCTGCGGGGCGGCCTGGCGCGCCCAGTACAAGGGCCAGAAGGACGTCTCGGTCTGCTTCTTCGGCGACGGGACGACGAATATCGGTGCGTTCCACGAGGCGCTGAACTTCGCCGCGGTGTGGAAGCTGCCGGTGGTGTTCGTGTGCGAGAACAACCTCTACATGGAATACACGCCGATCAGCAGCGTCACCGCGGTCGAGCATCCGGCCGCCGACCGCGCCGCGGCCTACGGGCTCGAGCGCATCGTCATCGACGGCAACGACGCGGACGCGGTGTTCCGCGCCGCGCGCGCCGCCTTCGCGCGCGCCCGTGCCGGGCAGGGCCCGTCGTTGATCGAGTGCATGACCTACCGCCACAGCGGCCATTCGCGCGCCGATCCGGCCAAGTACCGGCCGCCGGGCGAGCTCGAGGAATGGCTCAAGCGCGATCCCATCAAGATCTACCGCAAGCGGCTCGCCGAGTTCGGCATCGACGAGGCGCAGATCGCGCAGATCGAGCAGGAGAGCAAGCGCAAGGTCGACGCGGCGACGGAGGCCTGCAAGGCCGCACCGCCGGTGTCCGAAGACCTGCTGACGACCGACGTCTACGCCGACGGGGGCTGGGCATGGCGGAACTGACCTACCGCGACGCGGTGGCGCGCGGCATCGCGCAGGAGATGGAGCGCGACCCCGACGTCGTGTTCCTGGGCGAGGACGTGGCGGCGGCCGGCGGCGTGTTCAAAGCCACGGTCGGCCTGCTCGAGAAGTTCGGCCCCAAGCGGGTGCGCGACACCCCGATCTCCGAGCAGGCGATCCTGGGGGCGGCCATGGGCGCTGCCATGACCGGCCTGAAGCCGATCGCCGAGATCATGTTCTCGGATTTTTTGGCGGTGTGCTTCGACTACATCGCCAACGAGTTCCCGAAGTCGCGCTACATGTCCAACGGCCAGCTGAAATGCCCGCTGGTCGTGCGCACCGGCAACGGCGCCGGGTCGCGCTTCGGCGCCCAGCACAGCCAGAGCGTGGAGAATTGGGCGATGATGATCCCGGGGCTGAAGGTCGTCGCCCCCTCCACGCCCAGCGACGTGATCGGCCTCATGGCCGCGGCGGTGCGCGACCCCGATCCCGTGATCTTCTTCGAGCACAAGTCGTTGTACGCGACCAAGGGCGAGGTGCCGGACGGCGAGATCGTCGACACCCTGGGGACGGCCAAGATCGTGCGGCCGGGCAAGGATGCAACCGTGCTGGCGCTGGCCTTGATGGTTCCGCGCGCCCTTGCGGCCGCGGAGGTGCTGGCGGCGGAGCACGGGATCGACGTCGAGGTGATCGACGTGCGCTCGCTCGTACCTTTGGACACGCAAACCATCCTTGGCTCGGTCGGGCGTACGGGCCATATGTTCACGGTCGAAGAGAATCCGCGACTGTGCGGCTGGGGGGCGGAGATCGCCTCGATCGTCGCCGACGAAGCCTTCTACGACCTCGACGGCCCGGTCGTGCGCATCACGACACCCCACATTCCGCTGCCGGCAGCCGACAACCTCGAGGATCTGGCCCTGCCGACGGCGCCGCGCATCGTCGAGAAAATCCGCCGCAGCCTGAACGCGTGAGGACCCTGCCATGAAGAACGAGCCCCTGATCGACGCCGACGTCCCGACCGGCCTCTACATCGACGGCAAGTTCCGCGACGCCTCGGACGGCGGGCGGTTCGACGTCTACGACCCGGCGACCGAGCAGGTGCTGGCGTCGGTCGCCGACGGCACGATCGCGGACGCCCAGGCGGCGGTCGACGCGGCCGCGGCGGCGTTTCCCGGCTGGGCCGCCAAGGCGCCGCGCGAGCGCGGCGAGATCCTGCGCAAGTGCTTCGAGATGTTCACCGCCCAGAAGGAGAAGTTCGCGCGGCTGATGACCCTCGAGAACGGCAAGTCCCTGACGGACGCGCGCGGCGAGGCCGCGTACGCGGCCGAGTTCTTCCGCTGGTACTCCGAGGAGGCCCCGCGCAACATCGGCGAAATGTCGCGCGCCCCCTCTTCGGGCGCGCGCATGCTGGTCCAGCACAAACCCGCCGGCGTCGCCGTTCTGGTGACTCCATGGAATTTCCCGGCAGCGATGGGGACCCGGAAGATCGCGCCGGCGCTGGCGGCAGGGTGCACGGTGGTGCTGAAGCCGGCGTCGGAGACGCCGCTCACCATGCTGGCCTTGGCGAAGCTGTTCCAGGAGGCGGGCGTGCCGCCGGGGGTGGTGAACATCCTGCCCTCGCGCAAGTCGGGGGCGGTCGTCGGCCACATGCTGAAGGACCCGCGGGTGCGGGTGATCTCGTTCACCGGCTCGACCGAGGTCGGCCGCAAGCTCCTGCATGCGGCAGCCGACGCGGTCGTCACACCGGCGATGGAGCTCGGCGGCAACGCGCCGTTCATCGTGTTCGACGACGCCGACCTCGACGCCGCGGTCGAGGGGGCGATGATCGCCAAGATGCGCAACGGCGGGGAGGCCTGCACCGCCGCCAACCGCTTCTACGTGCACGAGAAGGTGCACGACAGCTTCGTCGAGAAGTTCGCCGCCAAGATGAAGGCCCTCAAGGTGGGCAACGGCCTCGAGGACGGCGTCGGCCTCGGGCCGCTGGTCAACGCCGATACCCGCGACAAGGTCGCCCACCTGGTCGAGGACGCGGTCAAGCGCGGGGCCAAGATCGTGACCGGCGGCAAGCGCCCGGACGGCAAGGGCTTCTTCTATCCGCCCACGGTCCTGACCGACGTGCCCGACAACGCCGCCTGCATGCACGACGAGATCTTCGGGCCGGTCGCCCCCGTGCAGAAGTTCAAGACCGAGGACGAGGCGATCAAGAAGGCCAATGACACCGAATACGGCCTCATCACCTACGTGTATACACGCGACCTCCAGCGCGGCATGCGCGTCTGCGAGCGCCTGGAGACCGGCATGGTGGGCTTGAACCGCGGGCTGGTGTCCGACCCCGCGGCCCCGTTCGGCGGAGTGAAGCAGTCGGGCCTGGGCCGCGAGGGCGCGCACGAGGGCATGATGGAGTTCCTCGAGACGCAATACGTCTCGACGAACTGGTAGGAGCCGGCGGCTGTCATGAACGTCATCATGCCGCAGCTCGGCGAGACGGTCGCCGAGGGCAAGATCGGCAAGTGGTTCAAGTCGGTCGGCGACCAGGTCAAGGCCGGCGAGAACCTCTTCGAGATCGAGACCGACAAGGTCGCCATGGAAGTCCAGGCGACCGAGAGCGGCGTGCTGACCGAGATCCGGGTGGGCGAGGGCCAGACCGTGCCGGTGGGCGCGGTGGTCGCGGTGCTGGGCAACAAGGGCGATGCCAAGACGGCTCCGGCGCCGGCGGCCAAGGCGCCGGCGGCACCCGCGAAAGCGGCGGCGGCCCCGGCGCGCGCACCGGCTCCCGCCGTTGCGAAGTCGAACGGGACGCGGCGGCCGCTGAAGCCGTTCGATGAGGTGCACACGCCCACGGGCGATTACGGCCCGGCCAAGGCGCCGCTGGGCCTGAAGGTGACGCCGCTCGCGCGCCGGCTGATCAAGCAGCAGGGCCTCGATCTCGAGGCGATCGCGCGCGGCGTGCAGCAGCGCGGCGGCTGGCGCATCGCGGCGCGCGACGTCCATCAGGTGCCGGCCGCCGGGCCGTCGGCCCGCCCCGTCGTGGCGTTGCGCGAGGGCGACCGGGTCGAGACCTTGACGCGGGCCCGCGCCATGACCGCGAGCCGCTTGGCGGAAGCCTGGCGTACCGCGCCGCACGTGTTCCAGGCGGTGGAGGTCGACTTCTCGGCCGTCGAGCGCGCGCGCCAGGCGGCCAAGGCGGCATTCGCCGAACGCCACAAGGTGGCGCTTACCTATCTGCCGTTCATCGCGCGGGCGACCTGCCTTGCGATCGCCGAGTTCCCGCGTATCAACGCGAGCTTCGACCGCGACCGGCTGATCGTGCACGGCGACGTCAATCTCGGCATCGCGGTCGACCTGAACCATGAAGGGCTCATCGTCCCGGTCATCCATCACGCCGACGAAATGACCGCGGGCGGCCTCGCCAAGGCGATCGCGCGCCTGGTCGAGAAGGCGCGTGCCGGGAAGATGGCGCCCGGCGATTTCGAGGGCGGCACGTATACGATCACGAACAACGGCAGCTTCGGCACGGTGTTCACGGCCCCGATCATCAACGTGCCGCAGGTGGCGATCCTGTCGACCGACGCGGTGCGCAAACGCGCGGTCGTGATCGAGGGCGGCGGGGGCGATGCGATCGCCGTGCGGCCGGTGGGCATGGTCGGCCAGAGCTTCGACCACCGCGCCTTCGACGGCGCCTACTCGGCGTCATTCCTCGGCAAGCTCAAGCAGATCCTCGAGACGCGGGACTGGAACTCCGAGCTGATCTGATGGGCTGAGTTGATTTGACCGGCCGGCGTGCGGCGGTCACGCTCTACCCATGGGACCGCTCCAAGGGCTTCGCGTCGTCGAGTTTGCCGGCATCGGCCCGGGTCCGATGTGCGCCATGCTGCTGGCCGACATGGGGGCGAGCGTCATCCGCCTCGACCGGCCGACACGCTCCGACCTCGGCGTGCCGCGGCCGGATCGCTTCGACCTCCTGCATCGCAGCCGCCCGTCGGTCGCCATCGACCTGAAGCATCCGGATGGTGTGGCGGTAGCGCTCGACCTCGTCGGGCGGGCCGATGCGCTGGTCGAAGGCTTCCGGCCGGGCACCATGGAGCGGCTGGGGCTCGGCCCGGAGCCGTGCCTCGCGCGCAATCCGCGGCTCGTCTACGGGCGCATGACCGGGTGGGGGCAGGAGGGGCCGCTCGCCGGGGCCGCCGGGCACGATCTCAACTACATCTCTCTGGTTGGGGCGCTCGCGGCGATTGGCCGCGCGGGTGCGGCACCGACCCCGCCCTTGAACCTGGTCGCCGATTACGGCGGCGGCGCGCTCTATCTCGCCTTCGGCATCGTGTGCGGCCTCTTGGAGGCAAGGCACTCGGGCCGCGGCCAGGTGGTCGATGCGGCGATGATCGACGGTGCGGCGTCGCTGATGACGGGCTTCTTCGGGCTGCACGCGGCCGGCCTGTGGACGACGGCCCGCGGCGACAACATCCTCGATTCGGGCGCGCCCTACTACGACGTCTATGCGTGCAGCGATGGCCGCTATATCTCGGTCGCCCCGATCGAGGCGAAGTTCCGCCAGGAGTTCTACCGCCGCGTCGGCCTCGATCCTGCATCGCTGCCCGACGCCGACGAGCGCGAGAACTGGCCGAAGGTCAAAGAGATCATTGCCGCGAGGCTCGCGACCAAGGTGGCCGCCGAATGGTGCCGCCTCCTCGAAGGCACGGATGCCTGCGTCGCACCCGTGCTGTCGATCGCAGAAGCCCCCTCCCATCCGCACCACCGCGCGCGCGGCACCTTCGTCGAGGTCGAGGGCGTGGTGCAGCCCGCACCGGCACCCCGCTTCAGCCGCACCAGGCCCGGCGGGCCGACCGCACCCGAGCCGCACGGGCACAGCACGGAGCGGGCGCTGGCCGAGTGGGGCATCGAGGGAATGCGCATCGCGCAATTGCGCGAGACGGGGGTGATCGGCGTCCGGAATTGACCGGGCGGTCGGGCGTGGCGACCCCGATGTCGCGCTAAACCGCTCTCCGCCGCTTGTGGCGGGTGCCCTGCGTCAGACCTGCGCTTTCGGCAGCCAGCAATATGCGATCGCCGGTGACGATGTTCTGGATCTCGGCGATGAGCGCGCGGGCGGCCGGCGACAGCGAGCCGCGGCGGCGCGAAATGACACCGACCTCCCGATGCCAGGTCAGCTCGGCGAACGGCAGCGGGACCAGAAGCCCGGCCTCGTGTTCCTTCCGGATCAGCTGGTACGGCAGATAGCTCACGAAGTCGCTGCTCAGCACAAGCGCCTTGTTGTACGTCGCCGAGTTGCTTTCCACGGCGGTGACCGGCGGCGTCAGCCCGGCGCCGCGGAATGCCGTCTCCACGTATTGCTTCGACAGGACCGTCGGGCCGAACATCACCCATGGATAGGACAGGAGATCCTTCATCCGCGGGCGGCCCGCGGAGGTCAGCGGGTGGCCGGCGCGGACGACGACCTCCACCCGGTCGGTGAACAGCGGCGCCAGCGAGATGTCGTCGCGCGCCGCGAGCTCCGGCAGGCCGCTGAATACGAGGTCGACATCGCCCCGGCGCAGCATCACGATGAGGTCATCGTTGAGCGCGCTGCGGACCTCGACGCGGACTTGCGGCCGGTGACGCAGAAGATTGGCCGTCGCTTGCGGCAGCAGCGTTTCGACCATGCTGAGTGCCGCGCCGACGACGATGTCGCCTTGCGTGCCGCTCTTGGCGGCGCTGACCGCATCGAGCGTGTGGCGCAGCTCGGTGCTGATGAGCTTGGCATGGGTGAGCAGGATCTCGCCGACAGCCGTCAGGATGACGCCCTCGCGGTAACGGTCGAACAGGCGCACGCCGAGCTCCGTCTCGAGGCTTCGGATGCTCTTGCTGATCGCGGGCTGCGTCAGGTGCAGCGCTTCGGCGGCCCGGCGGAAACTGCGCGTCTCCGCCACGGCCAGAAAGTGACGCAATTCCCGCAAATCCATGGCGTGGCCCCTTAGGCGATAACTTTCGGTAATGCTTGAGCGACAAAAATGAATTAGACACACAGTACGATCGTGTCAATTCTGTCGGACGAGACGGTGCCGCAAGGGGGCAACAGCCGGCTCAGCGAGCTGGGAGATAGGGTGACCACCACGTCCGTCCGCGCCGCCGTCAGTCTCCGGCTGGATTCGATCAGCAAGAGCTTTGGTCCCGTGCAGGCGCTGCGCGAGACGACACTGGATGTGCCGGCGGGGGCGCTCATGGCCCTGCTTGGGCCATCTGGGTGCGGCAAGACGACCACGCTCCGGGTCATCGCGGGTTTCGAGACCTCCGATACCGGGGCGGTGCTGATCGACGGGCGCGACGTCAGCGATCTGCCGCCCAACCGGCGCAATCTCGGGATGGTCTTCCAGAATTACAGCCTCTTCCCGCACATGACCGTGGGCGAGAACATCGGCTTCGGGCTGAAGATGGCCCGCGTGCCCAAGGCGGAGATCGGCCGCAGGGTCGCGGACATGCTGACCCTCGTGCGGCTGGCAGGGTTCGAGGACCGCTTCTCCCACCAGCTCTCCGGCGGCCAGCAACAGCGCGTAGCACTGGCGCGCGCCCTGGTCACGAACCCCAAAGTCCTGCTGCTCGACGAGCCGCTCGGAGCGCTCGACAAGAACCTGCGCGAAAGCATGCAGTTCGAGTTGCGGCAGCTGCAGCGCAAGCTCGGCATCACGACCATCCTGGTGACGCACGACCAGGAGGAGGCGCTGACCGTCAGCGACCTGATCGCGGTGATGAACCTTGGCCGGATCCTGCAGGTCGGCACGCCGACCGACGTGTATGACCGGCCGAAATCCCGCTTCGTGTCGGAATTCCTCGGCACATCCAACCTGTTCGCGGCGAGGGCTGACAGTGCCGCGGGCCGGGTGCGTCTCGAGTTCAACGGCGCTGGAGCCGTCGATGTGCCGGTCGCAGCCGCCAACGGCATGCCGTCCGGCCACGTGATGCTGGCGGTCCGGCCGGAAAAGATGGCGCTGAGCGCCCAGGCACCGGCGAACGGTGCTGCGGCGCTGCGCGGCATCGTCAGCGGCCGCGTCTTCCGCGGCACGTACCACGCCTATCAGGTGCGGCTCGCCGGCCGCGACGATCCGGTGTTCGTGTACCAGCAGCCCTCGCTTACCGGGCCGGCCGAAATCTTCGATGTCGATGCACCCGTCTTCATCACCTGGCATCCGGCGAATGCCGTCCTTCTCCAATCCGACGAATAGATCGTCGCGGACCACCACGAGGCGAACCATGCAACTCGACCCCACGCTCCTGGAAATCCTCGGCACGAAGGCGTCCGCCGCGGCCGAGGAGATGAGCTACACGCTCCAGCGCACCGGCCGGACGCTGTTCGTCAAGGAGACGGCCGACTTTGCCACCGGTCTCGTGCGCCAGGACGGGCTGTTCTTCGCCTACCCGCGCGGCATCGGCGTCGCATTCTTCGTCGCCCTCGACTGCAACGCCACGATCCGGTCGGTGCCCAATCTCGAGCCGGGCGACGTGATCATCACCAACGATCCGTACCGCTCGCAGGGGCTCGCCACGCATCTGCCGGACCTGCACATGATCCGGCCGTATTTCCATGACGGGAAGATCGTCTGCTACGGCTGGTGCTTCATCCACTCGACCGACGTGGGCGGCCGTGTCCCCAGCAGCATCTCGCCCGCCAACCAGGAGATCTTCCAGGAGGGGCTGATCATCCCGCCGATGAAGATCGTCGAGCGGGGCGAGTTCAACCCCGACTTCCTGACGCTGTTCTCGGCGAACTGCCGGACGCCGGACGACAATCTCGGCGACATCAAGGCCATGCTCGCGTCTCTCAATACCGGCGCCCAGCGCGTGGCCGAGATCATCGAGCAGCACGGGATCGAGACGTTCATGGCCTGCCAGGGCGATCTGGTCGAGTACACCGAGGCCAAGGCGCGCGACGCGCTGCGCAAGATCCCCGACGGCACCTACGAGTTCTGGGACTACCTCGACGACGATTTCGTCAGCAACGTGCCAGTCCGCGTCCGGCTGGCGATGACGGCCAAGGACGGCGCCGTGACGCTCGACTTCACCGGCACCGATCCCCAGGTCGCCGCCGCCTACAACATGCCGACCAGCGGCCGCACGCATGTGTGGCTGATCGTGCAGCTCATCTCGTTCATCTGTACCTATGACAAGACCGTGCTGATGAACGGCGGACTCCTGAAACCGATCTCGGTCATAACGCCGCCGGCCAGCGTGGTGCATGCGGAGTTTCCGGCGCCGGTCGGCATCCGCACGGCACCCGGCAAGCGGATTATGGACATCACCTGCGGCGCCATCCACAAGGCGGCACCGGGCCTGGTCGCCGCCGCCCGGTCGGGCGCCAGCGCACCGCTGACGCTCGCGGAATACGACCCGGACACGGCGCGGCGGAACGTGCTCGTCGTCCAGCACATGGTCGGCAGCACCGGCGGCCGCAAGGGTCACGACGGGATCGACGCGCGCGACACCAGCCTCGCCAACTTGGCCAACAACCCGCTGGAGATCCTGGAGGGCGACGCGGGCGTGGTCGTGCTGGAATACGGCATCCGGCCGGATTCCGGCGGGCCGGGCCAATGGCGGGGCGGGGTCAGCCAGCAGATCACCTTCGAGGTGTTGCGCGATTCCGGCACGGTCCTGGCGCGCGGCATGGAGCGCGTGCGCTTCCGCCCATGGGGCATGGCGGGCGGCAAACCCGGCATATCCCAGCGCGCCGTGCTCAATCGCGGGCGCCAGGACGAACGCGAGCTCGGCAAGCTGGACGCGCTCGCGGTCAGCGCCGGCGACACGGTCACGGTGATGATGCCGGCCGGCGGCGGCTACGGCGATCCGTTCCTCCGCGACCCCGAGCTGGTGCTGCGCGACGTGCGCTGCGGCTACGTGACTGCCGAAGGTGCGAAGCGCGATTATGGCGTGGTGATCGCGAAGGACGCCGTGGACGAGGCGGCCACGGCGAAGCTCCGCGGCCGAAAGCGGGCGGCGCCGGACGAGCGAAGCTTCGACTTCGGTTCCGAGCGCGAGGTCTGGGAGCGCGTGTTCGACGACGCCACGATGTCGGAGCTGAACCGGCGGCTCTTCGCCCTGCCGAAGCCGCTGCGCGCGGCCAAGCGGCGCTGGGTGTTCGAGCAGGCGATTCCGAACCTCCCGCGCGCGGGCGAAGCCTCGCTCGCCACCGTGATGGCCGACCCCGCGTCCATCAGACGGCGACTCAAGAAAGCGATCGACAGCCTGCCGCAGCCGGCCAGGCCGGGCGCGGAGTGATCCATGGCGACGCTCACCACCATCGGCGGTGCGTCGGCCGTTCGCGGCAGTCCGTCCGCGCGCCGGCGCTTCCGGCCGGGAAAACTCCCGATGTGGTGGGTGATTCCGCCAGCCCTCTATCTGATCGTCTTCTTCATTTTCCCGCTGTTCGACAACGCGCTGCGCAGCATCCACCCGGCCGGAGCCGCGGCCCAATGGTCGCTCGCGTATTACGTCAAGCTCCTGAGCGACGCGTACTACCTGAACGTCATCGGGCAGACGCTTCTCCTGAGCGTCGGCGTCACCGCCATCTGCATCGTGCTCGGCTATCCCGCCGCCTATTTCCTCGTCCGCCACTCCGGCCGGTGGGCCGGCCTCGTCATCTTCCTGCTGATCGCGCCGCAATTGACCTCGATCATCATGCGCACGTTCGGCTGGCGCGTACTGTTCGCGCGCCTGGGCCTGGTCAATACCGCGCTGCTCGACCTGGGCCTGATCGACAAGCCGCTGCCGCTGCTGCAGGGGCCGAGCTCGGTCGTCATCGGGCTCGTGCACGTGTTCGTACCGTTCATGGTGCTGTCGATCGCCTCGGTGCTGCAAGGGATCGACCGGCGCCTCGAGGAGTCGGCGCGTATCCTCGGCGCCTCGAAACTGCAGGCTTTCCTGCGCGTCACCCTCCCGCTGAGCCTGGACGGGATCGGGACCGGCTCGATCCTCGTCTTCATGCTCACAAACGGCAGCTTCGTCACCTTGCTGCTCCTGGGCGGGGGAAGCGTCGTGACCATGCCGGTGCTGATCTATCAGCAGTTCAGTCTGACCCAGGACATCGGCCTGGCCTCGGCCATGGGCAACCTGCTGCTGGCGATCGCTGTCGGTTGCCTGTACCTGCAGCTGCGGCTGATCAAGCGGCGCGGGGTGAGGGCGTGACGGCCGCCCGGTGGACACGTGGTGTGACGCGGCATGCCGAGCGAACCGCGCTGCTCGCCTACATGCTCGTCTTCTTCGGCTTCATCCTGGCGCCGATCGCGGTCGCCGTGATCGTGTCGTTCGACACCAAGTCGTTTCCCGGTTTCCCCATCAGCGGCTTCACCTTGCGCTGGTACTGGCGCGTCTGGGAGTACAAGCCGTTCATCGATTCCCTGGTGGTCAGCATCGAGCTGGCCCTGGGGTCGGCCGCCCTGGCGTGCCTGATCGCGATGCCGGGCGCGCTGGCCCTGGCGCGCAGCCGCTCCTGGTCCTCGGACGTGATCTCGACGTTCCTGCTGGCGCCGCTGTCGATGCCGATGATCGTGCTCGGTCTCGCGTTCCTTTATTACCTGGCGGCACTCGGGTTCGGGATCAGCTTTCTGTCGCTCTTGATCTCGCACACGGTGATCTCGATCCCGTACATCGCCCGTACCGTGGCCGGCGTCTATCGCGGCCTCGGGCCCGATTACGAAGAGGCGGCGTCGATCCTCGGCGCCGATCGCCTCCGGACATTCTGGTACGTGACCTTACCCCTGGTCAGGCCGGGAATTTTCGCCGGGTCGATGTTCGCGACCCTCATCTCGTTCGACAACCTGCCGCTCTCCTATTTCTTCGGCAGCGCGACCACGAACACCTTGCCGGTCGTGATGCTGAGCTATCTCGAATATCAATTCGATCCGTCGGTGGCGGCCGTCAGCACGATCCAGATGCTGCTGGCGCTCCTGGCATTGCTTGTCGTCGATCGCGTCTACGGGCTGCGCCACATGAGCGCACCGACCTGATCGTGCCTACCCCGATCCCGCGTCCCAAGTGATGGAGATGAAGATGCTGCAGAGACACAAGCTGGCCGGAGCAGCGGCGCTCGCCGCGATGTGGGCAATCCTGAGCCCGGCGGTCGCGGCGGACCTCACGGTGTCGACCTATGGCGGCATCTTCGAAACGACCGTGCGCGAGTGCTTCGTCAAGCCGTTCGAGGCGGAGACCGGAAAGTCGGTGGCGCTCGTCCTGGGCCAGCCGACGCAATGGGTGAACCAGATCCTGGCGACGCCCGCGAGCCCGCCCATCGACGTGCTGATCTCGAACGCGACCTTCACGTTCCAGGCCCGCGACAAGAAAGCCCTGGAGAAGTTCAGCGAGGACAAGATCCCGAATCTCAAGGACGTGCCGAGGCCGATGGTCGACATGCTCGACGGGTACGGCTCGGTCATGGATTTCGGCATCCTCGGCCTCACCTACGACAAGCGGCGGGTCAAGAACCCGCCCAAGAGCTTCCAGGAATTCATCGACCGTACGATCAAGGGCGAGTGGAAGGCGGCGATCCCGGGTGCGGGCTATGCCGGCATGCCCTACTACGTGATCTGGGGGTTCGCCGACATGCTCGGTGGCGGCATCGACAACGTCGATCCGGCGTTCGACGCGATCAAGCGGATGAAGGCCAGCGGCAATCTCTCCTTCTGGTCCGGCAGCACCGATTTCGTGAGCCAGCTGCAGTCCGGCGAGTTCGACATCGGCATGTTCTTCGACGGCCGGACCTTCGCATCCATTGACGAGGGTGCCGACTGGCTGGGCTTCGTCAATCCGGCGCCGGGATCGGTGATGGGGCCGACCACGATCTCGAAAGTGGCCAACGGCTCCCCGCTCGGATGGAAATTCATCGATGTGGCCCTGGCGCCGCAGCCGCAGGCGTGCTTCGCCGACAAGATGCAGTACGGCATCGTCAATATGAAGGCTCGGCCGGACCCGAAGGTCGCCGCACGGCTCGTCAAATGGAACGAGACCCGCGTGCCTCCGTACGAGACGATCGGCAGCCACATCGCCGGATGGCTCGAGCGCTGGAACAAGGAAATCGGCGGCTGATGTCAACGTCAAACAGAACGGTACACGACGAATGAGCACGACAGCAGGCGCGGCGCGGTGCCGCATTGGGATCGACGTCGGCGGGACCTTCACGGATTGCGTCCTGTTCAACGCCGGCAGCGGCACGCTCACCTATTTCAAGGAGCCGAGCGTGCCTTCCGATCCATCGAAGGCAGTCGAGCGCGGCATCCGCGGGCTTTTGGAACGGGCCGGTGTCGCCCCGAAGGACGTCGACCTGATCGTCCACGGCACGACCTTGCCGGTGAACGCGGTCATCCAGCGGCGAGGCGCCAAGGTCGGACTGGTCGTGTCGCGCGGTAACCGCGATGTGCTCGAGATCGGCCGCTGCCATATGCCCAACCCCTATGATTTCACGGCCGAGCGCGAGGAGCCGCTGGTGCCGCGCGATCTGGTGTTCGAGACCAGCGCGCGCGTCACAGCCAACGGCCGGGCTCTGGCGACGGCGGACGATGGCGAGATCGCCCAGATCGCGAAGAAGATCAAGGATGAGAAGCTGTCCGCCGTGGCGGTCATGCTGCTGCATTCCTATCGCTTCCCGGAGGAGGAGCGGAAGGTCGCAAGCGGCCTGCGCAAGCACCTGAACGGAACCCTGGTGACGGAGTCCGCGGAGATCTGGCCGGAGCGCCGGGAGTATGAGCGGGCGCTCGTCGCGGTCATGAACGCCTATATCCATCCGCTGATGGACGAGTATCTGCGCCTGCTGGTGGAGCGCGTGGCGGCGACGGGTGTGAAGGCGCCGATCTACATCACGGCCTCGAACGGCGGCAGCCTCAGCCTCGCCACCGCCCGCAAGCGCCCGATCGATACCATGCTGTCAGGACCGGCCTCGGGGGTGAATGCGGCATCGCGGGTCGCGGCCGCGGCCGATCGCAAGCGCCTGATCACCTTCGACATGGGCGGCACGAGCAGCGACATCGCCCTGTCGAAGGCGGGCGAGCCGGAATACGCGACGCGCACGCATATCGGCGACTTCCCGCTCGTCCTGCCGGTTGTCAATGTCGTGTCGATCGGTGCCGGCGGCGGCTCGATCGTGTGGGTGGACCGCCAGGGCGTGCTGAAGGTCGGGCCGCACAGCGCCGGCGCCGATCCGGGGCCCGTGTGCTACAAGCGCGGCGGCGCCGAGCCGACGGTCACCGACTGCTACCTGATGGTCGGCTGCATCGACCCGAACCATTTCCTCGGCGGCCGCATGAAGCTCGACCGCGAGCTCGCGCGGGCCGCGCTCGAGAAGATCGCCGATCGTCTGGGGATCAAGGGAGAGGATAGGGCGGTCAAGGTGGCGGAATCCGCCCTGCGCGTGGCCACCGCCGTGATGGCAACCGAGCTGCAAAAGAACCTGGCCCGCCGCGGCGAAGACCCCCGCACGTTCTCGCTGATGGCGTTCGGCGGTGCTGGACCGACACATGCCAATCTTCTGGCCCGCGAAGCCCGCCTGAGCTCGATCGTCATTCCGCGCGCCCCGGGCACGTTCTGTGCGATGGGCGCCATCCTGTCGGACGTGCGCCGCGACTACATCCGATCCGTCCGGCTGCTGCTGGACGCGGCGGACGCGCAGGCGACGCTCTCGGAGACGTTCAGGACGCTCGAGCGCGAGGCCGAGGAGTGGATCGCCGCGGAGGGCTCCATCCTCGACGGCGCCGAATTCTCGGCGACGGCGGACATGCGGTACAAAGGACAGTCATGGGAGCTGCGCGTGGACCTGAGCGACGCACTGCGGGTGTCGCCGGACGCGAGCCAGCTGACGGAGCTGTTCCACCGCGAGCATGACCGCGTCTATGCTTTCAAGGACAACGACGCGGTGGTTGAAGTCACGACGGTGCGCCTCCAGGTCCGCGGGCGCATGCCGCCGGTCGCTTTGCCCTCGGTCGCACGGCAGGGCCAGATCGCTCCCGTCTCAGCACGCCGGGTGTTTCAGAGCGGCTCATACGTCGAGACGCCGGTCTACGACCGTCCAAAACTGGGCGAGGGCGCCGTCGTCCGGGGACCGGCGATCGTCGAGCAGGAGGACAGCACGAGCTGGATCCTCGCGGGCTGGACGGCCGAGGTCGACCGGATCGGCAACCTGATCGTGTCGAAGCACGAATAGGCGCCTCACATATTGCCGTGCCCGCGCTTGATGGTCTGGCGGATCACCGGGGCGGTGACTTGGTCCGAGATCTGGATGTTCCAGATCTCGGAGTCGCCCTGGGCCGCGAAGTCGGCGAACAGCTTGGGGATGACCGACACGTCGCGGATCTCGTGGCCGCGCAGGCCGAAGCCGCGCGCGATGTTCTCGAGGGCGGGCCGGCCGAACACGGCCAGGCTGTCGTCGAGGCCGTCGGCGCGCAGCTTGTGGAATTCCGAGCCGTAGCCGCCGTCGTTCATGGCGCAGATGAGGATGCGGAAGCCCTGGCGCTTGAGCGTCTCGAGCTCCTGGATATGGAACAGGAGCCCGCCGTCGCCCTCGAACAGCACGATCTTGCCCTCGCGGCCCTGCCAGCGCGCCGCCGCGACGCCCAACGCATAGGAGAGGCCGTTGCCGACCGCGCCGAACTCGCGGACCGTGGTGTAGCGCTCCGCAGGCCGGCCGCGCATCTGCGCGTTGAAATAGGCCTGGTGGCCGCCGCCGACCACGACGTCCCAGTCCTTCGGGATCACCGCGTCGATGGCGCGGATCGCCTCGCGCGGATCCAGGAGCCCGGGTGCGATGTCGAAGGGCATCGGGTCCGCAGGCTCGGTTGCGATGCGGTGCGCGAGCTCCTTCGTGCGGATCGCCGCCGCCGTCGGCTTGCCCGCGCCCAGCTTCCTGTCCAGCCCGGCAAGGATCGCCTCGATGCCGACGCGCGCATCCGCTCTCACGTAGAGGTCGGCGGCCTTCTGTCCGTCGCGCAGGCCGCGCGGCGAATCGTCCAGCTGGATCTTGAACGCCTTGGGCCAGAAGTGGCCGGCCCCGACGTAGTAGGACATGCTCGTGCCGACCGCGAGCACGACATCCGCGGACTCGTACATCTCCCGGCCCAGCGCCGTGAAGTAGCTGCCGGTGATGCCGAGGCCGAACGGATGGTCGTGGAACAGGCCGCGCGCCGGCAGCGTGTTCGAGAGCAGGGCGCCGCAACGGTCGGCGAGCTTGATCGCCGCCTCGCGCGCGCCGGACCACAGCACGCCGCGGCCGCCGAGGACGATCGGCCGCTTGGCCGCGGCCAGCCGCTCGACGGCCTCGCCCACGACCTCCGGGTCGGGATGCATGCGCCCGACCTTGGGCTGGTACATCGCCGACGTCTCGTAGGGCTGGTTGGCCATGTGCTCGACCTTCTGCAGGTCGTAGGGAATGCCCAGCACCACCGGCTCCCGCTCGTACTTGGCGATGTGGAAGGCCTCGCGCACGCAATCCATCATGCGCGGCACGCTGTGCGCTGCGATGTAGCGCGCGCCAGTCGCCGCCACCAGCGGCGCCTGGTCGATGGCCTGGTTGTAGAACTTGGCGTTGATGGGCGATTCGCCGGCAAACACCACCAGGGGCAGGCGGGCGCGGACGGCGGCCGGCAGCGCGGTCATCAGCTGGGTCACGCCGGGGCCGCAGGTGACTGAGGCGACGGCAAGCTTGTTGGTGGCGACGTTGTAGGCGGTGGCCGCCGCGACGGTCGCGTGCTCGTGCCGGACGTGCACGGTCCGCACGCCCGGCAGCCTGGCGAACGCGGTGGACCAGTGCATGTTGCCGTCGCCCATCAGGACGAACTGCGTGTCGACTCCCTCGGCGCGGAAGGCTTCGGCGAGGGCTTCGTAGAGCTTGGGCATCGGCGGTTTAACCCCTGGGTCGTGTCCAGGGAAACGCTACCTCAGGCGTGCGCGCGGGCGAAAGGGCCTTCGTCTTTTCGCCCGTCCCGGACCCCGCGGGCGCCCGGCTCACGCCGCGCGCAGCTCGAGCGGCAGACTCGCGAAGCTGCGGACCGCGTTGTTGAAGCCGCGCACCGGGGGGCCCGCGAGCTCGATCGAGGCGACGCGCTGAGCCAGGGCCGACAGGAGAAGCTCGCCCTCCATGCGCGCGATCGCCACGCCGATGCAGACGTGCACGCCGACGCCGAAGCCGACATGGCCCTGCACGCGGCGCGTGATGTCGAAGCGGTCCGGCGCCTCCCAGTGGTCGGGATCGCGGTTGGCGGAGGCGAGCAGCAGCAGCACCTTCTCGTTCGCCGGGATGCGCAAGCCGCCAAGCTCGACCTCGCGCGTGGTCGTGCGGAAGAGGTTCTGGAGCGGGGTTTCCATCCGCAGCGTTTCCTCGAACGCGTTCCTGGCGAGCGACGGATCGGCGCGCAGCTTGTGCCACTCGCCGGGGTTGGTCGCGAGCAGATAAAGCGCGCTGCCGATCGCCGCGACCGTCGTGTCGAGCCCGGCCGAGAGGAACGAGCGCACGAGCATCGCCGCCTCTTCCTCGGTCGCCTCGCCCGCCTGAACGGCGTCGTAGATCTGCGCGCCGAGCCCGTCCTGTGCGAGCGCCGCGCGCGAGCACTTCGCCATGATCCAAGGCACCACCGTGCCCGATGTCGCGGTCGAGGCCTTGAAGCGCGCGTTCAGCGGCCCGAACCCGTTGAACACCATGTCGCCGTACGGCAGGAGGTGTTCGCGCCCGTCGCCGTCGAGGCCGACCGCATCGGGAAACACCTTCAGCGGGAACGCCTCCGCCAGGTCCGCAACGCCGTCGATCCGGCCGCGTGCCAGCACGCGCTCGACCGCCGCCGCGGCCTCCCTGGCGAACGGCTCGCGCAGGCGCTGCAGCGCCGGAGGAGACACCGCCCGGTCGACGATGCGCCGCGTGCGGTCGTGCAGGGGAGGGTCAGTCTCGAGCAGCAGGCTCGGCGGTCGCCACGGCTTTTCCTTGCCGAAATGCGTGTAGCCCACGCCCATCCCGGAGCAGTAGGTCTTCCAGTCGAGCAGTGCCGACCGCACCTCCTTGTAGCGGGCCATGCCCCAGCAGGCGTATTTCGGCATGTGGAAGACGGGCCCGGCCCTGCGCATCGCGGCGTATCCCGGATAGGGATCGGCGATGAACGCGTCACCGTAAGGGTCGATGTCGAGATCGGGCGCGCGCTCGAATACGTCCGTCATGGGCCGCCTCCCTTATGCTTTGCGCGATGATGCCGCGGCCGCCGCGGGCAGGCAATCCTGGCCGCGCGGAGGCGCCCCGCGTTGCGCCGGCCGTCATTATTCGCAGGCATTTGGCACAAGGCCGGGCTAAAATGAGCTGCTTTGGGCGCGTTTTGGGGACTCGTACGTTGACGCAACCACCTTGGCCGGCCGAAGCATAGGCGCGGCTGGGCATGCCCTGGAGCCGCCTCACATAGGACAGCCGATGAGCGACCCGAAAGACGCGGCCATTCGCGCAACCCTGGCGGAGAAAATGGCCAGGATGCTGAAGCGCCGCGGGTATACCGAACGTCAGATCGTGCAGGTTTTGCGCGTGATTCCCGACAAGGCCAAAGCGATCCTCGAAGGCCGTCTGGACGAGTTCTCCCATGACGAGATCCGGCGCTTCATAGCCCAGCTCGATTAGCTGCCCCGGACGCCCCCGATCACGGCAGGCCGGGGTTGTGTTTTGGCCCCGGTGGGCGTATGTGGATAATGTCACCCACGTTGGGTCGGCCCCGTTTCAGCGTCCTTTAAGAGGGCGTGTCGGTTTCCTTCCGCATCGTTGTTTGACCCGCCCGGCAGCCGCCGGACGGTACGTTCATCATGGAAGGGAATTTCCAATGGCCATCGGCACTGTGAAATGGTTCAACGCCACCAAGGGCTTCGGGTTCATTCAACCGGAAGACGGCTCGAAGGACGTGTTCGTGCACATCTCCGCCGTCGAACGCGCGGGCCTCGGCACGCTCAGCGAAGGGCAGCGCGTGCACTTCGAGATCGAAGTGAACTCGAAGAACGGCAAGAGCTCGGCCGCGAACCTGCGCGCCGAGTGACGCGCGCGAACGCGGCTCGGGCCTGACCCGCTCCCCAGGTCAGGGGGTTTCGTCCTCGGCCGCTTCGCCCGCCTCTTCGCCGTCTTCGGCCTCCTCGGCCGGTTCGGCGTCATCGGCTGCGTCGAGGATGGGGACACCGTCCTTATCCTCCTCGCCGGCGTCCGCTGCCGGCGCTTCGGGCCCAGCCTCGGGCTCGGGGCGCCGCGCGGCTTTGCTCCACGAGCGCTTGCGTGCGGGCTCCCCCCGCGGCATGTGGCCGGCCGCCGCGTACGGGGTCTCGCATTTGGGGCAGGCGGTCAGCTCGCGCTCCAGGTCGTAGAACGCGGCGCCGCAGGAGCCGCACCGGTGCTTGCGCCCGCGCCGGGCAGCCTGCATCACTTCGCTCATGTCTCCTCGCTTTCGCCGTGCGTGCCGGCGAGTGCCGGCCCGCCGTTCTCGGTCGCGGTCCCGGTGTCGGCCGGACCATTGCGCCGCGCGTCGCGACGTGCGTCACGCTGCGCCTTGCGCAGCGCCTGCTGCCGCTCGCGTTCGGCGCGCTCGAACCGGTAGTTGATCCGCTTCTTCGTCATCGCTCGGACTCCGTTGGCATGTGTTCGGCGGGCTGGGCGGGTCTGCCCGATCCGGTCAATACCCCTCGCGTTCCATCCGCTTGCGCATCAGCTTGCGGCGCCGGCGGATGCCCTCGGCCGTTTCGCGCGCCGTGCGCTCGGACGGCTTTTCATAGGCCCGGCGGCGTCGCATTTCTCGGAAGACGCCCTCGCGCTGCAGCTTCCGCTTCAGAATGCGCAAGGCGGCGCCGACATCGTTGTCACGCACGAAGACCTTCATGGCCGCACCACCGTCAGCGGCACCGGGCCGGCCGCGCACCCCTGATCCGGTCTCTCCATCTCCATGCACACGATTCCTTGTCGTTGACAGGCTCAATGGTCGCCAGGGGGACAAAGAGCCCCGCAATCCGCGGTGGCCCTCCGTCACATGCCCCTCGACGTGTCGCCTGTTGCCAGGCTCGCGTGCGAGGAACAGCGCTCCGTCACCGGGCGCCCCCGATGATCGGACTCCCGGAGGGGAGTCCGCGATGGCGCGGTCGCGGGTCCTTACCTCTCGGCTGTGCCCGAAGAGTGTGCCGGCTGGGTTTGCTCCGGCAGCGACGGCTGGGTTGCGTACAGGTAGATCACGGTGGCGGCGAGGGCGACGATCGCGCCGATCTGCGCGCGGCGCAGCCGCGCCGGGCCGCGCGATCTTGCCCGTGCCGGGTGAGAGTTCGCCTGGGGCTTCGGGAGCAACTGGATCAGCGAGGTGATACGCGCGCCGTCAACGGATGCGCCCGCATGATGCAGCCGTTCCACAAGCCTGGCGAGCGCCGTCGCGGCGTCACGGCGCGGCAGCGCCGCGAGCCGCGCCGCCTCGCGGTACGGATCGAGATCGAGCCGCGCCAGGGCGGAGACGACGCTCAAGGTCATGCCGTTCGGCTCTTCGCCCAGGCCTGCCGAGAGAAAGGCCTCGAGCGGCGCAGGCGCGTCCGCCCGGTCGCCGGAACCAAACATCATGAGTGCTGCCTTTCGGAGCGCGGATACGCCAATACACGGCCCATCGGCCGGTGGCGCGCGGCTGAATAATAGCCAAATATAAGTGCCTAGGAGTACTTTACAAGCGCTATCGGATTTATTTCCGCACGAGGGCGCATTATCCGCATTATCTCTGCGGTTCGTGTTAGGTTCTGGACGCGGGCTCACGGACTCCCGGCCGAGGTGCGGCTGCGGCCGGAGATCTGCGAGGGACGACCGGCCGCCCGGGTATAGCCACCGCATGGACGGCCCCTTCGGAGCGCGACCCTGGCGCCCCACAACCTCAAGCTCAGGACAGGCTCGATGGCCGAAGAAAAGAAAAGCGAATGGCAGGTGATCGTGGAGACGCAGCGGAAGGCTCTCGCCGCGCGGACCGCGCAACTCCGCGCCGCGCGTCTGGAGCGCGACGCAGCACTCCCACCTCCGGCTCCGGCAGCCCGGCGGACGAAAAAGAAGCCGGCGGCCTGATCTAGGCCCGGCCGCGCCGGTTGCGCGAGCCGAGTTCCTTCATCTTCGCCCGCGCCAGCGCCCGCGCATCCGCGGTGACGTGCATGCCGTGCGGCGGGCGGGCACATTTGCTGAGCTGCTCGACATGCGTGGCCCACTGGGCGCGCTCGCCGGGGTCGTCCAGTGCCGCGATCCGCGTGCGCACATAGGCCGCGTCGTACGGCGTGGCGAACAGATCGTCCGCATCGAACTTGCTCAGGTCGTTCTTTTTCATGGGCGGACCATAGCACGGCGGAGCCGGGAGACGGACTTTATCGGCGGCGGGCGGTGACGGACTAGATGGCGCCGCGGTTGCGCGTTGCGGCCGCCCTGACGACGGTTTCGATGAGCTGCTCGTAGTGGCGCGCGATGTCCTCGTACTGCCGGCGCACGTCGGGCACGGCGGATTGATGCGCCGAGTCACGGGCCTTGAGTGCAAGCGCGCGCAGACGCGTGACGCTGAGCGAGTCGATCGCCATGGTTTCGGATCGGATATCTGGCCGCCGAACTCACGTCGGCACGTCTGCCCCCGCAGCGGGTATAGGCCCCGGCACTCCTGCGTGGCAATGGAATTCGGGACGGCGCAGGAAAGAAATGCTGCGGGCCGGCGCAGCCGCCGCGGCGGCCGGCGTTCATTGCAATTTCCGGCAATCAGCCTATGGTAGCTGCATCAAGTTACCCTTTGGGTCGGCCCGGCACCGGGTCTTCCAGACGCCCCCGGCCCCGTTTCCCCCACCAGACCGTTGCTTGATCCGCCCGGCGCCGCGGCGCCCGGGTGGCCATCTTTCTTTTGAAGGATTCATCCATGCCGGCAGGCACCGTGAAATGGTTCAACACCGTCAAAGGTTTCGGCTTCATCCAGCCGGATGACGGCTCGGCGGATGTGTTCGTGCATGTATCGGCGGTCGAGCGCTCGGGGATTGGCAACCTCCATGAAGGCCAGAAGCTGACGTTCGACACCGAGCGCAGCCCGAAGAACGGCAAGGTCGCGGCAACCAATCTCAGATCCGCGTGAAGCCCCCCACTTGAAACCGGCGGTCGCCGTGTCACGGCGGTCCCCGGGCCTTCGACGGGCGGCGATGTCCGCGGTCGGCGCCGCGCGGTGCGGACGATGACGACAGGCCACGCGGAGCGCAGCTGTGCCGGATGCACCCTATGCTGCCGGCTGCTCGCGGTGGACTCGCTCGCCAAGCCCGCGTTGGTGACTTGCGTCCATTGCACGGCCGACGGCACCGCCGAGTCCGGGTGCCGGATCTATGCGCGGCGGCCACAGGACTGCCGCGATTATCTCTGCGGCTATCTGCGCATCGCCGACGTGCCGGACCACTGGGAGCCGCGGAGGTCGGGGATGGTCATCCAGATCAGCGACGATCCCGCGAAGATCATCGTGCACGCAGATCCCGACCGGCCCGAGTTGTGGCGCATCGACCCCTATTATTCGGATCTGAAGGCGTGGGCGGCGCTGGCGCTCGAGCATGAGGCGCGTGTCTATGTCGTCGTGCGTGCGGCGACGACGATCATTCTTCCCGACCGTCATGTGGATCTGGGCGTTCTCGGCGAGGGCGATTCGATCGACCTCGTATCGATTCCGGGCCCGGAGGGCATCCGCCGCTTCGTCTACGCGAAGAAGACCGGCGAGCCGGCCAAAGGTCCCCGGTTCTGGCGATAGCCGGCGATCGCAGATCAGGAATTGTAGAAGGGCCCGACGTTGCCGACGCTGTAGGCCTTGTTTTCCTGGATCAGCTGGCGGGCGCGGTGGAGCGCCGCCGCCTGGGTGTGACCCCAGATCAGCATCGGCTTGGGCTCGCGCTCGTTGGGCTGCTGCGGCACGCGCGCGTCGCGCATGAAGGTGGCGATCCACGCCAGCTCTTTCTGCGACGGCGGGTATTCCGAGGTGACATAGATGTCCGGCGGCGGGGGTGGCGCCGATTTCGCGAGCGCCTCATGCTTGTCCTTCTGCTCGCGGACAGCCGTGGCCACCTTCTCCTTCACCTTCTTGATCTCTTCGTCGAGCTTCTGGATGGTCTCGACATTGCTAAGCAAGGTGATGCCGGTGGCGGTGAAGGTGCGGCGCATCTCGCTGGTCTTGCGGTCCGTCGCATCCAACGCCGCCTGCACGCGCGCCAGCCCGAAGACGACCCAGCCGCCCGCGGCGGCCAGCGCCACGAACGCGAGAAACATGTTCACGTAGCTCGTCATCATGCCGCCACACCCGGGACAGGACGCGGGGCCTCGGGCGCGCACTCCGTCAGATCGCTGACCTTGTAGCCCTGCTTCTCCTGGAACTGCTTGGCGATCGCCACCTTGGCGGCGTTCGCGTCGTCCGCCCACACCTCGATGAAATTCTTGCAAGCCCAGATCCGCTGCTGCGACCGGTCCGGCTTGGCCGGCAGGTCCTTGGTGACCATGGCGCGGAAGCGGGCGCCCGAGTAGGGCATGCCGATCACGTGGACCAGGGTCGGCACGACCTTCTGCGATTCCTGGAATGCCTTTTCGGCCGCCTGGAGGTCGGCTTTGGTGCGGTCGGCGTCCTCGACCGCGGCGCGCAGCGTGGCGCGGCGCTCCTCGATCTTTTTTTGCGAGACGCGCAGATCCTCCTGGGCTTTCTGGATCTGCTCCTCGAGCGCCTCGTGCTTGCGCGTGCCGAGCAGGAGGTGCTTGCCGAAGTTCAGCAGAACTTCGAGCGCGATCCCGCAGAGGACAAGGACGACGAGTGCGGTCTGCAGCATGGCGGACCTACCCTCGACGCGCGCGCGCGCCGGCGGCACCCGGGACGCGGGCGACCAACGGGGCGGTCGAAGAATGGACGGCGGCAGGCCTGCGCATCGAAAGCACCGAGATTGCGGGTGATCGTCACGGTAAACGGGCAATGCTAACAACGAGTAAAAGTGGGCCGGCCAATTCGCCTAAAATTGCAGGGATTGCAGTGGGAAAGCCGGGATTTGCCCGCCCTCGCCAAGGCGTCGAGGGTCAGCGGCGGGGGGCCAAAAGCCCGCGCCCGGCCAGGTTGCGCATCAGGGCCAGGGTGCCGAATGTCCAGGGCGGGACGGTGTCGCTCGTCTGCACCCGGTTGACCAGGGCGCCCAGGGTCGGGGTCTTGATCGTCACGACGTCGGCGATCTTGTGCGTGAAGCCGGTGCCGGCCGCACCCCGGTCCTTGGTCGGCGCGAACATCGTGCCGAGGAAGAGGACGAGGCCGTCCGGGTACTGGTTCTGCCGGCCGATCGCCTGCGCCACGAGATCGGCCGGGTCGCGGCTGATCATGCGCATGGAGCTGGCACCCTCGAGCACAAAGCCGTCGTCGCCGGCAACGGTGAGCGTGATCTCGGCCTGCCTGACGTCGTTGAGGCCGAAGCTGTCGTCGAACAGCCGCAGGAACGGCCCGATGGCGCAGGAGCCGGTGTTGTCCTTGGCCTTGCTGAGGAGAAGGGCGCTGCGCCCCTCGAAGTCGCGCAGGTTGACATCGTTGCCGAGGGCGGCCCCGCGGATCGTGCCGTCGGCGCCGACCGCGAGCACGATCTCCGGCTCGGGGTTGTTCCACACCGATTTCGGATGCAGCCCGATCGCAGCACCAGTGCCCACCGCCGACATCGGCTGCGACTTGGTGAAGATCTCGGCATCCGGCCCGATGCCGACCTCGAGATACTGCGACCACAGGCCCTGCTTCTGCAGCACCGCCTTGAGGCGTCCGGCCTCGGGGGAGCCGGGCTTCACGGAGGAGAGATCGCTTCCGATCTCCGCGACCATGCCCGCGCGCACGGCATCGGCGCGGCCGGGCTCGCCGCGGCTCTGCTCCTCGACCACGCGCTCGAGCAGGCTCTGCGCGAAGGTGACCCCGGCGGCCTTGATCGCCTGCAGGTCGACGGGCGCCAGGAGCCACGGCCGGTGCGGATCGCGGCGCGCCGGCGGGGTGTTGGCGAGGAGCTCTTCAAGACTGCCGAGACGTGCCTCGCGCGCCGCCCCGCGCACCAGGGCGAGCGGATCGGGCGCGTTGAGGAGCCCGGCCATGGTCGGCGCCGCGGCGCTCAAGTCCCACACGCCGTCCGCGCGCACGAGCACGACCGAGGGCCCGTTCACCGCGGGCACCCAGGCGCGGCCTAGGAGCGTGCCCGCATATCCGTCCTGCGGCAGCGTTGTCGCCGCGTCGAGTTCGACATCCATCTACACGAGCTTATACACGCCGCGCTCGAATCCGTCATAGACCGCGAGCGCCTTCGGATCGGCGAACGGCAGGAACTGCATCAGGATGACGCCGGCGATCCCGCGCGAGGGATCGATCCAGAAATACGTGTTATCGATCCCGCCCCAGCTGAGGCTGCCCGCGGAGCGCTTGCCGGGCACCGCGCCGGCGGTGATGAGGAAGCCGAGCCCCCATTTGTCGCGGCCGTCGGCGATGAACGTGAAATCGGCGCTGCGCTCGGGCTGTGCCGTCTTCAGCGCCCGTACGCCGACCTTGCCGATGTGGTTGCGCCGCATGAGGGCCACGTTCTTGGCCGAGAGCACGCGCGCGCCGTCGAGCGCGCCGCCGTTCAGCACCATGCGCATGAAGCGGGCGTAGTCGCGCGCGGTCGAGCGCAATCCGCCGCCGCCGATCGGCATGAAGCCGTTCATCGGCGGCTGGTTGGCGTCCTTGGAGATCGACCCGTCCGCCTGGCGATGGCCGACGTCGGCCACCCGCGCCTGCTTCTCGGGCGGCACGAAGTAGAACGTGTCGGACATGCGCAGGGGTTCGAAGATGTGCTCGCGGAAATACGCTTCGAGCGGCTGGCCGGAGATTTTCTCCACCACCCGGCCGAGCTCATCGAGGCTGGTGCCGTAGTGCCAGCGCTCCCCGGGATCGAAGAGGAGCGGCCCGACCGGGTAGCTTTCCCCCGGCCGCGGCTTGAAGTCGCGCACCACCGCACTCGTGAACGCGTAGCCGAGGCCCGAGGTGTGCGTGAAGAGATGCCGCACCGTGACCGGGCGTTTGGGCGGTCGCAGCTTGTAGGCGCCGGTCGCCGGATCGAAGGAGTCGAACACCTGGACGCCGACGAAACTTGGCAGGTACTTCTCGACCGGATCCTCGAGTGCCAACCGGCCCTGCTCGATGAGCTGCATGGCGGCCAGCGACGTCACCGGCTTGGTCATCGAGGCGATGTAGAAGAGGGTGTCGGGCGCGACCGGCCGTCCGTCGAAGCCGGCGGTGCCGAACGTCCGCTCGTAAAGGACGCGGTGGCGGTCGACCACCAGCGCCGAAACGCCGGTGACCTCCTTGCGTTCGACCGCGCCGCGCAACACGCCGTCGAGCGCCCCCGCCCGCGTGTCCGCCCGCGCCATCAGGGGCATGGCCGCAGCCCCACCTACGACCGCGAGAAAGCTGCGTCGCCGCATGGCATCCTCCCTCAGCACCAGTATCCGCTTGGCGTTCGATATTTGCGCAAACGGTATCACCGCGGCACGGTGGGCGAAAGCCGTGGGATGCCTCGTCCTGCCAAAGAGGTACGTCGCGCCTGCGCCGTCGTGGGCGTTGCGGTGGGATCGGAACCTCGCCTAACATCCGGCTCGACCGAGGGGGACAACACGAAGTTGGGGAGGACTCGATGACATTCTCGAAGCTTGCGCTCGCCGCGGCCCTGGTCGCACTCATGGCGGGCCCGGCCGCAGCCCAGCAGGGCAAGCCGGTCAAGGTGGCGCTGATCGCCGATTCGACCGGGCCGCTCGAGGCTTATGCCAAGCAGACGATCACCGGCTTCAAGCTCGGGCTCGAGTATCTGACCAAGGGCTCGATGACCGTCGCCGGGCGCAAGATCGAGGTGATCGAGAAGGACAGCCAGAACAAGCCCGACGTCGGCCGCAACCTTCTGTCCGAGGCCTACGGCGACCAGGATGTCGACCTCGCGGTGGGCGGCACGAATTCGGCGGTGGCGCTGGCCATGCTGCCGGTGGCGGCGGAGTTCAAGAAGGTCTTCATCGTCGAGCCGGCAGTCGCGGATTCGATCACGGGCGACAAGTGGAACCGCTATATCTTCCGCACCGCGCGCAACTCCTCGCAGGACGCGATCGCCAACGCGAAGGTGCTGGGCAAGCCCGGTACGGTGATCGCCACCCTGGCCCAGGACTACGCATTCGGGCGCGACGGCATCGCCGCGTTCAAGACCGCCCTCGAAGGCACGGGGGCCAAGCTCGTGCACGAGGAATACGCGCCGCCGGCGACCACCGACTTCACAGCACCCGCGCAGCGCATCTTCGAGGCCCTCGCGAAGGAGCAGGGGCGCAAGGTGCTGTTCGTGCTATGGGCGGGCGGCAATCCCTTGCCGGCCCTCAAGGCGCTGGGGCCGGAGCGCCAGGGCGTCGAGGTCGCGACCGGCGGCAACATCCTGCCTGCCCTCGCGGCGTTCAAGGAATTCCCCGGCATGGAGGGCGCCACCTATTACTTCTACGACATCCCCAAGAACCCGATGAACGAGTGGCTGGTGTCGGAGCACAAGAAGCGCTTCAACCAGCCGCCGGACTTCTTCACCTGCGGCGGCTTCGCGGCCGCCTCGGCGGTGGTCGCGGCCTTGACCAAGACCAACGGGGCCACCGACACCGAGACCTTGATCAAGGCCATGGAAGGCATGCCGTTCGACACGCCCAAAGGCGGCATGGTGTTCCGGGCCGAGGACCATCAGGCGCTACAGCCGATGTTCGCCTTCAAGGTCAAGGTCGACCCGGCGACGCCGTGGGCGATCCTCGAGCCGACCCGAGAGGTCAAGATCCAGGACATGAAAATCCCGATCACCAACAAGCGCTGATCGCCGCATGCACATCCTCGAAACCCGCGACCTGACCATCCGGTTCGGCGGTCAGGTCGCGGTGGACGGGGTGAGCTGCGGCTTTTCGGCCGGCACGCTTACGGCCATAGTGGGCCCGAACGGCGCCGGCAAGACGACCTACTTCAACCTCATCTCGGGGCAGCTGCGCGCCACGGCGGGTGCCGTGCTGTTCAAGGGCGCTACGGTCACCAACATGGGCCCGGCGGCGCGCACGCGTCTCGGCATCGGCCGCGCGTTCCAGCTCACCAACCTCTTTCCCAATCTTTCGGTGCTCGAGAACGTGCGCCTTGCGGCACAGGCCCGCGCCGGCATCGGGCTCGACGTCTTCTCCGTGGCCGCGCGCCATCGCGACCTCGAAGAGAAGGCGAGCAGCTACCTCGCGCGCGTGGCGCTCGGCGCCCGCGCGGGATCGCGCGCCTCGGCGCTGTCGCACGGCGACCAGCGCAAGCTCGAGGTGGCGCTGATGCTGGCGCTCGAGCCCGAGATCTTCATGTTCGACGAGCCGACCGCGGGCATGAGCGTGGACGAGGTCCCGGTCATCCTCGATCTGATCGAGACGATCAAGGAACAAGGCGACAAGACCATCCTTCTCGTCGAGCACAAGATGGACGTGGTGCGCCGGCTCGCCGACCGGGTGATCGTGCTGCACAACGGCGCTCTGGTCGCCGACGGCGAGCCTGCCGAGGTCGTCGCCTCGGCCGTCGTGCAAGAGGCGTATCTGGGGACGCGCCGGCAATGACGGACGACGTGCTCCTGCGCCTCTCGGGCGTGCATACGCATATCGGCTCCTATCACATCACGCACGGGGTCGATCTTGACGTGCGGGCGGGGCGGCTCACCATGCTCCTGGGCCGCAACGGGGCTGGGAAGACCACCACCCTGCGCACGATCATGGGCTTGTGGCGCGCGAGCGAAGGCGAGGTCGTGTTCGACGGCCGGCCGATCACCGATCTGCCCACGCCCGACATCGCACGCCTGGGCATCGCCTACGTGCCGGAGAACATGGGCGTGTTCTCGCAGCTCACGGTGCGCGAGAACATGGTGCTGGCCACGGCCTCGGGCCGGTTCGACAACGCGCGGCTCGAAGAGGTGTTCGGCTTCTTTCCGATCCTCAAGACGAAGTGGAACGACCGCGCCGGGCTGATGTCGGGCGGGCAGAAGCAGATGCTGGCGGTAGCGCGCGCGATCGTCGAGCCGAGGCGCTTCCTCATCATCGACGAGCCGACCAAGGGCCTCGCGCCGGCGGTCATCGACCACCTGATCGAAGCGATCCTGCGCATCAAGGCGAGCGCCACCACGGTGCTGCTGGTCGAGCAGAATTTCCACATGGCGCGGGCGGTCGGCGACGACGTGGCGGTGATGGACGACGGCGTGATCGTCCACCGCGGCAGCATGGGCGAGCTCGCGGCCGACGAGGCGCTGCAGACGCGCCTCCTCGGCCTCAGCCTCGGGAGCCATCAATGAGGAAGGGCGACCTCGCGGCCTATGCCGTGCTGCCGGTCCTGATGGCGGCGGCTCTGCCGTTCATGAGCTTTCCGACCTGGCTCACCCTCACGGTCGCGGGGGCCGCCATGGGCATGATGCTGTTCCTGATGGCCTCGGGCCTGTCCCTGATCTTCGGCCTCATGGACGTGATCAACTTCGCGCACGGTGCCTTCATCAGCCTGGGTGCGTACCTGGCCGCGAACGTGATCGGCGAGTTGCCCGGCCTGGTGGAAGACCCGTCATGGGGCGCTTCGCTCGCAACCCTGGGGGCGGCCCTTGCCGTCGCGGTCGCGGTCACCGCGGTCGTGGGCTGGCTGTTCGAGCTGGTGATCGTGCGGCGCGTCTACGGCTCGCACCTCCGCCAGATCCTGATCACCGTCGGCGGCCTGATCGTGGCGCAGCAGCTCCTGATCGTGGTCTGGGGGGCGAACGCTGTGCCGATCGCCAAGCCCGCCGCCTTCCGCGGCTCGATCGTCGTGCTCGGGGCCTCGATCGAGATCTACCGGCTGGTCGCGGTGGTGCTGGGGCTCGCGGTGTGCGTGGCCCTGGAATTCATCCTGGCGCGGACGCGACTCGGCCTTCTGGTGCGCGCCGGGGTCGAGAACCGCGAGATGGTCGAGGCGCTGGGCTTTCGCGTGCGGCGCCTGTTCGTGGGCGTGTTCGTGCTCGGCTCGGCACTTGCGGGCGTAGGCGGGGTGATGTGGGGCGCCTACCAGGGCCTGGTCACGCCGGCGATCGGGCCGGACATGATGATCCTCGTCTTCATCATCCTGATCATCGGCGGCATGGGGACGGTCGGCGGCAGCTTCGTGGCCGCGATCCTGGTCGGCCTCACCACCAATTACGCGGGCTTCCTGGCCCCCAAGCTGGCGCTCGGCTCCAACATCCTGCTGATGGTGGCCATACTCCTGTGGCGGCCGCGCGGGCTGTTCCCGGCGGTGAAGTCATGAATGGTCTGTTCGACCACCTGCTGTCGGGCGACCGGCCGCGCAGCCGAGTGCTGGCCGCCCTTCTGGTCGTGGCGGTGGGCGCACTGGCCGCGGCACCCTTCCTGTTTCCGGGCATCCAGGCGCTGGGCGTCGCCGAGCGCATCTGCATCTTCGTCGTGCTGGCCGCGAGCTACGACATCGTGCTTGGCTACACCGGAATCGTGTCGTTCGCGCACGCGATGTTCTTCGGCTTCGGCGCCTATGGGGCCGCGATCATGCTGGCGCATTTCGGCGCGGGGTGGGGGCCGATCCTCGCGGGTTCTGCCGCGGCCATCGTGGTGTCGGCGGCGGTGGCAACGGCGATCGGCCTGATCAGCCTCAGGGTGCGGGCCCTGTTCTTCTCGATGATGACGCTCGCGGTCGCGAGCTTCGCCCTGATCCTCGCCACGCAGCTGCGCGACCTCACGGGCGGCGAGGACGGGCTCACCTTCTCGGTCCCGTACATCCTGACGCCGGCGTTCCGCCTGGCCGCCGACCGTGTCCTGGGCGTGCGCCTCGACGGCCGCATCGTGACTTATTATCTCGTGTTCGCGTGCTCCACCGCCTTGTTCCTCGCCATGCTGCGCGTCGTGAACTCGCCGTTCGGGCGCGTCCTGCAGGCGATCCGCGAGAACGAGTTCCGCGCCGAAGCGCTCGGCTTCTCGGTCGTCGTGTACCGGACCCTGGCCGGCGTGATCGGCGCGGTGATGGCGACGTTGGCGGGCGTGCTCCTGGCGCTCGTTCTGCGCTACACCGGGCCCGCCGCGACGTTGTCGTTCGACATCATGGTCGATTCGATCCTCCTGATGGTGGTGATCGGCGGCATGGGCACGCTCTACGGGCCGCTGCTCGGCTCGGCCCTCATCGTGCTCACGCAGTACTACCTGCAGCCGGCGATGGAGGCGATCGCGCCCGCGGTCGCCGGCCTGCCGCTGCTGTCGGCGATCTTCAACCCCGAGCGCTGGCTCCTGTGGCTGGGGCTCCTCTTCGTGCTGATCGTCTATTTCTTCCCGGCCGGCATCGTCGGGAATTTGCGCGAGCGCGAAGGGCGCGAGCCGGCGGAGAAGCCGTAGGGCGTCGCGGCCTTGCGGGCGAGCCGCACGCCGAGTAGTCTCTGATAGTCGGGACCTGCAGACTCCCGGCCTCCCAAGACGGCTTCCGTCCAAGTTCTGCGCAACTCGCTGTGCGAGGAGTGCGCGCTATGGACGTTGAAATTCGACCGCCGCTGGTCGTCAGCCGTTATTTCGATCGCTACCGCGGCCGCCCCGGAAGCCGGGTGGGGACAGCGCCATGCAGTGGGTAACCAGACGCCGGCCGAAGATCGATCGGTTGGCCTGTCCCTGGCTCATCCGCCGGTTCATCGACGGCGGTGCCGAATTCCTGTTCGTCGGCCCCGATGACGTACGAGCCGTCGCGAATGCGACGGGGGCGATTCCGTTCGACGTGCCCGACGTCGAGCTCGCGCCGCCGCCGGGCCGGTGCAGCTTCGACGTGTTGCTGGCGAAATACCGGCTCGATGAGCGCGCGCTCCACCGGATCGCCGACATCGTGCGCGCGGCCGACAACGAGAACGCGGCGGCCCGGCCATTCCGCGCGCGGGGCGATGTCGCGGAAGCCGCCGGGTTGCGTGCGATCTCCTTCGGGCTCGCGGGCATCGTCCGCGACGACCAGGAGCGCGTGGCGCAAGGGCTCATTCTTTACGACGCTCTCTATCGCTGGGCGCGGACCGCGCCCCAGCCGCGTCCCGAGCGCGGCTTGCGCCTGTGGCTTGCGCTGCGCCGCGACCGGGCCCGCCTCTCCGAGATGCCGGAATATCTCCTCAGGGATATGGGGCTGATCGGGGATGACCTCGTCCATCGTCAACCAAGGAGAGAGCCATGAAGTGGGTAACCCGCGAGAAGGCACGCGTCGACCGCATCGCCTGCCCCTGGCTGATCAGCCGGTTCATCGACAAGTCACCTGAGTTCCTGTTCGTGCCGGCGGACAAGGTGATGGACGTCGCCCGGCGTGATGGGGCCACCCCCTACGATGTCCCCGACGTCGAGCTCGGGCACCACGGCGAGGAGTGCTCGTTCGATGCCTTCATCGCCAAGTACAAGCTCGACGATCCGGCGCTCAAGAAGCTGGCGCTGATCGTGCGTGGCGCCGACACCTCGCACCGCGACCTGACGCCGGAATCGGCCGGGCTCTATGCGTACGCGACCGGGTTCCAGGCCACCAGCACGGACGATTTCGACAACATGGCACGCCAATTCCCGGCCTACGATGCGCTCTATGTCCATTGCGGGGGAAAATTGCCCCGGCGCTAGGCGGGACCCGGATCGGGAATACGTGGTCCCACGTATTCCCGCCGCCCTGGCAATCGGCCAGCATGCCGGCCGGGGGAGTGGCCGGGGTCAGGGTATGACGGAACAGCAGGAAATCTTGGTGGCGACATTGGTCGTGGTCGCCATCGCGGGCATCGCCCTCTACTGGTCCTTCTCGCTGTAGCCGCGGGAGCCGCGCCGGTCCCCGCTCAGCGGCTGGATCGCACGTTCTTTTTGACGATCGCCCCGATGATCAGAACGAACGCGGCCAGGCGCAGCAGCCACACCCATCCGGTTTCCTCGCGGCCCAACGCGACCACCTGAGCCAGCGCCTGGTTGATCGCGAGCAGCAGGAAGGCGCCGGCAAAGGCCGCGAACAGCCCGTCCTTGGTGCGCCGCCAGAACTTCCAGAACCACAGCCCGGCGACGAGGAATCCCATGGTGATCAGCCCCGATCCGAAGCCGTACAGCATCTCGACCCTCATCTCAGTCGGACTCCCACAACAGACCCCACAGAAGCACCGCCACCGCCACCAGGCTGGCGGCGAGCCGCAGCGGCCTCAAGTCCATCTCGACCGGAAGAATGATCACGTCGAAGAACACCAGAAGGTTGTTGAGCGCCAGGAACACGAAGCACAGCGCGCTCCACAGCAGAAGGCGCGTCCCGGTTCGCCGCCACCCGCGGAACAGCAGCCACATGCATCCGACGCTCGTCGCGATACACAACAGGAACACCAGCGGGACGAACGCGTGCATCCCCCTACTCCTTCTTGTTCTTCAGCCGGAACGCGTCGGAGAAATGCTGGATGGCCCGATCGACGGCGTAGATCTCCTCCGAGACTTCGACCGGACGCGTGGCATAGACCTCCGCAATCTCGTTGACGAGCGCGCTGAGTTCCGCGGAGGCCGGTGCGAAGCGCACCCATCCGCCCCCTTCGTCGCGAGTCAACCCGGCGGCCTGGAACAGCCCGAGATTCGCGCGGACGATGGGCTCGGAGGCGCGGAGCTCGCGGACCAGCCCGGCCACGGTCCACGAGCGTCCTTCATTGGCGCGCAGGAACATGAGCAGCTCCAG
This sequence comes from Alphaproteobacteria bacterium, assembly GCA_035506575.1. Lineage (GTDB taxonomy): Bacteria > Pseudomonadota > Alphaproteobacteria > CACIAM-22H2 > CACIAM-22H2 > DATJPD01. The sequence continues at coordinate 63,670 of DATJPD010000036.1, forward strand.
CGCCAAGATCGATTTGACGGACGCGTGGATGAATGCCTTGAGCCGGTCGGAAAGCATGAGGCGATGCGTGTCGAATCAGCGCCGATACAGCGCGTGCGCTGCGCGCTCGAGCGAGGCGATCCCGAGCAGCCGCATTCCCGAATCGGGCACGATGGGGATGAGCGGCGACCGCCGGCACAGCACGGTCAGCAGCTGCGGCAGCCGGGTCGAGACGCGCACGACCGGCACTTCCAGGTCGACGAATTCGCGCGCCGGACGGTCGAGCAGCCGCCGCTGCGACGGTGCGGCGTCGAGCGCCACCGGCAGCGCCGCGGCCACGAGGCTGCGCAACGTCACCATGCCGGCATAGTCGCCGGCCCCGTCGACGAGCGGCACGCCCCACAGCGCATGTCCGGCCAGCAGCGGCACCACGTCTTCCAGCGTCGCATCGGCCGACAGATGCTGCGGCGCGAAATCGACGACGCCCGCTCCCTCCGCCTCGAGGCCCGTCAAGACACGGGCCGTCTCACCGTCCGGAATATGGTCGGATCGGATGCTCATGGTTAAAGTCGCGCGGTCATCCGAAACTTGCTTCTCTCGCCCGAACGCCGCGACAGGGCTATGCTCGCCTATTGCGCAGGGGGAAAAAATACGTGCAAGCACGTAGGCCCGATCATGAGTGAGCAGAGCAATGCGATCCGCCGGCGCGGGCATATCAACGACGGCGTCATCGAGAGCTTGATCCGGCTGGCAGGCCGGACCGACAGGTGGGTGGCCGTGCTGATTGCGGCGGCCTACGTCGTGGCGTACGTGATCCTCGACCACATCAGCAACATCGACGTGCTGCGCGGCTTCGACGTGACGCCGTGGCAGCCGGAAGCCGGGCTGGCGCTGGCGGTGTTGACCGTCGCGGGCCTGAGGATGGCACCGGTCGCGGTCGCGGCGGCGCTCCTGTCGAGCCAGATCCTGCCGGATCAGCCGGCACCCCTGGCTCCGGCGTTCATCGGCGCCATCTTCATCGGCGGCTCCTATGCGGCGGCGGCTGGCTTCCTCCGGCGTATCGGCAGGTTCGACGGCCGCCTGCATGGTTCGCGCGACATCGTGATGGTCATCCTCGCGGCCATCCCGGCGGCAGGGATCGGGACCGGAGGTTACGTCGCGACCTACGCGGCGTTCGGCCTGTTCGCCTGGCCCGACGTCCCGAGGGTCATTCTGCAGCTGTGGATCGGGCATGCGATCGGCGCGGTCGTGGTGGCGCCGCTGCTCCTGGTGATGATCAACGATCCGCCGGACCTGCGCGGCATGCTGAGCCGCCGCCGCGTCTGGCCCGCGCTTGAGCTCGTGGTGCAGTGGGGCAGCATTGCCGGCGCGCTATCGCTCTTCTTCGCGCTGCCGCAACACCGCGCGGAGCTGTTCTATCTGTTGTTCCTGCCGCTGGTGTGGATCGCGGCGCGGCGCGGGCTTGGCGGCGCGATCTGGGCGGTGCTGACGATCCAGTGCGGGCTGATCGCCGTGCTGCAGGTCGGCGAGGGGTCGGTCGCGACGATGCGCACGTTCCAGCTCCTGATGTTCGCCGTGGCGACGACGGGCCTCATGCTGGGGGCTGCCGTCAGCGAGCGCCAGCGCGCGGCGCGGGCGCTCGCGGACAGCCGGAGCCACCTCGCCACGATTCTCAACACGGCGCGCGACGGCGTCGTGATGATCGACGCCCGGGGGCGGATCGAGGCGGCGAACCCGGCGGTCGAGCGCCTGTTCGGCCGGACATCCGCGACCCTCGTCGGGCGCGATATCTACGACCTGATCGACGTACCGTCCCTGCCGCTTCTCGCGTCGGCCGCGCAGTCGCTCCCGGACGGGGCCGGCGGCCGCCGCGAGTTCAACGCCCACTACGCCGACGGCAGCACGTTTCCGATCGAGCTGTCGGTCGGACCGTTCGGAGGCCCCGGTCGCGAGCACTACACGCTCGTCATCCGGGACATCACCGCCCGCCGCGAGGCCGAGACCCGGACGCGGGCGCACCAGTCCGAAATGGCGCAAGCGTCGCGGCTCACGCTGGCCGGCGAGATGGCTTCGGCGCTGGCGCACGAGCTCAACCAGCCGCTGACCGCGATCGCCGCTTATGCGCGCGGCTGCCTCAGGCTGTTGCGGCCGTCCGACCCCGAGCTCCTGCGCGAGGGCGTGGGCGAGGTGGTGCATCAGGCGGAGCGCGCGGCTGACGTGATCGCGCGGATGAGGGAGTTCGTGCGCACCGGCATGGTCAAGCCGGCACCCGTGGACGTCAACGCGCTGGCGGAGAACGCGCTCGGGCTGGTGCGGGCGGAAGCGGAGCAGAGCGGGATCCAGCTCCGCTCGCGCATCCCGGCAGGCCTGCCGGCGGTGCTGATCGACCGCGTGCATGTCGAGCAGGTGATCCTCAACCTGGTCCGCAACGCGATGGACGCCATGCTGCTCTCGGGAACGTCGGCCGGCACGATCACGCTCGATGCGCGCGAGGTGGACGGACAGCGGCTCGAGATCATGGTCACGGATACCGGCCCGGGGCTGGCGGAGGAGGTGACCTCGCGGCTGTTCCACCCGTTCGTCACGACGAAGCCCGACGGCATGGGCCTGGGCTTGTCGATCAGCCATTCCATGATCGAGGCGCATGGCGGGCGGCTGCGCCTGGTTCGCAGCTCGGCCGCGGGGGCGAGCTTCGCGTTCGACCTGCCGCTCGCCGCGCACCGCGGAGACCGAGATGCCGGATAACACCGTTTTCGTCGTCGACGACGACAAGGCCGTGTGCCAGAGCCTGAAATTCCTGCTGCGCACGGCCGGGCACGAGGTGGAGACGTTTCCCTCGGCGGCCGCGTTCCTCAACGTCTACGAGCCGAGCCGCCGCGGCTGCCTCGTGCTCGACGTGCGCATGCCGCGCATGACCGGGCTCGAATTGCAGCAGGAGCTCAACGCGCGCGCATGGCGCATCCCGGCGATCCTCATCACCGGGCACGGCACCGTGCCGATGGCGATCGCGGCGATGAAGGCCGGTGCGTTCGACTTCATCGAGAAGCCGCTGCGCGACGACGTGCTGCTCGAAAGCATCGACCGCGCGCTGGACTGGGACGACAGTACCCGGAACGAGACGGTGGTGCTGGCCAGCCTGAAAGTCCGCGCCGCCGAGCTCACCGATCGCGAACGCGAGGTGCTGGCGCTGGTGGCGGCGGGCGAGCCCAATAAGTCGATCGCACGGCAGCTCGGGATCAGCTTCCGGACGGTCGAGCTGCACCGCTCGCACATCCTCGAGAAGATGCAGGCGCGGACGGTCGCGCACCTGATCCGCATGGCCATCCTGCTGCAGCAGGACGGCCACCTCTAGCCGCCGAGATGATCGAGGTGCCGGAGGGTCGAGGTGCCGGAGGGTCGAGGTGAAGGGCGGCGCCCCGTCAGGAGAAGGGGCGCCGCCGCGGCGTTTCAGGCGTCCCAACCAGGAACCGACGCCCGCTCGCCCCTCCCCAAACTTGGCCCGAAACTAGCCTGTTCGTTAACGCGATTTCTTAAGGGCGATCCGCGCCTCGAATAGCACCGCAGCATTGGACGATCGTCCATACGTGCTCGCACGTATTTTATTAACCCGTCGAAATTGGTTTGAATTCGGGCGCTCCTCGACTGCGGTTGCACGGGCTCCGGTGCCGCAAGCTTCGGCGTCCGTGCAACCGCTCTGGAAGCCCCGGGTTTGACCGCGAACACGCGGCGGAACCGGCGCAATAAGGCGGTCAGAAGGCCGCTAACCCTAGAAACAGGGCGGACCCGAATGACGTCGGTCAACACCAATATTGGTGCGCTTGTCGCGCTCCAAAATCTCCAACAGATCCAGTTCAACCTCAACCGTACGCAAAACCAGGTCTCGACCGGGTTGCGCGTCAGCAGCCCGATCGACGACGCAGCCGACTTCGCCATCGCGCAGGGCTTGCGCTCAAATATCAGCGCCTACACGACGGTCCAGCAGAGCCTGGCGAGCGGGACCGGCGTGCTGTCGGTGGCGATCGCGGGAGCGACGTCGGTCTCCAATCTGCTGGCGTCGATCAACAGCACCGCGATCCAGGCCTCGAACCCGTCGAACACGGCGAGCCAGCAATCGATCCTCTCGGCCAATTTCAACGCCCAGCTCTCGCAGCTCAACACCTTCATCTCCAACTCCGTCTATAACGGACGCAATCTTTTGTCGGCGGGTGCGGCGGCGATCAGCATCACCTCGACGATTTCGGGCGGCCAGCTGTCGATCAGCGCCGCCTCGAGCCTGTCGCAGATCTCGTCTGTCCTGTCCGGCGGCGTGGGGACCACCGCCGCGGCCCTTTCGCTGCTGAGCGCCATCACGGCCCAGCAGCTGGTGGTCGGCACCCAGCTCGGTTCGCTGGGGGCGGCGCAGACCTCGATCAACTTTCTCACCACGTTCACCCAGACCCTGTCGAATGCCGTAACGCAGGGCCTCGGCTCGCTCGTGGACGCGAACCTCGCCCAGGCGAGCGCGCAGCTCCAGGCTGAGCAGGTCCAGCAGCAGCTGGCCGTGCAGGCGCTGAGCATCGCGAACGCGAGACCCCAGGTGCTGTTGTCGCTGTTCCGCTAGCCCGCCGCGGGGCGCAGCTTCCATAGAAAAAAGCGGCGCCTTCGGGTCAGGGATGTCCGAACGGCGCCGCAGAATTCGGGTGTCTAAGGGGGTATGGGGCGACACCCGTCTCTGCCCCATACATCGAGCACCGCAGGGGCTCCGTCCATACGTGCGACCACGTATCGGCCGGCTCTTCCGGTCAAGGTTGACGCAGATCAAGGTCGCCTGACGATGGGCGTCGTAACGTGCCGGATGTTCTGCCGGTGGCGTTCGTCCCAAAATCGCCTTGCTCCTGCGTTCGCGGCGATGGTCATCGCGGTGGGCAGTCTGTTCCGGGCACCCGCGGCCCCCGGCGAGAGCCCTGACTCGGCGGCGCAGCTGGCGCGCCAGGCGGCGCAGTACAACGCGGAGGTCCCGAAGACGATCTTCGAGCTCCAGCCGTTCCGCGCGACGGAAGTCGCAGACGCGCGGGACGGCCCGAGCGGGGCGAGCCTCGTCAATCTCAACCCGCACATCAACATCTGGTTCGTGTTGACGCTGGACCGCGGCGGCCGGCCGGAGGCCTACCACCTGGAGAACCCGCGCCCGGACCGGACCCACGTGCATCTCGACCCGGCGGGAGGAGGGTTGCGCATTTCGGAAGCCGGGCGTGACGTCACTTGCGCCCTGTGGTCGGACGGGAGGACCGGGCGGGGAGCCTCGGATCCGCTCGCCGCGGCGATGCGCTCGGGCCTCGCCTACGCGCCGCTCTGCGAGGGACGGCTTCTTCTCCGCAACAAGGTGCGCGGGGCGCAGACCACGATCGAGCAGGCCTCGGATATTCTGCGCGACTACGTACCGGGCGGCGAGGCGATCATCGGTTTCGTGAAGGGCAGTTTCTACCAGGACAAGTTCCGCGATACCGGGACCGTGGGTGCGGGGCAGGCCACCGCAACGTCCGAGACGTCCCCCGACTGGCCGCTGCCGGCGGCGATGGCCGCGACAGCCGGTCGCCCCGACGTGCCGAAATATCTTGGCATCGCAGCCGACCGGCCGGTGGCCGCGATGGGTCCCGGGCGCTGGTACCCCGCGCGCGGCCTTCCGGGCGTGTTCGTGAGCTACATGGAGCCGGGGGATGTCGCGCCCGAGATCCTGAAGAGCTATCGCGATCGCGTGAATGCGCTGGACGACGTGGAGAGCGACGCCCTGGTCTATCTCGTCGCTTTCGACCTCGCGCAATTCGATCTCGGCTTCGCGCTCGGCACCGATCATCCGCGCATCGGCTGGTCGCCGCGGCCCATTCAGGCGGTACGCGACGATACGCTGCCGGGCCCCGACGGGGTCGGCTCGCTTGCGCCGCTGGTTCCGACCGGCATGGTGAGCCCGGCCCTCGCGGGCCGCACGGTTGCGACCTTCGCCGGCGGGTTCCGGCGCCAGCATGGCGCTTTCCGCTACGGCCCCTTCGCCGAGCGCAACCACGGCAGCCATTATGGCTTCATCGAGCAGGGCGCGATCCTCTCCAAGCTGCAGCCGGGGCTGGCGACGTTGTTCGCGCTCGACGACGGCACGGTCGAGATGAAGAGCTGGACATCGCAAGACGACGCGCTCTTGCCGCGCATCCGCCAGGCGCGGCAGAACGGCGTGCCGATCATCGAAGCCGGTGGCGCTGGCGGCGGAATTCCGGTGCCGGGGGCGCTCGTCGCGCGCTGGGGGCCGGGGAACTGGTCGGGGACGGCGGAGGAGAAGCTGCGCTCGGTGCGCGCGGGGGCGTGCCTGCAGGAAACACCCCTGAAACGATTCCTCCTCTACGCCTATTTCTCCGACGCGACGCCCTCGGCCATGGCACGCGCCTTCCAGGCCTATGGGTGCCGCTACGCCATGCTCCTCGACATGAACGCGCTCGAACACACGTATCTTGCCGTCTATCCGCATGACTCGGACCGGCGCGTGATCGAGCACCTGGTCGAGGGCATGGCGCTGGTGGACAAGAAGGCGGGCGGCAACCGGGTGCTGGCCCGGTTCCTCGAAGTTCCCGATGATCGCGACTTCTTCTATCTCACCCGGCGGGAGAGCGCTCAAACGGCAGGAGGACGACCATGAAAGCTCTGGTGCTGGCCGCCGTGGCGGTGTTCCTTCTGCACGGTCCGGGCGCGCGCGCGGAGACGGCGCTGCAGACCCAGAACGACAAGCTCTTCGATCAGCTGCGAACCGTGCGTGGGCTGAGCGAGGGGCAGCTCCGCGCCATCCGCACGATCTTCGCGCATTCGGGGTTCGTCGGGCAGGGCAATCCCGCGATCGCGGAGCACCCCGAGACGCCCGAGCAGTGCCAGGCGCGGCTCGACCGCGAGCACGTGGCCTACGCCAACCCGGAGTTCGAGCGCATCTGCGGCGGCAAATACATGGCGCCGCTCTACGATCCGCGCAAGGAGCGGCCCCAGGACGCGAAGGCGTGCATCGACCAGTTCGAGTATCCCGACATCCCGTGCGCGTACCCGGTCGTCTGGGTGCGGGCGCGCGAGGCGGAGGAGACCTGCGAGGCCGAGGGCAAGCGGCTCTGCGACGCGCATGAATGGGAGGGCGCCTGCGCGGGCGCGCTCGAGCCGCCCGATTACCGCTTCGACCTGGCCCAAGGGGTCAGCATGAACGCGGCCGTGGCGCGGATGGCGGCCGCGCACAACCGGAGCCACGAGGCGACCAAGTCGTGGAGCTACGGCCCCGAGTATCGGCCCGGCGTGTGCGCGGCGGCGAGCCACAAGACGGCGGGTTGCCAGGGGGAGGGCTGGTCGAAGTGCGGATCGAACACCTATCCGGCGGGAGACTTTCCGCAGTGCCACAGCGCGCTCGGCGTCTACGACCTCAACGGCAACGCGGCCGAGCACATGAACCTGCCGCTCAGTCCCTCGGAGATGACGAGCCGCGGCAGCAAGACCTTGGGCGTGACCGAGATGAAAGGGAGCTGGTTCATCTTCGACACCTACCGGGCGCATCCGGATTGGTGCCGTTGGCGCGCCCCGTTCTGGCATGGCACGCGCGTCATGGACGCGCACAGCCACGAGAACTATCACCTCGGCTTTCGCTGCTGTAAGTCGCTCTAGCGGCTGGCCGCGACGGCCTCGGGGGGCGGCACGGCGCGGGCCGTGACGAGCTCGCCCGCCGCGCGGATCGGACCTTCGCCGCTGAGGGCTGGGGCGAGCTTCGGGTCGCTCAACGCGGCGAAGATCGAGTGCGGCGCGCCGTCGACATACACGGTGGTGCTGACCAGCCGCACGCCGTGACTGTAGTCCGCATAGCGCGCCCCATGGACGGTGCTGAGCGGCTGGATGGGCCGGTCGTCCGGCTTGTGCCAGCCATAGATCGCCACCCGGTCCGGATAGCTCCACAGGCGGTTCGTGAGGACGAGGTCCTTCTTGTGCCCGGCGGTGAGCAAGCCGGGCAAGGCCCCGAGATCGGCCTCCTGGGTCCGGATCAGCTGGCTGTGCGCCCGGTAGTAGTCGGTCGAGCGCATCAGGTCGCTCGCCGGCAAAGGCTGCGGCGCCAGGTGAACCGCCGACGCCGCGTAGATCGCATCGACCAGCTTGGCCGTCGGCAAGGTGAAGCCGTACCGGTTGCCGATCTCGAGCGCCGTCGCGAGCCGCATCGGCACGAACAGGAAGTCGCGATCCGAGCCGACCGCCAGATAATCCGGCAGGACACATGCGGTCACCCGGACGGGACGGCCGTCCATCGTCGCGGTCGTCGTCACCGGGATCAGCCGGCGCAGAAATCCCGGCAAATTGCCCGCAAGGATTTCGGTCTCGATCGCAGCCTCGCGCGGGGTCCCGTCGCTCGACCGGATCTGGGCGGCGAATTGGCTGCCGGCGGGCGCGCCCGCCGGGCGGACCGGAATGTTCTGCAGCAGCGATGGCGCGCAGACCGGCGTGGCCGGCGCCGCAACCCCGGGGCATGACAGACAGAGCGCCGCCAGCGCCAGGGTCCAGCCGATAAGTCTCGCTGCCTTCACGTGCGTGCCGCGCCTCGATGTCACCCAGAGGCGGACAGTGTAACACGCGATTCCACGGCTCTGGCGCGCCGGCTGGGGACAGCGTCCAAGTGCCTCAAAACGCGGACGGATTTTGCGCCGCCGGTGCGGCCTGAGGCCTAATTGTCGACCTTGGCGACGGCGGCCAGTCCCGCCAGGGCATAGCGGACCATGTGCTCGGTGAGGGTCGGCGCGTCGGCCGGGGTCAGGCCCAGCTGCGGGAAGACCCGTTTCACGATCGACCGTTCGGCGATCGCCAGCATCAGACAGGGTGCGATGATGCTGAGGCACGAACGGGCGACCGCCGGATGATCCGGCGGCAACCCCATGAGCTCGCCGACGAGGGCTTTCAGGATGCGCGCCTTGGTCGGGATTTCCGATTCGCGGATCGCCGTGAACGCGGG
>DATJPD010000037.1:0-16094 GCA_035506575.1 Alphaproteobacteria bacterium
AGCTCTGGTCGCGCGCGGAATCGGCGGCACGGCGGAGCTCGGCGCCGTGCGGACCCACGGTCCGGCGCACGTAGTGGCCGGTCGCGAGTGCGGCCGCCCCCAACTCGCGCGCCGTCGCCACCAGATCCCGGAACTTGACCGTGCGGTTGCACTCCACGCACGGGATCGGGGTCTCGCCGCGAACGTAGGAAGCCGCGAACGCTTCGATGACATCAGCCTTGAAGCGCTCTTCGTAGTCGAGCACGTAATGCGGGATGCCGAGCCGGTCCGCCACGGCGCGCGCGTCGTGGATGTCCTGGCCGGCGCAGCAGGCGCCCTTCTTTCCGACCGCGGCCCCGTGATCATAGAGCTGCAACGTGATGCCGACGACGTCGAAGCCGGCATCGACCAACAGCGCAGCCGTGGCCGAGGAGTCGACGCCGCCGGACATCGCGACGACCACGCGGCTGCCGTGCGGCAGATCGTCGAGGCCGGCCGGGCGCGCGAGCTCGGCGCCAGTCTTCTCCAGGACGGGCATCTCAGTCGCGCTCCTCCAGCCATGCCGCCTGGATCGCTTCGAGGATCTTCTCGTTCGACTTGTTCGGATCGTCCGCGAACTCGGGCAGCGCCTGGACCCACTTCCACAGATCGGTGAACCTCAGGTTCACGACGTCCACGTCGGGATGCGCCTCGTCGAGCTGGATCGCGATCTCGCGCACGTCGGTCCACCGGAGTGCCATGGGGGCCTCTACTTGTCGACCATCATGTTGCGGGTGGCGGCGGGCAGGGTCACGGTCAGGCCGTCCAGCTCTTCGGTGATGATGATCTGGCAGCCGAGCCGCGAGGTGTGCGTGAGGCCGAAGGCCAGGTCGAGCATGTCCTCCTCGTCCTCGCTCGCCTCGGGAAGCCGCTCGTAATCCTCCTGGTTGACGATCACGTGGCAGGTCGAGCAGGCGAGCGAGCCTTCGCAGGCACCCTCCAGCGACACCCCGTTGCGGTGCGCGATCTCGAGCACCGACAGGCCGACCGGCGCGTCAACTTCCTTGCGCGTCTGACCGTCGGCGCTGATGAATGTCATCTTCGGCATGGGGACTGGCTCGAACCTCCTGATGAACGCTTAGCGAAGCTGATCGACGTGCCGGCCGGCGAGGGCTGCCCGGATGCCCTTGTCCATCCGCCGCTCGGCGAACGGACGCGTCACCTGATCCAGGTCCTCGACCGCCGCCGTCATCGCCGCGCGGTCGGACCCGGAGATGGCTTTTTCAACCGCCGCCAGCCCCGCGTCAATGGCCCTGCGCTCCTCGGCCGGGAGCAGCTCGCCGTCGGCGGCCAGCGCCGACTGGACCGCGTTCACCGCCCGCCGCGCCTCCACGCGGGCCTCGGTGAGCAGGCGCCGATCCATGTCGTCCTGCGCGTTCTCCAGGCTGTCGCGCAGCATCGTCGCCATTTCATCCTCGGTCAGGCCGTAGCTCGGCTTCACCTCGATGTGCTGCTGCACGCCCGATGTCTTCTCGGCGGCACTCACGGTGAGCAGGCCGTCGGCGTCGACCGCGAAGGCGACGCGGATACGTGCCGCGCCGGCCACCATCGGCGGGATGCCGTGCAGCTCGAAGCGCGCGAGCGAGCGGCACTGGTCGACCATCTCGCGCTCGCCCTGCACGACATGGATCGCCATCGCCTGCTGGCCGTCCTGGTAGGTCGTGAACTCCTGCGCCTTGGCGACCGGGATCGGCGTGTTGCGCTCGATGATCTTCTCGACGATGCCGCCCATGGTCTCGAGGCCGAGCGACAGCGGGATCACGTCGAGCAGCAACGTGTCGGAGCCGGCGGTCAGCGCCTCGGCCTGCAGGGCCGCCCCCACCGCCACGACCTCGTCAGGGTCGATGTTGGCGAGCGGTTCGCGGCCGAAGAAGCCCGCGACCTTGCGGCGCACGAGCGGGGTGCGCGTGGTGCCGCCCACGAGCACGATGCCGCCCAGCGCCGAGGCGGCAACACCCGCGTCCTCGAGCACGCCGCGGCAGATCGCGATCGTTCGGTCGATCAAAGGCGCGATCGCGGCTTCGAGCGTCGCCGTGTCGATCGTGTGCTTCGTGACCTTGTCGCCGAGGTCGAGCACGCCGGACCAGCTTGCTTGCGTGGACAGGCATTCGCGCGCAAGGCGTGCCGTCACGAGCGCCTGCTTGAGCTGCGCCGAGGTGACGTTGCCGCCGCGCTCGGCGAGGAAGCGCCCCGCCACGGCGTGGTCGAAATCGTCGCCGCCAAGGGCCGCATCGCCGCCGGTGGCCAGCACCTGGAACACGCCCTTCTCCAGGCGCAGCAGCGAGAAATCGAACGTCCCGCCGCCGAGGTCGTAGACCGCGTAGAGGCCCTCGGAGCCGCTGTCGAGGCCATAGGCGAGAGCCGCGGCCGTGGGCTCGCTGACCAGGCGCAGCACCTCAAGGCCGGCCAGCCGTGCCGCGTCGCGCGTGGCCGTGCGCGCCGCGTCGTCGAAATAGGCCGGGACGGTGATGACCGCACGGTCGACCGTCTGCCCTAGCGCCGTCTCGGCGCGGCCCTTGAGGGCGCGCAGGATATCGGCCGAGATCTCGACCGGCGAGAGCGTGCGCCCGGCGATGGCGAGGCGCACCATGCCGCCGCCTTCGGGAGAGCCGGGCGCCGCCGGCGCGAGCTCGTAGGGCAAAGCGCCGGCGAGGGTCTTGAGGTCGGCGGCCCCCCGGCCCATCAGGCGCTTGATCGAGCTGACGACGATCTCGGGCCGCTCCAAAAGCTCGCGCCGCGCCGCCTCGCCGACCACCACCTCGCCATCGCGATAGGCGACCACCGACGGCACCAGTGCCAAGCCTTGCGCGTCGCGCACGACCTCGGCCTTGCCGCCGCGCGCCATCACGACCACGGAATTGGTGGTGCCGAGATCGATGCCGACCGCGAGGCCCCGCTCCTGCTCGTGCGGCAGCGGCGTCTCGCCCGGCTCGTGGATTTGCAGAAGCGGCGTCGCCATCGGCGGCTCAGCTCACACGAGCGAGGGTGCGACATCCCCTCACCCCGCGCGCTCTCGCGCGCTTCCCTCTCCCACAAGGGGAGAGGGAGACATGGGCGCGCTGCAATTTCACCTCTCCCCTTGCGGGAGAGGTCGCGCCAACTCTTTTCTGCGCGCCCGTCGGCGGCCTGAAGGCCGGCGACGCAGCGCAAGTCAGCGAGCGGGTGAGGGGTTTGCGTGTCACAGGATTAACTCGTCGGCTGAGATGCAGCGGCGAGCTTCGCCTGGCGGGCGCGGGCTTCCTCGACCAGCTTCACGAGGTACTTGAGGCGGGTCGTCTCGGCGCCCGCCTTCTCGAGATCGCCCGCGGCGAACGCCGCAGCGATCATGGCTTCGCTGTCGCGCACGTGCGAAGCGGCCTCATCCGCGAGTGCCGCGGCCGCCTGCGGCGTGTCGGCCTCGAGCAGCGCCTCGCGCCGCTCCATCTGCTCGGTGAGCAGGGTCGGATCGTTCACCGTATGGCAGCCGTCCGGATTGGCGGAGATGCCCTTCAAGGCCAGCAGATACGTGGCGCGGGCGAGCGGATCCTTGAGCGTCTCGTAGGCGGCGTTGAGCTCGACCGCCTGGCTCTGCGAGATCGCGCGCTCGCGCGCCGTGCGCGTCGCAAACCGGTCGGGGTGGAGCTGGCGCTGGGCGGCGAAATAGCGCCGGTCGAGCTCGGCCACGTCCAGCTCGAACCCGGCCGGAAGCCCGAGCCGCGCGAAATGGTCGAGCGGGCGCGGCGGCTGCACGGCGCGGCAGGTCGGGCAGAACAGGGCCGCCGCCTCGACCGGCCCTTTGCACGACCAGCAGGCGACCGGCGCCTTATTCTCGGGATTGAAGGGAGAGATCTCGTTCATCGCCAGTCCGGAAACATCGCGCCAGAAACATCACGGCCGGCACCCCTGCCGCGTTTAAGGAGAGGGCCGGCCGTCGGCGACCAGCGGGAACCTCAGACGTGGAAGGATTCACCGCACCCGCACCGGCCTTTCTCGTTCGGATTGCGGAACACGAAGCCCGACTGCAGCTTGTCCTCGACGAAGTCCATTTCGGTGCCGAAGATGAACATCGACGCCTTCGGATCGATCAGGATCGTGACACCCTCGACCTCGACCGCCTCGTCCGCCGGGCCCTTGGCGTCGGCGTATTCGAGCGTGTAGCTGAGGCCCGAGCAGCCGCGCGAGCGCACGCCGATGCGCACGCCGACCGACGGCTTGCCGCGCTTCTCCAGCAGGGCCTTGACCCGCGCCACCGCCGCCGGTGTCACGGTGATCGCGGCCGGCCGCGCGCGCGCCGGGCGCTTGGCCGGTGCTGCGGTATCCGACTTGAGCGGTACTTGGACTGTGTCGTTCACGGCGTCCTCTTACTCGTAACCCCTGTTACTCCGCTGCTTTCGCACCCTGCGTCTTGGCCTTGTAGTCGGCGATCGCGGCCTTGATGGCGTCCTCGGCCAGGACCGAGCAGTGGATCTTCACCGGAGGCAGCGCCAGGTGCTGGGCAATCTGCGTGTTCTTGATCTGCGCCGCCTCGTCCACCGACTTGCCCTTGACCCATTCGGTGACCAGCGAGCTCGACGCGATCGCCGAGCCGCATCCGAAGGTCTTGAACTTGGCATCCTCGATGATGCCCTCAGCGTTCACCTTGATCTGGAGCTTCATCACGTCGCCGCAAGCGGGCGCGCCCACGAGCCCGGTACCGACCGCGGGGTCGTTCTTGTCGAGCGACCCGATGTTGCGCGGGTTCTCGTAGTGGTCGACGACCTTTTCACTGTACGCCATGTTCTATCGCTCCTTGGATGCGGTGGGCTTATACCACGGTCAGTGGGCGGCCCACTTGATCGATTTGATGTCGATTCCCTCTTGGGCCATTTCCCAGAGAGGGCTCATGTTGCGCAGCTTCTGCACGGCCTCGATGATGCGGTCGGCCGCGTAGTCGACCTCGTCCTCGGTCGTAAACCGGCCGAACCCGATGCGCAGGCTCGTGTGCGCCAGATCCTCGGTCACCCCGAGCGCCCGCAGCACATAGGACGGCTCCAGCGAGGCCGAGGTGCAGGCCGATCCCGAGGACACGGACAAATCCTTGATGCCCATCATCAGCCCCTCGCCTTCGACATAGGCGAAGCTCAGGTTGAGGTTGCTCGCGAGACGGTTCTTCAGGTCGCCATTGAGGTAGACCTCGGGCAGCCGGTCGGTGATCCGCTTGTAGAAACGGTCGCGCAGCTTGCCGACACGCTCGGTGTCCTGCGCCATCTCGCGCTTGGCGATCTCGGCCGCGGCCCCCAGCCCCACGCACAAGGGGGCGGGCAAGGTGCCGGAGCGGAAGCCGCGCTCCTGGCCACCGCCGTGGATCAGGGGGACCAGGCGCACGCGCGGGCGCCTCCGGACATAGAGAGCGCCGATGCCCTTGGGTCCATAGATCTTGTGACCCGAGATGCTCATCAGGTCGATCTTCATCTCGTTCACGTCGAGCGGAATCTTGCCGAAGGCCTGGGCGCAGTCGGTGTGGAAGAACACGCCGCGCGCCCGGCAGATCTCGCCGATCTCCTTCAGCGGCTGCAGCACGCCGATCTCGTTGTGGGCCCCCATCACCGAGACGACGACCGTCTTGTCGGTGATCGTCTTCTTCAGGAGCTCGAGATCGAGGAGGCCGTCCTGCTGCACCGGCAGATAGGTCACCTCGAAGCCCTGCAGCTCCAGGTGCCGGCAGGTGTCGAGCACGCATTTATGCTCGGTCACCAGCGTGATGATGTGGTTCTTCTTGTCCTTGTAGAAATTGGCAACGCCCGAGATCGCGAGGTTGTTCGATTCGGTGGCGCCCGAGGTGAAGACGATCTCGCGCTCGTCGGCGCCGATCAGGTCGGCCACCTGCTTGCGCGCGGTCTCGACCCCTTCCTCGGCCTCCCAGCCATGGGTGTGGTTGCGCGAGTGGGGATTGCCGAACTTCTCGAGGAAATAGGGCATCATCGCCTCGAGCACCCGCGGGTCCATCGGCGTGGTCGCCTGGTAGTCGAGATAGACCGGCCGCTTGGGCGCGTTCGAACCGCGCGCTGTCTCTGCATCTTTCGTCGTCGTCATCGCCGTCATCACGTCTTCTTCCTCTTGTTCATGCCGCGGGGGCCGGAGAGCCGGCCCGGTCCGCGAAAAGCGAGCGGCTGCGCGCGCGCAGGACCGCCCACGCATCCACCAGGTGATCGATATCGTCCGCCGTCGTGCGCCAGCCGAGGCTGATGCGGATGGCAGTCTTCGTAAGCTCCGGGGCTACTCCCATCGCGCGCAGCACGTGCGACGGCGCAACCTTTCCCGAGGAACAGGCGGACCCGGCGCTCACCGCAACCCCGGCCAGGTCCAGCGCCATGACCTGCGTCTCGGCCGCGATCCCCGGCAATGCGATGCAGCTCGTGTTGGGCAGCCGGCTGGAACCGGATGCGAACACCACCGCTTCGGAGGCGGCGCGCAGGAGGCGGGCCTCCATCTCATCGCGCACCCGGGCGAGGTCCTGCATCGCAGGAATATCCTCGCGCGCCAGACGTGCCGCCACGCCGAAGCCGCGGATGGCGGCCGTATTCTCGGTGCCGGCGCGCCAGCCGCGCTCCTGGCCGCCGCCCACGAAGAGCGGCCGGACGTCCACGCTGCCCGCGACCACGAGCGCCCCGATCCCTTGCGGGCCGCCGAGCTTGTGCGCCGACAACGCGAGCGTGTCGGCGCCGAGGCGTGCCACGTCGATGTCCATCTTGCCGGCCGCCTGCACGGCATCGCAGTGGACGAGCGCGCCGTGCGCGTGCGCGAGAGACGCAACCTGCGCCACGGGCTGGATGGCTCCGGTCTCGTTGTTGGCGAGCATGACCGCGACCAGGGCGGGGCGCGCATCGCGCTCGAGCATCGCCTTGAGCGCGGACAGATCGACTTCGCCGCGGCTGTCCACCGGCACGATCTCGGCGCCGGCTGCTGCCTTGAGCACGGAGTCGTGCTCGACCGCCGAGACGACGAGGCGCCGGCCGCGGCCGAGTGCCGCGAGCGCCAGATTGTTGGCCTCGGTGCCGCCGCTCGTGAACACCACCTGGTGAGGGGCTGCATTCACCAGCGCCGCCACCTCCTCGCGCGCCGTTTCGATCGAGCGCCTGGCCAGCCGGCCGAAGCGGTGGACCGAGGACGCGTTGCCGCATTCGGCGAGCGCCGACGTCATGGCCTCGATCACCGCCGGTTTGAGCGGTGCCGTCGCGTTGTAGTCGAGGTAGACCGGACGGGTCATGACGCCTGGGACTTCCTACTCCGCCGCCGTCGCCTGGACGTCGGCCGGGGCCGGCCCGGCGCCGTCATGTGCGATGACGCCGCTGGTGCCGAGGATGCGACGGTTGCAGATATCGGCGAGGGTCACCGAGCTCAGGTACAGATGGATCTGGTTGCCGAGCTCTTCCCACAGATCATGCGTGAGGCAGCGGCTGCGATTGCTGCGGCAGCCCGCGGGCGAGCCGGGCGCGCAGCGGGTGGCGCGGATCGGCTCGTCGACCGACAGGATGATGTCGGAGATGCGCGATTCCTCGACCGGGTGCGCCAGGAGGTATCCGCCGCCGGGGCCGCGCACGCTCTTCACGAGACCGCCCTTGCGCAGCTTCGCGAACAGCTGCTCGAGATAGGAGAGCGAGATCTCCTGCCGCTCGGCGATGTCGGCGAGCGCCACGGGCTGGCCCTTGCTGTTGCTCGCGAGATCGACCATCGCCATGACAGCGTACCGGCCTTTGGTGCTGAGTTTCACGGGTGTGTCTCCTTCGCGAAAACCTAGAGGCGCTCCAGCAGCGTGCGCGAAACCGCGTCCGTCTGCTGCGGGGTGCCGTCGACCTGGCCACGCAGTGCCGTCACCATGCCTTCGAGCTCGACGATCCGCGCGCGCAACGTCGCGATATCGCCGCACATCGCATCGATGGCGCGCGCCACCGGATCGGGAAGGTCGGGGTCCTGGCCGTAGGCGCAGAAATCGGAACGGTCCTGCTTCGCGGCGCGCACCACCTGGCGGGCCGGCACGCCGACCATCGTGGCGCCGGCGGGGACGTCCTTGAGCACGACGGCATTCGAGCCGATGCGGGCCCCATCGGCCACGGTGATCGGCCCGAGGATCTTGGCGCCGGCGCCGCAGATCACGTTGTTGCCGAGGGTCGGATGGCGCTTGCCCTCATCCAACGAGATCCCGCCCAGCACCACACCCTGGTAGAGAGTCACGTCGTCGCCGATCTCGGATGTTTCTCCGATCACGACCCCCATGCCGTGATCGACAAAAAGCCGCCGGCCGATCTTGGCCGCGGGGTGGATCTCGATTCCCGTCAGCCCGCGCGCCAAATGCGAGATCAGGCGGCCGAGCAGCTTCCAATTGTTCCGCCACGCCGCGTTGGCGAGCCAGTGGAGTGCCACCGCATGCAGTCCAGGGTAACATAATACCACTTCCATCCTGGACCGCGCGGCCGGGTCGCGCGTCAAAATGGCGTCAATCTCGTCTGCAAGACGCTTGAAGATCATGGCTTCGACTTCCTATTATGCGCCCGCAATTGCCCGCGAAAATTTGCCCCCAAATCCACAGACCCGAGCCTGGCACCGCAAGAGCCTTTTGCAACATAGTTTCTCCTACTTACCCGGTCAAGAATAATACCTAAGCGCGTTTCTCAGAAAAGAAATCAAGGTCCGTTTGATGTCCGCCCGAGATAACCTATTTGTAACGTCAGGTATTTACCCCGAGCCCGGCCTCATGTGCGCCAGTCTTATTGATGTAGGTCCCCATGCCTGAAGTGATCATCAACGGCGCCGAAGGGCGGCTGGAAGGCCGCTACACGCTTGCCAAGGGCGAGCGGCGGCCAATCGTCCTGCTGCTCCACCCGCATCCGCAGCACGGCGGGACGATGCACAACAAGATCGTCTACGCGCTCAACCAGATCTTCGTGCGCCAGGGCTTCTGCACCTTGCGCTTCAACTTCCGCGGCGTCGGCCGCAGCCAGGGCTCGTTCGGCCGCGGCGAGGGCGAGCTCACCGATGCGGCTTCGGCCCTCGACTGGCTGCAGTCCTACAACCCGAACGCCGGCCAGTGCTGGATCGCGGGCTTCTCGTTCGGCGCCTGGATCGGCATGCAGCTCCTGATGCGCCGCCCCGAGATCGACCGGTTCATCTCGGTCGCACCGCCGGCCAACATCTACGATTTCGGCTTCCTCGCCCCCTGCCCGTCCTCCGGCCTGATCGTCCAGGGCGACAAGGACGACGTGGTGCCCGAGGAATCGGTGAAGAAGCTCGCCGAAAAGCTCGGCAAGCAGCGCGACATCGAGGTCGATTTCCGCGTCATCAAGGGTGCCAACCACTTCTTCACCGACCGCATGGACAAGCTCGACGCGGTCGTCGAGGACTATGTGGAGACGGCGATGGCCCCGGCCCCGCCGGCCAAGCCCGTCAAGCCGGCCACGCGCGAGAAGGAAAAAGAGAAGACCGCCGCGAAATAGCGGCGGTCGGGTCTCTACTCCGCAGGCGCCGATGAGCGCCCGGCCGCGGCCATGGCGTCGGACCGCCCGAAGGTCGGCGACAGCATGACCCCGATGCCGGCGGTCGCAACGCCGACCACGAGCATCGGCAAGGCTCCGGTGAGGAACGACGGCAGTGCCGTCCAATGTCCGGCGAGCGCCATCCCGCCCAGGAGCGGGCCGGCCATCCCGCCGACGCGGCCGATCCCCATGGCCCAGCCGAGGCCCGTGGCCCGCATCCGCGTCGGATAGATCATCGAGCACAGCGCGTGCAGGCCGGCTTGTGCCGCGACCACGCCGGCTCCGACGAACACCATCGCCGCGTACACCCACCAGGACGCGAGATCAATCTCGCCCAAGGCCGCGACCGAAACACAGGCGAGGATGCTGGTGATCGTGATCACGATCGGCCCGCCGAACAGGTCGATGAGCCGGCCGTAGACCAGCATCGCCGTGAGACCGCAGATCGAATAGAAGGAGGTCACGGCCGCGGCGCTTTCCAGCGACAGGCCGCCGAAATTGTGCAGGAAGATTGGCAGGAAGGCGCCCAGCAGACTGATCACCAGGATGTTCATGAAGTAGGCGAGCCAGATCAGCACGGTCAGCGGCGCCCGGCGCTCGCGGAACAGCGCCAACAGCGGCAGGCCCGCGGCATGGGGTTCATCGAGCACGAAGCGCTCCTGGCCCGTCAACGAGAGGCCGGGATCCATGCGGCGCAGAACACCGGCGATCCGGGGATCGTGGCCATCGCGCAGCACGCAGAACCGGATCGATTCCGGCAGGAACAGGTAGAGCAGCACGGCGATCACGAGCGGCACCAGGCCGCCCACCCAGAACGCGCTCTGCCATCCGTACTGCGTGACGAAAAGGGCCGTGACACCGCCGCCGGCGGCGACCCCGCCGACGTAGCCGATGAACATCCAGTTCACCATCGTGGCGCGCAGCCGCTCGGGTGCGAACTCGACGGTCATCGCGACCGAGTTCGGCAGGATGGCGCCGAAGAAGATGCCGGCGATGAAACGGAGCCAGATGATCTCGGCGACCGAGGACGCCTGGGTCGTCGCGAGGGTCAGGAGGCCGAGCAGCACCGCGGACGTCAGCAACGTCCGGCGGCGCCCGAACCGGTCAGCGAGCATGCCGGCGCACGAGGCGCCGATCGCGATGCCCACGCTTTGCAGCGCGAACACCGGCACGATCGCGGCCGGCGACACGCCGAATGCCTGGGCGAGCGGCCGCAGGATGAACCCCACGACGAAGGCGTCATAGCCGTCCGCGACCATGATCAGCGCGCAGAGCAGCATGACCGTGACCTGCGTCCCGCCGACGCGCCGCCGGTTGATGAAATCGCTGACGTTGAACACCGTCTCGGCCATGGGTGCCTCCCTCGTGGCCCCGGATCGGGGCCTTGTTTCTTGTGAGCCGGATTGCCCCACGCCGCGGCGCCGGCGTCAAGGGTGGGCTTCGAGTGGGCAGCTTCAGGCGGCCGCCTTTGGTCGCGGGAAGAACCGCCCGCCCTGCATCGGCTCGCGCACGCCGGTGGTGGTTGGGAAGCTGAGCGGCAGGCCCCGCCGGGAGCGCACCGCCAGATAGGCGAACGCCTGCGCCTCGAGCGCGTCGCCGTCCCAGCCCACGTCCTCGGCGGCGCGGATCGGAACACCGCCCATGACCTCGCGCAGCGCCCCCATCAGGCTCGGATTGCGCCGCCCGCCGCCGGTGATGATCCACTGCCTGGGGTTTTGCGGGAAATGGCGGCGCGCCAGGGCTGCGGCCTCGGCCGTGAACCGCACCAGGGTCGCAGCCCCGTCCTCGGTCGACAGCTTCTCGACCGGTGCCGGATCGAACGCGTTGCGGTCGAGCGACTTGGGCGGGCGGCGGGCGAAGTAGTCGTGGCCGAGAAGGCGCTCGATCACCGCCCGATCGACCTGGCCGCGCGCAGAACACGCGCCATCCTCGTCGCGCGCCTGTCCGGTCCGCGCCAGCATCCAGTCGTCGATCAGCGCATTGCCGGGCCCGGTGTCGAACGCCAGCAGGTCGGCGCCGTTGGCGCCCGAGGTGCCGATCCATGTCACGTTCGCGACCCCGCCGATATTGAGGACCGCGAGCGGCCGCTCCAGCTCCGACGCGGCGGCGAGGGCCCGGTGGAAGACCGGCACGAGCGGCGCCCCCTGCCCGCCCGCGGCGACGTCGGCGCTGCGGAAATCGGCGACCACGTCGATGCGCGTGCGCGCCGCCAGCAGGGCCGCATCGCCGATCTGCCAGGTCACGCGGTCCTCGGGCCGATGGACGATGGTCTGGCCGTGAAAGCCGATCAGGTCGATCTCGGCCGCGGTACTGCCGCTCTGCTTCAGGAGCGCCGCCACCGCCTCGGCGTGCGCCACGGTCAACGAGCGCTCGATCGCCGTCACCGGGTGGCGGCCGCCCAAGGCCCGGCGCAGCCGCTCGCGCAGGCTCTTCTCGTAGGGAACGGTCAGCGCCGGCCCGGCACGCATCCTGCCCTCGCCGTCGGTCTCCACCAGGGCCGCGTCCACCCCGTCGAGCGAGGTGCCGCTCATCATGCCGATCGCCCGCCACAAACGTTTCGAATCGGAGGTCATACGATCAATTGTCGCGCAGGCGAGCGCCATGGTAAACGACCCGCTATGACCGGGTTCCGCTCCGAGTTCCTGACGGCCGTCGCATCGCGCGGCTTCGTCCACCAGATCACCGACCCCGACGGGCTCGATGCCCGCGCCCGCGCCGGCGTGGTGCCGGCCTATATCGGCTTCGACTGCACGGCGGACTCCCTCCATGTCGGCAGCCTGATGCAGATCATGATGCTGCGTTGGCTTCAGAAGACCGGGCACAAGCCGATCGTGTTGATGGGCGGCGGCACCACCAAGGTGGGAGACCCGTCGGGCAAGGACGAGGCGCGGCAGTTGCTCAGCGAGGACCAGATTGCGCGCAACATCGCGGGCATCAAGTCGATCTTCGGCAAGTTCCTGACATTCGGCGACGGGCCGACCGACGCGGTCATGCCGAACAACGCCGACTGGCTCGACAAGCTGCTCTATATCCCGCTCCTGCGCGACATCGGCCGGCACTTCTCGGTCAACCGCATGCTCTCGATGGATTCGGTCAAGCTGCGCCTCGAGCGCGAGCAGCCGCTCTCGTTCCTCGAATTCAACTACATGGTCTTGCAATCGTACGACTTCGTGGAGCTGGCGCGGCGCTACGACTGCGCGCTGCAGATGGGCGGATCCGACCAGTGGGGCAACATCGTCATGGGCGTGGAGCTGGGGAGGCGCGTGGCCGACAAGGCGCTGTTCGGCCTGACCACCCCGCTCATCACCACGTCCTCGGGGGCGAAGATGGGCAAAACCGCGCAGGGCGCGGTGTGGCTCAACGCGGACCGGCTGAGCCCCTACGACTACTGGCAGTTCTGGCGAAACACGGAGGACGAGGACGTCGGCCGCTTCCTGCGTCTGTTCACCGAACTGCCGCTGGAAGAGATCGCACGCCTGGAAAAGCTGAAGGACGCCGAGATCAACGAAGCGAAGAAGGTGCTTGCGACCGAAGCGACGCGGCTGTGCCACGGCGAAGGGGCTGCGCAGCAGGCGGCGCAGACCGCACAACAGACCTTCGAGCAGGGCTCCGCGTCTGCCGGCCTTCCGACAGTCGATGTCCCCCGCGCCGAGCTCGAGAAGGGCCTTGCCGCCTACGAGCTGTTCCGCCGCGCGGGACTGGCCGCCAGCAACGGCGAGGCCCGGCGCCTCGCCGCGCAGGCGGGGCTCAGCGTCAACGATGAGACCGTCCAGGATCCGGCGGCCTCGCTCACCGTCGGCCATATCGGCCGCGACGGCTTCATCAAGCTCTCGCGCGGCAAGAAACGCCACGTCCTGGTCAGGGCGGTTTAACCGGCGCCGCGTCCTTCGGTTGGTCGCGTTCGATCTGCTTTTCGGATTCCGGGGTCGCATCGGTGGCCGACGTACCGCCCATGCCGCCGAACAGGTTGCGCAGGAAGCCCGGCGCCAGGGTCGATAGTGGATTGACCGACACCTTGGGGTCGCCGAGCGGCCCGCTCACCTTATACGTGGCGGCAAACAGCCCGCCCCCGCCGCCGGTCAACAGATTGCCGATCAGCGGGATCTTGCTCGGCAGGCTATTGAGCGCGTTCGCCGGCACGATCGTGCCGGTGAGATCGATCGTATCGCCCTCGATGTCGATGCTCCCGTTGGCCGTGACGCCGATCGCGGGCCCTGCGCTGCGCGCATTCGTGAACTCGAGGCGCGGCCCGTAATAGGCGAAATCGGCGTCGAGCTGGGAAAAGCCGATGCCCTCCCCGCGCAGAGAATCGACGACCCCGGTCAGGAGCGCCACGCTCAGCACGCGCGCGAGGATGGGAGCCCCGACCACGCGGTAAGCGCTCATGTTCAGATGGCCGACGATCGGCTGGCCCGCGCGCGCCGTGTCGGTGGCGCCGTGGATCACGAGGCGGCCGCCGACCACGTTCGGCGTGACTCCGTCGGCGCGCAGGAACGCGCCTGCGTCGTCGGCCACCATGTCGAGGCTCTGGTGCCCGTCCTCGAACATCTGCAGGGCAAGGGCCGCGTGGCTTTTGGCGTTCGGATCGTCGCTGGTATCCGCCTGCAGGTCCGCGGTGAGCCAGCGCTCCGGGCCGCGGCGCCCGACGAAGCTGACCCGGCTCAGCCAGCGGTCGGGCTCGACATAGAGCCGGTCCACATGGATGTCGAGGTCGAGTGCGGGCCGGTTGCCTCCCGACGGCGTCGTATCTCCTTTGAGGAATGGACCGAGGTTCAGGCCCGGCCCGCTGAGCGAGATCGACGCACCCGCCGGCGACAGAGCGACCGAACCCTTGATATCGGTCAACCCGACCTTGAGCGCATCGATATCCACCTGGCTGAACGTCTTGCCGTCGGGCGCGAAGGTCGCGCGCCAGCGGGCCAAGAAGCCGCCGGCCGCGGGGTCCCCCGAGTTGATCGAGGCGTTCGACAGGTCGACCGGGTGGCCGCTCGAGAGATTCATGACGACGTGCGCCGAGGCGGGCCGGCCGGCCGGCTTGTGCCAGTCGAGCTGGTCGATAGATACGGCCGCCTCGTCGAGGGTCACGTCGATGGTCACGTCGCTGCGGCTGCGCGGCCGCTCGACATAGTCCACGGTCACGGTCGTGGGCCCGTCGACATAGGACGCGGCCTTGAGGCCGAGTGCCGCGTAGTCCGCCGGGTCCGCGACCCGCGCCACGGCGTGCGTGCGCCCGATGACCAGGGCGCCGCTCGCGAAATTTCGCGTGAGCTCGACGTTGGCCGGGATCGGGCCGAGCTTGACCCGCCCGGTGATCGTCATCGCGCTCTTGTCGACGCGCAGCTGCACGTCGCCGTCGGTGACGTTCTGGCCGAGCGCGGCGTCGCGCTGGGTCAGGTTCTGGACATGGGCGGTCGCCAGCGCGTCGATCTGGTCGGTGTCCAGGTCGTGCTTGAGTGGCAGCTTCAACACCAGCCGCAATGCCATGTCGCCGGAGAAATCCGACGGCTTGCGGTCGATCTTCTTCACGTAACCGAGCGGCGGCCCGTCGACGAGCTCGAGCGCCTCGCGCACCGGGCCGGTAATCGGGACGTCGAGCTCGGCGGTCTCGTCGTCGGTGTCGAGCTTGGTCAGCGCTATCGTGGCATTGCCGAGGCGCAGATTGCCGGCCCCGCCGCCGTTCGTCGTGATGTCGACGCGGCTCTTGGTGAACGTGCCCTCGCCGTTCACGCCCTCGACATGCGGCATGGGCGTCAGGTAGTTGGCTTCGACGCCGCTCGCCGTGAACGTGCCCTTGGCTTCGTCCACAGTCCAATGCGCGTCCGCGGCCGGTGCGCTGGCGGAAAACTCGGCGTGCGCCTCGCCGATCGTCGCATGCACGATGTTCGTGGTGATCCAGTTGCGGGCGTTGCGCGCCAGCTCGCGCGGCCACAGCCGGCGCATGTCATCGGCGGTGACGTTGCGGGCGGTGACGGTTGCCGTGGCACGCGGCTGCGCATCGAGGCCGGTCACACCCGCGCGCACGCCGATCAGCGGGCCGCCCAGGTCGAGCTCGGCGCCGGTGATCTCGATAGAGCCCGGGTCCGGCATGCGGCCGTCCAGTCGCAGGCGCCGGATGGGCGCATCCGCGGGCAGCCCATAGGGTGCCGCCGCCAGCCGGCCGCTCTCTCCGGTGACGCTGAAGCTGGCTTTCGCCAGCCGGAACTGCGAATCGTAGGCGAGGTCGACACGGCCCGAGAGCGGCACGTCGAGGCCGGACAGCGCACTCAGCTCCGGTGCCGCCGCGGACAGTGCCACGGGATCGAGCTTCGCGAAGTCCATGCCGAAATCGACCGACCGGCTCGCCACGACATAGTGACCAATCGCCGATACAGTCGCGCGCTTCCCTGCCAAGTCGACCGCGGCCGTCAATTCCGCGCGCAGCCCCACATGGTCGCGCCGCACCAGGAACCGGGTGTCGCGGGCCACGAACGTATGCAGGCTGCGCTGATCGAGGATCGTGACCGAGGAGTCGACGATGCTGACGCTCGCAAGAGAGCCGAGGCTGCTGTCGGGATTGGGCGGCGCCAGCAGCTGCTCGAAAATGACGGG
>DATJPD010000038.1:0-71711 GCA_035506575.1 Alphaproteobacteria bacterium
TCGTGAAGGCCGCCGGCATCGCCCCCGCGGGGTAAGGGGTATCACCCCGAAAAACGGCGCAATAAACAACAATCCCCCTAATCGTTTGGACGGGCTCATCAAAACGCAATTCTTTTTGTTGCAGAGGCCGCTTTTCGCAAAACCCGTGCAACCAATCGTTAACGGCGAGCGGCTACTCCGCGGCCGCCTTACCGTCCGGCCGGCGCGACTTCACAAAGGCGGCCAGATCAGGGTCGAGCGTCTCCCAGCTGGTGTTCCGCACCACGGCGCTGAACAGCCAGTGGATCAGCTTGTTGCGGTGGCGCCCGTAGTTGGTCAGGGGCATCAGGCGGTGGCCGGTATCGATTTTGGCGCGATATCCGGTCTGGCCGCTGTGGATCTCGGTCGCGCCGCGCACCAGCGCCCAGTCGACGGCGGCGTCCCAGAGACGGAAGTACAGATACCACGCGCGCGGCCGGGCGTAGTCGAGCCCGATGAATTTGTTGACCACCCGGCCGCCGCCCGTGTCGTAGCAGAGCATGAAGGCGAGCATGTCGCGCGAGCTCCGATGCCGGACGAGCACGAAATGCGCGGCCGGCGCCGTGGCGATGATCTCGAAGAAGCGGCGGTTCAACCGTTCAAATCGGGTCTTTGCGCGCTCGTAGGTCTGGAGAAAGAGCCCGAAAATCTCGTCCAGTACGCCGGGCGGCGGCTGCTGAACCGCCTCGACGTCGACGTCGAGCTGGCCGGCGCTGATGCGAATCTTCTTTTTCAACTGGCCGCGGCGGGAGCCCTTCAGGGCCGCGAGATAGGTGTCTTTCCGGCCGCCGGTCAGTGCCGCGACGGTCGCGGGAAAGCTCGTCATGCGGAACAGTCCATGTCGCGCCGCCAGCCAGCCGAGGTCCTCCGCATCCCCTTCCGGAAAGTCCTTCCAGGCGGTCATGTGCAGATTCCGCCGGCGCTGCTCGGCGGCGACCGCCTGTTGCACGGCTTCGAGTGCCGCACGCCGGTCGACCCCCGGGAGCAGCCCGACCGTGCCCTCGTCCGAGCAGGGCGAGCCGATGAAAAGAGTGCGCGGCCCAAGAAGCGCCGGGAGGAATTTCGAGCCGAACGCCACGAAGCGGGCGAGCACGGGCGGGACCGCGAGGGCGATCGGTGAGGTCGCGATGAACGCGGGCGCGATGCCAACGGCGCGGTCGCCGTCCAGGATCAGGCCGTACAGGAACGTGAACTGATCTTCGAGGCCGCAGGTCTCGAGCGCCCGGTACCACCAGCGGCCTTCGAGCGGCGGCGGGATGCAGGCGTCCCAGAGCGCGTCCGGAATATCCGTCGCGGACGATACGAAGCGGACGGTGAACGTCACGCCCGTGCCGCGACCAAAGTGGCACCGGCAAGGATAAGTCCGACCCCGACCCAGCGCTCCATCGTGATGCGTTCCTTCAGCAGCCAGTGCGACAAGACAGTGACGGCAACGAAGCTGAGGCTGCCGATCGGGTAGGCCGTGCTCACATCGAGCAGCCGGAGCGCGCCCGTGTAGATCAAGGCTTCAACGACAAACAGACCGATCCCGAGCGCGAGCCAGAGCCGGAGGGTGTCCCCGGGCCTTGCCGATTTCTTCAGGAACACCTGAGCGAACCCCTCGATCACCGTGCACAGGACGACGAGCAGGATACCGGCCGCGGTCAAGGTCATGGTGCGATGATCTTCCCTGGCGGCGTTGCGCCGTGTGTCCGGCTGATAAACCAGACGCCGGCGAGGATGAGGACGATGCCGATGCCCTGCACAAAGTCGACCACCTCGCCGAGATACAGGGCGGACAGCACGCAGACCGAGACATACGACAGCGCCGTGATCGGTTGGGCGAAACTGAGGTCGGCCAATTCCAGAACCTTCAGCCAGTTCAGCAATTGTCCCAGGATCAGGACCGCCAGGCCGATGAATACCGGCGCGTGGAGCACGGCCGCGACAATGGCGTCCGGTGCGAAGCTGTTGGGAAGCCGCGCCGCCGCCGTCTTCCAAATCAACTGCACGGCGGTGTCGAGCGCGATTGCTGCGAGTAGGCCGAACATGAGCCTGGGCCGAATGTGCATCCGGCCACACTAACATCTTTACGACAGGCAGGGGCCACTACTCCGCCGCGGCCTTCACCGCGGCACGCGCGCCGACGAGAGCGTCCACCGACGCAAGGTCGAGCACGATGTCGTCGGGCGGCTTGGTGCCGCGCTCGTGCACGTCGACGGCGAGCAGGGTGCCGGTGGCCGGGCAGTAGAAGGCGGTCATCGCGAGGCGCGCGTGCAAGGCGATGCGGTGCTCGGCCGGAACCTTGGTCATGGTCGCCGCCACGGCACCTTTACGCCAGCGGGTGTGACCTGTCGCCAGGATGTATCCCGCCCTGGTCACCACATGGGTGCCGCGGGCGTCGCGGGCGAGGAACAGGGCATCGCTCAACGCGGCGAACGGGGCCGCCTTCGTGAACCTGGCGGGCGACTTCGCGAACTTTCCCACCCGCTGCTGGCGCAGCTTCTGGCGCAGCCTGTCCGTGGCGTTCGCGTCGATGCGGTTCGCCTCGAGGACCACGCCATAGATCTTCCGCGCCGCATCGGGTGATACGGCGCCGGTCGCGACGTCCTTCGCGACCGCGGCTGGGTCACGGTCCAGAGGATCGCCCCAGCCGCCGCCGCCCTGCCACGACACCGCGAACAGGTCGCGGTTGGTCATGGTCATGAGGCCGGGCTTGGGCCCGAACGCCTCAAATTTTGCCTTGGCTTTGGGCCGGCCATTCTTGATGGCACCCCAGCCCATCGTCTGGCGCACCGTGGCGCCCGGCCACCCGCCGCCCAGGCCTGCCGTGTTCGGCACTTCCGCACCGTGCGTCATGACCAGCGCATAGGCACGCTCGATGCCGCCCAGGGTCAGCGCCACCTCGCCGCTGACCCCGCCGCGGAAGCGGCCGGCACCGGCGGTGTCGCGCGCCAGCCGCCGGTGAAGATAGAAGAGGGGCGAGACCTGCTCGTTGCGCTCGATATCGGCGATCGAGGACACGGGCGAGGTGATGGGCCCGCCGGCATCCACGCCGTCCTTGGAGGCGTAGGCGCCGGCCCCGCCCGCGATCGGGTCCATGAGGTGCAGGCCGAACGGCTCGCCGTACTGGTTCACCCCGCCGAGGTTGAACGTCGCCATGCAGCCGTCGGTGATCCCCTGCACGCGATGGCGGTACTTGTCCGAAGTCGCGAGCAGCTTGTTGATGGCGAGGGTGGTCGCGTTGCACACCACCCAGATCGCCTCGACGGTCGCAGCACCGACCGGTGCCGGGAACTGGGCCGTGCAGATCAGGCCGTCGGGGGCCACGATATCGACCGGCGAGAGCGCCCCCTGGTTCCACTGCATGTCGTAGGCCAGGATCGGCAGGATGCCGCCCGCAACGCCGCCGCGCAGACCCGCGCGCGTCGCGTTGATGAAGCCCGGCGCCTGCTTGCTGGAGCCGCTGAAGTCCAAGGTCAGCTTGTCGTCGCGCTTGGTCAGCCTGACGTCGATCTTGTAAAGCGCGTTGGTGTGGCCGTCGTGCTCCAGGAAATCAGAGGCGTGGAACTCGCCGTCGGGCAGCTCGCGCAGGCGCGCCCGCATCCGCGCCTCGCTCGAGGCGATCATCCGCCGCATGACGTCGCTGACGACGGCCGGGCCATAGCGCCCGACGAGCTCGCCGATGCGGGCACGGGCCACGTTGATCGTGGCGATGAAGGCGCGGATGTCGAGGCCGAGCTGGTCGGGCAGGCGCGAGGCGGTGAGGATCATCTCCAGCACGTCCTCGCGCACCGCGCCGCGATCGACCAGCTTCACGCACGGGATGCGGAAGCCCTCCTGGTAGACGTCTTTCGCCTTGGGGCACCAGCTTGCGAAGTCCATGCCGCCGACGTCGGTCTGGTGCGCCTGCACGCCGGCCCAGGCGATGATCTCGTCGCCCGCATAGATCGGTCCCAGCATCTGCACGTCGTTCTGGTGCAGGGCGCCGATGAACGGATCGTTGCCGACGAACATGTCGCCATCCGCGACCTTGAGCTCGGGCTTGCCCTTGATGTGGCGGATGACCGCACTGCACACCGGTGCCTGGAACGACACCTGGAAGCCCATCGAGGCGACAGAGCCGTCGGGCAGGAACAAGCCGGTGAAGAAGTCCGAGGCCTCGGTCACCGTGGGCGAGCCGGACACGCTCTGAAGCGCGATCCGCATCTCCTCGGTGATGGCCACGAGCCGGTTGCGCAGCACCTCGAAGGTGACGGCGCTGGCGCTGCGCTCGGAACTCATGAGCTCACCCGCACATGCAGGTTGCCGAACCGGTCGGCGACCGCCCTGGCGTTGGGCGGGACCACCACGCTCTGGCCGGGGAACTCGATGATGGCCGGTCCCTCGACCGTCGCGTCGGCCCTGGGAAAAGTCGTGGTGTAGATGGCCGTGTCGACCGGCGCCTTCGGGTCGCGGAAGATCACCGGCCGGGTTTTCACGAGGCGGATCTCATCGCCCTTGGTGGCCAGCGCGGGCGGGGGCAGGGCACCGGTGCCGACCGCGCGCACGGCCAGAAGCTCGTAGCCGGCCTTGGCGAACGCCGCGCCGCGGCCGAACAGGGTCTCGTAGTCCGTCTCGAAGCGCGCCACCGCCGCATCGAACGCGGCGAGGTCGAAATTGTCGGAGGACAGGGGCACGTCGAGGCTGTGCGTCTGGCCGCGATAGCGGATGGCGAGCAGCCGCTCGATGCGGATACGGCCTTCGGTCACGGTGAGCGCCCGCTCGAGGTTGCGGCGCACTTCGGCGGACACGTGGCGAAGTGCCGCGGACAGGCGCGCGAGCTGATCGTCGGCGGGAGCCGCACCGGGCCGGATGCGCGCATAGGCCGACGCCTCCGCGGTAAAGCCGAGATCGGAGTTGCCGGTGCCGAACGCCGACTGTGCCGTCGCCGCGGCGGGCACGATGAAGCCGTCGAGCCCCAGCTCCTGGCTCAGTACCCAGGCGTGCGACGGCCCTGCACCGCCGTTGGCCAGGAGCGCGAAATCGCGCGGATCGTACCCGCGCTCGACCGTCATTCTCCTCAGGAGGTCGGCCATCCGGTTGTCGAGCACCTCGCGGATGCCCCACGCGGCTTCGGCAATGCCGAGGCCGAGCGGCTTTGCGATCAGGTCGGCGATGGCGCGGCGCGCCGCTTCGATGTCCAGGCGCATGCGGCCGCCGAGGAAATTGCCGGGGTCGAGCACGCCCAGAACGAGGTCGGCGTCGGTCGCCGTCGGTTCGGTCCCGCCGCGGCCGTAGCAGGCGGGGCCCGGATTGGCGCCGGCGCTGCGCGGACCGACCCGCAGCTCGCCGAACTGGACAGTCGCGATGCTGCCGCCGCCGGCCCCGATCGAATCGACGTCGATCGAATGGACGCGGATGTCGGCGCCGGCGACCGCGATCTCCGAGCGCATGATGGCCTTGCCGTCGGCGACCACGCCGACATCGAAGCTGGTGCCGCCGATGTCGGTCGTGAGCAGGTTCTTGAGCCCGATCTGCGCGCCGATCGCTTGCGAGCCCATGACGCCGGCGGCCGGCCCCGAGAAGAGGGCGAATGCCGGCCGGTCGCTGAGCACCTTTGTCGGCAGCACGCCGCCCGCACAGGTCATCATCAGCACCGGCACCTTCATTCCGGCCTTGCGCAAGGTCTCTTCCAGCCGCGCCAGGTAACGCCCGGCGAGCGGCCCAAGGGCCGCGTTGGCGGCGGTCGTCGACATGCGGGCGTATTCGCCGACATGCGGCGAGATCTCGTGCGAGGCGCTGACGAAGGCCAGGGGCAGCTCGGCGCGCACGAGCTCGCGCAGCCGCTTCTCGTGCACCGGATTGACGGTCGACCATAACGTGCAGATTGCGACCGCATCGACGCCGCGACCCTTGAGGCGGCGCAGGGCCGCCCGCGCCTGCTTCTCGTTCAGGGGGACGATCACCTTGCCGTTGGCGTCGATCCGCTCGTCGATCTCGATGACGAGGTCGCGGCTGACCAGCGGCGGCACGCGGTTGCGCAGATAGGCGTCGGTATACTCGACCTCGTTGAGATCGGAGGTCTGGCGGCGCAGACGGCCGATCTCGAGCGTGTCACCGAACCCGCGCGTGGTGAGGATCGCGGTTTTGGCCGCGTTGCCGGTCAAAAGCGCGTTCAGGCCCACCGTCGTGCCGTGCCCGAAGCGCTCGATCCCGGCGCAGAACTCGTCGAAGGACAGGCCGTACGCGTCGGAGGCGAGCTTCAGCGCGTCGAGCACGCCGCCCAGCACGTCGGCGCTGGTGGGTGTCTTGAAGACACGCGTCTCGCCATCGCCGGCCGCGACCCACAGATCGGTGAACGTTCCGCCAACATCGGTGCCGATGAAGAAGGTCAGGAGCCACCCCCACCCCAACCCTCCCCCGTGAAGGGGGAGGGAGAATTTGAACGGCGGGTCCTGATTTTCCCTCCGCCCTTGCGGGGGAGGGTGGGGAGAGGGGTGAGCCTCACACCGCGACTTTCGCCATCGATTTCGCGGTGACCGGCGGGAGGCCCAGCATCTGCCGTGCCTCGGCGGCGGTGGCCGGTTCGGCACCCAGTTCGCGGATGATGCGCACCGTGCGCGCCACCAGCTCCTCGTTCGTCGCCAGCTTGCCGCGGCTGTAATAGTTGTTGTCCTCGAGCCCGACGCGCACGTGTCCGCCGAGCAGGATGGCGTGGGTCGTCGCCGGCAGCTGGGCCGTGCTGATGCCGCTCACGCAGAAGATCGAATCCTTGGGCAGATGGTCGACCATGTGCTGCAGGATCTTGGGCGTGTAGGGGTAGCCGCCTTGGAAGCCCATCGCCCCCAGCACCATGTTCACGTAGTAGGGCTTCTTGTCGTAGCCGGCCTCGATCAGCCGCGTCGTGTCCTGCAGGATATGGGCGAGGCTGAACACCTCCCACTCCGGCTTGACGCGCCGCTGCTTGAACAGCTCCGCCATCTGCGTGCAGCGGTCGGGCTCGGTCACCATCAGGAGCTTGCGGTTGTTGAACAGCGCCATGATGGTGTGGCAGTCGAAGGTCACCATCTCGCAATGCGGCGCCTCGGCGCCCTTCAGGCGCTCCTCGAAGATGATCTCCTCGAGCCCGGGGCGAAGCTCGCGGGTCATGTCGCCGTTCACGCCGCCGCCGGTCGAGTTGTTGATGACGATGTCGCAGCGCTCGCGGATCAGGCTGTTGATCTTGCCGTAGACCTCGGCGCTGCAGGTCGCCTCATCGTCCGGCCGGCGCGCATGCACGGCCACGATGCTGGCCCCTTCGTTGTAGCAGCGGTGGACGCTCTCGGCGATCTCGAGCGGCTGGGTGGGCAGGTTGGGGTTCTGCTTCTTGGATGCCATGCCGCCGGTGGGTGCCACGGTGACGATGACTTTGGGGGTGATCATGGGCTCCTCCTGGGGTTATCTCGGTTGAGCCGGCGTCGTGGCGCGCCGTGCGTCCCCGCGTTCAACCTGTCCGCATTCGGCGCGGGGCGATCAGCCTAAATCCGAACATGTTCATTTTTGAATGGCCGCGGTCCGGCTGTCAAGCCGCGAGCGCATGCGGCGCTCAGCTCGGCCAGTTGAGGATGCAGCCGGTGTCCGCGACGGATGGCGCCACGTCGCGGGCGCTGACAACCTCGTCGACGTGGAACAGGTCTTCGTCGTCGGGGCCGCTGCCCTTGAGGGCCGTGCCGACATAGAGCGAGCCGATGAGCTGGTGGTCGCCCGCGCGATATGCCGGCTCGTTCGGCATGAGGGCGATTTCGGGCGGCAGCCTGAAATCCTGCAGCGCCTTGGCGAGCCGGAGCGGGTCGAGCGACTTTTCCTGGTTGGCCACCAGCGCGCAGGTCCACGCGGCGGCGTATCCGAACCAGGTGCGCGCGGTCGGCACCTTGCCGGTCTTGGCCTTGATCGCGGCCACGAACGCGTCGAGATGCGGCACGCCGGCCTGCTTCCAATACCATTCAAAGACCCACGTGCCGATGCGCGCCTCCGGCGGCAGGCTTTCGAGGACCTCGAGCTCCTGCTGCGCGCCTGCGAGATGGACGCGCTTGTCGAGCCTGAGCCCCACCGCTTGGCGCAGCGCCGCCACCGCATCATCGCCCTGCACCAGGAAAATAACGACGTCGGCGTTGGCTTCGTCCGCCCGCTGCAAATAGGGCAGGAAATCGGCCGTGCCGAGCGGCACAAGGTCGCCGCCGACATTGCTGCCGCCGAGCTTCTGCGCCGCGCGTTCGAGCCCGGCCTGCAGGGCATGGCCGAAATTGTAATCGGGCGTGAGGTAATACCAGCGCTTGCCGGCGTTCTTGATAAGAGCGCCGGCCACCGCGTTCGCCTCCATCTGGGTCGTGCTGCACACGCGGAACAGGTTCCAGTGGCAGTCATGCCCGGTGAGGGACTCCGCGTGCCCGCCGGTGACGATGTGCAGGGTCTTGAGCTCATGCGCGACCCGGCCCACGGCGAGCGCCATGGCCGAGTTCACGTTGCCGAGCAGGAAGCTCACCTTGTCGCGCTCGATCGCCTCGCGCGCCTGCTGCATGGCGGTGCGGATGTCGCCCGTAGTCGAATCGCGGACGAGCAGCTCGACCGGACGTCCGAGGATTCCGCCCCTGGCGTTGATCTCCTCGACCGCGTGCGCGGCACCATGCTGCTCGTTGCGCCCCAGGGCCGCAAAGGCACCAGTCAGAGGATCGTCGAGGCCGATACGGATCGGCTCATCGCCGCGTGCGGCGATGATGAACGGCCCGGTTGTCGCAGCAGCGATGAGGCCGGCGCCGGTCTTGAGGACCGTCCGGCGCTTCAGTTCCGAGGGGCGCACCCGATCAGGTGCCATCGTTCCTCCGCCGAGCCTAACGCATGCAACTGGGATGCGGTGTTTTGATACACAGCTAGGCGGTTACGCAACTATGTCAAGGAGCCCGCACTCTGCGGGTCAGGCCGCGTCCCAGGTCTCAGCGCTGGCGCCGGCGAGGGCCCGCACCCGCTGTTCGTCCTTGGCGAATTCCGCGGCCGCACCGGAATAGACGACCTTGCCGTCATCCAGAACGTAGGCGCGGTCGGCTATACCGACCGCGGCACGCACGTTCTGCTCGACCAGGAGGATCGAGATGCCCTCCTTGCGGGCGGCGACCACGACGCGGAACACCTCCTGCACGATGAGCGGTGCCAGCCCCTGCGACGGCTCGTCGAGCAGCAGGACCTTCGGATTGAGCAGGAGGGCGCGCGAGATCGACAGCATCTCCTGCTCGCCGCCGGAGAGCTGGCGGCCTTTGTTCGACTTGCGCTGGGCCAGGCGCGGAAACAGCTCGTAGACGCGCGCGATGGTCCATGGGCCGGGGCGCTCGGCCGGCACCTTGAGGTTCTCTTCCACCGTCAGGTTCGGGAATATGCGGCGGCCTTCCGGAACGTAGCCGACGCCCAGGGTGGCGATGCGATAGGGCGGCCAGTCGGTCGTCGCATGGCCGAAGATGCGTACGGCCCCCTCGCGCGCGTGCGTGAGGCCCATCAGGCTGCGCAGGGTGGTCGTCTTGCCGGCGCCGTTGCGGCCGAGCAGGGTGACGATCTCGCCCTCCCGCACTTCGAGGCTGACGCCGTGCAGGATGTGGCTCTTGCCGTAATAGGTATGCAGGTCTTCGGCCTGCAGGACGGTCGTGCTGGTCATGCCGCCTTCCCCAGATAGGCTTCCTGCACCGCCTCGTTGCGCGCGATCTCCTGCGGCGTGCCCTCGGCGAGCATCGTCCCCTCTGCGAGCACCATAATACGGTCCGCGAGATGGAATACCACCCGCATATCGTGCTCGATCAGGACGATGGAGAGCTTCTGGTCCTTGTGAAGCTTCCGGATGAGCTGCGTGATGTCGTAGGTCTCCTGGTCGCCCATGCCGGCGGTCGGCTCGTCCAGCAGCAGGAGGCGGGGCTTGAGGGCGAGGGCCATCATGATCTCGGTCGCGCGCTGGTCGCCGTGCGAGAGCTCGCCGACCGGGCGGTCGGCCTTCTCTATCAGGCCGCTCATATCCAGGAGGTCCGTGACGCGCGCCTTGATCTCGCCCTCGGCGTCGCCCGAGAGCCGGGTCTTGAGCCGGTAGCCGGACGCGACCTCGACCGCGATCCGCAGGTTCTCGCGCGTCGTCAGCTCCGGAAAGACCTCGGTGATCTGGAACGTGCGCGCAATGCCACGCCACACGCGCCGCGCCGGCAGCTGGTTCGAGATGTCCTCGCCGTCGAAGATGATGCGGCCCGACGTCTGCGTCAAAAAGCCGCTGATGATGTTGAAGAACGTGGTCTTGCCGGCCCCGTTGGGGCCGATCACGGCGCGCAGCTCGCCCGGCTCGACGGTCATCGAGACGTTGTTGACCGCGACCAGTTCGCCGAAGCGCTTGGTGACGTTTTCGACCTTGAGCAGGCTCACGACGCACTCTTTCGCTGGATGAGGCCGAGCACGCCGCGCGGAAAGAACAATACGATCAGCACGAAGAACAGCCCGACGAAGGACATCCAGTTCTCGGTATGGCTGGAGATATAGTCCTGCAGCACCAGGAAGATCGCGGCGCCGATGAGAGGGCCCCAGAAGCTGCGCATGCCGCCCAGGACGGCCATGATGACGAAGTTGCCCGACTGGTCCCAGCGGATGGCGCGCGGATCGATGAAGTCGCTCAAAAGTGCATAGAGGCAGCCGGCGACGCTGACGAAGAAGCAGGACACGACCCACGACATCCAGATATGCCGGTCGACCGGAATGCCGAGGAAGCGGGCCCGGCGCTCGTTCTCGCGGATCGCCAGCAAGGTGCGGCCGAACGGCGAGCGCAGCAGATACGCCATGGCGCCCACGCACAGGGCGAACACGGCCAGCACGAAGTAATAGAACGCCTTGTTGTCGTGCAGGATGTCGAAGGTCGTGAAGCCCAGATTGATGGGCTGGCGCTGCCAGGCGCTGAGGCCGTCATCGCCGCCGGTCACCGAGCTCCACTGGAACGCGATGAAATAGAAGACCTGGCCGAAGGCGATCGTGCACATCGCGAAATAGACGCCGCGCAGGCGCACGATCAACGGCCCGATGATCGCTGCGGCCACCGTGCCGACGACGATGCCGGCGAGCATCGCGAGCGGCGTGCTCGGATAAAGGAACTTGAGGACCATGGCAGTGCCGTAGCCGCCGAGGCCGAAATAGGCGGCATGGCCGAAGGACAGCACGCCCGTGTAGCCGAGAAGGAAGTTCAGGGCCATGGCCGCGAGGGCGTAGATCAGGATGCGGCTTCCCAGCTCGACATAGCCGCCCACGCCCACGAACCAATAGGGTGCTGTCACCAGGAGCAGCCAGACCAGGAGGTTGGCCGCCCGTTTGTCGATGATCGGCATCAGAAGCGGCCCTCCTCGCCAAACAGCCCGCGCGGCCGCACGATCAGCACCGCCGCCATGATCACGTAAATCACCGCCTCGCTCGCGGCCGGGAAGAACACGGTGGTGATTCCCGAGGCGACGCCGATCAGCACGCCGCCGAACAGCGTACCCGGCAGCGAGCCGAGGCCGCCGACGATGATCGCGATGAAACTCGGCATGATCAGGTTGTCGCCGACCGTCGGCTGCAGACCCAACATGCCGGATGCCAGGACGCCCGCCAGGCCGGCGAGGTAGATTCCAAGCCCGAAATTGAGATTGCGCAGGACGCGCACGTTGACGCCCAGCACCGACACCGTCTCGAGATCGAGGGTACCGGCGCGGATGCGCAGGCCGAGGCGGGTGCGGTTCAGGATCACGAACAGGCCGATCACCACCGCCGCGACAAGGGCCATCATGAACACGCGATAGCCGGTCAGGAAGAACAGGTCCGTCGAGAGCGGGGCGGCAAGCCAGGAGGGGATCTGGAACGGCTTGCTCTGAGCGCCCCAGATGAACCGCGTGCCGTCCTCGATCATGAACGCAAGCCCGAACGTGAGCAGCAGGCTGTAGAGCGGATCGCGGCCGTAGAGCCGGCGGATCAGCACGCGCTCGACCGCCACGCCGATGAACGCCACCAGGAACGGCGAAATCACCAGCGCGCCCCAGAAGCCGAGATAGGGCAGCAGCGTGTAGGCGAGGTAGCCGCCGATGGCCAGGAACCCGCCATGGGCGAAATTGATGACGCCGGAGAGATTGAGGATCAGCGAGAGGCCCAATGCCATCAGCGCATAGAACGCACCGATGATGAGGCCGTTGACGACGTTGAACAGCAGCAGCGTTGTCATGAGTCGGTCGTGAAATCCCTGTTCAGGCGCTCGTTAGTTGCTGAGTTTGCCGCGCGGGGCCGCGCCCGGGGTCATTGCCCCGAAATTTCTCGCAAAGATTGAACCAGTGCTTCTGAGGCGGACCGGGCGCCGCGACAATCGCGGCGCCCGGTGCCTAACGTATCAGGACGGCCACACCATCTTGCAACCCGTCTCGGCAACCGGCAGGGCGGCTTCGTCGCCCTTCACAAGCTGGGAGACCTTGAACAGGTCTTCCGGATCGCCACCGGCCGGGGCCGGCTGCGACGACCCCACGAACAGCGACGGCATCAGCTGGTTGTCGCCTTCGCGGTAGTAGGGGTTGTTGGGCATCAGGGCCACTTCCGGCGGCAGCACCAGGCCCTGCATCGCCTTGGCGAGCTTGATCGCCTCCAGCGATTTCGCTTTCTCGGCGGCGAGCGCGCAGGTGTGAATGGCCGCATAGCCGAACCACGTGCGCGCGGTCGGCACCTTGCCGCCGCTCTTCTTGCGGATGTCGGCCACGAACTGTTCGACATGCGGCACGCCGGGCTGCTTCCAGTACCACTCGAAGCACCAGTCGCCGAACAGCGCCTCGGGCGGCAGGCCGAGATTCACTTCGAGCTCCTGCTGCGCGCCCGCGATGTGGGTCTTCTTGTTGAGGCCGAACTGCACCGCCTGCTTGAGGCAGTTGATCATGTCGTCGCCCGCGAGCAGCAACACGATCGCGTCCGGGTTCGTCGACTGCGCCTTGATCAGGTTGGCCGAGAAGTCGGTGGTGCCGAGCGGGGTATAGTCGGCGCCGAGCTCGGTGCCGCCGGCGGCCTTGAGGCTCGCCTCGAAGCCCGCCTGCAGGCCATGGCCGAACGCGTAGTCGGTCGTGATGAAGTACCACTTCTTGCCGTAGCTGCTGAGCAGCACCTTGGAGACCGAGTTGGTCTCCATGCGCGTCGTGTTGCAGACGCGGAACACGTTCCAGTGGCACTGCGAGCCGGTGACCGAATCGATGTGGCCGCCGGGGACGATGTGGAACATCTTCTTTTCGAAGGCGTAGTTGGCGATCGCCTGGGCGAGGGCCGAATTGATGTTGCCGACGAGGAAGTCGACCTTGTCGCGCTCGACGAGCTTGGTCGCCTTCTGCACCGCAGTCGCGGCGTCGCCGCTGGTCGAGTCCTCGACCAGGAGATCGACCTTGCGGCCGAGGATGCCGTTCTTGGCATTGAGCTGCTCGACGGCGAGCTGGGCGCCGATGAGCTCGTTCTTGCCAAGGGCGGCGAACGTGCCGGTCAACGGATTGTCGAGGCCGATCTTGATCGGCTCCTCGCCCAATGCCTTAACGATGAAAGGCCCTGCGAACTGCGCTGCGGTGGCAACTGCACCCGCTTTAAGCACCGTGCGGCGCCCGATTCCACGCCCAAAGTCGATAGTCATGTGTAACCTCCCCTTCGATCGGACGCCGCTATTTGGCAGACGCCCGGCCGCGCATTGGTAGTGGAACACGGCTCGCTGTCAAGGCTTAGATGCACCACAACTGCGCGAGCCGAGCCGATCCATTGGACTCACGGCTGGCGAAAAATTAGTCTTTCGTATCCACCGGGTGGGCCATGACTCGAAGCGACCGTCCCGCAGGGTCTGATCCGGCCGATTTCGCGTTGCCGGACAACGTGCGCGACCCGCGAGTCCGGAGGTTTTTCGAGTACTGGAAAGGTAAATGCCGTCCGGGGCGCCTGCCCGGGCGCGGCGACATCGGTCCGCACGAGATGGTGGGGTTTCTCCCCTACGTCATCCTGCTGGACGTCGAACGTCGCGCCGACGGGTTTCGCTTCCGGTACCGCCTCGTCGGCACCGAGGTCGTGACGTTGTTCGGCAGCGACCCGACCGGGCAATACCTGGACGAGGCGGCAGTGCCGCAGCGCTATCCCCAGGTCCACGGCCGCTTGCAGTCAGTGGCCGAGACGAAGCGGCCGCACTACGCGATCCTGCCGGTGCCGCTCCCCAACCGCGACAGCGTCTATGCCGAGATCCTGACCGTGCCGATGGCGAGCGACGGCGAGACGGTCGACCTGCTGCTCGGCATCCGCTGCGGCCTGACGCAGAAGCAGACGCCCTCGCCTCCGCACCGGCCGTGAGGGCACCTAGGACGCGCCGCCCTTCAGCAGCGCCAGCCCCTTGCGGCGCCACAAATTCCACGCGCGGCCGTAGTTCTGGACGGGCGACGAAGCCTTGACCTCGGCGGCGTCGAGATAGGTGATCTTGCCGCGCGAGCCGGCGATCAGCATGGCCTGCAGCTGGAGCTTCGCGTTCGCCTCAAGATAGATCGCCCGCCCGACGGCGCGCGCGAGATCCTGTCCGACGGTGACCGAGCCGTGGCCGCGCATCAGTGCCGCCGGGCTCTTGCCGAGGCTCGAGGCCAGAGCCTTGCCGAGCTTCGGAGTCTCCACCAGGAGGTTGGACCCTTTCTGGACCTTGCGGATCTCGAAATTCGGGATGCCCTCGCCGACGAACGCCGCCATGTGGAAGATGGGCTTGAGGGGTGCGGCCGTGGCGCCGAACGGGATGATCGACGGCGAATGGTTGTGTACGACCGCCATCACCTCCGGCCGCGCCTTGTAGATTTCGCCGTGGATATAGCGCTCGCGATACATCTCGCGGCCGCGCTGGTCGATCGGGTTGCTGTCGAGGTCGAACTCCATGATGTCGTCCTCGGTCACCAGCTCGGGCGCGAGCGACCGGGAGATGAAATAGCGCTTCGGGTCGCGGTCCGAGCGCACGCTGACATGCCCGTAGCCGTCGATGATGTCATGCGCGGCGAGCACGCGGTACGACGCGGCCAAATCTTCGATCAGACTCATGTGACTCCCCCTCAACGTCAATCTTCGGTGATGCCGGCGGCGGCGACCACGCGCTTCCAGCGTGCGATATCCTCGGCGAGCAGCTTGCCCATGCGTTCGGGCGGCCCGCCGGCCGGGGTCATGCCTTCCTTCGCCAGAACGCCGCGCACGTCCTCATGCTTGAGCAGGCCGTCGATGGCCCCGCTCAGCTTGTTGATCGCAATCTCGGGCGCACGCGCCGGCGCGAAGGCCGCGTACCAGGTGTAGACGACGAGACTGGGATAGCCGAGCTCCTTCATGGTCGGCACGTCGGGGAACGCCGGCGAGCGCGCGTCCGTCATCACCGCGATCATCTTCACCTGTCCGCCGCGGACGAAGGGCTCGGCCGTCTGCAGCGGCACCATCATCGCCTGGACGTGCCCGCCGACCAGATCCGCGGTGGCGCCGCCCGAGCCTTTGTACGGGACGTGCACGATGTCGATATGCGCCTCGATCTTGAGGAGCTCCATCGCCAGGTGCTGCGGGGTTCCGATGCCCGGCGAGGCGTAGTTCAGCTTTCCCGGCCGCGCGCGCACATACTCGACGAACTCGGGCAGCGTCTTCACCGGCAGGTTGTTGGGGACGAGGAGCGACACCGCGCTGGTCGCGATCAGCGACACCGGCGCGAAATCCTTCAGCGGGTCATAGGGCACGTGCTTCTTGGTGGCCGCACTGGTGCCGAACGACGTCGCCGTGAACAGGAACGTGTAGCCGTCGGGCTCCGCGTGCGCGACCATCTCCGCACCGAGTGTGCTGCTGGCGCCCGGCTTGTTCTCGACGACGAAATTCGTGTTCCACGCAGCACCGATCTTTGGCCCCAGGAGCCGTGCCAGGATGTCGGCGCCGACCGCGGGCGTGTACGGTACGATGATGCGGATCGGACGTCCGGGCGCCGGATACGCATCGGCTGCGAACGCGCGCGGCAGGATGCTGACACCGGTGAGAGCGGCGGCGCCTCCGAGCAACCGGCGGCGGCTGCAGGT
Source organism: Alphaproteobacteria bacterium (assembly GCA_035506575.1). GTDB lineage: Bacteria > Pseudomonadota > Alphaproteobacteria > CACIAM-22H2 > CACIAM-22H2 > DATJPD01. The sequence continues at coordinate 16,068 of DATJPD010000038.1, forward strand.
AACTCCAGTCATGTCGTACGGTTCCTCCCAACGGAACGGGCGCTATAATTTGACCAGCGTGTCGCTTCTCCCAATATTGTATTTTGGGGGCGAGCACAATTGACGGAAACGACCGGAGGATTGGGCCGCGCATGACCGACCGCACATACGTGGTGAACGAACCGGACGCGCAGAACTTCAAGGTGAACCGCGCGAGCCTGGTGGATCCTGATGTCCTGGAAGCCGAGCAGCGCCGGGTCTTCGACCGCTGCTGGATCTATGTCGGGCATGAGTCGGAGGTGCGCGCCCCCGGCGACTTCCGGACGCGCAACGTGTGCGGCCGCCCGGTCATCTTCTGCCGCGACAGCAAGAACGCGCTGCGGGTGTTCCTGAACACCTGCCGTCACCGCGGCGCCATCGTCTGCCGCGAGCCCGAGGGCAATGCGAAGTCCTATTTCTGCTTCTATCACGGCTGGACCTACAATCGGGACGGGGCACTGGACGGCGTGCCGGGCGAGAGCGCGTATCCGGCGAGCTTCGACAAATGCGAGTACGGGCTCGTGGAGCCGCCGCACGTCGGAAGCTATCGCGGCTTCGTGTTCCTCAATTTCGACGAGGACGCGGTGCCGCTCGAGCAGTATCTCGCGGGCGCCAAGGATTATATCGACCTCATCGTCGACCAGTCGCCGTCCGGCCAGATGGAGATCATCCAGGGCACCCAGGAATACGACATCAAGGCGAACTGGAAGCTCCTGGTCGAGAACAGCTTCGACGACTATCACCTGCTCACCACGCATTCGACGTGGCTCGACTACATGCGGAACTCGGGCGTGCAGATGAAGCGGCCCGAGCGCGGGCACCTTCTGCCCTCGCACGGCGTCGCCAAGGCGCTCGGCAACGGACACGCGGTGACCGACAACCAGAATTTCCGCGGCCGCCCCGTCGCCAAATGGATTCCCGTCTACCCTGAATCGGCCAAGCCGGTGATCGAGAAGATCCGGGCCGAGCTGGTGGCGCGGCTGGGAGAGGAGCGGGCGCAGCGCGTCGCCGACACCAACCGTAACCTGCTCGTGTTCCCGAATTTGTGCCTCAACGACGGCTCGTCCGTAACCGTGCGCACCTTCTATCCGGTGGCGCCCGGCCACATGCGCGTGCGCGCCTGGGCGCTCGGCCCTAAGGAGGAGACGCCCGAGGCGCGCGCCATCCGGCTCGATGCGTTCCTCACGTTCTATGGGCCGGGCGGATTTGCGACACCCGACGACGTCGAGGCTCTCGAATCGGTGCAGGCGGGCATGGCGACCTATCGCGAGGTGCCGTGGTCCCTGGTCAGCCGCGGCATGGGCAAGAACGACGAGCAGCTCAACACCGACGAGCCGCATTTGCGCGCGTTCTGGATCCAGTGGAACAAGCTGATGACGGCGGCCGGCCATGGCGCGTGAGGTCAGCCGGCAGCAGGTCGAGGACTTCCTCTATCACGAGGCCGCCCTGCTGGATGAATGGCGGCTCGACGAGTGGCTGGCGCTGCTCACCGAGGATGCGCGCTACGAGGTGCCGTCGAACGACCGGCCGGAGGCGGACCCGGCGAACACGTTGTTCACCATCGCCGACGACATCCGGCGCATCCAGGCGCGGATCACGCGGCTCAAGGACAGGAACGCACACGCCGAATATCCGCCCTCGCGCACGCGGCGCATGATCGGCAACGTGCGCATCGTCGACCAATCGGCGGCCGAGCTGCGCGTGGAAGCGAACTTCGTCGTCTACCGGTTCCGCCGCGAGGAGCGCATCCGCGAATACGTGGGGCGCTACCGCTACCGGCTGCGCGTGACCGACGGCAGCTTCAAGATCGCCAAGCGCGAGGCCATCTTGGAAGCGCTCGAGCTCGGCTCGCTGGGCTCGGTGAGCTTTATCCTGTGAACGGACGGTGCGTTGGCCATACCACGTGTGATTGTGGTATATTGGTGCCATGAGCGATGCTCCGTCGGGATTCGACCCGAACAACTTCATCCATCAGTATTTGCGACGCCTGGACGAGCGCGCGGTCCGGCTCGAGCAAAAGGTCGACCGGCTGACGGATGACGTCAAAGAGCTGAAGCTTCGCGTCAGCGGGGTCGAGCAGGCGGTCGCCATCCAAAGCAGCCGCATCGACCGGGTCGAGCTTCGTCTCGAGCGCATCGAGCGCCGTCTGGACCTCGTCGAGACTCCGTCGCCGTAAGGATAGAACTCGTGTGCTTGAGCTTCCCTCGAGCGTCCGTGCGTTAGCGATACCAGTCCCACATTTGACGGCACATAGAGGCCCGCTCCGAGACGCTCAGCATTGGGTTGCGGTCCGGGTTAGGCGCTGTCAGATAGGCGGTTGCTCGTAGCGCGACCCATCCCTCTGATACTTTCGCCGGTAAGTTTCCTGCGGTCTTCGGGTCGCTGTACTCGGGATTGCCAAGCGACAATGTCTTCGCGCTTTTCTTCTCCGCAAACCAGACGGCCTTGCACACTGCGTACTCGCGAACTACGGCCGTTGGCGCAACTACCTGAACATCAAATCTTTCGTCAGACATTTTGGAGAAGCTAGCCACGAGATTTTGCTCGCCCATTTGCTGAGCGTAAACAGGCGCAATGGCTGCCGATATCATGAGCGCGAGCGCGAAAGTCCGCATTGACCGGGATGGGTTCCGATCAACCGTGACACCGCGGAGAGTCACTCCGCGCCGCCCGGCTGCATGACCCGGATCGGCTTGCCGTCGAGGAATGCCAGGATGTCCTCGATCGTGTCGTTGAAGTAGATCTTGTACGTCTCCGCCGTGACGTAGCCGATGTGCGGCGTGAGTACCACGTTGTCGAGCTTACGCAAGGGATGGTCGGCCGGCAGCGGCTCGTGGCCGTAGACGTCGAGCCCGGCGCCCGCGATCTTCTTCGCCTGCAGGACCTTGAGCAGGGCGTCCTCATCCACCAGAGGCCCGCGCGAGGTATTGACGAGATAGGCGGTCGGCTTCATCAGGCCGAGCTCGCGGGCGCCGATGATGCCGCGGCTGCGGTCGCTGAGCACGAGGTGGACCGAGAGGATGTCGGCGGTGCTCATCAGCTCGTCTTTGCTGACGAAGCGGCATCCCGCCGCCTCGGCCTTCGCCGCGGTCATGTTCTGGCTCCAGGCGATGCAGTGCATCCCGAACGCCTGTGCCACCTTGGCGACGCCGGCGCCGATCTTGCCGAGGCCCATGAGGCCGAGCGTCTTGTCGTGAATGGTATGGCCGATCGTGGTCTGCCAGCGGCCCTCGCGCATGTTGCGCTCCTCCTGCGGCAGATGCCGCAGCAGGGCCAGGAGCAGCCCCCAGGTGAACTGCACCATCTGCGGCGATGAGGCGGGGTTGCTCGTGTGGCACACGGTGATGCCGCACTCGTTCGCCGCCGCGACGTCGATCGAGGCATTGCGGGCGCCGGTGGTGATCAGGAGCTTGAGGTTGGGCAGCTTCTTGAGAAGGTCGCGCTTGAACGGCGTGCGCTCGCGCATGCACGAGATGATCTCGAACGGGGCGAGGCGCTTGGCGACCGCGTCGACCCCATCGACGTGATCGTTGAACACCGTGATGTCGGCCTTGCCGCGCAGCTTGCTCCAGTCGGCAACCTTCAGCACCACGTTCTGGTAATCGTCCAGAATTGCAACCTTCATAGTCTGCCTCGCCTTCGTCTCGTGTCGTGCCGTCAATCCAAGGTGACGCCCGCCGCCTTGGCGATGGGGCCCCATTTCTCCGTCTCGGCCTTCATGTAGGCGGCGAACTCCGCCGGCGAATCGCCGACCGCCGCCGCACCTTGCTTCGCGTACTGTTCCTGCACGCCGGGATCCTTGAGCGCTTCGACCACGAGCTGATTGATCTTCTCGACCAGCGGTTTCGGCATCGCGCCCGGCCCGAGGAGCGAGTACCAGTTGTCGGCCAGGACGTTGGGATACCCGGCTTCGGCCGTGGTCGGCACGTTCGGCAGGGTGGGGGCGCGCTTGGCACTGCCCAGAGCCAGCGGGATCAGCTTGCCGGCCTGGATCTGCGGCAGGAGTACGGGGATGTCGAGGAACACGACATCGACGTTGCCCGCCAGGAGATCGGCGACGGCGGGGGCAGCACCGGCATAGGGGATGTGCACGATGTCGATGCCAGCCTCGTGCTTCAGAAGCTCGCCCGCCAGATGCGGCAGGCCGCCGCTGCCGGCCGAGGCGAAGTTGATCTTGCCGGGATGCGCCTTCGCATAGGTGATGAGGTCGGCCAAGGTGTGGAAGTTGAGCTTCGGGATCGCCACCAGCACTTCCGGCACCTTCGCGACGATCGTGATCGGCGCCAGGTCCTTCGCCGGGTCATAGGTCGGGTTCTTGGCGATCACCGGGAACACCGTGAGCGATCCCATGCTCGTGAGCACGAGCGTGTAGCCGTCGGGCTGTGCGTGCGCCACGACGGAGACGCCGAGTGTTCCCGCGGCACCCGCCCGGTTCTCGATCACCATCGTCTGGCCGGTCATCTGCGTGAGCTTGTTGCCGAGCACGCGGGCGAAGAAATCGTTGGGGCCGCCGGGCGGGAACGGCACGATGATGTGTATGGGCCGCGCCGGGAAGGCCTGGGCGAGGGCCGTCGCAGCGGTGGCGGATGCGGCAAGGACGGCCGCGGCCAGGATACATGCCAGGCGAATTATCGATGTCATCGTCGCGTTCCCCTCTCGTGATTTTCTTCGGTTAGCCGCGGCGCGCCGGCAGCGGCGGGGCCGCCCCTGCGGGCAGCGGGAGCTCGTGCGCATTCAAGGTCATCGCGACCATCGTGTAGTAGCCCACGAGGGCCGTGAGTTCGACTACGCCGACCGTGCCGAACTTGTCGAGCGCCTGCTGGTAGGTCGCGGGCGAGACCGCATGGCGCTCGTTCAGCTCGCGGGCGTACTCATACACGGCGCGATCGTCGGCCGCGGAGAAGTCCGGCCGCCGGCCGGCGCGCACCGCTTCGATGATCTCCGCCGGCAGGCCGCCTTTTTTTGCATGCTGCTCGTGCGCAAACCACTCATACTGGCAATCCATGTGGCGGGCCGTGACCAGGATCGCGAGCTCGCTGAGCCGCGGCGAGAAGCTGGTCCGATAGCGCAGCACCTCGCCGAGCTGCTGCCACGCATCCGCGAGCGCCGGCTGGTGCAACAGCGCCAGGAACGGCCCGCGCACGCCGGCGCGCGGACCGGAGGCGATCGCGTCGTAGACGCGGCGCTGATCCGGATTGAGGGTTTCGGGCGTTGGCAGCGGAATGCGCGGCATGGGTTGCTCCGGTCAGGTCTTCGGCCGGTTGTCGACCGGGATCGTCGCCTGCATCGACGGCCGCTTGAGGAAGGTCTCGTACCACGCCGTGAGCCTGTCGTGGCCCTTGCGCCAGCCGAATTCGGGAAAGCGGAAGTCGATGTAGCCCAAGGCGCACGCGACGCTGACATGGCTGATGTCGATCGGCGTCGACGAGAGGACCTCAACGTCACGTTCGAGAGCGGGGATGGCCGTGCGGATCTTGAGCTCGAAGGCGCTGAGGAATTTCGCCGAGCGCTGCGGTTCGGGCCGAATGCTCTCGTTGCGCCACAGCACGCCTGTTTCCAGCATGCCGGATGCCAGCGCGTGCCGGCTCAGCACGCGCCAGCGGCGCTGCGGATCGCGCGGGAAGAAGCTTTCGCCCTTGTGCAGGGTGTCGAGATATTCGCAGATCACCACCGAATCGTAGAGGATCTGGCCGTCGTCGGTCTCGAGCGTGGGGATGCGGCCGAGCGGGTTGGTGCGCATCAGGTCGAGATGCGGCTCGCCCATCACGACGGTGGTCGGCACCAGCTCGAGCCGGTCGACGAGGCCCATCTCGTGGGCGCAGACCATCACCTTGCGCACGAACGGCGAGCGCGTCGACCACCGCAACCGCATGACTTGCATCCTCCCGCCTGTGTTGCGGGCACGATAAACGCCGCGGCGCCGTTAGGCAACGCGCCCCGGTCGTCGCGCCCGCTCAGCCCGGCAGCAGGACGAGCCCGGCGCGGTCGTGTCCGGCGAGGATCTCGACGCTCTGCCCGGCGGCCACGCGGATGGGGCGGGGAAAGGTGTGCAGGACCTGCTGCCAGCCGCCCGCCGTCGTCGTCTCCGGCGGGTTGGTGAAGGTCGTCTCGGCGTCCAGCTCGACGCGCATCCATTGCACGATGCCGACCGCCACGCCATCCGCGCTTGCGCGCAACGGCCGCCGCTCGAGGACGGGTGGATGCGCGGTTGCGGTCAGGTCGAAGGTGACGAGGTCGTGATCCGCCGACAGGCGCGTCCACGGTGGTGAGAACCCGATGATCGGAAGGCGTGGCGCCGACAGTGCCGTGAAGGCAGAAAGGTCGAACCCCGAGATCGTGCCGGCGAACGCCATCTCCTCCAGCGCGGCACCGCCGGCGAGGCATCCGACCGCCGTCACGCCCCGCGGAATCACCGCTGCCCCCGGCTTCACGAGGCGGCTCAGCGCGTCCTCGAACGTCGCGAGAACGCCTTCCGTCAGCACGCTGTTGGACAGGATTTCCGAGACGAGCACATCCGCCGGCTGATCGAGATCGGCGCCCACGGCGAGGTCGGTCGATTTCTTCGTGACCACCCGGATGCGCTCGCCGAACCCGTTCGTCTCGACGATCTGCCGCGCGATCGCGGCGATGGGGGCCACCAGCTCGCACGTGACGACGGAGGCCGCCCCGGCGCGTGCCGCCATCATCGACAAGAGGCCGCTGCCCGTGCCGATGTCGAGCACGCGGGCAGCCGGGCCGTGTGCCGCCACGGCGCGGCGGATGGCGCGCTCGAACGCCTCGTTGCGCGGCGCATCGTTCATCATCGGCACGTGCCAGGCCGGCACCACGGCGGTCGCTGCCAGGCGCATGCGATGGCGCAGCAGCGGAACGTCCGGCCAGCGGTCGACGGCGCGCAGCAGCACGGTCAGGGCCTCCTCGGGGCGTCCGGCGTCGGTCAGCGCCACGCCAAGGTTGGCCGCGACGTCGGGGTCGTCAGGCGCGCGGGCGGCCGCGGCGGAAAACGCGTCGACCGCCTCATCTACCCGGCCCAACCGCAACAGCAGCGAGCCGACGGTCGAGAGCGCCAGCACGTCATCGGGGTGAGCTTGCGCGATGGCCTGCCACCGCGAGAGCGCGACCTCCAGGCGCCCGTCTTCGTTGGCCAGGGCTGCGAGCAGACGCTCCGCCTCGGCCTTGCGATGGCCGCGCGCGGCGACCTCGAGATAAAGCCGCTCGGCCTCGGCCAGGCGGCCGTTGTAGTGATGCGAGACCGCCTCGCGGAACAGCTCGGCGACCGGGATCTCCGGCATCAGCGGCCGCCGTTCATCCGAGCGGCTCGATCGCGAGCTGGCCGGCCAGCTTGTCGAGCGAGCGGCGCAGGGCCGCCGGCATCGGGATGCCGTTCTTCGAGCGGTCCTGGCGCTTGTGGGAGCTCTGCTCGCCCGGCAACCAGATGCGCTCCACGCCGGGCAGGCGCTTGGCCCCGCGCATGGTGCGCACGACCTCGTCCACGTTGCGCTTGAACGCCGTGACGTCGCCGAACGCCTCGACCGAGATCGCCATGATCGCCTGGCCGGTGTTCGTCGGCGTCGACTCGTCGTTGTTGAAATCGATGGTGCTGCGGCCCATCGCGGCACCGTTCAAGGTGCCGGCGAGAAGACCGAACATCAGCGCGAGGCCGTAGCCCTTGTAGCCGCCGATGGGCGTGAGGAACCCCTCGTCGGCCCTGTTGGGATCGGTCAGCGGCTTGCCGTCGCGGCCGATCATCCACCCTTCGGGGATCGTCTCGCCGCGCTGGGCGGCCGTCTTGATCTTGCCGTAGGCCGCAACGGTCGTCGCCATGTCGAGGATGACCGGCGGCTCGGCCAAAGTCGGGACCGCGATCGCGATGGGGTTGGTCGATAGCAGCATCTCGGCCCCGCCCCATGGCGGCAGGTGGTTCGCGTTGCCGACGGCGAGATAGAGGCCGATCATGTCATGCTGCAGCGGCATCGACGCATACAGCGAGGCGGGGCCGGCGTGGTTGCTCATCCGGGCGCCGACCCAGGCGACGCCGGTCTTTTTCGCCTTCTCGATCGCGGCCTCGGCGGCAAAGCGCATGACGAGGTGGCCCATCCCGTTGTCGCCGTCGACGAGGGCGGTTGAGTCGCGCTCCTCGACGATGCGGATGTTCGGCCTGGTGTTGACGCCGCCGGCCTGGATGCGCCGCACATAGGAGGGCAGGCGGAACACGCCGTGCCCGTCGGAGCCGTTGAGATCGGCGCGCACCATGAGCTCGGCGACGGCGGCGGCGTCCTCGGCCGGCAGGCCTGCCTTTTCGAAGGCGGTCGCCATGAATGTCTGCAGCCGGGCGGCCGCAACGCGTGTGGTGTCTTGGTCGAGAGTCATGCCGTCGCCTCCGCGGTACGTCGGTTCGCGCAATTCCCGTTCTTGTATCACAGACGGCGAGTTTGTAGCTTGAGGCCGTGTCTTTGCGAACAACCAGGAGACGCGGGTGAGGGGCAGGGCCACCAAGCGGATCGGGCTCGCCATCATCGGCGGCGGGCGGGTCGGACTGTTCCGTGGCGAGGTGGCGGCGCGTCATCCCGCTGTCGACTGGATCGGCCTCGCCGAGATCAAGCACAACCGCGGCGGCGACGTGGCTGCGAAGATCGAGGCCGATTTCGTCACGACGGATTACCGTGAGCTGCTCAAGCGGCCGGAGGTCACGGCGGTGATCGTCGCGACCGACGAGCATCTGCATGTGGAGCCGGTGCTCGCCGCGATCGAGCGCGGCTTCCCCATGATGATCGAGAAGCCGCTGGCGACGCAGCTTGCCGAGTCCGAGCGCGTGTTGAAGGCGATCCAGGCGGCGAAGGTCGACGCCGTCGTCGGATACACCCAACGCTTCCGCCGCCGCTGGCTCGCGGCCAAGGAAAAGGTCAGGAGCGGCGCTCTGGGCGAGGTGACGCTCGTGACGTCGCGCGCGTTCATGAACCGCCTGGTTGCGATCGACAATTATCGCCGCACCGACAAGCCGGAGACCATCTCGCCCATGGTGATCTCGGGCACGCATGCGCTCGACATCGTCATGTGGATGATGGAGGGCAAGACGCCCGTCGAAGCCTACGCGCGCTCGGTCGACAAGGTGCTGGGGCCCGAATACCGGGGGATCGACGCCACGGCCGGCATGATCACGATGAGCGACGGCAGCGTCTATCACTGCAGCATCTCGTGGGGACTGCCGGTGACCTGGCCGGCGGCGGTCTACAGTCTCGAGGTCGGCGTCAACGGGACAACGGGGGTGCTGACCATCGACGACACGCACCGGGACATCGTGCTGGCGGTGAGCGCGCCGCAATCCGAAGGCTACGCGCCGGACAAGACGCGGCTGGTCGATTTCATGGGCAGCTATCCGCCGGGCGACATGGCGCTGGGCGAGCTGCGCGGGCCGATGCGCGATGAGACCGAGCAGTGGCTCAACCGTGTCGCCTTGGGCCTGCCGACGCAGCACGCCACGGCGGCCGAGGCGCATAACCGGCTGATGCTCACCAAGGCGCTCGACCTGTCGGCGCGGCTCAAGCGGCCGGTGAAGCTGCCGATCACGCCCGACGACGAAAACCAGCGCTGACGGGAAGAATAAAGGGGAGGGGACAACAAATGTGGCAACGACTGTGCCTCGCCGCGATGGCGGCGATGCTGGCGGCACCTGGTGCTTTCGCGCAAACCAATTATCCGACCAAGCCCATCCACGTGCTGATCCCCTTCGCACCGGGCGGGGCGTCGGACTTCGTCGCGCGCGTGATGCAGAACAAGCTCACCAGCGTCCTCGGACAGCAGATCGTCGTCGACAACCGGCCGGGGGCTGCCGGCGTTCTCGCCACCGAGCTGGTGGCGCACTCGGCGCCCGACGGCTACACGCTCTTCCTCGGCAATGTTGGCACGCTCGCGGTCAATGCGAGCGTGTTCGCGAGCCAGATGAAGGTCGATCCTGTCAAAGATCTCGCCGCTATCACGCTCGTCGCCGACACGCCCGACATTCTCATCGTGAAGAAGGATCTGCCGGTGAAGAGCGTGAAGGAGCTGGTGGCCTACGCCAAAGAGCGGCCCGGCAAGCTCAATTACGCTTCGCCCGGCAGCGGCAGCCTCAACCGGCTGGAGATGGAGCTGTTCCGCAAGATCGTCGGCGGCCTCGACATGGTGCACGTGCCTTATAAGGGCGGGGCCGGTCCGGCGGTCGCAGATCTGGTCGCCGGGCAGGACGAGATGATGTTCACGACCTTGTCCTCGGCGATCGGGCAGGTGAAGGCAGGTACGGTGCGCGGGCTCGCGGTCACCACGGCCAAGCGCGTGCCGAGCGTCTCCGACCTGCCGACCATGGTCGAGTCCGGCTATCCCGACATGGTCAGCAGCTCCTGGCAGGGAATGGTGGCGCCGGCCGGCACGCCGCAGCCCATCATCCAGAAGCTCTACGATGCTTTGATCCAGACCGTCTCGGACAAGGATGTCGCGGACCGTCTCGAGGCGGGCGGCGCCGGCGCGCGCACCAGCAAGTCCCCGGCCGAGTTCTCCCAGTACATGGCGGCCGAGCGCGAGCGCTGGGCAGTCGTGGTCAAAGAGTCGGGGGCTACGGCAGACTAGCATGGCAGTCCTCAACGCAGCCGTCGTGGGCCTCGGATGGTGGGGCAAGACCATCGTCGAGGGCATGAAGGACAGCTCGAAGCTGCGCGTCGTGCGCGCGGTCGGCAACGTGAACCCGGCCGCGGCCGAGTATGCGCGGGCGCAGGGCCTCGCGTATTCGACGAACTACGAGGATGCGCTCACCGATCCGGCGGTCGGTGCGGTCATCCTGTGCACGCCGAACCTGCAGCATGTCGACCAGGTCGTTCGCGCGGCAGCGGCCGGCAAGCATGTGTTTTGCGAAAAGCCGCTCGCCATGGACCGCAGGGGGGCGCAAGCCTGTGTGGACGCCTGCAACCGCGCCCGCGTCATTCTGGGCGTCGGCCACGAGCGCAGGTTCGAGCCGCCGATACTCGAACTGCAGAAGCTCGCAGCCTCGGGCGCGCTCGGCACGCTGCTGCAGGTGGAAGCCAATTTCAGCCAGGACAAGTTCCTGGGCTTGCCGGCGGACAATTGGCGCGGCTCCCCGCGCGAAGCGCCGGCCGGCCCGATGACCGCGACCGGCATCCACCTGCTCGACCTCGCGGTGAGCTTCTTGGGCGCTCCTGCGCGCGTGTTCGTGAACGTGCGCCAGCTCGGAAGCCAGCTCAAGAACGGCGACACCTTGGGGGCGCTCGTCACGTTCAAGAGCGGAGCCAACGCGCTGCTCACGGCGATCCTTGCCACGCCCTATTTCGGGCGTTTCTGTCTGTTCGGCAGCCAGGGTTGGGCCGAGGTGCGCGACAAGAGCCACCCGGACAAGCCGACCGGCTCGACCCTGACCGTGTGCCTGCGCGGGCAGGAGCCGACGGCGACCGACTATCCGCCGGTCTTTGCCGTGCGCCGCAACCTCGAGGCGTTCGCCGACGCGGTCGCGAGCCGCGCGTCCTATCCGATGCCGCAGAGCGAGATGGTCGCCAACATCGCCGCCCTCGAAGCGATCTTCAAATCCGCCGAAAGCGGCAACGTCGAAGACGTCGAATCATAAGGAGCACCGAAAGATGCCTGCACCACGCAAGCCGGGAGTCCCGGTCATCGACACGCACGCCCACTGGTTCCCCGCCGAATGGGTGAAGCTGATCGAGACCGACGGCCCGAAGAACGGCGCCAGGCTCGGCCGCAACGACAAGGGCCACCCGACCTTCATCACCGAGAAGATGGTGCAGACCTTTGCCCCCGCCTTCATCGACCTCGATCTGCGCCTGACGGCGATGGACGACACGGGCGTGGACGTGCACGCGCTGTCCCTGACCTCGCCGATGGTCTACTGGGCGCCGCCGGCGTTCGGCCTGGCGCTGTCGCAGTGCTACAACGACGCCGCTTCGCAGGCGCACGCAAAGCACCCGAAGCGCCTGCTCGGCATGGCGATGCTGCCGATGCAGGCGCCGGACCTGGCCCTCAAGGAGGTCGAGCGTGCCGCGAAGCTGCCGGGCCTGCGCGGCGTCTATATGGCGACCAACATCAACGGCACCGAGCTCGACGACAAGTCGTTCTGGCCGATCTACGCCAAATGCGAACAGCTCGGCTGGCCGATCTTCCTGCATCCGGTCGACACGATCGGCATGGATCGCACGAAAAAATATTACCTGCGCAACCTGCTGGGCAATCCCTACGACAGCGGGGTCGCCGCCGCGCACATCATCTTTGGCGGCGTGCTCGATGAGTTCCCGAAGCTCGAGATCATGCTGCCGCATGCCGGCGGCACCTATCCGGCGCTGGTCGGGCGGCTCGACCGCGGCACGCAGGTGCGCCCCGAGCTCAAGCACATGAAGCAGCCGCCGAGTGCCTATCTGCGCCGCTTCACCTACGACACGATCGGCCACAACGACCAGATCGTGATGAACCTGATCCGCCTGGTGGGCGCCGACCGGGTGATGCTCGGCAGCGATTATTGCTTCGATATGGGCTACGAGAGGCCGGTCGACGTGGTCGAGCGGCTCACCGACCTGCCCACCTCCGAGCGCGACCTGATCCTCGGCAAGACGGCGGCGAAACTGCTGCGGGTCAGCTGAGGCTCGCCGCGGTCAGCTCGGGCTCGATGCCGGCGGCTTCCGCGCCGTCGTAATTGAGCTCGACCTTCACCTCGTTCGGATCGAACAGGAAGATCTGGAACAGCCCCTGGTCGTCGACGCGCCGGGTCTTGAACGGCGCGCCGACCGCCTCGAGATGCGCCATCATGGCCTTGAGCCCGGTGCAGCGGAACGCCACGTGGTCGATCACGCCGGTGCCGGACAGCGCCGTCGATTGCTGGCCGAGATAGCGCATGCGGTTCTCGCTCACGTTGGACCCGCCTTCGGTGATGTGGATCACGTCGCGGTCTCCGGCATAAAGCCACTTCACCGGGATCTTGAAGTCCGGGTGCTCGCCGTCGCGCAGGCCCAGTACGCGCACGTACCATGCGGCCGTGGCCTCGATGTCGGCGCACTGGATCAGGAAATGCTCGAGATGGCTGACGGGCATGCTGTGCTCCCTATTTCGTGGCGTCCCCTGATTCGACGATCACCAGCTCGACCTCGCCGCCGCCGTCGCGCCGGTGTGCCGCCGCGGCCTGATATTCGCGCGAGTTGAAGCAGCCGACAGCCTCGTCGAACGTGGGAAACTCGATCACCACGAAGCGCGTGAACAGCTTCGGCCCTTCGAGGATCTGAAAGCGCCCGCCGCGTGCCAGCACCTTGCCGTGATGGGTCTTCATGATGCCGGGGATCTGGTCGGTATAGCGCTTGTACTTTTCGGCATCGGTGATGTGCGAGCGGGCGCACCAATAGGCGGGCATCGGGATCTCCTCCGTATCGTTTGGCCACAAGACCGGCCCAGCTTGCCAAGTCCGCGGCCCGATTGCCACCGGCCGCGGTATCGGCGCCGCCACATTACGGAAAGTTCATGTCGGAGATTTAATCCACCCGTCACCGGCCCCTCATCCGGCTTCTCCACATATGACATGTCGAGAACGAGGGCCACATGTCCGCATCCAGTCCCGAAATCGCCGTGCCCCAGTCGCCCGGCTGGCTCAGCCGACTCCTCGAGTGGCTGCGCGCGTGGTCGGAGTTCGGCCGCGCGCCAGAGGTACCGTTCGACCACGCGGTCGCGGCCCTGCTTGTGCATGCGGCGAGCCTGCATGGGCCGGCGTCGCCGGTGCGCCGCGCGCGCATTGCGGCCTTGCTGCAGACCTATCTCGGTCGCGATCAGGCTGCCGCCGTTTCGCTGATCGACGACGCGCGCCGCGAGGACGATCGCGCGGTCGATCTCCACCACTTTGCCCGCGTGGTGAACCGGATCCTGCCGCAGGAGGGCCGCCTCGCAGTTCTCGACATGGCCGCACAGGTCGCATTTGCCGAGGACGCGGGCGCCGACGAAGAGGGATTCCTGCGCCTTCTGGGCGGGCTGCTCGGCGTTTCCGATCACGACCGGGGCATCGTTCAGCATCGGGCGCGCCAATCATCATCAACGTCCACTTCCGAACACCAAGCCAAGGAGACTCGTCATGTCTGAGAATTCGCTTCGCCGGCGGATGCGCCGGCCCACGTTTGCCGCTGCGTTGCTGGCCAGCACCATCTTTGCTGGCGGCGCCTTCGCCGGTCACGCCTGGTCGGCCGACCCGGCGCCGGCCACTCCGCCGATCAGCGTGGCACCCTCGGCCGAGCAGCACGGGTTTGCGCCGCTCGTCTCGAAGGTGAAGGCCGCCGTCGTGAACATCGCGACCACCGAGACGCAGCCCCAGAGCCAGGGACCCGATCTCAGCCAGCTCCCGCCGGAGTTCCGGCAGTTCTTTCAACAGTTCGGCGGCGGCCGGCAGTTCCGGAACCAGGAGAATGAGACCGTTCACGCGCTGGGCTCCGGATTCATCGTCGACCCGGCCGGCTACATCGTGACCAACAACCACGTGGTCGATCACGCGCACAAGATCACGGTCACCATCAACGACGGTACGAACTATCCGGCCAAGGTCGTCGGCCGCGACAGCAAGACCGACGTCGCGGTGCTGAAGATCGAGGCCGGCAAGGCACTGCCCTACGTCGCGTTCGGCGATTCGGACAAGGCCCAGGTCGGCGACTGGGTGGTCGCCGTCGGCAACCCGTTCGGCCTCGGCGGAACGGTGACGGCGGGCATCATCTCGGCGCACGGCCGCAACATCAACGAAGGTCCCTATGACGACTTCCTGCAGATCGACGCGCCGATCAACCCGGGCAACTCCGGCGGTCCCTTGTTCAACGAAGCCGGCCAGGTGATCGGCATCGACACCGCGATCTATTCGCCCAATGGCGGCAGCGTCGGCATCGGCTTCGCGATCCCGTCGAACATGGCCTCGAAGGTCGTGGCGCAGCTGCGCGAGCACGGCAAGATCGAGCGCGGCTGGCTCGGCGTCGAGATGCAGCAGATCACCCCGCCGCTGGCCAAGGCCATGGGCATGTCGGCACCCGAGGGCGTGCTGGTCGACAAGGTCGTGCCGAACTCGCCGTCGGTCGGCAAGCTCGAACAAGGGGACGTGATCACCGCGTTCAACGGCCAGAAGATCAAGGCCCCGCGCGATCTCGCGATGGACGTCGCCGAAGCCAAGGCCGGCAGCACGGCCAAGCTGTCGGTGGTCCGCAACGGCCACGACCAGACGGTCGACGTCGTGATCGCCAACCAGTCCAACGACAAGATGGCCTCGGCGGACAATTCGGCCCACGGCGAGAAGCTCGGCCTGGCATTGGCTCCGCTGACCGACGACATGCGCAGCCAGCTCGGGCTCGATGACTCCGTGAAGGGTGCCGTGGTGGCCCAGGTGAAGCCCGGCAGCCCGGCGGATGAGAGCGGGATCCAGCCGAACGACGTCATCACCACCGTCGGCGGCGATCACGTGACCTCGCCGGCGCAGGCGGCAGCACAGCTGCGGGCGGCCGAACACGCCAACAAGAAGTCGGTGCCCGTGCTCGTCATGCGGCAGGGCAGCCCTTACTACCTGGCGCTGCAGCTCGGTTAAGCCCTCGACCGGACTGGAGCGGCAGCGGCGGCCGGGACGTCGGGGTCCCGGCCGTTACTGTTTTGGAAACAATGTTTGGGCACGGTGGCGATCCGGAGTAAGGTAGCGCCGTTCCGGCCGCGCCGGATGCCAAAACATTTAGGGATTCCAATACGATGAAATACGTCATTGCGCCGCCGGCGCCGGTCGTCATCCCCGTCGTCGGCAGCGACGCCGTGTTCCCGGTCCGCCGCATCTGGTGCGTCGGCCGTAACTACGCCGACCACGCGCGCGAGATGGGGCACGACCCGAACCGCGAGCCGCCCTTCTTCTTTCAGAAGCCGACCGATTCCATCGTGGCGAACAACGCCGCGATCGCGTACCCGCCGCAGACCAAGGACCTGCACCACGAGATCGAGCTCGTGGTCTGCCTCGGCACCGGCGGCGTCGACATTCCGGTCGACAAGGCGCTGAGCCACGTCTTCGGCTATGCGGTCGGGCTCGACATGACGCGGCGCGACCTGCAGACCGACGCCAAGAAGCTGCAGCGCCCGTGGGAGATGGGCAAGAGCTTCGATGAATCCTGCCCCGTGTCGGCGATCCAGCCGGCGACCAAGATCGGCCATCCGAGCAAAGGCGCCATCTGGGTCAAGGTCAACGGCCAGACGAAGCAGCAGGGCGATCTCAACCAGCAGATCTGGCGCGTCGAGGAGACGATCGCTTACCTCTCGACCTATGTGCGGCTCGAGGCCGGCGACATCATCCTCAACGGCACGCCGGCCGGCGTCGGTCCGTGCAAGGCGGGCGACAAGCTGGACGGCCATATCGACGGCGTCGGCGACCTTTCGGTCAGCTACGTCGCGGCGAAGACCAAGGCCGCGCAGGCCGCGGAGTAACCGCGCTCACAGATATCCGCCCGCGCCGGCTGTTGCTCGCGCGGGCGAATACTGGATTTCGATCATCGTGCGGGCGGATTGTTGTTGGGCGGTGGCTGATTGTTCGGCGCGCCCGCTGACGGGTTCGCGTTCGGGCTCTGATTGGGCGGCACCGCACTCGTCTGTGGATTGGCCGGCGGGTTGCCTGGCGCCGGCTGTTCCGCCGTCTGCGGTTGGTCCTGCGGCTGCTTGGCCTGAGCAGTCTGCAGACGCTGCTGGGTCGCGTCGTTGAGCGCTCCAGTCCGCGGCAGTTTGTTGTCGGATTGGAACTTGTCGACTGCCGCGATGGTCTGTCGTCCGTAGAGACCATCGACGCGACCTTGGTACAGGCCCAGATCCTTCAGCTTCTGCTGCGCCTCACGAACTTGTTGATTGGTCGGACCGGCTGCGCCGCTGCGATCTGCGGGCGTACCCGCATTCGCCGTTGCCGGGGTGATGGTGCCGGCCTGCGGATCGGTCGTGACGGGGGCCATCTGGCGCTGTGCGGTGGTCCGTTCATCATCCCCGCCAAACCAGCTGCAGCCGGCGATCGTAACGATAACGGCGAGCCCCGCGCCCAGCGGGGCAATCCATGACGTGCGCATGCTTTTGCCTCCTCGAAAGTCCCCCGCCGTACCTCTGGCGAACACCGGCTGGAGGCGAGCGTTCCCGTATTACGCCGGCAATTGATAGCCGATCGCCGCTTCGATCTCGCACGTCTTCCTGACCGCCGGCCGCGCCATCATGCGGCCGTAATGCGCAGACAGGCCCGGGAACAGGTCGGCAGGCGGACGGCCGGATCCGACGAAGCGCCAGAACAGCCGGAAGAGATGGATATCGGCAACGGAGTAGTCGTTCAGGATCCAAGGACGCCCGCCGAGCTTGCGTTCGGCGATGGCCCATACCTCCTTGGAGCGCTCGATGCCCTGGCGCCGCGCCGGGTGGATCGTGGACGCGATGAAGGACATCCACGAGACCGCCTGCGCCTCGACGAGCGGATCGCCGTGCGGTAGCAGCCCGGCCTCGGGAAAGCGCCTGGCGAGATAGAACAGGATGCCAGCAACCTCGGTCAACGGCGCGCCGTCGACCAGCAGCAGCGGTACCTTGCCCTCCGGATTGAGGGCCAGATAATCGGGCGCCCGGTTCTCCTCGCGCGTCAGCGAAATGGGCTGACTGTCGAACGGCCGGCCGATCTCGTGGAGGGCGATGTGCGGCGCCATCGAGCTCGAGCCCGGGCAAAAGTAGAGCTTCAACATGAAAGCCTCGCCTGCGGTTGCCTTGACCCCACTTTAAGCCAGCCGCATAGTCGAGGTAACGACGCATACGCCCAGGGAACCTCCCAAGGAACGCATATGCCGGTCGGCCTGGTCCACCATTTCAACATCGTGATCGCGCCGGCGCAGGCCGAGGAGACCTTGCGCTTCTACCGCGAGGTGCTCGGGCTCGAAGAGGGCTTCCGGCCCGATTTCGGGCCAACGCGTCCCGGCTGGTGGCTCTACGCCGGCGGCCATCCGGTGCTGCACGTGAGCGTTCGCAATGTCGCCTCGACCAAGGGGACTACCGGCAGCTTCGACCACATCGCATTGCGCGCGACAGGCCTCGCCGACATGCGCGCCTTGCTCAAGCGGTGCGGCATTCCGTTCGAGGAGCAGCGCGTCGACGACAACACGGTGCACCAGATCTTCTTCCACGACCCGAACGGATTGCGGGTGGAGCTCGACTACGAGCTCAGCGACGCCGAGGCCGCCGACGCCGCCTTGATGCCGGCGCGCTGATCCGCGCCCCTACGATTCCAGCCGCCGGCGCCACAGCGGCTTGAGCAGATCCAGGATGAGGAGCAGGCCGATCCCCGCGCCGGCGCAGACCGCAAGGTCGTCCGCGTGTAGCGGCCCGAACTGGAACAAGCCCCGCGCCGGTAGCCACGCCAGAGCTCCCCCGAGGAGCGCTCCGGTCGTGCTCAGCACCAGCCACAGGACACGATTGCCACGTACCGCCTGGATTAGCGAGGCGCTGAAGGAGCGGTTGACGAAAATCAGAGCCGCGTTCGTGAGCATGAGCGAGACGAAGGCGAGGGCCCGCACCTCATTGTCCGGCATTCCGGCATAGAGGGCGGCCACGTATACGCCGCCCACCAGCACGAACGCCAGGACGCCCTGCACCACGCTCCATGCGACCAATGCGCCGGACAGCAAGGGGCTGTCCGGTGCCCGCGGCCGCCGACGCATCACGTCGCGCTCCTCCGCTTCGGCCTCAAAGGCGACCGAGCACACGGGATCGATCACCATTTCCAGGAACGCGATGTGGATCGGGGTGAAAATCAGCGGCCAGCCGAAGGCGAGCGGCAGAAGGGCGAGGCCGGCGATCGGAACGTGCACCGCCAGAATGTAGCCCATGGCCTTGCGCAGATTGTCGTAGATGCGCCGTCCGAGCCTGATCGTCGTCACGATCGAGGCGAAATCGTCGTCCATCAGAACGATCGACGACGCCTCGCGCGCGACATCGGTGCCGCGGCCCCCCATGGCGATACCGATATGAGCGGCCTTCAGCGAGGGCGCATCGTTGACACCGTCGCCTGTCATCGCGACCACCTCACCCGCCGATTTGAGCGCGTTCACGATACGAAGTTTCTGCTCCGGCATGATGCGGGCAAACACAGTCGCGGTCCGCACGCGTTTGGCGAGCTCCTCGTCGGTCATCTGTGTGAGCTGTTCGCCCGACACGCAGTCGCCGGATTCTATGCCGGCCTCGCGGGCGATCGCCTCGGCCGTGACCGGATAGTCGCCGGTGATCATCACCACGCGGATGCCGGCGGTCCGGCATTCTTCGATGGCACCGGGCACGGTGGGGCGGAGCGGATCGGCGAGGCCGACCAGCCCCACGAACGAGAACGAAAATCCGGTCTGGCTGGCCGGCAAATCGGCACCGGAGAACGCCGCCCTCGCGACCCCGAGAACGCGCATGCCCCGCCGCGCCATGTCATCGGCGGCGTCACGGACGCGGTCGAGTTCCGCGCCGGCGAGCCGGCACAATCCGGCGATCGCCTCAGGTGCTCCCTTCGCCGCCACGACGAAACCCGCATGGCCCCGCACGGTCCAGGCGTTCGACATCGCAAGCAGCCGTGGGGTGAGGCCGTATTCGCGCACCAGAGCCAGGCCATCGGGCGGATACGCACGCGTGGCGATTGGTTCGGCCAGCGAATGGAACGCCTTCTCCATCGGGTCGAACGGGGTGAGCTTGCTCGCGAGAACTCCGCATTCGACGATCAGGGCGAACGCCGATGGGAGCACCGCTCGATCCGCGGATAGCTGAAGCGTCTTGCCGCCGGCGCTCACTTCGGCGATCGACATCCGGTTCTGGGTCAACGTGCCGGTTTTGTCGGTGCACAGGACGGTCGCGGCGCCCAGCGTCTCGATGGCTGCCGCACGGCGCGTGAGAACGCGCGCCCGCGAGATCCGCCAGGCGCCCATCGCCATGAACACCGTCAGGACGAGCGGGAACTCCTCGGGCATCAACGACATGCCGAGCGCGATGCCGGCCAGGATGCCGTCCAGCCAGCCGCCCCGCAGCAGCCCGAACAGGAGGATGGCCGCGACGCTGAAGCCCAGGCCGATCGCGGCAAAGCTGCGGACGAGGACGCGCGTCTGCACCGCAAGGCGCGGCGGCTCCGTCTCGATCTCGCCCAACGCGAGGCCGATGCGGCCGATCTCGCTGCGGCCGCCCGTCGCATGTACCTCGGCCATTCCTTGCCCGGCCACGACCATCGTGCCCGAGAACAGATGCGGCAAATCATCGCCGCCGGGCCGGACGGGCCCCATCGGTGCCTGGCCGCCGGCCGGCTGCTTGCGGACAGGAACCGATTCGCCGGTCAGCAGCGATTCGTCGGTCTGCACGCCGTGACCCGAGACGAGCGTCGCATCCGCCGGAACACGGTCCCCTTCGGCAAGAACGAGAAGATCGCCTCGAACCACGTCACGGCCGGCGATACGCTGCTGCTGTCCGTCGCGGATGACGAGCGCCCGCGGGCTCGTGAGGTCGCGCAGCGCCTCCAGCACGCGCTCGGTCCGGCTCTCCTGGATGACGGCGATCGACACCGACAAGGTCGCAAAGACCATGAGGATCGCCGCCTCTTGCGGATCGCCGAGCGCCAGATAGACGGCACCCGCGGCCAACAAGAGGCCGAACATCGGCTCGCGCACGACCTCGATGATGATGCGGAGTGGTGTGCGCCGCGGCGGCCGGGGCAGCTCATTGGGCCCTTCGCGCCGAAGCCGCTCGGCCGCCTCGGACGCCATGAGACCCGTCAGGGTTTTATTGGTCATCGTCCCCGCCGGAACTGGCGTGCAGTCGGAGTCAGTGGGGGTCCGCCGGCTTGCGTCCGGTGATCATCGCGCGGACGAGGTTCTCGTGATGGGCCAGGCTCGACAATATGACGCCCGCGAGGTGCAGCCCGATCAGCACGAGCATCACATTCGCGATCAACTCGTGGGCTTGCCGCCACGCGCGGCCCGGCCGTGGCGCGCGCGCCCGTCGCTCGCCGGACCGCCGGACTTCCTGGGGCGGTTCAGCAACCGCAGTTGGCGCCGGCGCGACGGTCGCGGTTGCCGTCACCAGTCCGGCGAGCGGGCCGGCGTTGTTGCGGATGGCGTAGGTCACAAGGCCGGTCGCTACGAGGGCCGTCAGTCCCAGCAAGAGCGCAAGTACCATGGCTCCGCCGGCCGGGCTGTGGCCGAGGTAGCGCTTGGCCTGGAAGGCCGCGAGGTCACGCACGTAGCCGAAAACAGCCGAGGGGCCGAACACGAACTCCGAAAAACGGGCGTGGCGGGGCCCAACGAAGCCCCACACGATCCGCAAGGCTATGAGCCCGGTGACCGCATAGCCCGCCCACACATGGACGGCGAGCGCCTCGTCTCCGACGATATAGGCGATGGCGAACGCGGCGACGAGCGACCAGTGGAACACGCGGACGAACGGGTCCCACACCGCAATCTCATCGCGATTTGCACCGGCTGACGGCAGGGCCTCCACATGATCCACAATGTGAATCCGACCACGGTTTCCGCCGCATGGCTTTGATCTGAATCAAGGTGCCCGGGCGTTAGCGTCCGGTCTTCTTGCGCCAGGCGGCAAAGTCGGTCTTCGTCTGCTCTTCGGTGGCCGGATAGAGGCCGAGGATCGAGCGGCCTTTCTGCACCTCCTCGGTCACGAAGTCCTCGAACGCGGTCATCTCCACCCCTTCTGCGGCGATCTCCTCCACGAGGTGCGCCGGGATGATGACCACGCCATCGCCGTCGCCGACCACCACGTCGCCGGGGAACACGGCCACGTCGCCGCAGCCGATCGGCACGTTGATGTCGAGTGCTTGATGCAGGGTGATGTTGGTGGGGGCCGAGGGGCGGTTGTGATAGGCGGGGATGGCGAGCTTCGCGATCTCCGGCGAATCGCGGAAGCCTCCGTCCGTGACCACACCGGCCACGCCGCGCTTCATGAGGCGCGTCACCAGGATCGAGCCGGCCGAGGCGGCGCGCGGATCCTTGCGGCTGTCCATGACCAGCACCGCACCAGGCGGGCAGTCCTCGACGGCCTTGCGCTGCGGGTGGCTGCGATTCTGGAACACCGTGATCGGGTTCAGGTCTTCGCGTGCCGGGATGTAGCGCAAGGTGAACGCCTCGCCGACCATCGGCCCCGCGTCCGGATTGAGCGGGTGCACGTCCTGGATGAACTGGTTGCGCAGGCCGCGCTTGTACAAGGCCGTGCACAACGTCGCCGTGCTGACGCCCTTGAGCTTCTCGCGAGTTTCCGGCTTGAGCGCCATCTATCTGTCCTCCCGTTGGATCGGCTGTTTGTACGCGACCCTGCAGGCGGATTCAAACCGAGCGGACCAGAAAACCGCTATAGTCCGGGCACACGACCCACGGAGCTTATTGACGATGGCCAAAGCGAAAGTCTGGTACGAGAACCCGAAAGGCACCGCCCCCGCACAGGGGCTTTATTCGCATGTCGGCGGGGTGACGGGCGGAACCCTGCTGTTCATCGCGGGCCAGCTCGCCGTGGGCTCCAAGGGCGAGGTCGTCGGCAAGGGCGATTTCGCCGCCCAGTTCCGGCAGGTGTTCAAGAATCTCGGCGACGTGCTCAAGGGAATGGGCTGCGACTACGGGTCCGTGATCAAGTTTACGACGTACCTCGTGCACTCGCAGGACATCGAGCTGTTCATGGCCGAGCGCGCCAGGCTGTTTCCAAAGCTGTTCAAGGGCGCCTTTCCGCCGAACACGCTGCTCATCGTCGACCGGCTGGTCAAAGAGGACTTCGTGATCGAGGTCGAGGCGGTCGTCGGCGCTTAGCCCTGGGAGCGCCGCACCTTCGAGTGGCTCAACTCCTGGCCGTCGCCGAACCCCTCGCGTCCGGTGTGCGGGATGGTGTCGCGATCGCGCTCGCCGCGCGCCACCTTGGGGTCGTTGCTCATGCTGCCGCGCAGGCCCTCGCGCCCGGAGCGCCGGGGACGGGGCTTCTTGCTGCGGTCGGGCTTCTTTGCCGGTGCGGTCATCACGAGACAAACACCGCGCAGCGCGCCTAGTTCCGCCCTTTATTCCGCGGCCGCCGCGTGCAGATGCAGGGCCTCCCACACCCGCCGCGGCGTCGCCGGCATGTCGATGTGCCGGATTCCCGCCTTGCGGTTGAGGGCGTCGACGATCGCATTGATCACCGCCGGCGGGGAGCCGACCGCGCCGGCCTCGCCGGCCCCCTTGATGCCCAGCGGGTTGGCCGTACACGGCACGTTATGCGTGGAGAACGAGAAGAAGGGCAGATTGTCCGCGCGCGGCATCGTGTAGTCGAGGAACGAGCCGGAAAGCAGCTGGCCGCTGTCGTCGTAGACTGTGTGCTCATGGAGCGCCTGGCCGATGCCCTGGACGACGCCGCCATGCACCTGCCCTTCGAGCAGCAGCGGGTTGATGACCGCGCCGAAATCGTCGACCACGGTGTAGCGGTCGATCGCGACCACCCCGCTGTCCGGGTCGATCTCCACCTCGACGATATGGCAGCCGTTCGGAAACGTGTTCGCGGTCGGGGTCCGCGTGTTCGTCGTATCCAGTCCCGGCGTCATTCCCTTGGGTAGCTTCGCCGGGTCGCGCGCCGCCGCAGCGACCGCGAACAGGTCGATCCGCCGGTCGGTGCCGACGATGCGGAACTCGCCGCCGCCGTACTCGATGTCCGAGGCGGCCGCCTCCAGCAGGTGGGCGGCGATCTGGCCGCCTTTGGCGATCACCTCCTTCGCCGCGTCGTGGAGGGCCGTGCCCGCCACCGGCAGCGCCCGTGAGCCGCCGGTGAGGCCGCGCGGGCTGCGGTCGGTGTCGCCGTAGACGACGTCGATCCGGTCGGCGTCGATGCCGAGGCGGTCTGAGACGAGCTGCTTGTACGAGGTCACGAGGCCGGTCCCGTACTCCTGGTTGCCCATCACGAGCTCGACACGATCGCCCTTGAACTCGATCGACGCCGTCTCGGGGAACCCGCCGCCGCAGCGCTCGGTGTAGGTCGCCATGCCGCGGCCGCGCAGCTTGCCGCGGCGTTCGCTCTCCTGCCGGCGCTTGTCGAAGCCGGCCCAGTCGGCCGCCTTCATGCATAGATCCATGACGTGCTCGAACTCGCCGGAATCGAACACGACCTTGGTCGCGGTCGTATAGGGCATCGCCTGCGGCGGAATGAAGTTGATCCGGCGGATGGCGTCCGGCGTCATCCCGAGCTCGCGCGCTGCCGCGTCCACCAGGCGCTCCATCAGGTACGCCGCCTCAGGGCGGCCGGCGCCGCGATACGCGCAAACGGGAACGGTGTTGGTGCACACGCCCTTCACGTTGATGGCGATCGCCGGCGTGGTGTAGATGCCGCACAAGAGATCGCTCGAACGTGTCGGAATGAACGGCCCGAGCGGCGACAGGTACGCGCCGAGATTGGCGACCAGCGAGACCTTGAGGCCGAGAAACTTGCCGCGCTCGTCGACCGCGAGCTCGGCATGGGTGAAGTGGTCGCGGCCCTGGTTGTCGGAGACAAAACCCTCGGAGCGCTCGGACTGCCACTTGACCGGGCGCTTCAGCTTGCCTGTCGCCCACGTGACCAGCGCCTGCTCGGGATAGAGAAAGGCCTTCATGCCGAAACCGCCGCCGACGTTCGGCGGCGTCACGACCCGCACCTTCTCCTTGGGCAGCTTCAGGACGCCGTCGGCCAGGGTGTCGCGCACGAAGTGCGAGCCCTGCGTGCCGGTATAGAGGACCGGCCGGCCGGTCGCGGCATCCCAGTCGCCGATGGCGTTGCGCGGCTCCATCGAGTTGGCCACGACGCGGTTGTTGATCGCATCGAGCGTGATCACGCGCGCGGCCTTGGCGAACGCGGCTTCGGTCGCCTTGAAGTCGCACATGTCGTTGTCCCAGTCGAAGACCAGGTTGCCGGGGATCGTGTCGAAGAGCTGCGGTGCTCCGGGCTTCAGGGCGTCCCGCCCGTCCGTCACCGCCGGCAGGGTCTCGTAGTCGACCTCGATGGCCTCGGCGGCATCCTTCGCCTGAGCCAGGGTCTCGGCCACGACGAGCGCCACCGGCTGGCCGACATGACGGACCTTGCCGATCGCGAGCACCGGGCGCGGGGTATCATAGCGCGCCTTGCCGTCCCGGCTCGTGAGCGGGTGCATGCAGGGGATATCGCCGAGGCCGTCCTTGCGCACGTCCTCGCCGGTCAAGGCGAGGAGGACGCCCGGCATGGTGCGCGCCCGGCTCGCGTCCACGCGCCTGAGATTCGCGTGCGCGACCGTCGAGCGCAGCACGTAGGCGTGCGCCATGCGCGGCAGGGAAATGTCATCGGTATAGCGGCCCTTGCCCGTGGTCAGGGTCAGGTCTTCGTGACGTTTCACCGGCTGTCCGACGGAGAATTTCATGAACCAAGCCTCCTTATCGGCCGCGAATATGGGGAGCGATGGACAAAACTTACAGGGGTCGCCGCCGCGAGTCGACCAAGGGGGCGGGGATCGACTAAGCTTTCAGGCAATAGCGGCCGAGCCGCCCAAGGGGACGGCCAAGGGAGGATTTGGATGGTGCGGAGCTTCATCGAGGCGCGCGATTTCCTGCTCGCCCACCGCGAGGACTACGCCGCCGCCTACCAGGGCTTCCGCTGGCCGCAGCTGGCCGAGTTCAACTGGGCGCTCGATTATTTCGACCGCATCGCGGCCGGCAACGAGCGGCCAGCGTTGTGGATCGTCGAGGAGGGCGGGGAGACCAGGCTCTCCTTCGCGCAGCTGTCGGCGCAGTCGAACCGGCTCGCCAATCACCTGCGCACGCTGGGGGTGAGGCGCGGCGACCGCGTCCTGTTGATGCTGGGCAACGTCCCACAGCTGTGGGAGGTCATGCTGGCGGCGATGAAGCTCGGTGCCGTGGTCATCCCGGCGACGACCCTGCTGACGCGCGACGACCTTGCGGACCGCATCGCGCGCGGCGCGGTGCGGCACGTGGTGACGACCGGGGTCGATGCCGGCAAGTTCGAGGGGCTCGCCGGCAGGTTGACGCGGATCGCGATCGGCGGCGGTGCACCGGCGGGCTGGCTCGCGTACGACGACTGCGCGGGCGCCTCGGCCGCGTTCACCCCGGACGCGCCGACCCGGGCGACCGACCCGCTGCTCCTCTATTTCACCTCGGGCACGACCGCAAAGCCGAAGCTCGTCCTGCACAGCCACCAGAGCTATCCGATCGGCCATCTCTCCACGATGTACTGGCTGGGCCTCAAGCCGGGCGACGTGCACCTCAACATCTCCTCGCCCGGCTGGGCGAAGCATGCCTGGAGCTGCTTCTTCGCACCCTGGAACGCCGAGGCGACGGTTTTCATCGCCAACCAGCCGCGCTTCAATGCCAAGGCGCTGCTCGACATCGTGGCGCACCGGGGCGTCACCACCTTGTGCGCGCCGCCGACCGTCTGGCGTTTGCTGATTCTCGAGGACTTAGCCGCGTGGAAGGTCTCCCTGCGCGAGCTCATCAGCGCGGGCGAGCCGCTCAACCCCGAGGTGATCGAACGCGTGAAATCGGCCTGGGGCATCACGATCCGCGACGGCTACGGACAGACCGAGACGACGGCGCAGATCGGCAACAGCCCCGGCCAGCCGATCAAGCCCGGGTCGATGGGCCGGCCGCTGCCCGGCTATCGTATCCGGCTGCTCGATCCCGAGGGAGCGGAGGCAGAAGAGGGCGAGGTCTCGATCATGCTCGACCCGCGGCCGCTGGGGCTCATGCAGGGCTACCAGGGCGAGAGCGGTCACCTTGGGGCCGTCTCCGGCTCCGCCTATCGCACCGGGGACGTCGCGGTACGCGATGCCGATGGGTACCTCACCTTCGTCGGGCGCGCCGACGACGTGTTCAAGGCCTCCGACTACCGGATCAGCCCGTTCGAGCTGGAGAGCGTGCTGATCGAGCACGAGGCGGTCGCCGAGGCGGCGGTGGTGCCCTCTCCGGATCCCATCCGCCTGGCGATCCCCAAGGCGTTCCTCACCTTGCGCCCCGGCTTCGCGCCCGACCGCGCCACCGCGCAGTCGATCTTCCGCCACCTGCGCGAGCACGTCGCTCCGTTCAAGCGGGTGCGGCGGCTCGAGTTCGCCGATCTGCCGAAAACGATCTCGGGCAAGATCCGCCGCGTCGAGCTACGCCGGGCCGAGGCGGCGCGCCGCAGCGAGAACCGGCGCGGCGCCCAGGAATACTGGGAAGAGGATTTTGCCGAGGGTTGAGCCGCTCAACGGCGGCCGGTCTTGCGCGCGACGATGCGGCGGAGCGTTTTGCCGGACGACACGCTTTGCGCTTGCTCGTCGAGCAGAACCTCGGCACCCGTCAGGGCGCCACGGACCAGATCCGGATCGAAGGACGCATAGAGACGCCCGTGTTTGTCCCTGAGATCGCCGCCTTCGGTGACCCGCCAGCTCAGATAGAGGGTGCCGCCGGGCCTCAGGATCGCGACCAGACGCCCGACCGACGGCGGAACTTGAGCTGCCGGCAGATGCATGATGACGGTCTCACACAGGACGTTCGTGAAGCTGTCCTCATCGACGCCCGCGAGCTCGGGGAGGGTGCTGCGTTGGAACTGGATGTTCGGGTACAGGCGCCGCGCTTCGGCGAGCAGTGCGTCCGATGCATCGAACCCGGTCGCCGGATAGCCGTTGGCGTCGAGCCACGCCGTGTCCCGCCCGCTGCCGCAGCCGATGTCGGCAGTCGGCCCGGGCCGGAAATACCGCCGCACATATGCCTGGAGATCGACGGGCGTCGGCTGCGCGTGCCATTCCGCTGCGAAACCGGCGGCGTCCCGATCGTACGCCTCGAGCGTCTTCCGGTCGGTCGGCGAACTCAACGAATTCTCCGCTAGCGCGCCTTGCTCTTGATCTTCAGAAGCCGCGCCGCGTTGCCGCCCATGATCTGAACCTTGTCGGCACGGCTCAATTTCGCCACGCCGTCGATGAAGCCGACGGGGTCGTCCACCCCCATGTCGTAAGGATAGTCGGTCCCGAGCAGCACGTGGTCGGGGCCATAGGTATCGACGAGCGTCTTCAGCATGTCGCGGTTGTGCGTGATCGTGTCGAAGTGGAACTTCTTGAGATAGCTCGACGGCTTCTTCTTGATGACAAGCCGGCAGTCGGAACGGGCGCCGTGCGCATGGTCGATGCGGCCGTGATAGAAGGCGAGATATCCGCCGGCGTGCGGGGCCACGAACTTCAGCTTCGGATAGCGGTCGAGCACGCCGTCGAAGATGAGGTGGCTGACCGCGATCGTGGTCTCCAAGGGGTTGCCGATCACGTTGTTGAAATAGTGGTTGGTCAGCCGGTCGGCATGCGTGAAGCCGCCCGGGTGCAGGAAGATCATGACGTCCAGCTCCTGCACGCGCGCGAACAGCTTGTCGAGGCCGAGCCGCTCGTCGGTCAGGTTGAGGCCGTTGACGTTGGTGTTGATCTCGATGCCACGCAGGCCGAGCGTCTTCACGCAGCGTTCGAGCTCGGCGATCGCCATGTCGGCGTTCTGCAGCGGAACCGTTCCAAGAGCGACAAAGCGATCCGGCCACTTGGCGACGATCTCGGCCAGGCGGTCGTTGACCTTGCGCGAGGTCTCGCGGCCGAGCTCCGGGGCGGTCCAGTAGAAGTACTGGTTGGGGGCGGGGGACACGGCCTGGATGTCGACTCCCATCTTGTCCATGTCCTTGAGGCGGACTTCGATCGTCGAGAGTTGCGGCTTGCGGTCCTCGGACTGCTTGCGGTTGACCTCGCGCGTCGGCGCGTTCGAGAACTTGAACAGCGGCTCGTGCTCGATCGGCTTCAGGTGCTGAACCATCGCCTCGACATCCGGGTTGTTGTAGTGGCAATGGATGTCAACGCGCAGGCTCTTGTTGGCCTTGCGCACGGTGGTACGGGCGTGCCGCGCCGCGGCACCGCCGGAGCCCTGCCCCGCCGGGGCGCAGGTGTACATCATAATTTGGTCCCCTCGCTGGTGATTGTGATGATCAGAACACGCCGAGATGCTGGGCCACCAGGCGTTCGTCGTTGCGCACGCCGGCGACGTCCCCCTCGTACACGACGCGGCCCGTGTTGAGCAACACCACGTCGTCGGCCACGTTGAGCGACATCTTGATGTTCTGCTCGACGAGCACGATCGACAGCCCGTCCGCCTTCAGGGCCGCGATGATGCGCCCGACTTCGTGCACGATCTGCGGCGCCAGGCCCTCCGACGGCTCGTCCATCAGGAGGAGGCGCGGGTTGCTCATCAGCGCCCGGCCGATCGCCAGCATCTGCTGCTCGCCGCCCGACAACAGGCCCGCCGCCTGGGCCCGGCGCTCGCGCAGGCGCGGGAACACCTCGTATACGCGCTCGAGCGACCAGCCGCCCTTCGAGCCGGCGACGGGCCCCCGGGCCGCGACCCGCAAATTCTCGTCAACCGAGAGGCTGCGGAACACGCGCCGCCCCTGGGGCACCAGGCCGACGCCTTTGCGCGCGATGGTCTCGGGCGGCAGGCCGGCGATCGCTTCGCCAAACAGCGCCACGTTCCCCTGGCGCGGCGGCAGGAAGCCGATCACCGTGTTCAGGCAGGTGGTCTTGCCGGCACCGTTGCGGCCGAGGAGCGCCAGCAGCCGTCCGGCATGCACCGTGAAGCCGACGGCATGCAGCACGTGGCTGTCGCCGTAGAAGGCGTCGACGCCGCCGAGGCGCAGCACCTCAGTCGCCAAGGTACACCTCCTTGGTGCGCGGATCGGCCACCACTTCGGCGCGCGTCCCCTCGACGATCACCTGCCCGTAATGCAGGACGGTGATGCGCTCGGCATAAGCAAGCGCCACGTCCATATCGTGCTCGATCATCACGATCGTCACGTCGCGCGGAATCTTCGTCAGAAGCGCCTGGACCGACTGCCGCTCCTCCTGCGACAAGCCGGCGAGCGGCTCGTCGAGCAGCAGGATCTTGGGCTTCTGGGCCAGAGCCATCGCGAGCTCGAGCCGGCGGCGCTCGCCGTACGACGTCTCGGCGACGACGCGGCCGGCGCGCTCGCCCAGCCCCACGTCGGCGAGAGCGGCCCGGGCCGCCGCATGCAGCGCGCTGTAGCCGGAGAGGGCAGCCCAGGGGTTCCAGCGCTGAGGCGCCAGGCCGAGAAGCGCCAGAACCACGTTGTGCTCCAACGTCTCGCGCGGGAACAGGGTCAGGATCTGATACGTGCGCGCGAGCCCCTTGTGGATGCGCTGTTGCGTCGGGAGTCGCAGCAGTTCCTCGCCGAACAGGCGCACGGACCCGGCATCGGGCCGGAGATCGCCGGTGATGAGGTTGAACAAGGTGGTCTTGCCGGCGCCGTTGGGGCCGATGATGAGGCGGCGCTCGCCCGGCATCACCTGCAGCGAGACGTCCTGGATCGCCGGCAAGCCGCCGAAGCGCTTCCTGAGCCCCTGAATATGGAGCGCGGGTTCCATCAGGACGTCTTCGCGACGGGCTTGGGTGCCGCTGTGCCAGCGCCGGTGAAGCGCCGCCACAGCCGCAGCGATCCGGGCACGATGCCCTCCGGCATGAAGATGACGCTGACCACGAAGATCACGCCCAGGAGTGTATTCCAGCGATCGAGATACGAGCTGACCACGTTCTTGACCAAGGTGATGACGATGGCGCCGACGATCGGGCCGGCCAAGGTGCCCGCCCCGCCGAGGATCGACATCAGCAGCACCTCGGCGGATTGCTGCAGCGACAGGGTGATCGGGCTGACGAATTGGTTGTAGTAGACGAACAGCACGCCCGCGACCGCCGCCCAGAAGCCGGACATCACGAAGGCGACCCATTGGACCAGCCAGACATGGTAGCCCAGCATGCGCATCCGGCGCGGCTGATCGCGCGTGCCGCGCAGGCTCGCCCCGAACGGCGAGCGCGCCAACCGCCACAGGCAGTAGAGGGCGATCCCGAATACGATCGCGGTGAAGTAGTAAAAGGGCATCGGACGCGAAATATCGAGACCCAGCGGCGACGGACGGGCACCCATGCGCATGCCGTTGTCGCCGCCCGTCAGCTCGACCCACCGGTAGGCGACGCCCCAGACGATCTGCCCGAGCGCCAAGGTGATCATCAGAAAGCCAAGGCCGGACGCACGCAGGGACAGGACCCCGAAGAGCGCGGCCAATCCTGTGCCGAAGAGCACGGCCGCGCATGCTGCGGTCGTCTGGTCGAGGCCGACGCGGTTGACCAGCCAGGCGCAGGCATAGGCAGCACCACCGAAATAGGCGGCCTGACCGAGAGAGGTGAGCCCGGCATAGCCGCTGAGCAGGTTGATGCTGAGCGCGAACAGCGCATAGATGAGGATCTGGCTCGACAGGTTGACGTAGAAGGTGTTGCCCAGGATCCACGGCAGCACCGCGAGTGCCACCGCAAGGGCCACGGCCGATGCCAACGCGCGGCTCATCGCAACAGACGACCGAACAGACCCTGCGGGCGCCAGACGAGCACCAGCACCATCGGCAGGAACAGGATCACGTAGGCGAGGTCCGGGAAGAGGGCGATGCCGAAATTGTAGATGAAGCCGATGGCGAAGCTGCCGACGAAGGCGCCCAGCAGGCTGCCGACCCCGCCCAGGATGACCACCACGAGCGCCAGCGGCAGCATGTCCGCATCGAGCCCGGGATAGGCTGACGTGATCGGCCCGCCCAGGACGCCGCCGGCGCCGGCGAGTGCCGCCCCCAGGCAGAACACGATCGTGAACAGCTGCGACGCCTTGATGCCGATGCCGCGCGCCATCTGCATGTCATCCACCCCGGCGCGGATCATGGCCCCCAGCCGCGTGCGATCCATCACGACGTGCAGAACGACGGCCATCGCCACCGCGACGCCCAGCACGACGAAACGGTAGGTGGGAAACGCGAGCCCGGCGAAGAACAGCGGCCGGTTCACGTACGACGGCGCCGGAACCGGAATCGGATCGCCGCCCCAGGCGACCAGGCACAGATCGGCGATGATGAACGCGAAGCCGAGCGTCACCAGGACCTGACCCTGCTCGTTGCCGGCCAGACGCCGAAGGATGAAACGTTCCAGCACTCCGCCGAGCACGGCCACGCCGAGCCCGCCGCCGATGACGCCGAGCCAGAAATTGCCGCCCACCTGGCCCATGGTGCTGACGCCGATATACGCGCCGAGCATGAAGAAGGCCCCGTGCGCGAGGTTGGGTACGCGCATCAGCCCGAAGATCAGCGAAAAGCCCGACGACAGCAGGAACAGGAGCCCCCCGAGGGCAAAGCTGTTCAGCGTCTGGATCACCCAGAACTGCATGCGGGCGCCTGCGTCGTGTCGGAGTGAGGCACGGCCCCGCCTGCCGGGCGGGCGCCGTGCCCCAAGGTCACGCTATTCGAGGTGCGTTGCCGGCGGGTAGTCGCGCGAGTACACCGGATTGGCAAGGAACGCCTTCTCGCCGTAGGTCCAGAACTGGCTGACGTTCTCGTAGGTATGGATGACGGTGTTCTGCAGCCTTCCGTTCACCTTGTCGACGCGCCGGATATAGACGGAGGCGATCGCGTCTCCAAGATCATCGAACTTCACCGGTCCGCGCACCGTGTCCTTGATGTCGGTCGCCCGCAAAGCTTTCATGAAGGCAGCCTTGTCCTCGACCTTGCCGTCCACCGCCTGGCAGGCGGCGTCGAACACCGAGGCCTCGGTGTTCGTCGCCGCGGCATAGAACCCCGGCTCGACGTCGTAGTCCTTTCTCATCTGCTCGACGAATTTCCGGTTGGTCGGCGTATCGAGGGCGGCCGAGTACCAGGAGGCGGAGAGCAGCCCGACCGCCTCGTCACCCATGGCCTTGAACAGCGATTCGTCGACGGCCGTCATGCCGCCCATCATCCTCACCTTGTCGCGCAGGCCGTACTCGGTGAGCTGGTGCACCCAGCGATAGCCGTTCGAGCCGGCGAAGCCGATGAACAGGCCGTCGAGGTCTGTCTTGAGCTGCGCGATGTAGGTGCCGTAGTCGGGGACGGTCAGCGGCGGCCACAGCTTTTGGACGATCTTTCCGCCGTTCTCCTCGAACACGCGCAGAAAGCCGCTGCACATCTCATGGCCGTAGGCGAGATCGTCGGCGATCGTGCCCATGCGCTTCCAGCCGAGCGTCTTGGCGCAATAGTCGGCCGCCGGCTGGCTGCACTGAGAGGACGTCGAGGTGCCGCGCACGAACCAGGGGTTCGGATGGCGCTGGGTCATGTCGTCGGCCGCGGCAACGCTCATCGTCGGCAGCTCCGCCGAGCGGATGTAATCGTCGACCGCCAGCGCCGAGGCGGTGTCGAGCGGGCCGATCATGCAGTGGATCTTGTCGCGCTCGACCATCTCCTGAAGTTTGGTGCGCGTGACAGCGGGTGACCCGCCGGTATCGCCGGTAAAGACCTCGACCGGCCGGCCGGCGATCTTCATTCCGCGGTTCTTCAGATAGAGCATGAGACCCTGCTCCATCTGAATGCCGCCCGAGGCGAGCGGCCCCGTTTTGACGGTCAGGAATCCGAGCCGGATCGGGTTCGCTTGCGCGATCGCCGGTGCGCCGAGCGTCGCCAACCCGGCGCCGGCCGCCAATCCCTTCAACACGGTTCTGCGCTTCATCTGCTTCATGGCGCGTCTTCCCTTCGATGTCTGTTGCTGGGCGATGTCAAAGATGAACCGGCGCCCCCATGGTGACGGGGTGCTGCGGCTCAGGCATTCCGGCGAATTGAGCGTCGATTACGCGTCCGCGTCCTCCCACTGACCCCGGCGAGCTCGTTTGTCTCGCTTATTTATCAACTTATAATTCCAGAATAACTTTCCGGCCGCAGGCTGTCCATAGACTGCCGTGGTGGGCAGGCGCCCGCGACCGCCAGAGCCCACAGCTGTCGTCTTGCGGTCCGATGCACCGGAGGTGACACTCGCGTCTGCGCCAAGCTCACACGAGGATCCCATGAAGTTCGGGCTGTTCGACCACATCGACCGCAACGACCGTCCGCTCGCGGTCCAGTTCGACGAGCGTTTGCGGTTCATCGCGGCCGCGGACGAGGCGGGATTCTATTGCTACCACCTGGCAGAACACCACGCCTCGCCGCTGAACACGACCCCGCGGCCCGGCGTTTTTCTGGCGGCCGTTGCGCGGGCCACAAAGCGCATCCACCTGGGCCCGCTGGTGTACCTCCTGCCGCTCTATTCACCGCTGGCGATGGTCGAGGAGATCTCGATGCTCGACCATCTCAGCAACGGGCGGCTCGAAGTCGGCATCGGCCGCGGGGTGTCTCCGTTCGAGCTGAAGCATCACAAGGTCTCGGCCGAGGAGTCGCGGGATATCTTCATCGATGCCTTTCACTGCGTCAGCGAAGGGCTGACGCACGACAAGCTCACCTACAAGGGGAAATATTTCGAGTACAAGGACGTGCCGATTGCGCTGCGGCCGTTGCAGCGGCCGCATCCGGCCTTCTGGTACGGCTCGTCGAACGCCACCGGCTCGACCTGGGCGGGCGAGCACGGCCTGCATTTTGCGACAAACGGGGCCGTCGGCCGGGCCAAGGCGAACATCGCGAGCTACAACGAGGCGCTGGCGAAGCGCGGCAAGCCCGCGCAGCCGAAGCCCGAATTCCCGGGCGGGGCGGCGATCGGCGTGTCGCGCCAGGTCGTCGTCGCGGACACGGACGAGGCGGCGGTCGCCATCGCCAAACCCGCCTTCGCCCACCTGTACGCCAACCTGACCTATCTCGCCCGGCTCAACGTCGGCGACGAGCTGGTCGTGCGGCAGTCGGTCCCGGTATCGTCGACGTTCGAGGATGCAGTCCGCGAAGGCACGATCATCGCCGGAGCGCCTGCGACCGTGACCGAGAAGCTCGCCCAGCAGAAGCACGAGCTCGGCATCAACTATGTGCTGACCTATCTGATGTTCGGCACGATGCCGCTCGCCGACGCGCTGCGGTCGCTGGCGCTCTTTTCCACCGAGGTCATGCCGAAGCTGGCACCCCTCTAGGGGAAAGGCGCGGCGCTACTGCCGGGTGCGCGCGAGGAAGCGCTGCAGCGGCAGATCGGCTTGCCAGACACGGCGATTGGCGTCGCGCAGATGGGGCAGCGCCCATTCGCGCGCCTGCCGCACGGCCGCGTAATCGGCCGTGAAGTGGCGCATCAGGCCCTCGACCTCGCGGCGCAATCCGTCCTCATCGACGGTCGTCGACTTGGCGTGGCGCACGACCACGCGGCCGTCGACGATCACGGTATCGACGCCGCGGCCGGTCTCGGTATAGACGAGCTGCCGGGCGGCGCTGTTGAACGGCAGATAGGCGATGTCGGCGAGGTCGATCAGTACCAGATCGGCCGTGAAGCCGGGGCGGACGGCACCGAGGCGGTCGCCGAGCCCGGCGGTGCGCGCGTTGCCCAGTGTCGCGGTGCGCAGGACCTCATGCGCCAGGCCAGGACCCGGCTCGGGCTCGCTGACCGCGGCGATCAGGCAGAACTGCTTCATCGCCTGGAACATGTTCTGCACGTCGCTGCCGCTGCAATTGTCGCAGCCGAGCCCGAGCCGCACGCCCGCCTCGCGCAGATCGACGACCGGCGCCACGCCGCTCTTGAGCTTGAAGTTGCTCAGGTGGTTGAGGACGATCCCCGCACCCGCCGCCGCCATGCGGTCGGCTTCCGCGCGCGTGATCCAGACGCTGTGCACGATGTTGAGCCGGGGGCCGAGGATCCCCGCTTTGTCCATGTAGGCGATGAACGACCCGCCGAATTCCTCGAGCTCGCGCGCGATCAACGCCTGCCCGCGGGTCTCGTAGACATGCGTGTAGACGGCAAGGTCGTGCTTCTCCGCGAGCTCGGCGCAGCCCTGGAGCATCTCGGGCGTGCAGCGCTGAGGTGCGAAGGGTGCCACCGCCCAGTGCAAGGTGCCGGAGGCGGGATGGCGGCGGAACTGTGCCCCGAGGAACTCGAGCTGGTCGCGCATCGGCAGCGCCTTGGTGCCGAGCAGGTCCTGGACGCCCGAGGGCAGGGCGTCGCGATGCCGCACCATGGCAACCGACGGCAGGTCGGCGACCATCGGCGAGAACACCACGCGGATGCCCGCATCGCGATAGGCGGCGAGGACGACGTCGAGATACTCCTCATCCAGCGGCACCAGGCCAAGCATGTCCTGCACGGTCGTGATGCCGGCGCGCAAGGATTCGAGGGCGCCCACCAAGGTGCGCGCCCGCACCTCCTCCTTGCTGCGGTTGGCGCCCATCGGCAGCGTGTAGAGCAGCCACATCTCGAGCGGCAGCTCCTCGAACAGCCCGCGGCACAGCACGTCGTGCGAGTGGTAATGAGCGTTGATGAGCCCCGGCATGACCAGCCGCCCGGCGGCGTCGACGATCCCGGCGTCACGGGCCGCACGGGAGGCCGCATCGCCGCCGACCGCCACGATCCGGCTGCCTTCGATCAGGATGTCGGCGGTCGCCGGCTGGTGGACGTCGCCGTCGTGGTCGTAGACGCGTCCGCCGCGGATCAGAAGCTGCTGCGATGTCGGCATGGGTTCCCTCGTGTCGCGCTCATCGTTGGCCGATGCAGCGCCCGTTGACAAGCGCGTCTTTGACAGGTGTGCGCACCGCCCATACTGTGGCCCGACCTGAGGCAAATTTGGGCGAACACCGTGGCGACGAACACCGATCTCATCGTGCGAATGCTGAAACGGGCCGGGATCGGCGAGGGCTTCGGTATCCCGAGCGGCAACGTGATCCCGCTCATCGAATCCATGCGTGGCGGCGGCATGCGCTTCGTGCTGACGGCGCACGAGGGCTCGGCGGCATTCGCGGCGGACGTGATGGGCCGGATGACCGGCCGCCCCGGCCTCTGCATCGCCACGCACGGGCCGGGTGCCACGAACCTCACCACCGGCGTGGGCTGCGCCTATCTCGACCGCTCGCCGTTGCTCGCAATCACCTGCAACATCCCCACGGCCCAGCTCGGGCGGCGCGTGCAGATGCATATCCCGCATCACGATCTGTTCGCGCCGATCACCAAGGCGAGCCTCGAGCTCCGTCCCGGTGGCATCGCCACGACGATCGCCGAGGCGGTGCGCCTGGCGCTGACCGAGCCGGTGGGGCCGGTCCATCTCGATCTGCCCGAGGACGTGGCCATTGCCGAGACGAATGAAACCGAGGTCGACATCCCGCCTGCCGCGCGCCTGTCGCCACCCTCCAGGGAGGCGCTCGCCGAAGCGCGCAAGCTGATCGGCCGCGCCAGGCGGCCGATCGCCGTGATCGGCGCCTCCGCCATGCGCATGCGGGAGCCGGCGCTGCTGCGGCGGTTCTTGGAGGCGCACGCGATGCCGTTCGCGACCACGACGATGGCCAAAGGGCTGGTCAATGAGGACCATAAGCTGTCTCTGGGCTGCATCGAGCGGGCGCGGCGCCAGGTGCAACGCGAGATGTTGCGCAGCGCCGACCTGATCATAGGTCTCGGTTACGACACGATCGAGGTCGAATACGAGGCATGGATCAAGGCCGTGCCGCTGCTGCACATCGATATCGCGCGGGCCGATGTCGATGCTTCCGTACGCGTGGCGCACGAGGTGGTGGGCGATCTCGACGCGGCACTCGAGGCGCTGGCCGCCGGCTCGGCCTCGAACGAGTGGACACCGGCCGCCATCTCGGCGCACCGCGAGCGCTTCCAGGCGAGCCTCAGGCCGCGCACGGCCGAGTTCAGCCCGCACCAGGCGATCGATGTGGTGCGCGCGGGTCTGCCGAAGGACGGCGTGCTCGCCTTCGACGTCGGCGCGCACACGCACCAGATCGGCAGCCAGTGGACCGCGCACGCGCCGCGCACGTTCCTGATCACCAACGGCTGGTCGTCGATGGGCTTCGGCCTGCCGGCGGCGATCGCGGCCAAGCTGGCGCGGCCCGACCTGCCGGTTGTCGCGGTGATCGGCGACGGCTGCTTCCAGATGACGTGCGGCGAGGTGGCGGTCGCCAAGCGCTACGGGCTGGCGCTGCCGATCGTCGTGCTCGACGACCGCTGGCTGGCGCTCATCAAAGTGAAGCAGCAGCGCCGCAATTTCGCCCTCTATGGCACCGAGCTGCAGGAGGAACCCTACACGGCACCGCCCGCGCATTATTTCGGCGTACCCGCGGTCGGCGCCAGGACGCCGGATGAGCTTGCCGGGGCCCTCAAGAAGGCGCTCGCGACCGACGGACCAACCGTCATCGAGGCGGTTGTCGACGCCTCGCATTATACCGAGACGGTCTACGACTGATCAGCACGGCGGAGGTGCGGCCGCCACGAGCTTCGGGTCGACGGCCTTGAGCCCGTTCGGCCAGGTGAGCTTGGTGAAATCGACCGGCGCGTTCGTCACCTTGGCCCCTTGCGCCCAGTGGCTGAGGCTGCAGAAATCCGAGTAATAGATTTTGTCGAGGGCGATCGGCCGCATGTTGGTGTCCCACTGCTCGCGCGTCGCCTGTTCGCTGAGGCTGTAGGTCTTCTGGGCGTAGGCGGCGACGGCGGCGAAGTCATGCTCGGCCTTGTCTTTGCCCTTCAACACCGCGCGTAGGAACCGCGTCACGGTATCGGCTCCCTCTGGTGTGCCGAGAAATTGCGGCCGGGCGCCGGCGACCAGATAACCCTGGATATAGCCGGTGGCATCGCTCAGGTAGTGCGCGTCGTTCGGGCAGATCTCCAACGTGCGCGACCCGATCGGCTGCCAGATGAAGAATGCCGCGATGTCGCCGCGGCAGAGTGCTGCCGGCAGCAGTTGCGTGTCGAGGTTCTTGACCGTGACTTGGGCCGGATCGACGTGGTTCTTCGTCAGGTATTCCGAAATGAACCACGAGCCGGTCGAGCCGACACGTGTCGCGATGGTCTTTCCGGCCAGATCCTGCGGCTTCTTGATCTCCTTGCGGGCGACCGCAACGTATCCCTTGCTGTCGCGTTCGATGGCTGCGAAGGTCTGGTATTGGCCCGGGTTGTCGAGAAAATAAGACACGCTTGGCAGGTCGCCGGTCATGACGATGTCGCCTTGTCCGGTCTTGAAGGTCTGGAACGCCGTCGTGCCGGACGGGAAAACCCGATAGTCGACATCGAGCCCCTCGGCTTTGAAGTAGCCTTCGGACAGGGCCATCCAGATCGAATCGTTGTTCACCGACGGCTGGCCGAACAAGGTCACCTTTTTCAGCTCAGCCGCCTCCGCCTGGAATGGTGAGAACGTGATCGCGGCCGTGGCCGCAAGCGCGCCGACGACGGCCGCCTTCAAGCTGAGCTTGCGCTGTCTATTCATCTGAGTCTCCCCGGTTCGGTTTTAGGTGAGGGCTACGTACGACATGTAACGCGAGAGCATGCGGTCGACGATGATGCGGAACACGCGATCGAAGACGAATCCCAAGAGGCAGATCGTCAGGAGTGCCACGAAGATACGGTTCGTCTGCAGCAGCATCGACGAATTCTGCAGCAGGAAGCCTATGCCCGAATCGGCGGCAAGGATCTCGGCCGGGATGATGCTCATGAACGACGACGCCATCGCGATGCGCATGCCGGTCACGATGTAGGGCGCAGCCGACGGGATCACGACGAGGACGAAGATCTGCAGCCGGCTGGCGCCGAGGCATTCGGCTGCGCGCTGGCGGATGACGGGGGCGCGCCACACGCCGGCGACCGTGTTGATCAGCACGATGAAGAACGTTCCCCAGAAGATCAGGAAGTACTTCGACATCTCACCGATGCCGAACCAGATCACGGCGATCGGGATCATCGCGGTCGGCGACAGGTAGCGCAGCAGTTCAACGATCGGATCGAGGAGCTCGTTGAGCAGACGGACACGCCCGAGCAGAACGCCCAGGACGATTGCGACGGCGGAGCCGCTCACGAAGCCGACCGAGACCCGCGACAGACTGATCGCGACGTCGCGCAGGATCTCGCCGCTTTCGATCATCGGGATCGCGGTCTTGAATACGATCAGGGGCGGGGGAATCAGGAATGGGTTGAAGATGAAGGTGGACAGGATTTGCCAGGTCGCGAATCCGACGATGATCGAGGCGACGAACAGGAGGAGTCCGCGCAATCGCAGCCAGGCCCACGCGAGATGCGCGGCCAGCGGCAGCGGCGGCGAGGCCGTCGCGCCCTGCTGCTTTAGACGGACTGTGTCGCTGGCGGGCGGCATTTACGCCACCTGCGCCAAATCGTGGGAGAGCAACGCCTCGATGTCCTTGAATAGTCCCGCGGCGCGCGGATCGGCGAGGTCGCGGGGCCGCGACAGGTCGACCCGGACCATGTCGGTGATGATCGAGCCGGGGCCCACCGACATGACGCAGATCCGGTCAGCCAGCGCGATCGCCTCGCTGATGTCATGCGTCACGAAGACAACCGTCGTCTGTGTGCGCTGCCAGATATCGAGGAGAAAAGCGTGCATCCGGCGCCGCGTCAGTGCGTCGAGGGCGGCGAACGGCTCGTCCATCAGAAGGACCTTGGGCTCGACGGCGAGCGCGCGCGCGATCTGCAGGCGCTGACGCATCCCACCCGATAATTGCGCCGGGAATTTCTGGCGATGCTCCGCAAGATCGACCATCGCCAGGTATTTGCCGATGATCGCGGGCCAGTGGTGCTTGGGCACTCTGCGCACGCGCAAGGCAAAGCGCACGTTCTCTTCGGCCGTGAGCCAGGGCAGCAATGCCGCGCCGGCGTCCTGGAAGAACATCACGCGGTCGCGGCCGGCACCGCGGATGGGTGCGCCGTCGAACTCAACCGTGCCGGCGCTGACCGCGTCGAATCCGGCGAGGATGTTCAGCAAGGTGGATTTGCCGCAGCCCGAAGGGCCCAGCAGACACACGAATTCGCCGGTCGAGACCTCGAGGTCGATGCCGCCGAGCGCCACGTAACCGTCGCCGGCGGTGCCAAAGACTTTCCGAACGCCGCTGACTCTTAACAACGCCGCTCTCCCGGCCCGGGTGCTTCCGCCGCATATGCTTGCAAACTCTATACCCGGTGTATAGTGGGCGCACGGACTAGTTCTGACTAGTCAGTCAACAGGCGGCGGGAGGCGTTCCATGGCGGATATCGAGGTGCGTGCGGTCGAGCATTTGGCCGGGACCGGCATCAGCTACGCCTACGCGGTCAAAGCCGGGCCATGGCTCTTCCTGACCGGGCACGAGGCATTCGATTTCGAGGCAGGACCCGTCCCCGAGGTCGAGGGGCCGGCCGGCTTTCCGTCGTTCGGAGCGCCGCGTCTCAAGCGCGAGGCCGAGTACGTCATCCGCCGGATGCGCCGCGTGCTCAAGGAGTTTGGCTCGGATCTCGGCCACAGCGTGCGCGTCGACCAATATTATCCGATGCCCGATGCGGTCCGCGCCTACCAGCTGGCGCGCCATCAGGAGTTCGGCGACTACATCCCGCCGAGCACCTCGGTCGTGATAGAGCGCTGCCTGGGCGCCAGGTCGCATATCTCGATGTCGATGATCGCCGTGGTGCCTGGAAAGGATCACGCGATCCAGCGCCTCTACCCCAAAGAGGTGCCTGTACCGGTCGGCTCGCACTTCGTGCCGGCGATCACCTGCAACGATTTCGTGTTCGTCGCCGGGCAAATGGCCAGCGACGAAAACGCGGTCGACGCGAGCCTGCGCATGCCGCCAGGCCGCAATTGGGGCGGGCCGTCCGCGCTGCGCAAGCAGACCGAGTTCGTGATCAAGCAGCGCCTCGAGCCGGCGCTCAAGGCCGCCGGCGTGACCTGGGCGCACGCGCTTAAAGCCCAGATCTACGTCCCTTCGGCGGCGGACATTCCGGATTGCCTCGACGTCTGGTTCCGTCACCTCGGTGACGTACCATGCGCCGTGTCGATCATGCCGACCAAAGGCTTTGGCTTCGTCGAGGGAATCGTCGAGATCAATCTGATCGCGCTGCGCGACGGCGCCAAGCGCAAAAAGGAGATCCTGAAGGTCGACGTTCCGCCGATGGCGGCCTACGGCCCGTGCATCCGCGCGGGCGACCTCGTGTTTCCGTCCGGGCTGATGGCGATCGGCGCCGACGGGGCGGTGGTTGGAGCGGGCCGCTCATCCGCACTTGACGGCTTGAACCATGCCGCGCAGGCCCAAGGGTTGGCTGTGCTGGATAGCGCGGCAGCGGTCTGCAAAGCCGCCGGGACCACCTCCGCCAACATCGTGCGCGCGCAATATTTCATGGCGGACGCGCGAGATTTCCCTGCCGTAGCGCTGGCATGGACGAGCCGGCACGGCAAGCAACCGCATCCGTTCGTCTGCGTGCAGGTACCGGCGCCCATGGCCGCGCCAGGGGCGGTGCTGACAGCCGATTTCTGGATCTACGCGCCTTAGACGAGTTCTGCCGCCCATGAAGGCGATCCGCATCCACGCGAACGGCGGCCCGGAGGTCATGCGCTGGGAGGACGCCGAATTGCCGCCGCCTGCCGCGGGCGAGGTGCGCGTCCGGCACACTGCGATCGCGTTCAACTTTTCGGACATCAACGTCCGCCGTGGCGGCTTCTATATCGCCAAGCCCGCGAGCTTCCCGCTGATCCTCGGCAACGAGGCGGCCGGCGTCGTGGCGGCTGTCGGCTCCGGCGTCACAGAAGTACGGCCGGGCGACCGCGTCGCCTATGTCGGCACCGGCGGGCCGTTCTACGAGGAAACCGGCTCGTATGCCGAAGAGCGCAACGTCCCCGCCTCGTGTCTCATCAAGCTGCCCGATGGCATTTCCGAACCGCAAGCGGCCGCGGTGCTGCTCAAGGGCCTGACCGCCTCGATGGTGATCAATCGCGTGTTCAAGCCCGGGCCCGGGGATACGATCCTCATTCACGCGGTGGCGAGCGGGGTGGGGCTGCTGCTCTGCCAATGGGCGAAGCATCTGGGGGCGACGGTGATCGGCACCGCGGGCTCGCCTGATAAGGCCCGCATCGCCGCCGCGCACGGGTGCGATCACACGATCCTCTATCGCGACGTCGATTTTGTCGCGGCCGTAAAGGCGCTCACGGGGCACGGCGTCTCAGCCGTATTCGACGGCGTCGGCAAGGACACGTTCGTGGCCTCGCTCGATTGCGCGCGGCCGTTCGGGATGCTCGTGAACTACGGCAATGCGTCCGGTCACGTGCCGCCGATCGACCTCCTGCTGCTCGCGAAAAAGGGGTCGCTCTCGGTTTCGCGGCCCGGCTTCAGTCACCACATCGCCGACCCTTCGGCGCGCAAGACCGCGTGCGATGAGCTGTTCGATCTCGTCGCACGCGGCATCCTCGCGGTCAAAATCGGCCGGCGTTACCCGCTCCGCGATGCGGCAACAGCGCATCGCGACGTCGAAGCGCGCCAGACGGCCGGATCTGTCGTGCTGATTCCGTAAGCTCAGGCCGTGCCGGCCGAGCACAGCTGCACCGACGTACCCTGCCGTGCGTAGAGCAGCACGTAGCGCTTGTCGCCGGCGTGATCGATCATGACTGTGAGCCGATCGCCCGTGCACGTCGCCGCCGCCGCTCCGGGCGCCGGCAGGTGCTTCTTCGCGGCACAATCGGCCACGCTCTTTGGCACATTGCCGGCGGCGGCTGGTGGGTTGTTGTTGACCGTGACGAAGTAGCTCTCGGCCTGTCCGCCTTTGACGTTGGCCTTGACCTCGAGGAGGCCGATGAACCGCGACCGGTACAGGCCGGCGGTCTGCACGCCATCTCCCATACCGGGCGCAAGCGGGCGGAAGTTGATCGCCGCACAGGCCGGCGGATCTTTGGCCTGCGACGGTGTGGGAGAAGCACAAAGGAGAAAGGCAAGGCTGGCCGCGGCGGTCAGAGCCGCGGCGGGTTTCGCTGTGAACATTTGTTTTGGTCCTCGTGACGTCGGTTCTTGCCCCCGGAGGGTGTTCCTTTGACACCTCCGCCGCGCAGGCGCAAGCCCTCACGGACGTCCGGGCATACGGCCGGCGGCGAGCTCGCGCAGGTCGGCATTGGCGGCGCTGTGCTCGCGCATGACCTGCTCGGCGCGCCGGTCACGCGTCTCGGTCACCTGCGCACCGAGCTCGCGGCTGCGCGCCACGATCCAGTTTCCGAACCGGACCTGCTCCTCGTTGTAGCGGGCGAGACCGGACTCGATATCGGAACCGGCGCCGGTCAGGGAATCCGCGAGGCAGGCGGCATCGAGTGCCGCTTTGGTCACTCCGGCGCCGACATGCGGCCGCGCGACGAATGCGGCGTCGCCGAGCAGCGCCACGCGGCCGAAGACGATCTGCGGCGAGGCCAGGTCGTAGATGGGCTGGAAGAACGGCTGGGCGGCATGGACCATGATGGCGGCGATCTGTGGCGCCAGCTTGGCCTCTGCATCGGCCCTCATCGCGCCCAGGACCTCCGGGCGGATCAGAGGCGGAGGAATGCCGGCCTCGTAGTGGTGGCCGTCCGCGTCGGTGCACATCCGAG
The DNA here is from genome assembly GCA_035506575.1 of Alphaproteobacteria bacterium. GTDB lineage: Bacteria > Pseudomonadota > Alphaproteobacteria > CACIAM-22H2 > CACIAM-22H2 > DATJPD01. The sequence continues at coordinate 60,402 of DATJPD010000038.1, forward strand.
TCAGCGTCATTTCGTCCACCGGGCGATACCAGACAACGTTGTAGCCGCGCCGGCCGTGCGCCGTGCTGCCATCGGGCGCCGGGACCGGGTAGGCGAGCAGCATTTCACCTTTGGGCAGACAGAAGCTGTAGCGGTCGAAGACGAAGCTGCGCAGCCCGGCCGGGATCTCCCGCTCTTCGGCCATGCCGCGCCACGCGACATACCCGGCATAGGTCGGGCGCGCGCCGGGTAGGACCTGTGCGCGCACGGTCGAGCGCAGCCCATCCGCGCCGACGATGAGGTCGCCCTCGGCGCGCCGCCCGCCGGCGAACACCGCGGACGCGCGGCCGTTCTCGCTCTCGATTCGCTCGAGGCGCCAGCCGGCGCGGTAGCATTCGGCGGGCAGGGCGCGGCGCAGCGGCTGATAGACGCGCGACCAGGCGCTCATCACGCGCCGGATCGGCTGTTCATGGACGATCTGACCAGCGCGGTCGAGGCAGATGCAGGAGGTCACCTCGACCCCCATCGTGTCGTCGATCGGCATCCCGAGCCGCCGCATGATCTCGTGCAGCGCGTCCTGTGTGCCGATGCCGGCGCCGCGGCCGGCCAAGTCCTCGACGTTGCGCTCGAACACCGTGACGCCCCAGCCGACCGAGCGCAGCAGATGGGCCGCGAACAGGCCGCCCACCGAGCCGCCGATGATCAGCGCATGTCCGCCGCTCATGGCCTCAGCAGCCCCGGTCACGCACGCGAGGCGGCGCCGAGCTTTTCCTTGAACGCCGCGTTGTCGATGACCCAGCCAAGGCAGCGGGCGACGTTCTGCAGGCCAAGCACGTGGAGGTCGTCGCCGTACATGCTGGCGACGCAGTCCGACAGCACCACCACGCGGTAGTTGAAGTTGAATGCGGTGAAGGACGTGTTGAGCACGCAGGTGTTGGTGTTGATGCCCATGAGGCAGACCGTCTTGGCGCCGAGATTGTCGAGCAGCAGTCTGAGGTCGGTCCCATAAAAGCAGTCGAGCCGCTTCTTGTTGTCGATGGTGTAATCGCCCTCGGCGTAGACCTCGGGCATCGTCTCCGTTCCGGGCGAGCCTTCGATCTGATGGTCCTCGAGCCTGGTGCGGCGGCCGGGCGACAGGCGGTTGTCCTCCGCGAGCAGCGTCTGCATCGCCTGCCAGAACGGCTGCGACATGCCCTCGTTGCGCCACTTGGGCAGGCGCCGATAGACCTGCTTCACGTGGACGACCGGAACGCCGCGCGCGCGGGCGAAGTCGAGCACGTCTTTGGCCGCGGCGATCACGCGCCGCGCGTCTTCCGCCGAGGTCGGCAGGGTGGCGACCGCCGGGTCAAGATGACCCCGATGCATGTCGATCGTCACGATGGCGGTCTCGCGCGGATCGATGACAAGTCCGCGATTGAGCCGTTCGGTCATCGACGAGCGGTCGAGGATGTCGATCTTCGTCATGGGACTCTCAGCGCCGCGCGCGCCGGCGGGCCGTCCTTTTCGGCGTCCGCGTGCGGCTTCTCTTTGCCGCCGGCTTTTTGCGGGCGGCCTTGACCGGTGCCGACTTGCGACGCGCCGGCTTCGCCTTGGGTTTTGTCCGGGCGGGAGCCTTCGGCGGGATGACCGGCAGCAGCACGTACGGCGCCTTGCCTGGCGTGAAATGCAACGTGTTGCGGCCGCCGAAGATCTCGCGCGGCCGGTCCTGCGGATCGTCGTGCATGAACGGACCGCACCCGGTCATCGGATTCTTCATGTTGGAGAGGCGCGCCGCCGGCCCCGGGTACTCGTAGTCTTTGCCGCGCACCGACAGGGCGATCCGGTGTCCCTTGGGCACCACGATCGAGGTCGGCCAGATCTCGACGTCAAGCTCGACCGGCTGGCCGGGGGTGAGCGGCTGCACTTCGTCATGCGTATGATAGGGCCGGTACGGCAGGCTCAGCTTGCGGTCAAGCTTGCGGTGCGAGGCGCGCAGCCAGCCCTGGCCGATCGGCGTATGCGGGTCGAGGGCGCCCTGGAACACGACCTCCTGGCCGTCGGGTGAGAAGACGCGCAGGACGAGGAACACGTCGGCATCGCGGGTGGAAGAGGACAGGAACAGCTTGGCGGCCGAAGGGCCCGTGATCTCGATCGGCTCGCTGAGCGGCGTCGAGGTGAAGGTGAGCCCGTCGCCGAGCGCCTCATAGTCGAGCTTCGTGTCGGCCTTGACGGGCGTGGCGCCCAGGCTGCGGTCGGCCGGATTGAGATAGAACCTGGTCCACTTCGTGCGCGGGATCGGCCAGGCGGCCTCGTGGCGCTCGACGAACTTTTCGCCGGGATGCCGCACCTGCAGCTGCACTTTGGGCTGTTTGTCCCAGCCGTTCTTCTTCCCCTTGAGAAAGTAGTCGAAGAACCGCTTCTGCAGGCTCACGCCATAGTCGGTATAGAAGTGCGTCCAATGCTCGATGCCGTGCGCCTCGAGCCATTTCTGCCGCGACGCGGCGCGCACGAATCCCTCGAAATTTCCGCGCGGATGCAGGCCCTGGCCGCCCCAGTTGGCCGCCGACAGGAACGGCACCTTGACCTTCGACCACACCGGCGAGCGGGCCTTGTGAAACTCGTCGTCGAGCGGATGTGCGAGGATCTCCCCGCCAAGATCGGCGCGATTCCGCGCGAGTTCATTCTCCGGCAGCGTCTCGTCGCCGCAGGCCGGCACGCCGGTGACGGGGTTTTTCGGGCCCCGCGCGCCGAGGCCGTACTGCACCGTCTTCACCTGCATGTCGTACCAGTTCTTCCAGAACACGCTCAGAATGCCGCCGTGGTGCGTCATGTCGCGATACCAGTCGGCGGCACCCTCCCAGATGCACATCGCGGCAAGGTGCGGCGGCTGCAATGTCGCGACGTGCCACTGGTTGATCCCGTAATACGAGATGCCGTTGAGGCCGACCTTGCCGCTGCTCCACGGCTGGACAGCAGCCCATTCGATGCAGTTGTAGAAGTCCTTGGTCTCGCGCGGCGAGAAATGATCGATGATGCCGGGCGAGCGGCCGGCGCCCCGCGAATCCACGCGCACGCACACGTAGCCGTCGGGGACCCATTTCTCCGGATCGACGACTTCCCAGGCCTGGTACTTGTTGGTCGAGCCGGCCGGCACGTCGGGGTGCTGCTCGACCATCCGCTCCCAGCAGGACGGATAGCCCTCCTGGAACGAGAGGCCCTTCGCGTAAGGTCCGTAGCTGAGGATCGCCGGATACTTGCCGTCCTTGACCGGCCGGTAGACGTCGGCGCGCAGCACGAGGCCGTCGTCCATCGCGATGGGCACGTCCCAATCGATCTTCATCCCGTCACGAATGTCGGTCTTGTACTCGGCCATGTGTGCTCCCGACGTCAGTGGGAAAGAGTCTTGGGCGTGTCCGGCTGCTTCAGCGGATGCGCGCGATCGAACGCCTCGAGCTTCAGGCATTCGTCGGCCACTCGCACCGATGCCGGGAACGGCGACAGGTCGAGCTTGAACAGCCGGCAGGCGACGATCTGCGTCACGAGGCAGATGTCGGCCAGGGTCGGTGCATCGCCGTGGCAGTAGCGGCCCGTCTCTTTATCGCCGGTGAGATGGGTCTCGATCGCTTGAAGCGCGGTCGCCTGCCAGTGATGGCACCATCTGTTGACGCCGGCCTCGTCGAGCTTGAGCTCCTTCTGCAGATAGTTGCGGACGCGCGGGACATAGAGCGGGTGAGAGTCGCTGGCGACGATCTGCGCCAGGCCGCGCACGCGCGCCCGGCCGCGGGCATCGGACGGCAGGAGCGGCGGTTTCGGAAACCGCTCGTCGATGTATTCCAGGATCGCCATGGACTGGAACAGCACCGGCGGCTCGCCGTCGAGCAGCGCCGGCAGCACCATCTGCGGGTTGACCGCTTTATAGCTCGCGTCGAACTGTTGGCCCTTCATGAGGTCGATGCTCGCCTCTTCGTCGGGCTTGATGCCTTTGAGGTTCATGGCGATGCGGACGCGAAACGTCGCCATCGACCGCCAGAAGCCGAACAGCTTGATGGACATGACTGCCTCCCGCAGTGCCTGACCCGTTTGACGCCCGAGTTCTCGGTGTTTAGTCTTTGATCGGACGATAAACAGGGCGATGCCCGCTGTCCACGTGAAGTTAAGCGGACTCACCTTCACCAACGACGAGACGGTTCCATGAACGCTGATGCCAATCATCCGGCGCGCGCGCGCGGCTCCGACGCGGCGAGCGAAGGCCCGGCGCTGTTCCGACTCTTCAACCTCGCGCGCCTCACGCTCGGCAACCGCATCGTCGTCTCGCCGATGTGCCAGTACTCGGCCGACGATGGGCGGGCCAACGACTGGCATCTCGCGCACCTCGTCAGCATGGGTTTGTCCGGTGCTTCGCTGGTCATGATCGAGGCGACGGCGGTCGAGCGGCTCGGGCGCATCACGCACGGATGCCTCGGTCTATACGACGACGCGTGCGAGACCGCACTCGGGCGCGTGTTGGCCGCGTGCCGCAAATACACGCGCGCGGCATATGGCATCCAGATCGGTCATGCCGGCCGCAAGGGCTCGGCGCACGTGCCGTGGAAGGGCGGTGGCGCACTCGGGTCCTCGGATCAGCCGTGGGAGACCGCGGCACCATCGGCCCTTCCATTCACAGCAGGCTGGCACACGCCGAAGGCGCTCGATCGCGCCGGGCTCACGCGGGTGCGCGAGGCGTTCGTCGCGGCCGCCAAGCGGGCGCTGCGGCTCCACATCGACGTGGTCGAACTGCACGGCGCGCACGGCTACCTCCTGCACGAGTTCTTCTCGCCGATTGCGAATACGCGCGAGGACGAATACGGCGGGAGCCGCGAGAACCGCATGCGCTTCCCCCTCGAGGTGGCACAGGCGGTGCGCGAGGTGTGGCCGGCCGGCCGGCCGCTCGGCATGCGGATCAGCGGGAGCGACTGGATGGAGGGCGGCGCCACGGTCGAGGACGCGGTGGTGTTCGCCGAAAAGCTCAAGGCGCTGGGGCTCGACTATGTATGCGTATCGAGCGGCGGCATCGATCCCAAAGCCAGGATCGCGGTCGGCCCGGGCTACCAGGTGCCGTTCGCGCGCGAGGTGAAGCGGCGCAGCGGGATCGCGACTCGCGCCGTCGGCATGATCGTCGAGCCGAAGCAGGCCGACGCCGTCATCGCGTCGGGCGACGCCGACATGATCGCCTTCGCGCGCGCCATCCTCGACGATCCGCGCTGGGGCTGGCACGCCGCCGACGTGCTGGGCGGAGAGGTCAAATACGCGCCGCAATACGACCGCGTCCATCCGACCGTGTGGCCGGGGAGCCGTCTGGCGCGGCCGGGTGCTCCGGGTCCGAAGAAAGTCGCCTGGTAGGCTCGATAGGGATTGCGCGGCCGGCCGGGCCGGTCGTACAATTTATCAAGTGACCAATACGTAAACGTCGGGAGGAACGCATGGCCAGTTTCGGCATGGTGGGTCTGGATTGGCAGCAGCGGATCAACTGGGATCGGCTGCGCAAATACCGGCTCGAGCGCGCCCGCGAGCGCATGAAGGCGCACGGCCTGGGTGCGATGCTCCTCATGTACGACGAGAACGTCCGGTACGTGACGAGCACCCTGACGCCGGGCTGGAACCGCCTGAAGCCGGGCCTGCGCTACGCCATGCTGTGCGGCGACGATCCGCCGGTGCTGTTCGAGCAGGGCGACATCGGCACGCAGATCGAGCGCCATAGCCCGTGGATCCCGAAGGAGAACGTCCGCTGGTCCTATGCATGGATCAAGGGTGCGGCGGGGCCCGCGTCGATCCAGCAGGTGACCAAGTTCACCAACGCCGTCCTGCACGAGATGAAGAAGAGCAACGTCTCGGGCATGAAGCTCGGCGTCGACTTCATCGACATCAACATGATCCAGGTCTTCAAGGAAAAGGGGATCGACTGGGTCGACGGCATGACGCCGATGATGGAGGCGCGCGCGGTCAAGAATGAGGACGAGCAGGAATGCGCGCGCATGGTGGGCGCAATCGGGGACGCCGCGCACTGGGAGTGCATGAAGTTCCTGAAGCCCGGCCTGACCGAGAACCAGGTCACCGCGCACATCATGGAGTTCCTGTACAACATCCCCGGCATGGAGGACGTCGAGGACGTCATCGTGTCGTCGGGGCCGAACACTTGGCCGAACTGGCGCAACTTCTCCGACCGCATCATCAAGCCCGGCGACATCGTGTTCATGGATTTGGCCGCCCTCACCTGGAACGGCTACAAATCCTGCTACTACCGCACGTATTGCGTGGGCAAGGAGCCGACCCAGGAGCAGAAGGACGTCTACGCGACGGCCCTCAAATGGCTCTATGACTCGATCAAGGCGGTGAAGGTCGGAACGACCACCCGCGAGATCGCGTCCAAGTGGCCCTCGGCGAAGGAAGCCTGGGGCTACGCCGAGGAAGACCAGGCGGCAGCCAACCTGTGGGGCCACGGCCTGGGCCTGGCGCAGTACGACCCGCCGGTGATCTCGCGCATCTGGTCGCTTGACCACCCGGTCGAGATCAAGGAAGGGATGGTCTTCGCGCTCGAGACCCAGCACGGCAAGAAACTGCAATGGGGCGTGCGCATCGAGGAGATGCTGATCGTGCACAAGGACCGGATCGAGATCATCTCGAACTTCCCGGTCGAGCAGATCACGGTCGTCGACCCGATGCCGGGTTACTCGACCCTCGCGGGACGCTAAGCACGTCATGTCGGCACTCCCGCGGACGCGGGAGTGCCGATCGCGAGGCATGCGGCCATGTCGCTCATCATCCCGCTGACCGATCTCGCGGCGACCGACGCCAGCCGCGTCGGACCGAAGGCGGCCAACCAGGCCGCCCTCGGGCGCGCCGGCCTGCCGATCGCCGGCGGATTCGCGCTTGCGGCCGATGCCTACCGGCAGCAGGTCGAGGCGCTCGGCATCACCGATACCGCCCGCGCCGCCTTTACGGCGGAGGGACCCGAGGCGCTGCGGGCGGCCCTCCGGGTGCGCCTGGCGCTGCTCCAGCAGCCGATCGCGCCCGAGATCCGGGAGCCGCTGCTGGCCGCCTGGCGCGATCAGGTGGCGGCCAGCGGCACCCTCACCGTCGTGCGCTCCTCGGCGCTGGTCGAGGACCGCTTCGGCTCGAGCTTCGCCGGGCAGTTCGAAAGCTATCTCGGCCTTGAGACCGAAGCCGATTTCCTCACCGCGGTGCGCGCCTGCTGGGGGGCGCTGTGGTCGACGCGCGCCTTGCGCTACATGGCAACCCACGACCTCGATCCGGCGGACACGGCCATGGCGGTGATTGTGCAGCCGCTGGTGGCGGCACGCGCCGCCGGCGGCGGGCTCAGCCAGACCGCCGAAGGCAACATGCTGATCAATGCGACCCTTGGCCTCGGCTCGGCGATCGCGCAGGGCGAGGTGGTGCCCGACCGCATCGTGCTGAGCCGCGAGGGCGTGCTGCTCGAGATCTCGCCGGGCCGCAAAGGGCACAGCGTCAGCTGCCTGCACGACGGCACCCGCGCCGTGCCCAAAGCGGTGGCGACCAAGCCCTGCCTCACCGGCCGCCAGGCGATCGAGCTGGGCTCGATGCTGCGCAAGGCCGAGGAGATCGTCGGCGGAGCGGCGGAGATCGAATGGGCGCTCGACGACAAGGGGTTCAAGCTCTTGCAGGCGCGCCCGCTGCACATGGAGGCGGCGCACGTGCCTGACGAGCTGTGGGCGCAGCACCCGCGCCTCCGCGGCCATCCGGCTGGCGTGGGCTGGGGCACCGGCCGCGCGCGGGTGGTCAACTGCGAATGCGAGCTGCCTGGCGTCGCTCCCGGCGACATCCTGGTGACGAAGGTGGCCGGGCCGGCGCTGGCGCATATCCTGCCGCGCCTGGCCGGTCTCGTGACCGAGCTCGGCGGCAGCACCTCGCACCTGGCCTCGCTCGCCCGCGAGCGCGGCATTCCGATGGTGCTGGGGGTGCTGGATGCGACCGAGCGCATCCCCAACGGCGCCCAGGTGGCCGTCGACGGCGTGGCGGGCGTGGTGCGCTGGATGCAATGACAACCCGGCCGCGCGTGTTCATCACCCAGCCGGTGGCGCCGCGCGCGATCGAACGGTTGCGCGCTGCGGCCGATGTCGAGCTCAACCCCGATCCGCTGCGCGTGCTTACCAAGGCGGAGCTGTGCGATGCGGTCCGGCGGCACGACATCCTCTTCTGTCTCGTCCAGGACTTCGTCGATCGCGAGGTGATCGGGGCCAACCCGAAACTGCGCATGCTCGCGACGATGACGATCACGCCCAAGGACAACATCGATGTGGCGGCCGCCACTGCGTGCCGCATCCCGATCACGGTCATCCCGGCCCTCGTCACGGAGGCAACAGCGGACGTCGCGTTCGCGCTGCTTCTGGCGGTGGGCCGGAGGATCGTTGAGGGCGACCGCATGGTGCGGGCCGGCACGTTCCCTGGCGCACAGTCGATGGTGCTCGAAGGCGGGGCCGTATCCGGCAAGACGCTTGGCCTCGTCGGAGTCGGCAAGGTCGGCCGCGCCGTGGCGAAGCGCGCGCGTGGCTTCGACATGCGGATCCTCTATCACGACCCGCGACGCCTGCTCGAGGCCGAGGAGCGCGAGCTTGGCCTCGCTTGGGTGCCCTTTGAGCGCGTGTTCGCGGAGGCTGACTTCGTTTCGGTCCACGCGCCGCTCTCCGAGAAGACGCGGCACTTGGTGAGCGCTCGCGAGTTCGGCCTGATGAAGCCGACCGCCTATTTCCTCAATACCTCGCGCGGGCCGATCGTCGACGAGAAGGCTCTGGTTCAGGCGCTTCAGGACAAGCGCATCGCCGGGGCCGCCCTCGATGTGTTCGAGAACGAGCCGCGGATCGAGCCCGAGCTTCTCGCCATGCCCAACGTGGTGATGGTGCCGCATATCGGCAGCGCGGTAAGCGAGCTGCGCGAGCAGATGGCCCATGTCGTGGTCGATAATATTCTGGCCGTGATCGAGGGGCGCCGGCCTCCCAATTGCTGGAATCCCGAGATCTACGGCGCCGCTGGTTAGGGGAGATCGTCATGGCAAAAGCCAAGGTCGTGCTCACGGACTACGTGTGGGAGAAGCTCGATATCGAGCACCAGATCCTCGGCGGCCTCGCCGATATCGTGGCGATGAAGGTGAAGACACCTGCGGATTTTCTCGGCGAGGCGGCGGATTGCGATGCGCTGCTGAACACCTATGCCGGGCCGATCACGGCCGCCGACATGGCGAAGATGCCGAAATGCCGGATCATCGCGCGCTACGGCATCGGCGTAGACACGATCGATCTCGACGCGGCGACCGCGGCCGGCATCATTGTCACCAACAATCCGACCTACTGCATCGCCGAGGTGGCGGAGCACACGATGGCGCTGCTGCTTTCGGCCGCCCGCAAGACGGCCTTCTACGACCGGATGGTGCGCGGCGGGCGCTGGGAAGTGCCGCCGGGAAAGCCGATCGGCCGCCTCGCCGGCAGCACGCTCGGGCTCGTGGGATTCGGCAACATCGCGCGCGAGGTGGCGGTGCGCGCCGCCGCGTTCGGTATGCAGGTGTTGTTCGCCGACCCTTACGTGCAGGAGGGGCAGTTCAAGATCCCGGGCGAGAAGGTCGAGCTGTCCGATTTGCTGAAGCAGGCCGATTTCGTCTCGCTCCATCCGCCCTTGATGCCGGCCACCCGCAAGATGATGAACGATGCGGCGTTCGCGCAGATGAAGCCGAATGCGGTCCTGATCAACTGCGGCCGTGGCCCGTTGGTCGATACGGATGCCCTGGTGCGGGCCCTCGACGCCAAAAAGATCGCGGGTGCCGCCCTCGACACCACCGACCCCGAGCCGCTGCCCGATCCGCACCCGCTGCGCGGCCGCGACAACGTGATCATCAACCCGCATGTCGCGTGGTACAGCGAACAATCGATGGTCAAGCTGCAGGAGGGCGCTCCCGGCGAGATCAAGCGCGTGCTGTCGGGCGAGTGGCCGCTCAACGTCGTCAACAAGGCGGTCAAGGGCAAGAACCGCGCGGGGCTGTAGTCGCGCCGGTCAGCGCCTAAGGCTGGCGAAAGCCTCCGCGATGCGCATCGGTGCACGCGGCCGGGCATACATGCGCTCCGTGTAAGCCTCCAGGCGCGGCAGGCCGTCGAGCAGATTGATCAGCTTGGCCCAATCAAGCGTGTAACCGAGTACGAAATCCGCCACCGTCACGGTATCACCCATGACGAACGTTCGGGCGTTCATGTGCTCTTCGAGGATGCCGGCCATCGCGGTGAACTCGTCGCGGGCCAGTGCCACCTCGCCGGGCAGCCGCTTGTCTTCCGGATACAACCTTGTGTGGCGCGTGATGCGCCAGAGCGGCTGTTCCAACTCCGTCGTCGTGAACAGGAGCCACCGGTTGAGTTGCGCCCGTCCCGCGAGGTCAGTCGGGACCAGCCTGCGTTCGGGATACTTTTCGGCCAGGTAGAGGACGATCGCGATCGACTCCGTGAGGACCACGTCGCCGTCGACGAGAACGGGCACCTTCCCGGCTGGATTGATCTTGAGAAAGGCGGAACTGCGATTCTCGCCGGCCAGCAGGTTGATAGTGACGGCCTCGAACGCAACGCCCAATTCCTGCAGCGCCCATCGCGCGCGGATCGACCGGGTCGGCGCAAACTCGAATAGCTTCATGGTGGCCTCCGTGATGCTCCAGGGAAATACAGTCGCACTCTTCAATGACGGACGAGCTGGCCGCGTTTCGACATCCACCGCCAGATTTTCTTGGGGCGAGGTGCAACAGCTTGTTTCCGCGACAAGATCCGGGTCTAATCGGGGCGAGCATAGGACCGCCGCAACCAAGGGGAGACGCCCATGAGTGCCGTGAGCCAGATCGAAGCCGCCGGGCGCCAGGCGGCCGCCGCGACCGCGGGGCAACCCCTCGACCAGCGGGCCGACGCGGTCGAGCGCGCGATGGCCGAAGCGCTCGAGCCGGTGCCGGCCAAATCGGCCATCTACACCTCGGGCGACGAGGACCCGACCGAGCGGCGCACCCCGATGTTCGTCCCCGGCCGCGTCATGCTGATGGACGCGGATCCGCGGCTGAAGAAGATGCCCGAGCGGCCGACCCTGATGGACTTCTTCAAGCTGCGCTTCCGGCCCTCGCAGCAGCACATGCTGCAGAGTGCCGCACTTGCGCAGAAGAACGGCTGCAGCGAGAAGGTCGTGCTCGCGTGCCTGCTGCACGACATCTCCGTCGTCGGCTTCATCCAGTCCGACCACGGCTACTGGGGCGCACAGCTGATAGAACCCTATGTCGATGAAGAGGTGAGCTGGGCCATCCGCTATCACCAGTCGCTGCGGTTC
>DATJPD010000039.1:0-40951 GCA_035506575.1 Alphaproteobacteria bacterium
CGATTTGGGGATCAGGAACTGGAAGTCGGTGTTGAGGTAGCCCTCGGTGAACAGGAGGCTCTTGGCGCGCTCGGGCGTCACGGTCGTGGGTGCGGCGAGCCAGTCGAAGCGGCCGGCATCGAGCGCCGGGATCAGGCCCGAATATTCCTGCGCCACGATCTCGATCGGCCGCCCCAGGCGCTTGGCGATCTCGTTCGCCATGTCGACGTTGAAGCCCTGTAGGCCTCCGCTCAGGGTCGGCATCGCGTGCGGCGCGAACGTGCCGTCGATGCCGACCGTGATTTTGCCCCCCTCGGCGGCGAGCGCCCCCGAAGCACCTGCCGCGATCAAAGCGGCGGCCAGGGCCCCCATGCGCAGTGTCCGTGAAATCTTCGACATATGAATTCTCCCCCTGCAGGACCGGAACCGTGATGAGCGTACTTGAGACGCAAGCGCTGTGCCAGCGGTCCCCACCCCCTAAGGTCCCCTGGCAATCCGCGGCGCCAGCCCTTATCTAGCGGGAATGCTGCGCAATCCGTTTTCGAGGCGGCAGCCTGCGGGCGAGGCTGCGGTTCCGGCCGGGACCGCGGTTTACGCGATCGGCGACATTCACGGCCGCGTCGATCTGCTGGCGGGCCTGTTCGCGGCCATCGAGGCCGATTCCGAACGGGGCGGCGCCGGGCGCCGGGTGCTCGTCTGTCTCGGCGACTACGTCGATCGCGGCCGTGATTCGGCCGGCGTCATCGAGCTGATCCTGGATCGGGCTCCGCCCGGGTTCGAGGTCGTCACGTTGCTCGGCAACCATGAGCGGCTGATGATCGAGTTCCTCGACGATGTGCGTCGCGGCCCGTTGTGGCTGCGCAACGGCGGCGACGCCACCCTGGAGAGCTACGGGATCGAGGTCGGTCGCGAGTCCTATCTGGACGCCAAGCCGCTTCTGGAGCTGCAGGCGGCGTTGCGCGAGCGCCTGCCGGCCCGCCACCTCGAATTCCTCCACAATCTGAAGCTCGCGCACGCCGAGGGCGACTATGTCTTCGTGCACGCCGGCGTGCGCCCCGGCGTGCCGCTCGAAGCCCAGCAGGAGGAAGATCTGATCTGGATTCGCGAGCTCTTCCTCAACTCGACGGCCGACCATGGGGCCGTGATCGTGCACGGCCACACCATCCGTCCCGAACCCGAGTTCCGGCCGAACCGCGTCGGCATCGACACCGGTGCCTATTTCACGAACAACTTGACCTGCCTTGCGCTTGAGGGCACGAAACGACGGATCATCTCGACCGCGTCCTGACGTCTTCCGTCCCTATAAAGCGAGAACCCCCGGCATGGGCCCACGTAAGCGCATCCTCGTGACCGGCGGCGCCGGCTTCCTCGGCTCGCATCTCTGCGAGCGCCTGCTCGAACAAGGCCACGAGGTCTTGTGCGTCGACAACTACTTCACGGGCACCAAGGCGAACATCGCACATTTGCTCGACAACCCGTTTTTCGAGCTGATGCGCCACGACGTGACGTTCTCCCTCTACATCGAGGTCGACGAGATCTACAACCTCGCCTGCCCGGCGTCGCCGATCCACTACCAGTTCGATCCGGTGCAGACGACCAAGACCTCGGTCCATGGCGCCATCAACATGCTGGGCCTCGCCAAGCGCGTGCGCGCCAAGATCTTCCAGGCCTCGACCTCGGAAGTGTACGGGGACCCCGACATCCATCCGCAGCCCGAATCCTATCGCGGCAACGTCAACCCCATCGGACCGCGCGCCTGCTACGACGAGGGCAAGCGCTGCGCCGAGACCCTCTTTTTCGACTATCACCGCCAGCACAAGCTGCGCATCAAGGTGGCGCGCATCTTCAACACCTACGGCCCGCGCATGCATCCGAACGACGGGCGCGTGGTCTCGAACTTCATCGTCCAGGCGCTGCAGAACCAGCCGATCACGATCTACGGCAAGGGCACGCAGACGCGCTCGTTCTGCTATGTCGACGACCTGATCGAAGGGTTCATCCGCCTGATGAACACGCCCGACTCGCTCACCGGGCCGGTCAATCTCGGCAACCCGGGCGAGTTCACCATCCGCGAGCTCGCCGAGAAGGTGATCGATCTCACCGGCTCGCGCTCGAAGCTGATCTTCAAGCCGCTGCCGGTCGACGACCCGATGCAGCGCAAGCCGGATATCCGGCTCGCCAAGAAAGCCCTGAAATGGGAGCCGAAGGTGCCGCTCAAGCTGGGGCTTGAGAAGACGATCGCCTATTTCGATCAGTTGCTCGCGGCCAAGAACCCGTCGAAGAGGCCGGCCAGCCGCTCGCGATAGGCGCGCCACGTGAAGTCCTGGGCGCGCTGCCGCGCGGCCCTGCCCATCGCGGCCCGGCGCGCGGGATTCCGATAGAGCAGCTCGATCTTTTCCATCAGCGCCGGAACGTCGCGCACCGGCACGAGATAGCCGTCGGTCCCGTCGCGAACCACGGAGCCCGTGTTCGGCGTGCAGATCACCGGCAGCCCGCTCGCCAGCGCCTCGTAGGTCGCGAACGCCGAGCCTTCGTGCAGCGACGGATAGACGAACAGGTCCGCGTCGGCAAACAGCCGGTGCACCTCGTGATAGGGCACGTGCGGTACGTGTCGGAACAGGTCGGCATAGGGCTCGAGCGCCGATGCGGGGCCGACGATGCGGCCGACCAGCACGAGCTCGCTGTCCGGCAGCTTCAGTCGCCGCAAGGCCTCGAGCAGATATTTGATGCCTTTGCGCTGGCTGATATTGCCGACGAACAGCATGCGGAACGTCGGGCGCGGCTCGCGTGGCTGCGGCCGGAAGCGCTCGACGTCGACGCCGTACGGCAGGACCGCGATGCGGTCCGGCGCCGTGCCGCGCTCGAGAAGGGTCCTGCGCACGTATTCGGAGGGGACCAGCACCCGGTCGGCTTCGAGCGCCTCGCGCCGGCAGCGCTCGATGATCGAGGCGGGCGGCACGGTCAGCGATTCCGCGAATTCGGGCGCGTGCTCCAGCTCCTCGCGGAAGATCTGCAGGCCGGCCTCGATATGCCCGGTGACCTGGTTGAGCACCGAGACGGCACCTGCCGCGCGCGCAGCGCGGAAGCTCAGAAGCGACGACGAATCATGGCCGACGACGATGCGGGGCCGTTCCCGGCGCACGTGTCCGGCGACCCAGCGGTCGAAGATCTCGTCGCGCCAGCCGATCACCTTTGCGAGCGGGGCGGGGGCCAGGCCCAGGCGGTTGAGTGCGACATAGGCGAGCTCTGGTGCGGCAAAGAGGCGCACGCGCGCCGGATCGACGCCGGCATGCGAGCGGCGCTTGAGCTCGCGCAATACCCGCCCGCGCCAACGTTCGGGCAGCGCGTTGGCAAGGCGCGCCACGCGGCCGTCGGGCGCATAAAAGAATCCGGTGTCGAAGCTGCAGGAGAAGCCGCTCGCCTGCAGCCCTGCCACCACTTCGTAGGCGAGGTGGTTGGAACCGGGGTGGTGGACGAGGACGCGCGTGGCCGCACGGCGCGCAAACTCGCTCATCGCCTCACCGTCCGCCACAGATCGCCGGCCAGGCGCCAATCGTCGGCGGTCGGCCGCAGCAGGGTTGCGAGCGAGAGGCCGAGATGGCGGTGGAGCGAGACCGCCATGGCGGCGGCCGCGACGACGTTCGCGATCACGAAGCTGCACGCGGCCCCGGCGATGCCGAGCGCCGGTAGCAGGATTGCGAGCGACAGGCCCGCCGCGATCAAGCCGATGAACTCGGCATGGCCGATGATCAGGGAGCGGTCCCACGATTTCAGCGCCTGGATGAACAGGAGCTTGGCCGCCGCCGCCGGCAGGCCGATCAGCATGATGTTGGCGACGAGCGCGGCCGGCGCGAACGGCCGCCCGAACAGGAGCGGGACCAGCCAGGGATTGAGCAGCAGGAGAACCAGTGCCGTTGCGGTCGTGATCGCGATCGTGAAGCGGAAGTAACGGCCGAACACCAGGATCTTGCCGGCGATCTCGGCCTGCTGGCTGACCTTGGGAAACGCCAGGTTGGCCAAGGTCTGGGCGAGGATCAGCGGGCCGTTGGCCACGGTGAGGGCGACGACGTAGAGGCCGAGCTCGCTGTGCGGCAGCCACAAGGCCACGAGCGCCTGGTCGATCTTCTGCCGCGCCGAGTTGAGCATCTCGCCCACATGCACCTTGGCGCCGTAGATCACGATGCCCTTCACGGTCCCCCAGTGCAGCGTCCAGCCGATCCAGCCGCGCCGGGCGAGCAGCACGAGCCCCAGCACCAGGGCGGCCGCGGTGCTGAGGATATAGGCCGCGGCAAACCCCTCGACCGTGGCCTGGCCGATCGCGACCGCGATGCCGATAAAGGCCAGATAGCCGACGGCCACGACGCCGCGCAGCAGGTTCCAGGTCATCATGTCGAGGTAACCTTGGAACATGGAAGCCACGAACAACGCGCCGAGATTGGTCGGCACGTAGGCGATCAGGAACACGAGCGAGAGCTTGAGGAGGTACGCATCCCGGCCGGCGAAGATGTAGGGCTCGATCACCAGCCCGGCCGCGATCAGGAGCACCGAGAACACGAGGGTCAGCGCCGCCATCGCCGCGAACAGCTCGCGCGGCTTCGCCGCCGCCGTGGCGGCACGGTAGAGGAGGGCATCGGACAGACCGACGATCCCGAACTCCACGATCAGGCCGGCCCACAGCATGATCTCCGCGAGCTCGCCGCGGCCTTCGGGCAGCAGCAACCTCGCGGCCAGCAGGCCGGTTGCGATGTTGATCACCTGGATCACCGCCGTGGCGGCGAACGAGACCGAGACGTCCTTCACGCGCGGTCTCCGCCGGACCACGCGGGGACGACGGCGGCGAGTGCCTTGCGCAGGCCTGCCACGTCCTCCGCGAAGCTCCAGCGGCTGATGATCTGCAGGCTGCGCTGGCCCATCGCCGCCAGGTGCTGCGGGTCCTTGAGCAGGCCGCGCAACACGCGGGTGAGATCGTCCACATCGTCGGTGCGAAAAATGGCGCCGTTCTCGCCGGGATGGACGAGGTCGGCCCCAGCGCCGACCCGGTCGCTGACCACGACCGCGCGCCCGGCGCACATCACCTCGTTCACGACGAGGCCCCACGATTCCTGCACCGAGGGCAGGACGAAGGCATCGCACAGGTCGTAGCAGCGCGGCAGGTCGGACTGCTTCTGGAAGCCGAGGAAGCGCACCGCACCCGGGGCGACATGCTTGGCGCGCGATTCCAGGACCTCGCGCTGCGGCCCGTCGCCTGCGAACACGAGATACGGATACTGGAGCGCCGGGTCGTTGTGGATGCGGCTGAAGGCCTCGAGCAGCAGCTCGGGCCGCTTGCGCTCGATCAGCTTGGCCGCGAACAGCAGGATCGGCCGCCCGCGCTCGATGCCGAACTCGGCGCGCGTGCGCTCGCGCAGCGCGGCCGCCTGTGCGGCGCCACGGCTGAAATGCGCGTTGTCGACCGCATAAGGCATATCGAACACGCGCTCGGCGCCGATGCCGTTCTCGGCGTAGTAGCGGCGGTTGAGGGTGCCGATCGCAAGGAACGCATCCACCATGCGGTCGAGCCACGTGAAGAAGCCGCGCTTGACGGCGCGCTTGAGCGGACTGCGCGCGGCGGAGATCGACGTCGCCTCGTCGCGCATCAGCACCTTGAGGCCGCGCCGCCGCGCCGCCGCGATGGCCGTCCAATGGAACCAGTGGGCATAGCCATGGACCCACAGCGCATCGAAATCGTTGAGCCGCTCGGCCAGGCCGTAATTCACCGGCCGCCAGAAATCGAGCGGCGGCAGGCGGCCCGGCGGCGGGGCAAAGAGCTGCGGCAGCACCTCGTGCCGGTAGCCGCCGAGCAGCGGAGTGTCCCATTCGATGCGGGTGCTGAACTCGCCGGCGGTGAACGCGCGCGCCGAGAAGTCGGTCCCGAAGAAGACCGTCAGGTCGATGTCAGGCTCGGCCGCGATCAGGCGCAACAGCGGCGCCTGATATGGGATCGGGTGCGTGACGAGGTAGGCGAGCCGCAGCTTGCGCATCAGGCTGCTTTCGCTTGTTGGGCGTAGACGAGCCGCGCCCAGCCGCGGAAGCCACGCGCCGCCGCGGCGGGTGCGCCGGATGTCTCGCCCTGCACCCATTCGCGCACCGGCACGACGAAGCCGGTCTTGGCCCGGTTGCGCACCTGTGCCGGGAGCGGCGTGCGGCAGGCATCGGCCATGTCGCCTTTCGACGGCGGCCGGGCGCTCGCCAGCAAGGGTGCCAGCCGTGCCAGCAGCACCGCATCGACGAGCGGCACCCGGATCTCGAGCGAATGTGCCATTCCGGCCCAGTCCGAATCGCGCAAAAGCTGGTGGCGCATGTACCAGGCGATCTCGAGCGCGGTCACCTTGAGCCGCGGATTGTCGAGCCGTGCGATGTCGCGGTCGAGCCGGTTCAGCGTGTCGAGCTCCGCGAGCCCCGTGTCCACCATCTCGCGCGGCAGCAGCGCCTCCAGCTCCCAGGGCATGAACAGCGCGCGGCGCAGCATGTAGGCCCCGGCGAAGCTGGTGCCGTATTCGAGCAGGCCCGGATATTTCGGCGGCACGTGGTTCTTGAGCCACGGGGCGGTGGCGCGGCGCACGGCGCGGCCGAATCCCGCAAGGCCCGCAAACGGCCCGAGCAGCCGCACCAGCTGCGGCACCTGGCGGAAGCTCGGGTATCCGGCGAAGATCTCGTCGCCGCCAAGCCCGGACAGCGCCACCTTGAGCCCGGCCTCGTGCGCCGCCTTGGCCACGAAGTAGGTATTGGTGCCGTCGATCGACGGCTGGTCCATCGCGTCCATGAGGCTTGCGCGCTCGGCCGCGAATTCCGAGGCCGCGACCCAGCGCGTGGTGTGGCGGGTGTGCCGTTGCTCGGCGACCAGCTCGGCGAGGCGCGTTTCGTCGTTCTCCTGGCCTGCGTATTCGCGAAAGCCGAGCGTCAGGGTGCGGAGGTTGTCGGCACCGTCCTCGCTCGCCAGGGCCGCGATGGTCGTCGAGTCCAGCCCAGCCGACAGGAAGACCCCGACGGGCACATCGGCGACGAAGTGGTGGCGCAGGCTGTCGATCAGGGCCTCGCGCAACTCGTCCTGGCTGGCGCGGGGCTCGGATGAGATCGACAGGGTGTCGACGAGATTCCAATAGGCGAAGGGCTGCCGCGCGCCTTCGCGGTCGATCCATTGCGTGGTGCCGGCGGGCAGGGCGCGGATGCCGCGATAGAGCGTGTAGGGGTCCGGAATATTGCCCCACAGGAAGAAGCCGCAATGGCCCGCGGGATCGGCGCGCGTGTCGATCTGTTGGCCGGCGAGCAGAGCTTTCACTTGTGAGGCTACGCGCAGCGTGCGCCCGTCGTCGGCGACGTACAGCGGCTTGATGCCGAGCGGATCGCGCGCCAGCAGCAAACCCTGCCGCGCCTCATCCCAGAGTGCGAACGCGAACATGCCGCGCAACAGCTTGACGCAGTCCGCGCCGTCACGGTCATAGAGCTGGAGGATGACTTCGGTATCTGACTCCGTGCGGAAGACACGGCCCTGCTGCACCAGCTCGGCACGCAACTCGCGGTAATTGTAGATCTCGCCGTTGAAGACGATGCGCAGCCGGTCCCCCCGCTCAGGATTGGCGTCATGCGCCATCGGCTGGTCGGCGATGCTGCGCAGGTCGATGATCGACAGGCGCCGGTGGCCGAGCGCCACCCTTCCGTCGGCCGAGAACCATTCGCCCGCGCCGTCCGGCCCGCGTTTTTTCATGCGATCGCGGATGGCGCGGAGCTCCGCGGGCGACGCCGGTGCCGCCGCCGCTCCGTACGCGAACAGTGCTGCAAGGCCACACATCTATTTCGTGGCCACGGCGATCAGGTTGATCGTGAAGACCCGGTGGCCGGAGATCCCGGTCTCGGCGAGCAGGAGGAAGCGGTAGACGCAGCGGATCGCGCGCCACAAGCAGGCGCGCACGGTGCTGGTGAGCCCGTAGGCCGCGGGCGGATCTTCGTCGAAGACGGCGGATTTGAAGCCCGAGGACAGGAACAGCTGGGTCAGCGATTCCGGCGTGAACGCCTGCTCGTGCGTGAGGTCGCCATACGCCATGACTCCGCAGAAGGGCGACAGGCCGTTGGGCGCATGGATGATCCAGCGGCCGCCGGGCTTCAGCACGCGCACGACCTCGTCGGTGACGTCGATCAGCTCGTCCTTGGTCAGATGTTCGATCACGTCGTAGCTGATCACCGCATCGAGGCTCGCGGGTGCGACCGCATAGAGCGTCGGCAGCATCTCGCCCGCGCGCACGTTCTTGATGCCGAGCCGGCGCGCCGCATCGACCTGGGCGGGGCTGCGGTCGACGCCGGTTGCATTCGTGTAGCCGGCCTGCTGCGCGAAGTGGAGGAGGGCTCCGTGCCCGCAGCCGAGCTCGAGGATCGCGGCGTCGCGCTGCGGCGGGAAGTGCC
Source organism: Alphaproteobacteria bacterium (assembly GCA_035506575.1). Taxonomy (GTDB): domain Bacteria; phylum Pseudomonadota; class Alphaproteobacteria; order CACIAM-22H2; family CACIAM-22H2; genus DATJPD01. Next base: position 8,416 of record DATJPD010000039.1, read on the forward strand.
GGCGGATCAGCCGCATCAGCGAGGCGCGCCGGGTGTCGAGGCCGGCCAAGGTATCGGGGGCGACCGGGCTCGTCGCCGCGTCGACATAGCGATCGTAGATGCGGGAGCGATATTTGAAGAGCATCAGCGCCGCCCCGCCCCATTTTCACGCGTTAGGGCGCGGCTCAGGAGCTCGCGCTGGTGTGCCACGAACTTGTCGTAGGCGAAAATGTCGCGCACGACGGCCTCGCCGTTGCGGCCCATCGCCGCGACCTGCGCCGGATCGTCGGCGAGCTGCCGCAGGCGCGCCGCCAGCTCCTCGGCGCTGCCGGGGTCGATCGCGATGCCGTTCGGCCGCGCCGCGTCGATCGCCTCGACCGAGCCGTCCTCGTTTCCGCACAGGAAGGCCGTGCCGCTGGCCGAGGCTTCGATCAGCCCGAGCGGCACGCCTTCACCGAGGCCCGGCCCGCCGCGCGACACCAGGATCGCCACGTCGGCCCCGGCATAGAGCACCGGCAGCGCGTCCTGCGGCACCAGGCCGAGGAACTTGACCTGGGCCTCGACCCGCTGCGCGCGCGCATAGGCCTCGATGGCCGCCCGGTCCGGGCCTTCGCCGACGATCAGGTACAGGAACCGCGGATCGGCGAGCTGGCGCAGGGCATCGATCGTCTGGCGATGGCCCTTGTTGTTGTTCGGCGGCCCCGCCATGTGCGCCACGGTCACGGCGATGAAGCGGCGGTCGAGGCCGTCGAGCCCGAAGCGTCGCTCGATCTCCCGCCGTGCCTCGGGCTTGGCGATCGGGCGGAAGAAGCTCGTGTCGACGGGATCGTAGAGCAGGCCCGTCGGCGGGACGCGCGGGTGGAAGCTCGCGAGGTTGTCGATCGTGTAGTGGCAGTCGGCGATCACGAGGTCGGCGCGGCTGAACGCGTATTCGCGCAAGGGCGGCAGCCGCGTGAGGATATCGATGTTGTAGACGTTGAGCGTATAGGGCGTCTTGTGCAGCGCGCGCGCGATCCGGCCGAACATCGCGAGATAGACATGGTTCAGCATCACCGCCTGGAACGGGCGCACCGGGCTTGCCACCGCGCGCAGCGCCGCGGCCACCACCGCCGCCCGGCTGGTGAACGGGACATGGCGGTCGGTGTACCCGCCCGTGAAGCGCTTGTCCTGCTTGTCGATCGACAGCACGTAAAGCTGGTGGCCCAGATCGCGCAGCGCGCGGATCTGGTGACGGCTGTAGGTGGCGATGCCGCCCACGCCCTCGATGTCGAAGCCGATATAGAGAATGTCCATCGGTGCGGTGCGTGGGCAGCAGGTCAGGCGGGCCGATCGATTCCGCCCCAAAAACGTCCGGGGTGGGCCTGTATTCCTTGAAAATACGAAGTTTTTTGGAAGCCGTCCACGCCGCCCGCAGGCCTACTTGAAGCCCACCGCGAGGAACACCTGCGAAAAGATGGCGTCGCGGCCCGTCTCGCCGGTCTCTGCCGCCAGGACGAAGCGCGACACGGCCCGGATCAGCTCCCACGAGAGCCAGCGCACGCCACTCGTGAGTCCGTGCACCACGGGCTTGTCCTCGTAGCAGCGCACGTCGCGGAAGCCGCAGGCATTCAGCAGCTGGCCGATCGACACCCGGGTGAAGGACCCGATGGCGAGGATGTCCCAGTAGCGCATGCGCGCGCCGAACAGCGCCTCGCCGTTGGGCAGATGCAGGATCCAGCGCCCGCCGGGCTTGAGCACGCGATAGACCTCGTCGGCGATCGCGAACTGCTCTTCGGCGGTGAAATAGTGGAGCAGGTCGATCAGCAGGACCACGTCCTGCGAGGCGCTGGCCGTGGCGGCCAGCTCGCTCCGGAGCTGGCCCTGGCGGACGCCGAGGATGCCGAGCTCGCGCGCCGCCGCCACCTGCTCGGGGCTGGCGTCAACGCCGGACAAGTTAGTGTAGCCGGCCCGTTTTGCCGCCCACAGGAAGGCCCCGTGACCGCAGCCGAGATCGAGGATCGCGGCGTTGCGGTCGGCGGGAAAGTGCTCCTTCACCAGCCGGTCGAGATAGGGCCGCCGCCGCTCGAGCCCGGCGACCGCACCGCTGACGCTCTGGTGGGTGGAGACGTATTGGGCGAGCAGCCGCTGCCGGTAATCGGGGTTCGCCATGAGCCTCTATCGTCAAGGAATCCTGAGGGTTAAGCCACGGCCGTGGCTGTGGGGGCGGCAAGAATACGCCGGCCGGGCCCGCCGTTATAGACTGCTTCGGCTATAGTTTTCGCCTGCCTTCGGAGTCGCCTATCCGCATCCTGCACGTCATCGCCTCGATCGCCGCCCGCACCGGCGGCCCGGCCAAGGCAGCCCTCGATATGGCCCGCGCCGTCGCAGCCCTCGGCCACGAGGTCTCGGTCTACACCACCGACCGGGAGATGGACGCCGAGGAGCGGCGAGGCCCGCCAGCACGCCGGGTCGGCGGCGTCGACCTCCACGTCTACAAGCAGCACGCGCCGACCGTCGTGGCGGCGTCGATCCCGCTGGCGCGCGCCCTCGATGCAGCGGTGCCGCGCGCGGATGTCGTGCACCTCCATTCGCTTTATCTCTTCCACACCTGGTACACAGCCCGGCTGTGCCGGCGGCACGGCGTGCCGTATCTGTTGCGACCGCACGGCACCTTGGATCCGTTCCTGTGGCGCCGGCATCGCGCCCGCAAGGCGGTGATGGAGGCGTTGTTCCAGAACCGGGTGCTGCGCGACGCAGCCGCGATCCACTACACGGCCGAGGAGGAGATGCGCCTGGCCGCCCCCTACGCGCAGGGTGCCCCCGGCGTGGTGGTGCCGAACGGCCTCGATCTGGCCGAGTACGCGGTCCTGCCGGAGCGCGGCGCCTTCCGCGCGCAACACCCCGAGATCGGCAACCGGCGCATCGTCCTCTTCCTGTCGCGCCTCAACTTCAAGAAGGGCCTCGACCTCCTGATCCCGGCCTTCGCGCACGCGACGCGCCGCCACGACGACCTGCACCTCGTCATCGCGGGGCCGGATGACGGACAGCTAGCGGCGGCGCAGGGATGGGTCGCCGAGCACGGCATCGGCGGGCGCACGACCTTCGTGGGCATGCTCGACCATGCGGGAAAGCTCGCCTGCTTCCGCGACGCGGCGATGTTCGTGTTGCCGTCGTATTCGGAGAATTTCGGCATCGCCATCGTGGAAGCGATGGCCTGTGGCCTGCCGGTGGCGATCTCCGACCGTGTGAACATCTGGCGCGAGATCGAGGCGGCGCGCGCCGGCCTCGTGGCCCGGCCCACGGTCGACGACGTCCGAGGCCAGATCGAGCGCCTCGCCGCGGACCCAGCGGCCGCCGCGGCGATGGGCGAGTGTGGCCGGCATCTGGTCGCGGAGAAGTTCGCGTGGTCGAAGATTGCGCGCGAGCTCGAGAGCGTGTATCGCACGCTCGCCTCGGCTCCCATGCGTAAGGTCAGCTGATGCCGGTCTCGGTCATCGTTCTCACGTTCAACGCCGAGGCGACGATCGGCGCCACCCTCGCCAGCGCGCGACAGGTGAGCGACGACGTGCACGTGGTGGATTCCTTCTCAACCGACCGCACGCTCGAGATCGCAGCCGCCGCCGGCGCCCGTGTGGTGCAGCACGAGTTCGCCAACTACAGCGACCAGCGCAACTGGGCGACCGATACGCTGCCGCTCAAGCACGACTGGGAGCTGCACCTGGACGCTGACGAGCGGCTGTCCGACGAGCTCGCGGCCGAGATCAAGGCGCTCATGGCGGCGGGGCCGCCCGCCGACATCGCGGGCTATCACATTCCGCGGCTCGTGCATTTTCACGGCCGGGCGCTCCGCCACGGCGGCATGTATCCGATCTATCATCTGCGCCTGTTCCGGCACGGCCGCGGCCGCTGCGAGACGCGCAAATACGACCAGCATTTCTTCGTCGACGGGCGGACGGCGCGGCTGAAAGCGCCGATGATCGACGACATCCGCCAGCCGCTCGGCGAGTGGACGGCGCGTCACAACCGCTGGGCCGACGCCGAGGTGGAGGAGCTGCTCAACCCTGCGGAGGGTGCCATCCGCGCCGGGACGGGCGATCCCATCGCCGAGAAGCGCGCCCAGCGCGCCTGGTACTATCGCCAGCCGCTGTTCCTGCGCGCGCTCCTCCTGTTCCTCTACCGCTATGTCTGGAAGCGCGGCTTCCTCGACGGCACCGAAGGGATGATCTTCTACGTGCTGCAGACCTTCTGGTTCCGTTTCCTGGTCGACGCGAAACTGTACGAGCGGCGGAAAGCACGCAAACAATGAGCGAGCCCGCGTGCCTTCTGTGCGGTGCGGCGACCGAGCCGGTCCTCGACGGTATCGCCGACCTGCGCTTCGGATCGCCGGGCGTGTGGCACATCGTGCACTGCCGCGGCTGCGGCCTCGAACAGACGGCCCCGCGGCCGACCGGCCCCGAGCTCAAGACGCTCTACGAGACCTTCTACAACTACGGCGGCGAGACGGGGACGCGCTATACCGGCTGGCGCGACCGGTTCTTTGCCTCGAGGCTCTACCGCCTCATGCTCAAGATCGACGGCGATGTTTCCTTCCACGAAGAACGGGGCAGCGGCCGCCTGCTCGACGTCGGCTGCAACGAGGGGCGCAATCTCGTGTTCTACCGCCGCGCCGGGTTCAAGCCCGAGGGGCTGGAGCTCAACGCGCACGCCGCCGAGGCGGCGCGCCGCCGCGGCTTCATGGTGTACGAGACCGACCTTGCGGACCTCAAACCGTCGCTGCCGTTCGAGCGGCTGGTGTTATCGAACGTGCTGGAGCACATGCTGGACCCGCGCGCGACCCTGGCCCACGTGAAGCGCCTGCTGGTGCCGGGCGGCGAGGTATGGATCAGCCTGCCCAACCGCAAGAGCTGGCAGCGCACGTTGTTCGGCCGGCGCTGGATCAACTGGCACGTGCCGTTCCACATCTCGCATTTCGATGCCGACAGCCTCTCGCGTCTGCTCAAGGAGTCCGGGTTCGAGGTGGTGTCGTCGCGCAACATCAGCCCGGGGCTGTGGATGGCGCAGTCGATGATCGCCACGATGTTCCCCAACCGCCCGCGCGCCCACCGGTCGGCTCCGTTGATGGGCTCGCTTTTCTTCCTTGCGCGCGGAGTGTTGTTCCCGCTGCTGTGGCTCGGCAACCGCTCGGGGCGCGGCGACTGCCTCGTCATCAAAGCGCGACGTTTGTGAAGATCCTCGTCCATGATTCGGGGCACGCGTTTCCGCTGCAGCTGTCCCGCCATCTCGCCGGACGCGGCCACGAGGTGCTGCACCTCTATGCCGCCTCGCTGCACATCCCGCGCGGGCCAGTCGCGCCGCGCACCGACGACCCGGCCAATTTCACGGTGCGCGGGATCTCGATCGGCCGGCCGATCGACAAATACGGCTATCTCAAGCGCGTCTTCCAGGAGCGCGCCTATGGCCGCCTGCTCGCCGACGAGATCGCCGCGTTCCGGCCGGACGTGATGCTCGGCGGCACCGCGGCCCCCGACGTGCAGGCCGCCGCGGCCGGCATGTGCCGCAAGCTCGGCATCGGGTTCGTGTTCTGGGCGCAGGATCTGAACGCGATCGCGATCGACCGGCTGCTGCGGCGCAAGCTGCCGCTGCTGGGCCCGCTCGCCGGGCGCCATTACCTGCGGCTGGAGCAGCGCCTGTTGCGCCAGAGCGACGCGGTGATCGCCATCACCGAGGATTTCCTGCCGATCTTCGCGGGCTGGGGCATCGAGCGCTCGCGCGTCCACGTCATCGAGAACTGGGCCCCGCGCGACGAGCTGCCGATCCGGCCGCGCGCCAATGCGTGGTCGGCGGAGCACGGACTCACCGACAAGCTCGTGTTCCTCTATTCCGGAACGCTCGGCCTCAAGCACAATCCCGAGCTGCTTCTCGGCCTTGCCCGATCCTTTGCCGGGCGCCCCGACATCAAGGTCGTCGTGGTGTCGGAAGGGCTGGGGGCCGACTGGCTGCGCGCCCACTCCGCCGGCACGGCCAACTTCCTTCTGCTGCCCTATCAGCCGTTCGAGCGCCTGCCCGAGGTGACGGCGACGGGCGACGTCCTGGTGGCCCTGCTCGAGGCCGATGCCGGCGCGTTCTCCGTCCCGTCCAAGATCCTGACCTATCTCTGCGCCGGCCGGCCGATCCTCGCGGCGGTGCCGCGCGAGAACCTCGCGACGCGCGTGCTGGCACGGGCCGACGCCGGGGTGGCGGTTGCGCCCGAGGACGCGCCCGGGTTTTACGCCGCCGCGGCGGCGCTTGCCGACAGCGCCGAACGGCGCATGCGGCTCGGGAACAACGCCCTGGACTACGCCGCCAAGACCTTCGATATTCGCGCCATCGGCGAGCGATTCGAGGCGATTCTTGCCCGCGCCGCGCGGCATTCTTAGCGGACATACGGGGCCTAGCGGATGTATGGGGCCTAGGGGACATATGGGGCAAAGCGACATCGATCGGTACTACGCGGCGGAGTTCGCCGAGCACGACACCGTGCAGGCGGCGACCCGGCAGGCCTTGGCGGGCGAGTTCCGGCGGCTTGTCGAGGCGGCGGTCGCGTGCATCAAGAGCGGCGGCAAGATCCTGTTTTTCGGCAACGGCGGCAGCGCCTCGGATGCCCAGCATCTCGCGACCGAGCTCACCGTCCGCTACATCAAGAACCGCAAGGCGATCGCGGCGGTGGCGCTGACCACCGACACCTCCGCCCTGACCGCGATCGGCAACGACCTCGGGTTCGACCTCCTGTTCTCGCGCCAGATCGAGGCGATCGGCAAGCCCGGGGACCTGGTCGTGGCCATCACGACCTCGGGCGTGTCGCCCAACGTGCTCAAGGCGCTCGAGGTCGCGAAATCGATGGGCCTCGTCTGCGCGGCCTTGACCGGCAAGGGCGGCGGCGATCTGGTGCGCCGCAAGCTGGCCGAGATATGCCTCGTCGTGCCTTCCGCAACCACGGCCCGCATCCAGGAGATGCACATCGCCCTCGGGCAGATGATGTGCGGCGCCCTCGAGCGCGAGCTCGGCCTCGCCGGCTGATGCTGATGCCCCCGGTCACCACGCCATGACCCACAACGCCGACCTCGCCGCCCTTGTCCCGCGCATGCAGGGTGCCCGCGTGCTGTGCGTCGGCGACGTGATGCTCGACCGCTTCGTCTACGGCCACGTCGACCGCATCTCGCCCGAGGCGCCCATCCCGGTCCTCAGCATCGAGCGCGACATCTCGATGCTCGGCGGTGCGGGCAATGTCGTGCGCAACCTCGTCGGTCTCGGCGCGCATGCGGAATTCGTCTCGGTGGTCGGCAAGGACGCGGCCGGCCGCGAGGTGATGGAGCTGGTGGGAGGACTCGACAGCGTCGATTCGCATCTGCTCTCCGAGTCCAAGCGCGAGACGACCATCAAGACGCGCTACGTCGCCGGCAGCCAGCAGCTGCTGCGCGCCGACCGCGAGACCATCGCCGAGATCTCGCCGGCCACGTCGGACGACGTCGTGCGCATCGTCGCCTCGGCTCTCGACGAGGCGGGCGTGCTCGTGCTGTCGGATTACGCCAAGGGCGTCCTGACGCCCGCCGCCACGGAGGCGCTGATCGCCGCGGCCCGCAATGCCAAGAAGCCGGTCGTCGTCGATCCCAAAGGCCTCGACTTCGCGCGCTACAAGGGTGCGACCCTGCTCACGCCGAACCGCCGCGAGCTCTCCGACGCGGTACAGGCATCGGCGGGAACCAACGAAGAAGTCACCAAGGCGTGCCGCAAGCTGCTCAAGCTGTGCGCGGCGGAGGCGGTGTTGTGCACCCGCGGCGCCGATGGCATGAGCCTGGTCACCGCCAACAGCGTGAATCACCTGCCGGCCGTGGCGCGCGAGGTGTTCGACGTCTCGGGCGCCGGCGACACCGTGGTGGCCACGGTCGCGGCGGCGCTGGCCGCAGGGCTGTCGCTTCTCGAGGCCGCGGAGCTCGCGACCGTCGCCTCGGCCATCGTGGTCGGCAAGGTCGGCACCGCGGTCGCCTACTCCGACGACCTGGTGCGCGAGCTGCACCACGAGGATCTGGCGACCAGCGAGCGCAAGCTGGTTTCGCTCGACCAGGCCGTGGACGAAGTGGCGAAGTGGCGCCACCAAGGCTTGCGCATCGGTTTCACCAACGGCTGCTTCGACCTTCTGCATCCCGGCCACGTGTCCTTGATGGCGCAGGCCAGGGCGGCGTGCGACCGCCTGGTCGTGGGGCTCAACAGCGACGCCTCGGTCAAGCGGCTCAAGGGCGAGGGCCGGCCCGTGCAGGGCGAGGCCGCGCGCGCGGCGGTGCTGTCCTCGCTCGCCACGGTCGACCTCGTGGTGATCTTCAACGAGGACACCCCACTCGCCGTTATCGAGGCCCTGCGGCCCGAGGTGCTGGTGAAGGGGGCCGACTACAAGCTCGACGAGGTGGTGGGCGGCGACCTCGTCCGCGGCTGGGGCGGGCGCGTGCTGCTCGCCGAGCTTGCCGCCGGCCACAGCACGACGGCGACGATCAAACGAATGGCGGCGAAGTAGGGGGTATCACCCCGAAAATCGCCGCAACAAACAACAAAGCGCGGAAGCCTTTGTCTGCGAAGGCGGATTAGAAACATTTTTTATTGCAGAGCCCAAAATCGCGATTCGGCGTGCAATTAATACTCGCTCTGGATCAAAGACTTAGCGAATTGCGCAAATTTGCGGCTGGGATGCGACACACCCTCACTCGCTGGCGCGATAGACCGCCAGGGCGGCATCCACGCCTGCACCTGCCGGTGCCGCGTAGCCTTGTTGGCGCAGGGCCGCTTCGAGGGCACCCAGGCAGATCAGCACGTTCGACTTGCGGCAGCTCCAGCCCATGGTGCCGATGCGCCAGATCTTGCCGCGCAAGGGGCCGAACGAGGTGCCGATCTCGATGCCGAAATCCTGGAGCAGGCTTCCGCGCACCGTCTCGCCGTCGACCTTGTCTGGAATGACCACCCCGGTGACGTTCGGCATCTTGTGGCGTTGGTCGCCAAACAGCTTCAGGCCCATCGCGGTCAGGCCCGCGGTGACGGCACGGCTGGCGAGCTCGTGCCGGGCGACGCGCGCGGCGATGCCTTCCTCGAGCACGATACGCGCGCACTCGCGCGCGGCGTACAGCATCGAGGTTGCCTCGGTGTGGTGGTTGAGGCGGGCCTCGCTCCAGTAATCCATCAGCATCGCGAGGTCGAAATAGTTGGACGGGATGATCGGCCCGTTCCCCTCGACGAGACCATCGGGCTTGATCCCCTGCTCGACGTGCTTGCGGCGGTTCACGGCCTCGGCCACCCGGTCGTTGAACGAGATGGGCGCCGAGCCGGGCGGGCCGGACAGGCATTTCTGCAGGCCGGCCGAGATCGCATCCACCTGCCAGCGGTCGACCGCCACGTCCATGCCGCCCAAGGTCGCCGTCGCGTCCACGTAGAGGAGGGCGTCGTGGCGGTGGCAGAGGGCGCCCAGCCCGTCCATCGGCTGCGCCATGGTGGTCGAGGTGTCGCCGTGCACACAGGCGACCAGCTTCGGCCGGTGCGCCTTGAGGGCGGCTTCGATCTTCTCCAGCGGCACGACCGTGCCCCACTCGGCCTCGACCGTGTGCACCACGCCGCCGGCGCGCCGCGCGATCTCGCACAAGAGGTGCCCGAAGCGGCCGAAGATCGGCACCAGCACCGCATCGCCGGGCGCGATCAAGGAGACGAGGATGGTCTCGATGCCGGCGCGCGCCGTGCCGTCGATGAGGAACGTCCAGCGGTTCTTGGTCTGGTAGACCCGCCGATAGAGCTCCATGGCCTCGTTCATGTAGGCGGTGAACGCCGGGTCGAACTGGCCCAGGAGCGGCATCGACATCGCACGCAGCACGCGCGGGTCGGCGTCGACCGGCCCGGGTCCCATGAGGATGCGCGGCGGCGGGTTGAGATCGGCAATGGGTGAGGTCATGGGGCTCTCTTGGGGCGCTCTCTGGCGGCTCGCCCCTACATAGCGGATAATCCGCGCTGGCGCCAAATAGCGCGAAACCGTCAGCACAGAGGTCCAGCATGCAGGGCAAGATCGGGCTCGAGGAGCATTTTTCCGGCGAAGACACCCTTATGGATTCGCACGGCTTCGTCGGCGACGAGACCTGGCGCGAGCTGCGCGCCAACCTGCTCGACGTGGGCGACCGGCGCCTGTTCCAGATGGACCGCTACGGCATGGAGCGCATGATCGTGTCGCTGAACGCGCCGGCCGTGCAGAAGATCCACGACACCAAGAAGGCGGCCGAGGTCGCCCGCCGCGCCAACGACATGCTGGCCGAGCACATCAAGAAGCGCCCGGACCGTTTCTCGGGCTTCGCGGCACTCGCGATGCAGGACCCCGAAGGGGCGGCGCGCGAGCTCGAGCGCTGCATCAAAGAGCTCGGCTTCGTGGGAGCGCTGGTCAACGGCTACTCGCAGATCGGCAGCCCCGACAACTGCGTCTATCTCGACCTCAAGCAGTACTGGGATTTCTGGGGCGTGGTCGAGAAGCTCGACGTGCCTTTCTACCTGCATCCGCGCGGGCCGAGCCAGACCAAGGCCTACGAGGGCCATCCGTGGCTGCTCGGGCCGGCCTATGGATTTGCGGCCGAGACCGGCCTGCACGCGCTGCGCCTGCTCGGCAGCGGCCTGTTCGACAAATATCCGAAGCTCACCCTGATCCTTGGCCACATGGGCGAGAACCTGCCATTCACGCTCTACCGCACCGACCAGCGCATCGCCTGGTCGCCGATGGGCTATCCGGCCAAGAAGAAGATCTCGGAGTACTTCCAGACCAACGTGGTGATCACCACGGCCGGCAATTTCCGCACCCAGAGCCTGGTCGACGCGATGCTGGAGATGGGGTCGGACCGCATCCTGTTCTCGACCGATTATCCGTTCGAGGCGGTGCAGGAGGCGGCCGAGTGGTTCGACCACTGCTCGATCAGCGAGCCCGACCGCCGCAAGATCGGCCGCACCAACGCGCTGAAACTGTTCAAATTGAAGGGCTGATGCGAAGCCCGCTCACGCGGGCGTGATGCGGGTGTCACAGCCGTCGTCATCCGCTTGTCACCCAATCCCGTTAATATCTCCGGTAGTACGGGTGACAGCACGACGGAGGCGACGATGTGGTCCGATTGGCTCGCCGATACGCTCAATCGCTCCACGGCCGCAGACTTGGAGCGCGACCCCAAGCCGGCGCAGGTGCGCGTGCATGACGATGTCCTGTCCGCCGACTGGGAGGCCGTGACCGGCCTTCTCATCCACGAAGGCTTCGGCGCGGAATATCCGGACGCCTGACGCTAGTCCGGCCGGGATCGCCTGGCCCGCACAGCCGCGTCCAGCAGTGCCACGACGTCGGTCAGCGCGTGGGCGGTGATGTTGGCCAGGAGGTCGCGCCGCCAGGCGAAGAAGGCTGTCAGCACGGCGCCATTGACCGCGAATGCCGCCACCGCACCCCAGCCCAGGCGCAGCTGCGCAAGTGCAAAGACGGCGACCGTGACGAGCCCGGCCAGGACTTCGCTGCCGCTCAACTCCGCGATCCGGGTGAAGGCATAGCCGCGGAATAGCGTCTCTTCGGCCACGCCCGCCACGAGGCCGGCGAAGGCGAGAAATCCCAGCGGCAGGTGCGCGAGCCCGCTGAGTCGCGGGGACACGTCGCCGAGGTCGAGCCGGTGCAACGCCAGCCGCTCGAGCGGCACCAGCAGCCGGATGAAGACGAAGGCCAGGCCAGCGCCCCAGGCGAGGGACAGACCCGAAAGCCCGTGCCAGCCGATCGAGGCGGCTGGCCGGCGTTCCCACACCACCATTGCGATGACGCCCACGGTGAGGGCCAACAGACGGAACTGATCGGCCAGCGGCGCGCCAAGCGAGTCGGGCCGCGGATGAGCCCGGCTGGCGAGCACGGCCGGCCCGCCCAGTGCGAGAACAAGGCCGAGGAGCGTGGGGAGGGTGGGCGTCCCGGGCGTCATGGGCGAAAGGTACGGCGTCAGCCCTGGTTCGCGAAGGCCTGACGCGACGGCTATTCGGCATGTGGCGCTGGCATCTCGGCTGCCCCGGACGTCAAGGCCGCCTCGAGAATCTGCAAGAATGCGCCGACATCGATCGGTTTCGTGAGGTAGGCGAAGAAACCGGCGTCGAGCCCACGCCGGATCTGGCCGGGTAAGGCGCTCGCGCTGAGGGCCAGGATCGGCGTCTGCGCAAAGCCTGACAGACCGCGCACCTGCTTGAGGAGGGCAAACCCGTTGATGTCGGGGAGGTCGATGTCAACGATGACGATGTCCGGCCGCTGCGTCTCGACCGCGGCCAACCCCGCGGCCCCGCTGGTCGCCTCGATGAGCCGCACACCGGGCAAGGTCGCGATGATATTGCGCATCAGGAGGAGATTGGACGGATTGTCTTCGATGTAGAGGACCGTGCCTCGTCCTCTCCATGGCGGCGCCGGCGCGCGAATGTCGGCCGGCGCGTGGTCCTGCGCCTGGACATAGATGGGAAAATCGATCCAGAAACAGCTGCCCTGCCCCTCGGTGCTGACGAATCCAATCTTTCCGCCCATGAGCTCGACGAGGCGGCGCGTCAATGTGAGCCCGACGCCAGTCCCTTCTACTCCCGTCCGCTCCGCGCCGAGGCGATTGAACGGCTCGAACAGCTCCGCCTGGCGGTTCTGGGGAATTCCTCGACCCGTATCCGTGACCGAGATGCGGGCACGGCCCTCGACGACGCCATACGAGAACGTGACCGATCCCTCACGACGGTTGTATTTGATCGCGTTGGTGCCGAGATTGAGCAGGCACTGTGCCAACCGCACGCGGTCGGCGTGGACGGGCGGCAGGCTGGCGCCGAAATTGCCGCCGCGGAGCGCCACGCCGGCTTTGGCGGCCGCCTGGCTCAGGGTCGCGAGCACCGATTTCATCACCGGCACGATTTCGACCCGCTCCATAGACACCGTCATACGGCCTGATTCGATCTTGCTCAGCTCGAGGACGTCGTTGATCAGTTCGAGAAGGTGATTGCCGCTGAACAGGATCGCGTCGATGAACTCCTTCTGCTTGTCGGTGAGCGGACCGTAGTGCCGGCCGTCGATGAGCTGGGCGAAGCCGAGAATCCCATGAAGCGGTGTCCGCAACTCATGGCTCATCATGGCGAGAAATTCCGATTTCGCTTCGCTGCTTCGCTCGGCCGCCTCCTTGGCGATGCCCATCGTCCGCTCGGCCCGTTCAGCCGCCTCGCGCGCGGCCGTGCGCTCCGCCAGGAGGCGCGCGGCATCCTGCAGCGCGGTTTCGACCTCGTTGACTTCCACGATCTCGGTCGGCGACGCCTCTAGCGGAATGCCGGAGGCCAGCGCCAGCGCCGGCGCGCTAAGCGTTCCGATCGAGCGCGCGATCCGCAGGCTGAACGCCCGGGCGAGCAACAAGCCGAGGAGAAACAAGCCGCCGGCACCGGCCATCGCGAGGAGCATGGAGCGGCGCAGCTGAGCGGTCAGCTCGGCCCGCGGAATGCCAATGGCCACCGTCCAGCCCGAGGCGGCAGACCGGCTGAACGCCGCGAGCACCGGAATGCCCTCGAGCGTTTCGGTTTCGACCGCACCTTCCGGCGATTCGGCCATCCGGCGCAAAAGGCCCGGCGCCCCCGGCTGGCCCACGAATTTTTCGGCGGCGTCGGTTCGGGCCACGATCGTCCCGGTGCTGTCGAAGATCGACGTGATCCAGCCGCGCGGCAGGCTCTGTTTGCGCAGAATTTCAGCCAGCCGCGCGGGGAGGAGGCCCATGGTCAGGGCGTACACGACCTTGCCGTCGCGCAACACCGGCACGCCGACAGCGACTTGCGCCTGTCTGGACGTGGCACCGATATAGAAATCGGACGTCATCGGTCGTCCGGTGTCGAACAGCGTCCGCACCAAGCCCGGAACGCCCGAGGGCGGCAGGCCTTCGCCGTAGGGCCGGAGCGTGCTGAGCACTTGCTCGCCCAGGCCGTTCGCGAGCACGATGCCGTTGCCGTCGTGGCTCTCCAGCACCTGGCGCGCCTGACGGTGGAACGCCGCCAGGTCGTCCGTCATGAGATACGGTGACGTGGCGAGCACCCGCAACGCGGACGTGGCGCTTGCGAGGTCGCTGTCGACCGCCTGCATGAGGGCCCGTGCCGTCTCGATGGCATCGCGCTGAACCGTGGCGCGCTCGCGCTCATAGGAGAGTCCGATGATGCCCGCAGTGACGAGCCACGGCGGCAGCACGACGACCGCGACCAGAGATCGCAGCCAGAACAGGATGTTGCGCGGTCGTCGGAGAAATTGCATGGAATGACCTGGGCCGGAACGGAATCCGGCTCGGTCCCAGCCAATCATCAGTAGACTAAACTAAGCGACTGGCGGCCTTGATTTAGATCAACTGCGGCTTGCGTGCCGTCGGTACAAGCCGTTCTCCTTTGGAGCTGACCAAGCGCTCCGCTTTAGCCGATTCTTTACGGCCATCCTCTAAAGCATGCGCTCAGGAGCGGGGAGCGAAGGAGACGGAACATGCCGACGAGGACCTGGACCCTGTTGCGCGCGAGCTTTGCCTGCTGCGGCTTTGTGTTCGTGCTGGCCAGTTCCGCTTACGCGCAGAGCCAAGGCGTCGATCATCACGCGCCGAGCGCGCTCTTCATTCCCGCCATCGTCCTGATCGGCGCCGGCGCGCTTCTCGCCTATCGCCGCTCGCGCCCGACCGACTGAATTAGCGCGCGTTGCCGCGCGCGTGCATGACGGCCCGGTAGGCAAAGACCAGCGCCGGCCCCAAGGTCGTGCCCGGACCGGGATAGACGCCTGCCATGATCGAGGCCATGTCGTTGCCGCAGGCATAAAGCCCGGCGATGGGCCGCCCGTCCGCGTCGAGGACGCGCGCGTCTGCGTCCGTCGCAAGCCCGGTGCTGATCGCGATGTCGGCCGGCCACACGGCCATGGCGTGGTACGGCGGCTCCCCGAGCGGCCCCAGGCAGGGATTGGGCTTGTGGTCCGGATCGCCGTTGAAGCGGTTGAGCTCGGTCTCGCCCTTGCCGAAATCCTCATCGATCCCGGCTGCGGCGAAGCGGTCGTGGCGCTCGACGGTCGCGCGCAGGGCGTCGGGCGGGCAGCCGATCTTGTGCGCGAGGTCCGCGAGCGTGCCGGCGGTCAGCAGATAGCCGCTGCGCTCGAAGGGCCGCAGGTTGCGCGTGCCGGGATGGACGTCACCCAGGCCGTATTTGCGGATGAAGGCCGAATTGCACACCAGATAGGCCGGAATGGACGGCGCGGTCGCGTCGCTCTCGATCATCGCCTCGACGAAGTCGTGATACGAAACCGCCTCGTTCACGAACCGCCGGCCGGCCGCGTTCACCGCCAAGAGGCCGGGCTTCGCCCGGTCCATGATGAGATGCGGATACAGGCCGCGGCTGCCGTCGCGCCGCACGGTCAGAGAGGCCGGGGTCCAGAGCCCGGTGTGTCCCTGGGTTGCGGGGGCGATGCGCGCGCCGAGCCGGGTGGCGATGGCGAGACCGTCGCCGGAGTTCCCGGCATGGCTCATCGAGTGCTCGACCGTCGCCTGCGGCATGAACCGGGCGCGGAACTGCCGGTTGTGTGCGATCCCGCCGGTCGCCAGCACGACCCCGCGCCGCGCCTTGACCACGATCTCCTCGCCGCGGTGCCGCAGGCGGGCACCCTGCACCGCCCGCCTGTCCCCCAGCAGATCCGTAATCTCGGCGCCGTAGAGGATCGGCACCCGGCGCTTCTTGAGGCTGTAGAAGAGGCGCGCGATCAATGCGTTTCCCATCATGAGCCGCGTGCCGCGCGCATAGCGCAACCGGTCGGCGAGATAGCGCCCGACGAGCTTCGCCGAGTAGAGGAAATTGGCCAGCGATTTGAAGCGCCCGAGCAGGGGCGGGATGTCCAGCTTGCCGACCATCATGCCGCCCAGCAGCATGTATTCCGGGATCGGCGGGCGGATGCGCGCGAAGTCGCGACCCAGCAGGCGGCCGTCGAACGGCTTGGGGATGATGGCGCGCCCCGCGACCGCCGCCCCCGGCAGGTTGCCGCGATAGTCCGGGTGCGGGCCGCACGGCAGGAACTGGACGTCGGTGCGCGTGCTGAAATAGTCGATCGCGGTCGGTCCGGTCTCGAGATAGGCGAGGCGCAAGGGCCGGGCTCCCTGGTCGGGGATCAGCGCGTCGAGATAGCGCAGGGCGGCCTCCGCGCTGTCGGGAAAGCCGGCCGCCCGGCTTTCGTGATTGCCGGGCACCCACAACGTGCCGGCCGAGGTCGAGCCGGTGCCGCCGACCTGCTCGGACTTCTCGCACACGAGCACGTCCAGGCCTTCGAGCGAGGCGGCGAGGGCGGCCGCCATGCCGGCCGGGCCGGCACCCGCCACCAGAAGGTCGACCTCGCGCGGCACTGCGTTCATGTCTTCAGTCCCCCCACTTCAGTCGGGCCATCCTAAGCCGTGGCGGCATGCGCCCGCCACTTGGCGGTCGCGCGCTCCGGAGTTAGCGTGGCGCCAAGGCCCGCGACAGGGCTTATAACCGCTGGGGAGGTTCCGTGACACTCGTTCGCCGACAATTCTTGCAGCACGCGGGGGCCGCTGCCGCGCTGATCGCATTTTCATCCGCGGCCGCCGCGCAGACCTATCCGACACGGACCGTGCGCCTTGTCGCCGGCTTTCCCCCCGGCTCGGCGACCGACATCGTCGCCCGCTTGCTCGCCCAGCCGCTGTCGCAGCGCCTGGGCCAGGAGGTCATCGTCGACAACAAGCCGGGTGCCGGCAGCAACCTTGCCGCCGGGTTCGTCGCCAAGGCCGCTCCCGACGGCTACACGCTTCTCGCGATGACGATCACGAATGCCGTGAACGCGACGCTCTACACCGGTCTCGACTTCGATTTTGCGCGCGACATCATTCCGGTCGTCCATACGTTCGAATCGCCCAATGTCTTCGCAGTCAATCCGGAGCTTCCGGCAAAAACGGTCGCGGAGTTCATCGCGTACGCGAAGGCCAACCCGGGCAAGATCAACTACGCGTCGTTCGGGATCGGCAGCGGGCCGCATATGAACGGCGAGCTGTTCCAGATGATGACCGGCATCAAAATGGTCCACGTTCCCTATCGCGGCAATCCGCTGGCGGACCTGATCAGCGGGCAGGTCCAGGCGATCATCAGCCCGATGCCCGTCTCGATCGGGGCCATCAAGGCCGGTCAGCTGCGCGCGCTCGCGGTCACCGGGGCAAACCCGTCGGATGCTCTTCCGGGCGTTCCGACGGTGGCGGCGACCGTGCCCGGATTCATCACAGGCATCTGGCACGGCATCGGAGCCCCCAAGGGCACGCCGCCCGCGGTGATCGCGAGGCTCAACAAAGAGATCGACGAGATCCTCGCGGACCCCAAGACGAAGGAGCAGTTCGCCAAGTACGGCGGCGCGCCGGTCGGCGGCACGCCGGCGGAATTCGGCAAGTTCATCGCCGACGAAATCGCGAAATGGGGCAACGTCATCAAGACCGCGAACATCAAGGCGGAGCCGGAGCATTGAGCTCCGCCCTCAAGGTTTTGAGCGGCAACGGTCCGCGGGCCGCTGTGCGCGAGCTGTGCAGGCAGTTCGAGCGCGCGACCGGCCACACGGTCGATCTGCAGTTCGAGGTCAACCCCGACGTGGTCCGGAAAGCCGAAGCCGGCGAGAGCTTCGACGTCGCGGTCGGCAATCCGCACACGATCGACCGGCTCATCGAATGCGGCAAGGCCGTAGCCGGCAGCCGGGTCGATTTCGGCCGCTCGGGCCTCGCCGCGGCGGTGAGGAGCGGAGCACCCAGGCCCGATATCGGCACGGTCGAGTCCTTCAAGCGGACCCTGCTTGCGGTTGAGGGCGTGGCGTTTCCCGCCGAGGGGGCGAGCGGCGTTTATTTCCTCGGCCTCCTCGACCGCATGGGCATCAAGGCCCAGATGGAGCGCAAGCTCAAGCCGATGAAGGCGGAGGATTGCGTCGAGGTCGTCGCCCGCGGCGAGGCCGACATGGTCGTGGTCGTGGCGACGCGCATGATGGGCGTTGCGGGCGTCGATGTGATCGGGCCGCTCCCGGAGGACCTGCAGACCAAGATCGGCTTTTCGGCCGGCTTGAGCGCATCCACCCGGCAGCCGGACGCAGCGAAGGCGCTGATCCGGTTCATTTCGGCGCCGTCGGCCGCCGCGACGCTGAAGAAAAACGGGGTCGAACCTTGTTGACGATGCCATGAGGCTGCCGCGCCGCGCCGTCTTGCGGATGGCCGGTGCCGCCGCACTTGCAGGGGCGGCGCGTGCGGCCCGCGCGCAGGCCTATCCGGCGCGGCCGGTGCGAAGGTGATTCGCAGCGCCAGGATCAGCGCCGATCAGTCGTCAACTCGCACAGAGGTTCCTTACAACTTCTGCGTCCGCTGCCGGCTGTCAAGCATCAGCTATCGGAAGATCATCAGTAATAGGAGGAGGGCCACGACCCAAAGCGCGACAAGAATGTGCTTTCCGAGCCATATCAGCGACGCATGCGCAATCGCGATCTCGGACGAACCGCCTATCGGGCTCGCGAAGCGCAAGACCACGAACGGGCGCCGTCGCTCATGCCTCCCGGCCTTTCCATCAGGTTCGCGGGTCTCGAATTTCGGGACGTAGCCACCCTTCGGAATATCGATGACCAGCGGGTCGCCCTTTCCGACGGTGAGATAGTAGCGCTCCAGGCTGCGCCGCAGGTGACCGGCCTCGATGCGTACGACCGGGTCGAGCTGCGGATCGAAATCGGGGCCGCGCTGGAACACCTCCTGCGCGACCGTGTAGGCCTTGATGCGATCGCCGCGCCCGGCCAGCGTCTCGTTGACCACGTAGCGCAGGAAGGTGCGGTTGCGAGCCGAGGCGTCGAACGCCGCGCTGGCGAGGATGCGCTCGAGCTGCGTGCTCACCTGCTGCGCGTCCCACCCGTCACGGGGGGCGAGTGATCTCGCGTTACGCGGCACAGCCGGTAACGGTGCGCCTGCCGCCGGCGAGACGGCTTCGCCACCGGGAAGTGGGCTGCTCAGCAGCGTCGTCGGCAGCGCTGCCACACCCAGATTGCCCCCGCGATTGATAATCATACGCCGAGCATTTCACCTGGCGCGGGCCGCCGTCTTTGGAGAATTTGCTGTCTTCTGTCCTGTAGACTACGCAGAGATTTACGTTGCCTTATAGTGGTTTATGCGGTCCTCGCGCGGGAATTCGTTTCAACAGCAGGTTGTGATTGAGCCTAATCGCAGTGCTATGACACTCTTGGGGTCTGGATGGATCCGATAGAGGCGACGGACTGCGAGGCAGCATGACCCTCGGATCATCGGCACCGTCAGGCAGCACCGCTCCGCCGGGATGGCACGGTGAAGTGGGTTCGGAGTCCCCGGGGTGGGCCATTCCCGGTGTGTGGAAGCCGCCCCCGGGTGTCCACGTCCAGAAATCGCGAACCTGGCGTCGGGGTTCGGCGGCGGTAATCACCCGCGGCGGGGGCGAAGGCTACTTTCGCGGCGAACAGCATCTGATTTTTCTTCCCCTGCACGACTACGGGGATGCGATTATCCAGGTCGAGGGCGGTGCCACGCAGCGGGTTCCGACGGCGGAGCCGCAAACGATAGGATTCCGCCCGGCGGGGGTCGGCATCCGCACCGTCATCCCCGCGTCGCCATACAGCTTCGTCGCGGTCTTCCAGGATCCGGCGATGTACCGGGATCTCGCCGCGGAAGTCACATGGCCGGCCACCCCGACGGACCTCGAGCCGCAGGCCGTCGTCCCGGATGCCCACGGCGCACGACTAATCACGGCCCTCGCCGAGGAGATGGCGGGCGGCAGTCTCGATCACCTGCTCATCGATGCGCTGCACATCGCCCTCGCCCTGCGGATCGCCCGTCACTTCTTCGGTCCCACTTGGCGGCCTCTCTCCGCCGGACGGCTGTCCCGCGAACGTCTGCAACGCGTGCTCGACTACATCGAGGCAAACCTGGGTTCGCTCGCTCTGGGCGACCTCGCCGCCGTTGCCTGCCTTAGCCCCTATCATTTCTGCCGTTGCTTCGCCCGATCGCTGGGCGTGGCTCCGCATCGCTATGTCATGGGGCGACGGATCGCACACGCGCGACACCTTCTCCTGCGCAGCGAACTGTCATTGACCGACATCGCCGACGCGGTGGGCTTCGACAGCCAGGCCTCGTTCACGGCCCGCTTCACGCGCGAGCTTGGGGTCTCGCCGGGACGCCTGCGGCGCGAGCGGGCCTAGCAGCCCTCACTTGGTGCAAACTCCACGTTGACCGCGTCGTACACGAACCCCCCGGCCAAAACAGCATCCCAGAGGGGCGCCTGGACGATCGTGGCGCTCCTGTTCCTGTTCATGTTCATCAATTCCGCGGACAAGGTCGTCTTCGGCCTTGCCGGCGTGCCGATGATGAACGAACTCGGTCTGTCGCCAAAACAATTCGGCCTGGTGGGCTCGAGTTTCTTCGCTTTGTTCTCGCTGTCCGCGGTCGTCACAGGATTCGTCGTCAACCGGGTCGAGGCGCGTCGGGCGCTGACCGTCATAGCCTTGATATCGGCACTCATCCAATTCCCGATGCTGGGGTCAATCGGCTTTGCTGGGATGCTGGCGTGCCGCGTCGTCCTGGGTGCCGCGGAGGGCCCCGTATCTCCGGTCGCACAGCACGCCGCCTACAAATGGTTTCCCAACGAGCAGCGCACGTTGCCCGCCGCAGTGATCAACCAGGGTGCGGCGATCGGCGCCATTGCCGCCGCACCGGCGCTCAGTTGGGTGATCGAGCGAATCTCGTGGCATTGGGCCTTCGGTCTGCTCGGTTTCGTCGGCCTGGTCTGGGTTGCGGTCTGGCTGGTGCTTGGCGGCGACGGCAGGGAGCCGGTGGCGATCGCGGACGCTGCCGGGCGCCCGGTGGCGCGTGTGCCCTATCGCGCGCTGCTCTCATGCCCGACGCTCATCGCGGTCTGTATCGCCGAGTTCAGCGCCTTCTGGGGCTTGTCGCTCCTGGTCGCCTGGTTCACGCCGTTCCTGGTCGAGGGCCTCGGCTACAGTCAATACGCGGCGGGCTGGATCACGGCCTTGCCGTGGGCGCTGGCCTCTGTTGTCGTCGTCGGCATGGGCTGGTTCTCGCAAGTGCTACTGGCCGGCGGCGTCTCGACGCGTGCGGCGCGCGGGGTGCTGGGCGGCGGCTGCGTGGTGCTCGGCGGCATCGCGCTGCTGCTGATCCCGCTGGCCGCGGCCGCGTGGACGAAAGTGGCCCTGGTCGCGCTCGGCATCGCCGTGCCGGCGGTGATCTATGGCATGGGCAACCCCATCCTTGGCGAGTTCACGCCACCGCCGCAGCGCGCCGCCGTGCTGACCATCAAGCACGCCATCGCGGCCCTGTCCGGCGTGCTCGCCCCGTTCACCATGGGCACGCTGGTGCAGAACGCCGCCAGCCCGATCGACGGCTATAAATACGGCTTCGTCGTCTGTGGCATGGTGACGATAGCTGGCGGCGTGGTCGGTATGCTCTTCCTGCGGCCGGCGGCGGAGATCAAACGCTTCGCAGCGGCCGGCGCCGAGCGGCCGACGGCGGTGCAAATCTCCTACGCCGACCAGGGATCGATTACAGCGACCCCGCAATCCTGAAAATCGGCGCGGTCGCGCGTGGCGACTGCGGCTCCTTGCGAGCGGGCAATCGCGGCGATTTGCGCATCGAGCATTCGGATGGGGCGAAGACGATCATTGGTCGCGGTGCGGCGGCTCCCGCACCGGCTCATCAGGCAGGGGCTCCAGGTCAACGCCCCCCAAGCGGGCCGAAGCGGCGGCGGATCGCATCTCCGAGATTCGCCGGCCGCGCACGGCCTTCCGCCGAAGCCGCACGCAGGATGTGCCGCGCCTCGTCCTCCATCGACCGCCCATGCCGGGCGGCGCGCATGCGAAGCTTTCCCTTGAGGCTGTCTTCGAGATTGCGAATCGTGATGCTGGCCATGTCCACCCGTGTTTCACCAATTGCCGCTGCTTGCGCGCGGGTGAGCGATCACCGGAGCGGAGCCGCGGCGCGGCATCTGGTACTTGGCCTGTAACCTTCGGGGTCTAGTCGAGGAAAAAGTGGCGCGCCCGGCGAGACTCGAACTCACGACCTCTAGCTCCGGAGGCTAGCGCTCTATCCAACTGAGCTACGGGCGCCCATAGCGTGGCAAGCGGCGCGGACAGTAACGCAAAACGGCCTCGGCTTGCAATTCGCGCCTGTCCTCGAGCCCCTGGGTCCTCGAGAAATCAGCCGTGCCGCGGCGCCGGCCCCCCGGCCTCGCGGGTCACCTCGCCCGGCACCTTCTCGTCGCCCGAGGGCAGCCTCTGCGGCGCGTGCGGATTGAGCACCCAGAAGGCGACATCGTGGATCGCGAGCTGGGCGTCGAGGTCGCGCAGCAGCATGTGATAGCCCTTGGCGTACACCGCGACGCGCCGGTCGCCGGGCGGGACGGGCGGCAGCCGGGTCAGGAGCAGCTTGCTCGGGCCGCCGGGGATGAGGTCGTCCCTGGCGCCGATCAGAATGAGGCTCGGCATGTCGTCGTACGGGGCCGCGGCCAGCGCGTCGTCCATCAGGCCGACGAGGCCGTAGAATGTGTCGATGCGCGTGTCCTTGATCACCAGCGGGTCGCGGCTGTACTTGCGCAGCATCGGGATGTTGTCCGACGGCAGGAACAGCGGCTGGCCGCCCGGCTGCCCGGCGAGCCACGGCACCGTATGCGCGAAGAACCACAGCCCGGCGCGTGCGAACACGTTCAACGTCTCGCGGCCGCGCACCGCCGGGGCCACCAGGATCGTGCCGCTGGCCCCCGGCAGACGATGCTCAGCGGCCGCGACGATCACCTCCGCACCGCCCATGCTCTCGCCGAGCACGTAGAGGGGCAGCCCCGGATGCTGCGCGTGGATCAGCCGCGTCGCGGTCTCGAGGTCGGAGACCAAGGTCTCGGTGCCGACCCACAACCCGCGGTCGGGCGCCCGGCCGAAGCCGCGCTGGTCATAGGCGTAGGTGATGATGCCGGCCTCGGCCCAGTCCTTGGCCGCGTCCTCGAAGGCGTTCGCGTAGTCGTTGAAGCCGTGTACCGCGAGGATGACCGCGCGCGGCGTCTCGGCCGGCTTCCATACGGTGAGCGGCAGCTCGGCGCCGTCGGCGGCGATGATGCGGTCGTCGATCTGCGGATCGGCCTCGATCCGCGGCGTGGTGACCGGCGGGCCCATGGTGGCGACCGTCGGGGCGCACGCCCCGAGCGTGAGCAGCCCAAGTCCCAGCAGGGCTCCGTAGCCCGGACGGCGCATCACCCGTCCTCCTCCTCCGGTGCCGAGGCGCGCGTGAGCTCGAGGAAGATGTCTTCGAGATCGGTCTCCTCGGTCGTGATGTCGAGGATGCCGAGGCCGGCGGTGCGCGCCGCTTCGAGCAGATCGCCCGCGCGCACTTGGCTCGGCCGGTAGCGGAACATGATCTCGCGCGGGCCCTTCCGAACCACGTCAAAGCCGGCCAGCGTTGCCGGGATGGCGGCGAGGTCGCGGTCGAGGATCAGGCTGAGCTCCTTGCGGTCCAGCCGTGCGACGAGGGCCGACGTGGTGTCGCAGGCGATCAGCTTGCCATGGTTGATGATGGCGATGCGGTCACAGAGCTGCTCCGCCTCCTGCAGGTAATGCGTGGTGAGCAGGATGGTCGTGCCCCTGGTGTTCAGTTCACGCACATAGGTCCACAGGCTCTGGCGCAGCTCGACGTCGACGCCGGCGGTCGGCTCGTCGAGCACCAGGACCGGCGGGGCATGCACCAGGGCCTTGGCCACCAGGAGCCGCCGGCGCATGCCGCCCGAGAGCGTGCGGGCATAGGCATTCGCCTTGTCGGCAAGTCCGACCGCGGCGAGGATCTCATCGGTGCGCCGTTCGGCCGGCGGCACGCCATAGAGCCCGGCTTGCACCTCGAGCGCCTCGCGCGGGCTGAAGAACGGGTCGATGTGCAGCTCCTGCGGCACCACGCCGATGGCGCCGCGGCTCGCGCGCGGCTGACGGTCGATGTCGATGCCCCAGATGCGCACTTGGCCCGCGGTCTTGTTGACGAGCCCGGCCAGGATGTTGATCAAGGTCGACTTGCCGGCGCCGTTGGGGCCGAGCAGCCCGAACAGCTCGCCGCGCCTGATGGTCAGGCTGACGCCGTCGAGGGCGCGCTTGGCATTGGCCGAGCTGGGCCGGCCGTAGGTCTTCGACAGGCCGGCGATGTCGACGGCGGCATCCGGCAAAGGCGCCGCAGCCGCAGCCATATCGGATCGAGGTATGGCGATCATTTCGTCCAGATTGGCGTGAATACCGCGGGTTGCAACCCGAGGCGCAATCGGTATCATCGCCGCTTCCGCCAGGTCAACGTTAACCGATTCGAGACCGAGACGATGGTTGCCCAGCCCGCCACACCGCCCGCGCCGCCGGAAGTCATCGAGGTCGATACGACCCCGGTTGGGTGCGATGGCGGCGGCGGGGCTCTCGGTCACCCGCTGATCTACATCCCGATCGGCGCGGACGGCACCGGCGAATGCGGCTATTGCGACCGCAAATTCGTGCTCAAGGGCGGAGCCCGCCGCGGCGGGCATTAACAACCGGGCTTAACACCCGCGCCACGGTTTCATCACAATCTTCGCGGATAAGGTCCGGGCGCTGTCCCGGAACCTTCGGCCAGCGCCGGAAGTTGACGCTACGGATGCGGCTGGCTCTCGCCAGGCCGGAGGAGGCTCCACGACTCTCAAAAAGGCGATTGTGGCCGCCGTGGTCCTGCTCGTGGCCGCCGGCGCCGGACGTGCATTGTATCGCCAGTTGGTGGAAACGCGTGCGTCTGCCCAGACGAGCGCCTCCCCGCCGCCGGTGCCGGTCACCGCCGGCAAGGCGGCGACGCGCGACATGCCGGTCTACGTGCGCGGTCTGGGCTCGGTGCAGGCGTACAACACGGTGACCGTGCGCAGCCGCGTCGACGGGCAGATCGTGAAGGTCGCGTTCACCGAAGGCCAAGAAGTGAAAGCGGGCGACCTGCTGCTCGAGATCGATCCGCGCCAATACCAGGCGGCCCTCGCGCAAGCTCAGGCCAATCAGCAGAAGGACCAGGCGCAGCTCGCCAGCGCCTCCGCCGACCTCAAGCGCGATGCCGATCTCCTGCCGAAAGGATTCCAGACGCGGCAGGCCTACGACCAGCAGACGGCGCTGGTCGGCCAGATCCAGGCCTCGATTGCCGGCGATCAGGCCGCGGTCGAGGCGGCGCAGATCAACCTCGGCTATTGCGAGATCCGCGCGCCCATCGACGGCCGCCTCGGCGCACGCCTGGTCGATATCGGCAATCTCGTGCGCGCGACCGACAATACGGGCCTCGTCACCATCACCCAGCTGAAGCCGATCTTCGTCAGCTTCACCGTCCCCCAGGGCGATTTCGAGACGATCCGCGAGGCAGCGCGAGCGGGCCCGGTCGAAGCCGACGCGCTGGCGCAGAAGGACGACAAGCCGCTCGCCAGCGGCCGCCTGACGCTGATCGACAACCAGATCGACCCGGCGACCGGCACGCTCCACCTGAAGGCGACGTTCGACAACACCGACGAAACCCTGTGGCCCGGCGAGTTCGTCAACATGCGTCTGGTGGTGGGCACGATGAAGAACGCCGTGGTCGTGCCCGAGCGCGCCGTGCAGCAGGGGCCCAGCGGCAATTATCTGTTCGTCATCAAGCCCGACATGACCGTCGAGATGCGCGTCGTCGATGTGGCCGAGACCGAGGACGGGCTCGATGCGATCACCGGGGGCCTGTCCGCCGGCGAGAGCATTGTCGTCGACGGGCAATATCGTCTGCAGCCCGGGAGCCGGGTGACCGTCCAGGCTCCGCCGAGCAGCTGAGTGAGGCGGGCCCCTCGATGAGCATCTCGAGACCCTTCATCCTGCGGCCGATCGCGACCTCGCTTCTGATGGCGGGGATCCTGGTTTTCGGGCTCGTCGCCTACACCATGCTGCCGGTCGCGGCCCTGCCCAACGTCGATTTTCCGACCATCCAGGTCAGCGTCCAGCTGCCCGGGGCCAGCCCCGAGACGATGGCCTCGTCGGTCGCAACCCCGCTCGAGCAGCAATTCTCGGCGATCCAGGGTCTCGCCCAGATGACGTCGACCAGCGGCCTCGGGTCGACGTCGATCACCCTGCAATTCGACCTGAGCCGCTCGATCGACGGCGCTGCCCAGGACGTGCAGACCGCGATCAACGCCGCCTCGAGCCTGCTGCCCGCCGACCTGCCCAATGCGCCGACCTACCGCAAGGTCAACCCGGCCGACCGCGCAATCCTGATCTACGCCGTCTATTCCGACACGATGCCGCTCTACAAGGTCGACAACTACGCCTACACGCTGCTGGCGCAGAGGCTGTCGACGGTGCCCGGCGTGTCGCAGGTCGACGTGGCAGGCCAGCAGCGCTATGCGGTCCACGTACAGGTGGATCCGACGGCGCTGGCCTCCCGCGGCATCGGCCTCGACGACGTGCGGGCGGCCCTTGCCGCGACCAGCATCGATCGTCCCAAGGGCACGCTCGAGAACGCGCACCAGGCCTATACCCTCGACACCAACGACCAGCTGTTCAACGCCAGCTCGTTCAACAACGTGATCGTGTCCTACCGCAACGGCGCGCCGGTGCGCGTCAGCGACATCGGCCGCGCGATCGACTCGGTCGAGCTCGCGCGCACCGGCGCCTGGTACCAGGGCAAGCCCACCGAGCTGCTCCTGATCCACCGGGCCGCCGACGCCAACACCGTGGCGACGGTCGAGCACGTGAAGGCGATCATGTCCGACCTGCGCGCATCCATCCCGGCTGCCGTCAAGATGGACCTGGTGTCCGACCGCACGGACACGATCGTCGCTTCCGTCGCCGACGTGCGCTTCACCCTCATCCTCACCGTCTGTCTGGTGGTGATGGTGATCTTCGTATTCCTGAGGAAGCTCTGGGCGACGATCATCCCCGGCGTCGCCGTGCCGATTTCGCTGATCGGCACGTTCGGCGTGATGCTGGTGCTGGGCTACAACATCGACAATCTGTCGCTGATGGGTCTCACCATCGCGGTCGGCTTCGTGGTCGACGACGCGATCGTCATGATCGAGAACATCGTCCGCTACATCGAGGCCGGCGATCCGCCGCTGCAGGCGGCGCTGAAAGGCGCGGGCCAGATCGGATTCACCATCATCTCCATCAGCATCTCGCTGGTCGCCGTGTTCATCCCGCTGATCTTCATGGGCGGCATCATCGGCCGGCTGTTCCACGAATTCGGCATGACGGTGGTTGCGGCGGTCCTGGTGTCGGCGCTGGTGTCGCTCACGCTCACGCCGGTCATGTGCTCGTTGTTCCTGCGGCGCGAGCGCGAGGAGGAGGCCGGCTGGTTCTATCACGCGGCCGGGCGCGCCTTCGACCGGCTGCTCCACGGCTACGACCGCGGCCTCCGATGGGTGTTCGGCCACCAGTTCCTGATGCTCGTGGCGACGCTGGCACTGATCGTGGCGACCGGACTCCTCTACGTCTACGTCCCCAAGGGTTTCTTCCCGCAGCAGGACACCGGCTTCATCTTCGGGTTTGCGGATTCGCGCCAGGACAACTCGTTCCAGGGCATGGCGGCCCTCGCCCGGCAGATCATCGACAAGGTGAAGCAGGACCCGGCGGTCTATCGGGTCGTGGGCTTCGTGGGGGCCACCGGCGGCAATGCGACCGAAAACACCGGCCGCTTCTTCATCCAGCTGAAGCCGTTCGACCAGCGCGACAAGACCGCCGACCAGGTGATCCAGCGCCTGCGCCCGGTGGTGGCACAGGTCGAGGGAGTCAAGTTCTTCATGCAGGCCGGCCAGGACATCAATGTCGGCGGACGGCTGAGCCGCACCCAATACCAGTACACGCTCACCGATCCCGACAGCCAGGAGCTGAACCACTGGGCGCCGATGTTCGAGCAGGCGATGAACAAGCTGCCGGGCCTGCAGGACGTGGCATCCGACCAGCAGATCGCGGCCCCCCACGTCGCAGTCGACATCGACCGCGACGCCGCCTCGCGGCTCGGGATCTCGGCGCAGCTCATCGACGACACGCTCTATGACGCGTTCGGCCAGCGCGTGGTCGGCCGCATCTACACGTCGACGAACCAGTACTGGATCATCCTCGAGGTCCAGCCGCAGTTCCAGTCAGACCCCAACGCGCTGTCGAACATCTACGTGGTGGCCCCGGGCGGTGCGCGCGTCCCGCTCGGCACGTTCGCGCATTTCGTGCGCAAGGTGGAGCCGCTGTCCGTCAACCACCAGGGCGTCTTCCCGGCCGTCACCCTGTCGTTCAACCTGGCACCCGGCACCTCGCTGGGCGACGCGGTCACGGCCATCAACGGCATGCGCGCGCAGCTCAAGGCCCCGGCGACGGTGCAGGGCACGTTCCAAGGCACCGCGCAGGCCTTCCAGCAGTCGTTGTCGTCCACGCCGCTCCTGGTGCTCGCGGCCATCGTCGTCGTCTACATCGTGCTCGGCATGCTGTACGAGAGCTACATCCACCCGCTCACGATCCTGTCGGCACTGCCGTCGGCCGGCGTCGGCGCCCTGCTGGCGCTGATGCTGCTGGGCTACAGCCTCGACGTCATGGGCATCGTCGGCATCGTGCTGCTGATCGGCATCGTGAAGAAGAACGCGATCATGATGATCGATTTCGCGCTGGAGGGAGAGCGCAACGAGGGCAAGAGCCCGCTCCAGGCCATCCACGAGGCGTGCCTGCTGCGCTTCCGGCCGATCATGATGACCACGATGACGGCGCTGTTCGCGGGCCTGCCGCTGGCGATCGGCCAGGGTGCGGGCTCCGAGCTGCGGCGGCCGCTCGGCATCGCCATCGTCGGCGGACTGCTGGTGTCGCAGTTCCTCACGCTTTATACGACGCCGGTCGTCTATCTCTATCTCGACCGGCTCAACCGGCGGATCAATGTCCGCCGCCGCGGTGATCAGCCGGTCCCGAGGCCGTCACCCGCCGAGCACCCGGCGGAGTGACGCCCGAGGCCTGCCGCCGCCTCAGCCCGCCTTCACCCGTTGCAGGAAGACTCCGACCTCGGAGCGCAAGGTGTCCAGCTCGCGGCTGATCTGGCCGGAGGCGTCGTTCACCTGGACGGCGATGCGGCCGGTCTCCGCCGCGGCGCCGCTGATGCCGG
This sequence comes from Alphaproteobacteria bacterium, assembly GCA_035506575.1. Lineage (GTDB taxonomy): Bacteria > Pseudomonadota > Alphaproteobacteria > CACIAM-22H2 > CACIAM-22H2 > DATJPD01. Next base: position 37,563 of record DATJPD010000039.1, read on the forward strand.
CGACGTTCGTCGACACGTCGGTGGTTCCGGCCGATGCCTGCTGCACGTTGCGGGCGATCTCCTGGGTCGCGGCACCCTGCTCCTCGACGGCTGAGGCGATCATCGTGGAGATCTCGTTGATCTCCTGGATCGTCCGGCTGATCGCTTCCACCGCCGAGACCGAATCCGTCGTCGCCGCCTGCATCTCGGTGACCTTGGCGCTGATCTCTTCGGTGGCCTTGGCCGTCTGGGTGGCAAGACTCTTGACCTCCGAGGCCACCACGGCGAACCCTTTGCCCGCTTCGCCGGCCCGAGCCGCCTCGATGGTCGCGTTCAGCGCCAGAAGGTTGGTCTGGCCCGCGATGTCGTTGATGAGCTTCACGACATCGCCGATGCGCTGGGCGGCATCGGCAAGGGTCTTGATCTGCGCATTGGTCCGGTTCGCCTGCTCGACCGCCTGACTGGTGCTCGTCGTGGAGCGCGCCACCTGCCGGCCGATCTCGGCGATCGAGGACGACAGCTCTTCGGCCGCACTCGCGACCGTCTGGACGTTCGCGGATGCCTGTTCGGCGGCGGCCGCGACCGCGGTCGACTGGCGGCTGGTTTCCTCGGCGGCACCCGACATGGAGGTCGCATCCGACCGCAGCTGGCCGGCCGCACCCGCCAAGGTCTTCGCGACGCCGTCCATGCTGCCGCCGAAGCTTTCGGCCATGCGCGCGAGCTCGCGGAGCTTCTTGTCCATGACATCGGTGGCCGTGTTGATCACGGTGGCCCCGTTGCGGAACGAGCCTGGCAAGCCGCGCACCAGCACCTTCCGGAAGCACTTGCCGTGGCTGACATAGTCGACCGAGACGGAGGATTCGCGGACGAACGCATCGACGATGTCGAGCATGTCGTTGACCGACTTTTGCAGCCGTCCGACATCGCCCGTGTCGCGCGCGGCCAGGATGCGCGCCTCGAGATCGCCACGCGCGGCGCGGGCCGCGACATCGGCCACCTCGCGGATCCGGCCGATGCCCTGCCGCAGGAAGGCCGTGGCAGCCCCGGACAGCAGCGCCAGACATGCGAGCTCCCCGGCCGTGACCCAGCGCGAGGCGGCGGGGAGGAGCAGGGCGGTCAACGATGCGGCGAGGGCGAGGCCCGCCGCCAGCGCGGCCCCGGCAAATGCCTTAGAGAGCAAAGACGAATTCATCGTAATCGACGCCCTTTTCCTTGAGGTGAGCCATCAGCATGTCGTGGCCGCGCAGCATTCCGTCCTTGCGGCTGTCGTGCCGCTCTTCTTCGGCCCGCAGCCCGGCATAGAGCGCCTTGATCTTGTCGACCTGCTCTTTGTCCGGCTTACGGCGGCTGGAGTGGAACCCCGTGACGTTCTGCCGCGCATCCAAGGTCGGCGTCACGTGCGCGAACACCCAGTAATGATCGCCGTTGCTCGCCATATTCACGACATAGGCGAAGATCTCCTTCTTCGCCTGGATGGTGTCCCACAGCAGCTTGAAGATGCAGCGCGGCATATCCGGGTGGCGGATCAGGCTGTGCGGCGCCCCGATCACGTCTTTCGCCGGATATTTCGCGAGCCGCAGGAAAACGTCGTTCGCGTAGGTGATGCGGCCTTTGAGGTCGGTCTTGCTGACGATCAGCTCTTCGTCGTCGAACGGGCACTCGATACCCGTCGGCGTAATAACGCGGCGCGCCATGCGTCGTCTCCTCGGATCAACTATTCATCCGTATACGGACTATGTGGCGCACTCTGGTTCGCGAGATTTAGCGGACGATTAAAATTCGCGTCGAACCGGTCCCGGCGGAAGAATCGCGGGACAAAATGTCACGTGAGTTGCGAGTGAGATGCACGCGCTCTCTCACCCTGTATAAAAGATTGCAGGCCGCACAAGGATCCTGGCCGCCCTGATCACCCTCGCGCGGATGGTCTACGTCGAGGACGTCGTCGGAGACCCGTCTTGAGCTGCGATCATTCGGCCGCGTAGGCGATTGTCGACAGCACGGCCACGGCCGGATCGCGCGAATCGAGGCGGGTGTGCTGGACCACGATCGGTACGTCCGATTCGATGACCGACGCGTAATCGGTGTCGCGCGGCACCGGGGCCGGGTCCTTCAGCTCGTTGAAGCGCAGATGCAGGGTGCGCTGCTTCGGAACCTTGACCACGTAGGGGCCGCACGGCTCGCGATCGCTGAAGAACACCGTGATCCTGACCGTCGCGTCGCGGTCGTTGGGATTCAGAAGACAGGCGGTCTCGTGCGACTTGAGGGCGGGATCGCCGGAAAGCCCGCCGGACGGGATGTAACCCTCCGCGATCGCCCATACCTTGCGTCCAATGTCGGTCATGGCACCTCCTCGATCGTCAACTGCCCACCGCGAGCCCGATCCCGAAGCACACGAGCGCTCCGATGCCGATCACGGCGGCGCGCGCCGCGTTGCCGCTGACGAACATCGCGCGCGGCTTGGCCTGGTCGTCGAAGCGGCCGTGCGTGCGGTGCAGATCGGTGACCGGCTGCTCCAGGTTGTCGCGCCGGCCCGCGTGGACCGGCTCTTTGGTCATCTGGCCGCGGACCGCGGAGCGCGCCAGGAACCGGTCGAGCAGGGCAGGCGAGACCATATTGCCGACGATCGTCATGGCGGTCGACAGGCCGACCCAGTATTCCGGGATGCCGCGCCGCGCCGCCTGGAAGATCGCCTCGGCCGCGGCCTCCGGCTGGTAGATCGTGCCCATCGGCCTGGGCTGGTGCATGAGATGCGTGCGCGCCCAGTCGAACTGCGGGGTGTTCATCGCCGGCAGCTCGACGATCGAGACGGTGATCGGCGAGTGGTCGTGCTCGAGCTCGGTGCGCAGCGAGGCGGTGAACCCGCGCAGCGCGTGCTTGGCGCCGCAATACGCGGATTGCAGCGGGATCCCGCGATAGGCGAGGGCGGAGCCGACATTGACGATGTGGCCGCGCTCGCGCGGGGTCATGCGCCCGAGTGCCGCCATCGTGCCGTGCACGGCGCCGAGATACGTCACCTCGGTCACCCGCCGGAATTCCTCGGGAGTCATGTCGATGACCGGCGAGAAGACCGTCAGCATCGCATCGTTGACCCACACGTCGATCGGTCCGAGCTCGCTCTCGAACCACTCGGCGGCGGCGAACATCGAGTCTGCGTCCGCGACGTCGATCGCGGTGAACGCGGACCTGGCCCCCATGCCCGCGATCTCGTCGGCCACGGCCTGCAGCGCCTCGCGGTCGCGGGCGATCAGCCCCACCTTGGCGCCCGTGCGCGCGAACCGCAGTGCTGCCGCCCGCCCTACCCCGGCCGATGCCCCCGTGACGACGACAACCGTGTCTGCGTTGATCTCCATCGCGCTCTCCTCTGCCGCTCACAATTCTCCGCGCGCGGCGAGCTCGCGAATGCGATCGCC
>DATJPD010000040.1:0-2364 GCA_035506575.1 Alphaproteobacteria bacterium
GTCCGGCGGCAATATCGGCACCGAGACGGTGGTGCGTGCCGCCCCCGACGGCTACACGCTCCTGGCCGTCAACTCGCAGAACGCCATCAGCCCGGCGCTCTATCCCGACATCACGTTCAACGCGGTCAAGGATATTGCCCCCATCGGGCAGATCAGTCTCGCACCCTTGATCATGGAGGTGCACCCCTCGGTGCCGGTCAAGACGGTGCCGGAGTTCATCGCCTACGCGAAGGCCAACCCGGGCAAGATCAACATGGCCTCGGCCGGCGTCGGCGGGCCGCAGCACCTGGCGGGGCAGCTGTTCAAATCGATGGCCGGGCTCGACCTCGTGCACGTGCCCTATAAGGGCTCGACACCGGCGGTGACCGACCTGCTGGCCGGCAACGTGCAGCTGATGTTCGACGTGACGCCGACGGCGCTGCCGCAGATCCGCGCGGGCAAGCTGCGCGGGCTCGGGGTGACCTCGAAGGTGCGGCTCGCCTCGGTGCCCGACCTGCCGCCGGTGGCGGATTTCCTGCCCGGCTACGAGGCGCAGGGCTGGATCGGCCTCGGCGCGCCGAAGGGCACGCCCGAGCCGATCATCCAGGCCTTGAACAAGGAGCTGAACGCCGGCCTCGCGCAGCCGGCGATCAAGCAACGCTTGACCGAAATCGGCGTCATCGTGCAGGGCGGCACGCCCGACGAATTCGGCCGGTTCATCGCCTCCGAAACCGAGAAATGGGGCAAGGTGATCCGCGACGCGGGGATCAAGCCGGATTGAGCCGCCTCGCGCGCGAATGACGATTTTGCCTACTAGGCATCTTCGCGGTTGACGGAAGACGCCGCGAGCCGATAGTTCCGAAATTCAAGATGGCGAGGTGTCGCGGGCGCGCGGACCTCGCCTTTTTGATTCCCGACATTCGGAGGGCGGCATGAAGCGCTGCATCAGCTGCGGCGAGCTGAAGCCGCTACGCGAGTTCTACCGCCACGGCGAGGGGCGGCCGGACGTGCAAAGGCGTAGCTACTGCCGCGCCTGCTACAACCGCCGCACCTCCGCTCGCCAACGTGTGGCGATTGAGACATCCAAACGCTGGATCCGGGACTTTGCGCAGCGGTGGCGCAAGAAAAACCGCGCGGTGATCGGCCAGGCAGCGACAGCGTTGACGGAACTGCCGCACGGCCTGACCACGCACTACCGCCTCCGCCACGCGGCAATTATGGCGTATGGCGGCTACCGATGTGCCTGTTGCGGCGAGGGCCACCCCTTGTTCCTCACGATCGATCACGCCAAGAACGACGGCGGGCGTCACCGCCGATCGCTCGGCGCGTACAGCTCATGGAAATTTTACCGCTGGCTGCACGATCATGCCTATCCGCCCGGATTCCAGGTTCTGTGTTCGAACTGCAATCACGGCCGCTATCGCAATGGCGGTGTCTGCCCGCACGAGGAGGAGGCTCTCACCCCGCCGCGGCGCGCTCGAGGGCGGCGATGTCGAGCTTGACCATCTTCATCATCGCCTGCATGACCCGCTGCGCCTTGGCCGCGTCCGGATCGCGCAGGAGCTTCGGCAGCGCCGTCGGCACGATCTGCCAGGACACGCCCCAGCGGTCCCGGATCCAGCCGCACTGGACGGGGGTCCCGTCGTTCGCCGATATCGCCTCCCACAGCCGGTCGACCTCCGCCTGGTCGGCGCAGTCGATGGAGAACGAGATGGCGTGGGTGTAGTCGACCTTCATGCCGCCGTTGAGCGCCAGGAAGTGCTGGCCGGCAAGGGAGAACTCGACCACGAGAACGCCCCCGGCCTTGCCCCACGGGCCGTCCATGATGCTCCGCTGGACGCGCTCGATGCGCGAGTCCGGCAGCAGCGAGACGTAGAACCGGGCCGCCTCCTCGGCGTCGCCGTCGAACCACAGGCAGGGAGAGATCTTGGACATGGCGGGACCTCGCACGCAAAAGAGCCTCGTCGATCCTAGGACGATCGAGGGCGCGCGGTCCCGACAGACAGCCGGACTATTTTTTCAGGAGCCGGCCAGCTCCCGGACGACCATCCAGGCAAAGCTGCGATAGAGCCATTCCAGCTGCGCCTCTTGCTGGCCGGGCCTCTCGTCGCCGACGGTCGAGGAGGCGGAGATCTCGAACTGCCGCAACTGACTGCCGGCCGGCGACCGGACAACCACTTGACCGTCGATGTGGTCGTCGCGCGCCCGCGGACCGAACGTGATGGCGAGGACCTTGCCCTGCACGCTCACGTCGGTCACGTGGATCTCGACCTTCGGACGCGTCGTGTCGACATCCTGGGTCAGGATGTTGTGGGCGACCAGGGCCTGCCGCACCGCGTGCAGCAACCTCGCCTGATCGAACGCGCGGTTGCCGACGAGCTGCCG
>DATJPD010000041.1:0-20727 GCA_035506575.1 Alphaproteobacteria bacterium
CAGCCGCGACATCGCCTCGCTGGTGCATCCCTACACGAACCTCAAGGTCCATCAGGCGGAGGGGCCGCTCGTCGTCACGCGCGGCGACGGCGTCTACATCTACGACGAGTCCGGCAAGGAATACATCGAGGGCCTCGCCGGATTGTGGTGCACATCCCTGGGCTTCAATGAAAAGCGCCTCGCCGAGGCAGCGATGCGCCAGATGCAGGCCCTGCCGACCTATCACATCTTCGCGCACAAATCGCACGAACCGGGCATCGAGCTCGCCGAGCGGCTGCTCGCCATGGCACCGGTGCCGATGTCGAAAGTGTTCTTCGCCAATTCGGGCTCCGAAGCGAACGACACCGCGATCAAGCTCGTGTGGTACTACAACAACGCCATCGGCCGGCCGCAAAAGAAGAAGATCTTGTCGCGCGTGCGCGCCTATCACGGTGTGACGATCGCAACCGCAAGCCTCACCGGCCTTCCCGGCAATCACCGCGATTTCGACCTGCCGATCGCAGGAATCCTGCACGCCGACTGCCCGCATCACTACACCCAGGCGCAGCCCGGCGAGAGCGAGGCTGCGTTTGCGGCGCGGCTCGCCGACAATCTGGAGAAGCTGATCCTCCGGGAAGGGCCGGAGACGATCGCCGCCTTCATCGCCGAGCCGGTGATGGGGGCGGGCGGCGTGCTGATGCCGCCGGCCGGGTACTTCGAGAAGATCCAGCCGATCCTCAAGAAGCACGACATCCTGTTCATCGTGGATGAGGTGATCTGCGGGTTCGGCCGGACCGGCAACATGTTCGGGACCGAGACCTTCAGGCTCGAGCCCGACATGATCACCGTCGCCAAGGCGCTGTCGTCCGCCTATCTGCCGATCTCGGGCCTCATGATCAGCGAGCGCATCTGGCAGGCGATGGTCGAGAACAGCGCCAAGATCGGCACGTTCGGCCACGGCTACACCTATTCGGCGCACCCGGTGGCGGCGGCGGTCGCCATCGAGACGCTCAAGATCTACGAAGAGCGCGACATCCTCTCGCATATCCGCAAGGTGGCGCCGGCGTTCCAGGCGGGGTTGCGGCGGTTTGCGGGCCATCCGCTCGTCGGCGAGGCGCAGGGCGTCGGCCTGATCGGCGCCATCCAGCTCGTCGCCTACAAATCGGCCAAGGCCTTTTTCGACCCCGCGGCCGCCGTGGCACCCTTCTTCGCCCGAGCCGCCCAGGAGCGCGGCCTGATCGTGCGGCCATTGTTCGGCGACCGGGTGGCGCTCTGTCCGCCTCTGATCATCACCGAGGCGCAGATCGAGGACATGTACCGCCGCTTCGGCCAGGCGCTGGAGGACACGACGGCCATGGTCACCGCCAAAGGTCTTGCCAAAAGCTGACGTCCCACCAGAGGCAAGTCTCTGAGGTTGCAGGATGAAAGTCCGCTTTCCGGATGGCCTCACGGCGGCTAGACTGTTGATCGGGATCAATTCCAGCGCGTTCCGGTTGTTGTAAAAGCCGTCGCACAAGGCCGCCGATGAATTACGACCGCTTCTTCTCCGACGCCCTGGCCGGGCTCAAGGCCGAAGGCCGCTACCGCGTGTTCGCGGACCTGGCCCGCCAGGCCGGCCGCTTCCCGCAAGCCACCTATCGCGACGTCAACGGCCAGGCCGGCGAAGTCACGGTGTGGTGCAGCAACGATTACCTCGGCATGGGCCAGCATCCCGTGGTGCTCACGGCGATGAAGCGCGCGCTCGATGAATGCGGCGCCGGTGCGGGCGGGACGCGCAACATCGCCGGCACCAACCACTATCACGTGCTCCTCGAGCAGGAGCTCGCCGACCTGCACGGCAAAGAGGCGGGGCTCCTCTTCGTGTCCGGCTATGCGTCGAACGAGGCGACCCTCAGCACGCTCGCCCGCCTGATGCCGAACTGCATCTTCTTCTCCGACGCGCTGAACCACGCCTCGATGATCGAAGGCATCCGCCACAGCGGTGCCGAGAAGAAGATCTTCAAGCACAACGATCCTGCCGATCTCGAGCGTTGTCTGCGCTCGGTCGAGCCGGGCCGGCCCAAGATCATCGCGTTCGAATCCGTCTATTCGATGGACGGCGACATCTCGCCGATCGGCGAATTCTGCGATCTTGCGGAGCGGTATGGAGCGCTGACCTACCTCGATGAGGTGCACGCGGTCGGCATGTACGGTGCGCGCGGCGGGGGCATCTCCGAGCGCGACCGCGTCGCGCACAAGGTCGACGTGATCGAAGGCACGCTCGCCAAAGCCTTCGGCTGCGTCGGCGGCTACATCACGGGCTCCGCCACCCTGGTCGACGCGGTGCGCAGCTTCGCCCCGGGCTTCATCTTCACGACAGCCCTGGCGCCGGTGATCGCGGCCGGAGCCCTTGCCAGCATCAAACATCTCAAATCGAGCACGGCCGAACGCACGCGCCACCAGGAGCGCGCGGCACGACTGAAGCAGCTCCTGGCCACCGCAGGATTGCCGGTCATGCCCTCGCTCAGCCACATCGTCCCGGTGTTCGTAGGCAACGCAGCCCTGTGCAAGCAGGCGTCCGACGAACTGCTGCAGCGCCACCAGATCTACGTCCAGCCGATCAATTATCCGACGGTGCCGCGCGGCGAGGAACGCCTGCGCATCACCCCGACGCCGCTCCACGACGATGCGGCCATGGACCGCCTGGTCGCGGCGCTCAAGGACGTCTGGGCGCGGTTGCAGATCTCCCAGGCTGCCTGACTGCTGCCTCTCGGCAGATGACGTCCAAAATTGCTGCGGCGCCACGCGAGGCGGCCAACACATGCCGAAATTCCACGATCATTCGCTGATCCCGGCCGAGGCGGTGCGGCTGGCGGCCCTTGCGCTGCTGGCCGAGGGCCCGCGTCTGTACGGCGAGCTGGCCGTCGACGTGCGCCGCTTCACCAGCCGCATGCTGGGGCCGAGCCTCGACGTGCTCGGCACCTCGATCGAGCTCCTCCGCCACGAAGGCTTGATCGAGCCGATTGGCCGCCGCGCCGGCCCGAGCCAGAGCCTGAGCGCCGATACGACCGTCCAGATCACCGACGCCGGACGGACTGCACTCAAGGAACTGCTGACCAGCCGCGTGCGGGCCCCCATGACCGACCTGTCGCGCATGGTGGTGGCGCTCAAGCTGCGCTTCCTCCATCTCCTCGCTCAGGACGAGCAAAAGACGCAGTTCGAGATGCTGATCGAGCTCACCTCGGCCGAACTGGCGCGGCTGGCCGATCTTCGCGCCCAGAACGCAGGGCCGGGCAACGCGTTCGGCGACTGGCTTGACCAGGAAATCATGCAGACCGAGCAGCGCCGGGCCTGGTATCAGGGCCGGCTCGCGGCATTGTGATCGGCCATGACCGTCGCCGACACGATACGAAAGAAGCTCGCCGACGCGTTTACGCCGACGCGGCTCGACATCCGCGATGATTCGCACCTGCACGCGGGGCATGCCGGTGCGCGTGCCGAGGGCGAGACGCATTTCAGCGTCGAGATCGTCGCGCGCGCGTTCGCCGGAAAATCGCGGGTCGAACGCCAGCGCCTCGTCTATGCCGCGCTGGCCGACGAGCTCCGCCAGCGCGTCCATGCGCTGGCGCTGCGCACGCTGACGCCCGACGAAGACGCGGCACCGCCCAAACCCTGATCGCGGACGCCGCAAATAACACCATGAAATATCGTAAATTTTTAGCTGCAATTTAAGCGTGTGTTCGTTGACAAGGCACCGTCGCCATGATTGTAATTGGGCATGGTGAGCAACGTCCCTCGCAGTGTGCGCATCGGCGGCCGCCGCACCAGCATGCGGCTCGAGATCCAGTTCTGGGATGCGCTGCGCGACGTCGCCGAGCGCGAGCACGCCGATGTCGGGGAAATCTGCACGCGCATCGCCAAGCGCTCGCGCCATGCCAATCTGAGCTCGGCCGTGCGCGTGGCGATGGTGGACTACTATCGCGAGCTTGCCGGCCGACACGAAGCCGTGCCGGCCTCCGACAGCGCGGGCATGGCCGCCGAGTAGCCGGTGCCGGGGCGCGTCACGCGCCCGGCTGACCTCAGGTATTTCCCGTGAAGAACTGCGGCCAGCGCCGCTGCACCACGTCGCCGTCGCTGCGATAGGCATAGCAGCTGTCGATGACCGGCGGCTTGCGGTCGGACGGCATCGCGTCGAGCCGCTTCATGCGCAGCGCCACAAGCGTCTGGTACGCCACGGTCGCCACGGGACCCAGCATCTCCACCAGATGCGTGCAGCCCTTGGCACCGCCCAGACGCTCCTTCACCGCCTTGGTCCAGCCGTGGGCGATGCGCAGGCCCTTGAGCTCGCCGAAACGTTGGGTAGCGTCCGGGCACACACGATACGGCCCGTGGTCTGTCACCGCCTCGACGTCGTGCACGACCAGGTCGTCGTCGAATGTCAGGCGGATCCACATCTCATGCAGCGGCTCGCCGGCGTGGATCTCGCCGCGGTCCTGATTTTTGAAGCTGTAGGTCTTGGTGTCGACGAGGTGGCCTTCGACGTCCCACAGCCCGTCCTTGCGGCGATAGCCGCGGCACTCGATCAGACGGCGGTGAAGCGGCTCGCGGTCGGCGGGCGGTGAAAGCGGCATAGGCAGTGGTCCATCGCTCGGGGTTCGATCCCCCGACTGTAGCGCGACAGACCGAGAGCCGCCTACTGCGTCAGTTCAGCCCGTACCCGGCGCTGCCCTGGATGAAGGCCTCGCGGTCGTGCAGCTCGTCTTCGAGGTGGTGCAGCATGGCGCCGTAGATGTCGCGGACCGACACCATGCCGACGACGCGGCCGTGGTCCACCACCGGCAGGTGCCGATAGCGCCCCTGGCTCATCCGCTGGAGCGCGTCGTGCGGTGAATCCTCCGGGCGCAGCGTGTCGGGATTCCACGTCATGACCTCGGCCAGTTTGACCTTGTCGGGATCGCGGCCCGCCGCGACGACTTTGAAGGCCAGGTCGCGTTCGGTGAAGATCCCCGTGAGTGACTGTGCCTCACCGACCATGACGGCGCCGATATTCTGGGTGTGCATCAACTTCGCGGCCTCGCGGACCGTCATGTCGGCGCTCACGATCACGAGGTTCTGCTTACCGATCACGTCAGGAACGATCTTGCGTGACATGGCGTAACCTCCTTGGCGGCCGGCGTAGAACTCGCCGGCGGAGTGGCCTCCGCGCAGGAGGCACTATACGCGCTGGCCGATAGTATAGCCCATCCACGGCTGATTTGCCGAAAAGGGTGCGGTGCCAGAATGCGCTTACGCTTCTGTCGCCACCGGCACGGTCGCCGGCTGTGCTGCTGGCGGGGTGATGCGCAAGGCCGCGATCTGGTTGCGCTTGCGGCGCAGCACCTCGAACCGGAAGCCGTAGAAATTGAACACCTGGCCCACGTCTGGGATGCGCCGGGCTTCATGCAGGACAAGGCCCGCGACCGTCGCCGCCACCTCGTCGGGCAGGCGCCAGTCGAACTGGCGGTTGAGATCGCGGATCGTGACGTGGCCGTCGACCACGAGTGTGCCGTCGGGCTGCGGCCGCACGCCGGGCATCTTGAACTCATGACGCTCGGCGATGTCGCCGACGATCTCCTCGAGGATGTCCTCGAGCGTCACGATCCCGAGCAGGGCGCCGTACTCGTCGACCACGAGCGCGAAATGCTCGCGGCGCCGGCGGAACGCCTCGAGCTGGTCGAGAAGGCTCGTCGATTCCGGGATGAACCAGGGGCGGCTCGCGACCTCGAGCACGTTGATCGACGCCGCGTTGCCGCCATGCGCGCGCAGCGCCCGCAGCATCTCCTTCGCGTGGAGCACGCCGACGATGTTGTCGGGCTGGCCGCGCCACAGCGGCACGCGGGTGTGCTGGCTGAGCAGCGCCTGCTCGAGGATCTCGGTCGCCGGCCGGTCGGCGTCGATCGCGAAGATGTCCCGCCGGTGGACCATGATCTCGCCGACCTGGACGTCGGCGAGATCGAGGATCGAGCGCAGCATCGCACGCTCGCGCCGCACGTCGGGATCGGGGGCGGAATGCAGCTCGATGGCGCCCCGCAGCTCCTCGACCGCGGCCTCGGCGCTGCGCTGCGGGCGCTGCGCGCCCACCAGCCGCAGGATGCCGCGCACCAGCCAGCGGTTGGCGTGGTTGAGCGGCCCCAGGATGCGCACCGCGCTCTCCAGCGCCGGCACGATCGACAGCACCACGCGGTCGGCGCGGTTGAGCGCGTATGTCTTCGGCAGCACCTCGGCAAAGACGACGACCAGCACGGTCATGGCCACTGCCGCATAGGCGACCCCGGTCGGGCCGAACAGATCGATGAACAGGCCGGTGGCGATCGCCGAGGCGAACACGTTCACCAGATTGTTGCCGAGAAGGATGGCGGACAGCACGTGGTCCTGCCGCTCGCGCATCCGGTTCACGCGCACGGCGCGCGGGTTGCCCTTGCGGGCGAGCGCATGCAGGCGCGGGCGCGACGAGCTGACGAGTGCCGTCTCGGCGATGGCAAAAAAGGCGGACACCACCAGCAGGATCAGGATCAGGATCGCTGCGACCCAGGCCGGCAGATGGAGGTCGAAATCCATGCGAACGCCGCTTAGGCCGCGAGCGCGCCGTCCAAGAGACCTTGGACGATGTCGGTCGCGACGCCGCCGGTTTCGACGAAGGCCTTGCCGATGCCGCGCGCCAACACGAACGTGACCTTCCCGTCGCGCACCTTCTTGTCCTGCTGCATCAGGCCGATGAGATCGGCGGCCGAGCAGGCCAGCGCCGCCGGGGGCGCCGTCGGCAGGCCGACCGCGGCTATGTGGCGGCGCACGCGCGCGGCATCCTCGGGCGGGCAAAGCCCGAGCCGGGCCGAGAGGTCGAAGGCGAGCACCATGCCGATCGCGACCGCCTCGCCGTGCAGCAACGCCTCGGAATAGCCCAGCGCCGCCTCGATCGCGTGGCCGAACGTGTGCCCGAGGTTCAGGAGCGCGCGCTTGCCGCTTTCCCGCTCGTCCTCGGCCACGGTCCGCGCCTTCGAACGCACCGCATAGGTGATGGCGTGCAGGCGGCGGCCGACGTCGCCGCCGACCAGGGCGGCCCCATTTGCTTCGCACCAGGCGAAGAAGTCCGCATCGTCGATGAGGCCGTATTTGACCGTCTCGGCGTAGCCCGCGAGCAGCTCGCGCGGCGGCAGGGTGGCCAGGGTGTCGAGGTCCGCCAGCACCAGCCGCGGCTGGTAGAAGGCGCCCACGAGATTCTTGCCGTGGCGCGTATTGATGCCCGTCTTGCCGCCGACCGAGCTGTCGACCTGGGCCAGAAGCGTCGTCGGTACCTGGACGAAATCGATGCCGCGCAGCGCAAGACTGGCCGCGAGGCCGACGATGTCGCCGATCACCCCGCCGCCCAGGGCGAGGAGCATGTCGCCGCGCTCGGGCCGGTGGTCGAGGATGCTGTCGAGCAGCCTGCCCAGATGCGCGAGGTCCTTGGTACCCTCTCCGGGCGGCAGCACGATGGTGGGCGAGGCGATGCCTGCGGCATCGAGCCCGCGCTTCAGCCGCGGCGCGTGCAGAGCGGCCACGGTCTGATCCGTGATCACGAAGATACGGGGCCGGCGCAGCAGCGGACGAACGAGCTGGCCGGCGCGCTCGAGCAGCTGCGGGCCCACGACCACGTCGTAGGCGCGCTCGCCCAGATCGACCCGCACGATCTCGCAGGCCGTCGAAGGGGAAGCCCCGGTCATGGTGCCATGCTCCTGACGCGCGCGGCCGCATAGCGCTGCAGCTCGTCGACCGCCTTCTGCACCGTCAGCTCGGGCGGTGCATCGGCGCTGTCGATCCGGATGTCGGCTTCGGCATAAACCGGATACCGCTGGCCGATCAGGCGCTCCAGCACGGCGCGCGGGTCGCCGGCCTTGAGCAACGGGCGATTGGTGCGGCGGCTGACCCGCTTCAGGAGCAGCTCGATGTCGGCGTGGAGCCAGAGCGAGATTCCAACCTCGCGCACGCGCGCGCGGACCACCGGGTCCATGAACGCCCCGCCACCCGTCGCCAGCACGTGGGGCGGCTGATCGAGCAGGCGCAAGATCACGCGGCGCTCGCCGTCGCGGAACGCCGCCTCCCCGAACCGCTCGAAGATCTCCTCGATGGTGCAGCCCGCGGCGAGTTCGATCTCCTTGTCGGCATCGACGAACGGCAGGTCCAGGCGCTGCGCCAGACGGCGTCCGATCGAGCTCTTGCCGGCCCCCATCAGGCCCACGAGCACGATCGGCCGGTCCGGCTGCCACGGCACGGGCGTGCCGGCCGGGCCGACCTCATTCGCCCCAAGCGGCGATGGCGGCGGAAACGGAACGGTCATGGCTCACGCGAAGCTGGCGGCGAGCACGAACCGCGAACGCGCATCGGTTGCGCGCTTTCGCACTGCGGGAGCGAATTGATCGTCGCCCAGCGACTCTATAGACTGCCGCGGAGTTGCCATACTCGAAGTGTAACAGAATCCGTCACTTGGAATAAACCGTGCCCGCGGATGAGCGTTCTGCCTGTTCAGGCGCACCGGGGCCCCTGCCAGTCCTGCCAATCACCAAATAAAATCAATATGACCGCTCTTTCGCGTGCGCTTCTCATCGTCGCTGGCCTGCTGATCCTCGCAATCGGCGGCTTCCTCGTCATGCTGGCCGTGCGGGACATCCCCGCGCCGAGCGCCCGAATCGAAAAAGTGATTCCAAATGATCGCTTTACGCGCTGAGGCGCGGTCCGCCGGATGAGCGCAGCCGCGCGCGGGGCGCGCCGCTCGGGCTTGGCCGCCGGGCTTTTGCTGGCCCTGGCCGTCGCCCCGGCATATGCCGAGTCGGGGGGCGCTCGTGTCGCTCAAGTCGGCCCGCCGGTGCGCCTGACGCCGGCGCCCGCCGCCCCCAGCCCGCAGACGCCCCCGTCGGTGACGGCGCCGGAAATTCCGCCGCCCGCCACCTCCCTGCCTGCGGCACCCCTTGGGCCGAGCGAGGGTGCGAAATCGGCGATCGAGGTGACGAAACCGCCGCCGGTCGACACGGAAACCGTCGGGCTTGCCGATCCCGCGAAGCTCGGCCTGCCGGCCGCGCCCTGGAAGGATTCAGCGCGCGCCTTGATCGAACAGGTGATTGCCGACGTGCCGGCGGACACGGTATCGCGTCCGGCGCGCGATTTGGCTCGTCGCCTCCTGATCGTCGCAGCGGCACCGCCAGCGGGCCAAGGCACGGTTGCGGGCCGCAGTTTCGTCGGCGTGCGCGCCGCCAAGCTGTTCGACATGGGCGACATCGAGGACGCCGCCGCTCTGGCGCAGCTGGTGCCCTCGCGCGACTGGGACGAATCGCTGGCGCGTCTCCAGCTCGATGCGGCATTCGCCGCCTACGACAACAACGCCGCCTGCACGGCGGTGCGCACCCAGATCGGGCGCTTCGGCGGTCCCTATTGGCAGAAGGCCCTTATCTTCTGCCAATTACTCGCGAACGAGCAGGACCGCGCGCAGCTCGGCCTGACCATCCTGCAGGAGCAGAAGGCGCCCGAGGACGACGCCTTCGACCGTCTGTTCGCCAAGCTGTCCGGTGATGCGCGCGCCAAGGTCGACAAGCTGCCCGAACCCACGCCCCTGCATCTTGCGATGATGCGGGCCGCCAATCTCCCCCTCCCCGCGGCACTCGCCACGACCAATGACCCGCTCATCCTGCGGATGATCGCGACCAGTCCCAATGCGCCGGCCGAGCTGCGCCTGGCAGCGGCCGAGCGGGCGGAAGCTTACGGATCGTTGCCCACCCCGGGGCTCGCGCAGATCTACGATTCGCTCAATCTCACCGCGGACCAGGTCAAGGCCGCTCTCGAGACCGCGCAGAGCGACCGCGGCCCGCGCGGCCGTGCCCTGCTCTATCGCGCGGCCAAGGAGATGCCGGTTGGAACGCAGCGCGCGGAGCTCCTGCAGAAGACCTGGCGGCTTGCGCGCGAGCGCGGCGTCTATCCGACCACGGTCCGTGTCGATCTGCCGCTCCTGCTGGAGCTGCAGCCGGGCCCGGATCTCATGTTCGTCGCCCCGGATGCGACGCGGGCACTGCTGTTCACCGGCAAGGCCGAGGAGGCGCAGCGCTGGTACGCGGAGGTACGGACCGAGGCTGCGTCCGGCAACGAGCTTGCCGCGACCGCAGAAGCCCTGCTGTCGCCGCTGGTCTGGCTCGCCGATCCCAACGAGCGCAAGGCGAACGTGTCGCCGCTCCCGGCGCGCTTCGCCGCGTGGCAGAAGGCCCAGCAGAGCCTCGATGCGGGCAGCCTCCCGGCGCGCACGGCACTCCTGGTGACCCTTTTGACGTCGACGGGCGATCAGCCCGATCCGGTTTTGCTGGGACCGCTGCTCTCCGCCAAGCCCAGGCGCGACGCCGTGCAGATGCCCGATATGGGCCTGTGGCTGGGCCTCGGCGCCGCGTTCGACGCCGGGCGAATCGGCGAAACGGCCTTGTTCAGCCTTGCCGTTCTCGGCCCCTCGGGTCCCTCGGGCGCGGCCCCCCAGACGACGTCGCTCGTCCTCGACGCGCTGCGGGCGGCGAGTCTCGACACCGATGCCCGCGCCTTGGCGCTCGAGGCGGCGATCCTCGGAGGGCTTTAAGTGGCGCGCGGGGGCGCCGCGGCCGCCCATCTCGATCTTTTCCTCGAGATGCTCGCGGCCGAGCGCAACGCCTCGCCGCACACCTTGCGCGCCTATCGGCGCGACCTGGAAGCCTTCGCCGAATTCCTGGGCAAGCGGGGCGGCACCCTCGCCCAGGCGGCCAGCGAGGACGTTCGCGCCTATCTCAAGCACCTGGCGCAGCGCGGAATGAGCGCCCGCAGCACGGCGCGCCATCTCTCCTCGCTCCGGCAGTTCCACCGGTTCCTCGTCGTCGAAGGCGTGCGCGAGGACGATCCGCTTGCCTCGATCGACGGGCCGCGCCTGGGCCGGCCGCTGCCCAAGATCCTGTCGGAGGACGAGGTGCGGCGGCTGATCGAGGCCGCCGGCGAACTTCCGGAACTCGAGCGCGTGCGCCTGGTGGCCCTGCTCGAGGTCCTTTACGCAGCGGGACTGCGCGTCTCCGAGCTGGCGTCCCTGCCGCTTTCGGCGTTGGCGCGCGACGGCCGCGTGCTCACCGTGCGCGGCAAGGGAGAGAAGGAGCGGCTGGTCCCTCTGAGTGCTCCGGCGCGCGCCGCCCTCGAGGCGTGGCGGACGATGCGGCAGCACGCGCTGCCCGAAGGCCGGAGCTCGCGCTTCATGTTTCCGTCGCGCGGCGCCAGCGGTCATATCACGCCCTCGCGCATCGCCCAGCTGCTCAAGGCCCTGGCGCCGCGCGCCGGCCTCAACCCGCGGCGGCTGTCGCCGCACGTCCTGCGGCACGCATTCGCGAGCCACCTGGTCGACCACGGGGCAGACCTGCGCAGCGTCCAGCAGATGCTGGGCCACGCGGATATCGCGACCACCCAGATCTACACGCACGTGGCCGGCGACCGCCTGCAGCGCCTCGTGCAGGAGAACCATCCGCTCGCCAAGGCAGGGGGGACGGCGAAATTGCGCAAGGGCTAGACGACCGGCCAACTTGCGCCGGACTTGCGCTCCGGTCTAAACCTCCCTACCTCCGCGGACAGTTCCGCAAAAAAGGATGCGAAAGATGGCCGCCCGCAAGAAATCCACTCGCAAGGGCGCGCGCAAGGCCGCGCGCCGCGCGCCGGCAAGGTCGGCGAAACGCGCCAAAAAGAGCAAGACTGGCAAGCGCTTGTCCGAGGCCGTCCGGCGCACGCCGCGCCGGGTCGCCAAGCCCAAAGCCCCTGCGGTCGCCC
Source organism: Alphaproteobacteria bacterium (assembly GCA_035506575.1). Classification (GTDB taxonomy): domain Bacteria; phylum Pseudomonadota; class Alphaproteobacteria; order CACIAM-22H2; family CACIAM-22H2; genus DATJPD01. Next base: position 11,779 of record DATJPD010000041.1, read on the forward strand.
AAGGTCTCGATCTGCCGGCGGGTGTGAAGATCAAGGCGGCGATGAAGCAAGGCTTCGGCGAGATTCTGACCCGCGAGGCGATCGAGTTCGTGGTCGGGCTGGAGCGCAAATTCGGCGCCCGTCGCCACGAGCTGCTGGGCAACCGGGCCGAACGCCAGAAGCGGCTCGACCGCGGGGAGAAGCCCGACTTCCTGCCGGAGACGGCGAAGGTCCGCGACGGCGACTGGACGGTGGCGCCGCTGCCCAAGGACCTGCTCGACCGCCGCGTCGAGATCACCGGCCCCACGGACCGCAAGATGGTCATCAACGCGCTCAACTGCGGCGCGTCCGTGTACATGCCCGATTTCGAGGACGCCAACACCCCGACCTGGGAAAATTTGATCGAAGGCCAGATGAATCTGCGCGACGCGATCCGCCGCACGATCACCTTCGAGGACCCCTCTTCCGGCAAGCACTACAAGCTCAACGACAAGACCGCTGTGATCATCGCCCGGCCGCGCGGCTGGCATCTGCCCGAGGCCCACGTACTCGTCGACGGCAAGCCGATGTCGGGCTCGATCTTCGACTTCGGCCTCTACTTCTTCCACAACGCCAAGGAGCTGCTCGCCCGCGGCAGCGGCCCCTATTTCTATCTGCCGAAGATGGAGAGCCATCTCGAGGCGCGGCTATGGAACGACATCTTCGTCGAGGCCCAGTCGAAGCTCGGCGTTCCGCGCGGCTCGATCAAGGCGACCGTGCTCATCGAGACCATCCTCGCCGCCTTCGAGATGGACGAGATCCTCTACGAGCTGCGCGAGCACTCGGCCGGCCTCAACTGCGGCCGCTGGGACTACATCTACAGCTTCATCAAGAAGTTCGCCGAGGACCCGAACTGCGTGTTGCCCGACCGCGGCCAAGTGACGATGACCTCGCACTTCCTGCGCTCCTACAGCCTGCACCTGATCAAGACCTGCCATCGCCGCAACGTGCATGCGATGGGCGGCATGGCAGCCCAGATCCCGATCAAGGACGACCCGGTGGCGAACGAGGCGGCCCTCGGCAAGGTGCGGGCCGACAAGGAACGCGAGGCGGGCGACGGCCATGACGGCACCTGGGTCGCCCATCCGGGCCTCGTGCCGATCGCCAAGGACGTCTTCGACCGCCTGATGCCCGAAGCGAACCAGATCGCGCGCAAGCGCCAGGACGTGCACGTGACCGCGGCCGACCTGCTGCAGGTGCCAACCGGCACGATCACCGAGGCCGGACTGCGCCAGAACATCAATGTCGGCATCGGCTATATCGAAGCCTGGCTGCGCGGCCTGGGCTGCGTGCCGCTCTACAACCTCATGGAGGACGCGGCCACCGCCGAGATCAGCCGCGCTCAGGTCTGGCAGCAGATCCGCCACAAGGCGAAGCTCTCGGGCGACGGGCAGGCGATCGACCTGCCGCTCTGCCGCAAGATCATCGGCGAGGAGCTGGACAAGACCAAGAAGATGGTGGGGGCTGCGCGGTTCGGCAAAGGCCGCTACAAGGAGGCGGCAAAGCTGTTCCGCGATATGATCGAGGCCAAGCACTTCCCCGAGTTCCTGACCTTGCCGGCCTATGACTGGATCCTGGCCCACGAATAGAGCGAGAGGCGCGGCACCTTGACCGGAGATTTGATGCCTTACTATCTGGACTTCGAGAAGCCGATCGCCGAGCTCGAAGGCAAGATTGAAGAGCTGCGCCGCCTCACCAGCGATGCCGGCCTCAACATCGCCGAGGAGGTCGGCAAGCTCCAGTCGAAGGTCGACAAGCAGCTGCGGTCCGCCTACAGCCGGCTGTCGTCCTGGCAGAAGGTCCAGGTGGCGCGCCACCCGGAACGGCCGCACTGCCTCGACTACGTGAACGCGCTGGTCGAGGAGTTCACGCCGCTCGCCGGCGATCGCCTGTTCGGCGAGGATGCGGCGATGATCGGGGGAATCGGGCGCCTGGCCGGCTATTCCTGCATCGTGCTCGGCAACGAAAAGGGCAGCGACACCGAAGAGCGGGTGAAGCGGAATTTCGGCATGGCGCGGCCCGAGGGCTACCGCAAGGCGCAGCGCCTGATGAAGCTCGCCGACCGCTTCAAGCTGCCGGTGGTCGCCTTCATCGACACCCCCGGCGCCTATCCCGGCATCGACGCCGAGGCCCGCGGCCAGGCCGAGGCGATCGCGCGCTGCCTCGAGACATGCATGGCCATCCGCACGCCGTTCGTCGCCGTCGTCATCGGCGAAGGCGGCTCGGGCGGTGCCGTGGCGATCGGGGCCGCCAACCGCGTCCTGATGCTGGAGCACGCGGTCTATTCCGTGATCTCTCCGGAGGGATGCGCCTCGATCCTGTGGCGCAGCGCCGAGCAGGCGAAGGACGCCGCGGAAGCGCTGCGCCTGACCGCGCAGGACCTGCTCAAGCTCGGCGTCATCGACGGCATCGTGCCGGAGCCGCTGGGCGGCGCCCATCGCGACCGCGCGCGGACCATCCAGGCGGTCGGCGAGGCTGTCGCGCGCAATCTGCGCGAGCTGTCCGGGCAGGACGGCGGGGTGCTGCGCGCCCGCCGGCGCGACAAATATCTCGACATGGGCCGCCACGGACTGGCGTGATACGTTCTCGTCATTGCGAGCGAAGCGAAGCAATCCAGGGGCTGGTCTGGATTGCTTCGTCGCTGCGCTCCTCGCAATGACGCTGCCTTGGCAGAATCCTCGAAATCCTCGGACGATCTCAGTCAGCTCGCTGACGCCGTGATGGCGCGCGACCGGCGGGCACTCGCGCGCGCCATCACCTTGATCGAATCGACACGGGCCGACGACCGCACCGGCGCCGAAACCCTGCTCGCGCGGCTGCTGCCGGCCTCGGGTTCTGCGATCCGCATCGGCATCTCCGGAGCACCTGGCGTCGGCAAGTCGACCTTCATCGAGGCATTCGGTCTCTATCTCATCGGCCAGGGTCGCAGGCCGGCGGTGCTGGCGGTCGATCCGTCGTCCCCGCTCTCGGGCGGCTCGATCCTGGGCGACAAGACCCGGATGCAGGAGCTGGCGCGCCACGAGGACGCCTTCATCCGGCCCTCGCCCGCGGGTGGCACGCTCGGCGGCGTGGCCCGGCGCACCCGCGAGGCGGGCCTGGCCTGCGAGGCGGCCGGCTTCGATGTCGTGATCGTCGAGACGGTCGGGGTCGGCCAGTCGGAGACCGCGGTCGCCGATCTCGTCGACATGTTCGTGCTGCTTCTGGCACCGGGTGGCGGCGACGAGCTGCAGGGGCTTAAGAAAGGCATCGTCGAGCTCGCGGACCTGCTGCTGGTCAACAAGGCCGACGGCGACCTCAAGCCGGCGGCCTCGCGAGCCGCGGCCGAATACCGGGCCGCGGTGCACATGCTTCGCCCGTCGACCGCGGGCTGGACCCCGCCCGTGCTCGAGGTATCGGCGCTCGAAGGACGCGGGCTCGACCGCGTGTGGCAGGAGATCGAGCGATTTCGTACAGCCCTCGGGCCGCAGCGCCTGGCCGACAAGCGCACCCGCCAGGCCCGCGCCTGGATGTGGCGCGAGATCGAGGAGGGCTTGCTTGCCGAGCTGCGGGCGCAACCCGCCGTGGCGCGCGAGCTTGCGGAACTCGAGCAGAAGGTCGCGGACGGCGCGCTGACGCCGACCGCCGCGGCACGCGCGATCCTGGACCGGGTGCGCGCTCGCGACTGAGGGCTCTCAGGCCGCCGGGGTCAGCCCCCGGAGCTAGGCCCCGGGGTCACGCCAAAGTGTCGATCAACGTGCCGCCGCCGAAATTCGGCGGCAGCTGGAAATCAGGGCCGGGTGCCTTCGGCGGAAGGGGCACCGCCGGGACGACCGACTGGTAGACCCTCGGCCGGTCGGCCGGCAGGAGCCTGAACAGGCCGATATAAGCTGAGGCCGCCGCAACGGCGGCAGCCGCAGCGGTGACCTGGCCCGCGCTCGCCAAGCGCCCCTCGTCAGGCCGTCGTGTTGACGTTCTGGCCGATATGCTGGCTCTGCGGCAGCGAGCCGAGCGAGGACGCATTCGAGTGGGTCGTGCCGGTGTGCACGGCCGCGCCGGTATGCGGGGTCTGGTTGTAGTTTAAGTGCTGCGCCACGCCGCCCGTCGGGTGGACGGTATGCGTCGGCGGCGACACGGTCGGGGTCACGCTGATGGATGACATGGGTCCGAGTCCTTCTACCCGTTGAGGTTTCGCCGGAGGTTATGGTTAACGTCCGGTAACCTTTATGGAATTTAACCCCTCCCGACCTCCGGCGCCAGCGGATTCCCGCTCCGCGGCCCGGCGCACGCACACTTGACGGGGAAAAGTTAAGCCCGTAAAACCCCGCCTTCCGCGGTCGACGCCGCGCCCAAAATCCCGCCGTTTCAACGGATTGCTCTTTCAAGGATCGACTGCCATGTCCCGCCGCTGCATCGTGACCGGCAAAGGTGTCCTGGTCGGCCACAACGTGAGCCACGCCAACAACAAGACCAAGCGCCGCTTCATGCCCAATCTCCAGGTGACCTCGCTCACCTCGGACGCGCTCGGCCGCGGAGTCCGGCTGCGGCTGTCGGCGCGGGGCATCAAGACGATCGAGCACGCGGGCGGCCTCGATGCCTGGCTGCTGCGGACCCCCGACGCCAGGCTCGACATCGATACCCGGCGGATCAAGCGCCGCATCCAGAAGACGATCGAGAAGCGCGCCGCCGCGGCCTGATCGCAGCAAACGCTCGAAAAAGCCCGCCCGACCGGCGGGCTTTTTTATTTCATCTCGAACATGAACAAGAGCGTGCGCTGGAGGAACGTGTAGTTGTCGTCCGAGATGATATAGAGGCGCACCGTTCCATCCGGCGCACGAACGGCCGAGATGCCCTCGAAATTGTCGAGCGTCAGCGGTGACTGCAGATGGGCGATTTCCTCGCCTTGCAAATGCGCACCCGGGCGGATGGTCTCGCGCGCGAGCCGCGTGATCCGCGCCGCCCGGCCGGAGAAGATCGTGAATTTCCGTTCCAGCACCAGCACGTCCCCCGCCCCTGGAACGTCGGGCGGCAGTTCGGCCAGGGCGGTCGGCGCGTAGTCGCGCCCGGCCGTCCGATAGTGCAGTTCCTGCCACGTGGCGCCGGCGTCATCACCGACCCAGCCGACATTCTCAGGGCCGTCGTACAGCGCTTCGACCAGCGCCAGCAAGCTCCCGCCCGACAGCCACGCAAGCGCCTCGATGCCGCCGTTCTCCGGTGCGGTGACCAGACGCGCCGGCGTGGGCACCGGGCGCGGTGGAGCCGAGAACGGCGGGGCGGCCGGCGGATAGAGCCAGATGCGATGCTCGCGTTCGAATGAAATGTAGATCGCGCCGTCCGGACGCACGGCCATGCCCTCGGAATCGGAGCGCCGGCCCGTGAGGCGCGCGCCGGTCCGGTCGATCAAGGGCCCGAGTTGCCCGTCGCTGACGGCCGCGAGCTCGCCGCGGTCATAACGCAGTTTCGCCGTGAACCAGAAGCTGTGGTCGGAGAGTGCCAGAAGGCTCGCTCCGTCGGCGCTGACATGGAGATCGGACCAGCCGCCGAAGCGGGCATCGCCCGATTCCAGCACGAGACCGCCGCGATAGACCAAGCGGCCCACCGCCAGGTGATCGGGATGATCGGGATCGAGGGCGATCGGCGACGCGGTGAGCGTGATCGGGTCGGCGTGCGCAACGCCGCTCAGAACGGCGCCGAGCACGAGGACAAAGGCGGCGAGTCTCACTCCGCTGCGCATCGGATCGTCCCGGCCGCCTGAAAAAAGAAAAGGGCGCGACGTCGCCGACGCCGCGCCCTGATGGACCCCTGCCGCTTAGGACAGGACCTTGTACTTCTTGAACCAGTTGACCGCGAGCTTCCAACCGTCTTCGGCCGCGGCCTGGTTGTAGCTCGGCCGGTAGTCCGCGTGGAACCCGTGCGGCGCTCCCGGATAGACGCGGAATTCGCACGTCTTGTGCGCCGCGTTCATCGCGTTTTCCATCTTCGTGACCGAGGCCACGGAAATGCCGGTATCGGCGGCACCGTAGAGGCCGAGGACCGGGCACTTGACGTCCTTGACGATGTCGATCGGCTGCTTGGGGAACTCCGGCGTGTGGTCGCCTTCCGGCGGACCGTAGAACGCCACCGCCGCCTTGAGGTGCGGATTGTGCGCCGCATACATCCAGGTGGTGCGCCCGCCCCGGCAGAAGCCCGTGATGCCGAGCCGGTTGGTGTCGCCGCCATCGGCCTTGGCCCACGCCACCGTGGCGTCGAGGTCCGAGTACAGCTCGCTGTCCTTCTTGCTGTTGACCTTCGGGAACAGCTCTTTCAGGTCGCTGACCTTGGTCAGGTCGCCGATCCGGAAATAGTAGTCGGGCGCAATGGCCTCGGCGCCGAGCTTCGCCCAGCGGCGGCAGACGTCCTGGATGTATTCGTGCAGCCCGAAGATCTCCATCGCGACGATGATCACCGGCGGGTTCTTCGCGTTCGCCGGCTTGGGGCGATAGGCCGGCATCTCGCCGTCCTTGACCTTGACCTTCACCATGCCCGCGGTCAGGCCGTTGGTGTCGGTGTGGATCGCATCCGCCCGTACCGGGCCGGCCGCAAGCGTATAGCCGGCAGCCGCCGCCGCGGAGGCGGTCATGAAGATGCGCCGCGACAGGGGCGGCATCATCCGACCGGCAAGACCCACAAAGTCGGCCATCATTGGTCGATCGTCAGGCATGAACCCTCCTCCTTGGTTGAACAGCCGTCTGCCTATTAACAGGTCGTTGGACCGAATATTCCATCACCGGACCGCAGCCGGTCAATGCGAGGCGTCAGATCTTGCGGCTGTCATAGGCCCAGTGCAGCAGCGCCTGGCGCTGCCGCCGCCGGCAGGTGAAATCGCCGCGATCGCAGTTGCGCTCGACCTGGCGGACGTGCCGGCGGATCGCCTTCCAGCGCTTGATCTGGCGCCGGTCCTCCTCGGGCATCCGCCGCCCCATGTAATAGCGGCAGTACCACTGGAACCAGCCGCGCGGGTCGTCGGGATGGATCCAGCCCTTCTCCCGCCACACGGACAACGGCTGGCTCGCCTCGACGCCGAAATAGTTGAGCGAGCTGTCGCGCCCGCGGGGCGCCAGCTTCGCCCCTTTGAACCAGCTCGCCGGAAACTCCTTGCGGCAATCGGTCATGTATTTGCCGCCGAAGACTCCGAGCTTCAGCATCTGCGGCGGTGTCAGATGCGGCTGGAACTCGGGATCGAAATTGCGGCCGACCGGTGCCGTGCAGACGTACCGGTACCCGCGCTGCATCTTGTCGTTGATGATCACGACCCGCTTGGACATCGAACGGCCAGTGGAAAGAGCCTCGTCCTGACGTGGCAGCGCGGCTCGATTTTTGACCTTGGTAAGGGCAGCCGGACTCCCCATGTTCTAACTGGTAACCCCGCCCCTGCGCCTATCCTTCGCTTTATAGATCGGACGGCGCTCCAGAGAAAGCGTGCTCGTGGCCAAATATAGTTGTCGCTTCCTCGACAGCTCGAATCGAATCGACGATGTCGAGATCATCGAATGCGACAGCGATTCGCTGGCTGAGGCCCGGGCGCGCAGCCTGTTTTCCCGGCGCGATTTTCCGAGCCTGGAGCTTTGGCTGCTCGATCGTCTGGTGTTTCGGGACACCAAGACCCCGTCGTCCTGAACCGGCCGGGACCGGGCGAGCCGAAATCGAAAAGGGCGGGCCTTGCGACCCGCCCTTCCGTCAGCTGATGGGCCAGATGAACTAAAAGCCCATCCCACCCATGCCGCCGCCGTGATCGTGGCCGCCCATCGCCGGCGCCGGCTTGTTCTCCGGCCTCTCGGCGATCATGGCTTCCGTCGTGATCAGGAGCCCGGCGACCGAGGCCGCGTCCTGGAGGGCCAGACGCACCACCTTCGTCGGGTCGATGATGCCCGCCTTGATCATATCGACGTATTCGCCGCTCTGGGCGTCGAAGCCGTAGGCCGCGTTTTTGCCCTCGAGCAGCTTACCGACAATGACGGCACCGTCGGCGCCCGCGTTCTCGGCAATCTGCCGCGCCGGCGCGGTCAGCGCCTTCCTGACGATTTCGATCCCGACCTGCTCGTCGTCGTTGTGGCTTTTGAGGTTCTTGAGCATGGGGATGGCGTGGAGCAGGGCGACACCGCCGCCCGGGACTACGCCTTCCTCGACCGCCGCCTTGGTGGCGTGCATCGCGTCATCGACGCGATCCTTGCGCTCCTTCACTTCGACCTCGGTCGCCCCGCCGACGCGGATGATGGCGACGCCACCGGCCAGCTTCGCCAGGCGCTCCTGCAGTTTTTCACGATCATAATCCGAAGTCGTCTCTTCGATCTGCGCCTTGATCTGCGCGATGCGCGCCTGGATGTCGGCCTTTTTGCCAAGGCCATCGACGATCGTGGTGTTTTCCTTGTCGATCGTGACGCGCTTGGCGCGGCCCAGCATGTCGAGTGTCACGTTCTCGAGCTTGATGCCGAGGTCCTCGCTGACCACCTGGCCGGCCGTCAGGGCCGCGATGTCCTCGAGCATCGCCTTGCGACGGTCGCCGAAGCCCGGGGCCTTGACCGCCGCGACCTTGAGGCCACCGCGCAGCTTGTTGACGACGAGAGTCGCCAGCGCTTCGCCCTCGATCTCTTCGGCGATGATCAGGAGCGGCTTGCCCGACTGAACCACCGCTTCCAACAGCGGCAGCAGCGGCTGGAGGCCCGACAGCTTCTTCTCATGGATGAGGATGTAGGGGCTCTCGAGCTCGCAGATCATCTTCTCGGCGTTGGTGATGAAGTACGGCGAGAGGTAGCCGCGGTCGAACTGCATGCCTTCCACGACATCCAGCTCGGTCTCGAGGCTCTTGGCCTCCTCGACCGTGATCACGCCTTCCTTGCCGACCTTGTCCATCGCCTTGGCGATCATGTCGCCGATCTCGCGGTCGCCGTTGGCCGAGATCGTGCCGACCTGGGCCAC
>DATJPD010000042.1:0-64042 GCA_035506575.1 Alphaproteobacteria bacterium
TAGAGCCGCACCGTGGTCCCGAGGCCGGGCTCGCTGTAGATCGAGACGTGGCCGTTCGACTGCTTGACGAAGCCGTACACCATGCTGAGGCCCAGGCCGCTGCCCTTGCCGACTTCCTTGGTCGTATAGAACGGCTCGAAGGCCCGCTCTTTGACCTCCGGCGTCATGCCGGCACCGTCGTCGGTCACCGCAATCATCACGTATTGGCCCGCCCTGACCTCCGGATGCTGCGTCGTGTATTCGCGATCGAGGGCCGCGTCGGCGGTGCTCAAGGTCAGGCAGCCGCCAGCGGACATCGCGTCCTGGGCGTTGAGCGCCAGATTGAGAACCGCGGATTCGAGTTGCGCCGGGTCGGCAAAGGCAGGGGTCAGAGATTGATCCAGCTTCGTCCGGATCTCGATGTCCTCGCGCAACGTGCGCCGCAGGAGTCGCTGCATGTTGCCGATCATCTGGTTGCAGTCGATGGCGACCGGCTGGAGGGTCTGGCGGCGGCTGAACGCCAGCAGGCGGCGCGTCAGCTCGGCGCCGCTCTGCCCGCACGCGATTGATGGCGTCGCTGAGCTGCTTGAGGTCGGGCCGCGCCTTGAGGGCGTCGCTCAACTCGTCGGCGTTGCCAATGATGACCGTGAGCAGGTTGTTGAAGTCGTGGGCGATGCCGCCGGAGAGCTGGCCGACCGTCTCCATCTTCTGCGCCTGCACGAGCTGCTCTTCGGTGCGCTTGCGATCCGTCAGGTCGTGGATGATGCCGACAAAGACCGCCTCGCCCTCCTGCTTCGCCTCGCCGACCGAAAGGTCCATGGGGAAGGTCGTGCCGTCCTTGCGCTGACCGACGACCTCGCGGCCGATGCCGATGATCTTGCGCTGGCCGGTGCGGCGATAGTTGTCGATATAGCCGTCGTGCTCCTTGCGGTACGGCTCCGGCATGAGGAGCTTCACGTTGCGGCCCAGCACCTCTTCCGCGCGGTAGCCGAACAGCCGCTCGCAGGCGGGATTGAACATCAGCACGGCGCCGCGCGCGTCGATCAGGATCACCCCGTCCACCGCGGTGTCGAGCACCGCGCGCAGCCGCGCGGCCGTCTGCCGGACTTCCTGCTCGGTCCGCTTGCGCTCGGTGACGTCGCGGATGATGCCGACAAACGTCGTCCGGCCCTCGTGCCGGGCCTCGCCGACCGAGAGGTCCATCGCGAACGTGCTGCCGTCCTTGCGGCGCCCCACGACTTCCCGGCCGATGCCGATGATCTTGCGCTCGCCCGTGCGGTGATAGTTCTCGAGATAGCCGTCGTGCTCGGCCCGAAACGGCGCCGGCATGAGCATCTTCACGTTCTGGCCGAGAACTTCGCCGGCGTTATAGCCGAACAGCCGCTCGCACGCCGCGTTGAACATCAGCACGATGCCCGCGGCATCGATCAAAATAATGCCATCGACCGCCGTATCCAGCACGGCGTGGAGCTGTATGGCACCCATCCTATCGGGCATGTTCCCCTCCCGTGTTGCGTGTCGATATGCGCTATGTCACCCGCGCCGCGGCCCGATCGAGCGCTGCGCGGAGATACTCTGCCAGCTCGGCCTTGCGGTAGGGCTTGCGCAGCACCTGAACGCCGAGCGCCGTCGCTTCGGCATGGAGCGTCTCGGGGTCCGAAAATCCCGAGGTCAGGAGTATTGGCAATCCCGGCCGCTGCCGCCGTACTTCGTGCGCGAGGTCGATTCCGGTCATGTTGCCCGGCATCACGATATCCGTGAACAGCACGTCGAACGTCGCCCCGCGCTTGACGAGTTCGAGCGCGCTGACGCCGCTCTCCGCTTCGAGGATCTGGTACCCGAGGCTGGTGAGGAGTCGCGCGGCCATCGCTCGAACCTCCGCCTTGTCCTCGACCAGCAGAACCCTCTCATGGCCCGAGGGAATGCCGGCGGACGGGTCGTCGCCGTCAGTCCCGCTCGCGGCCACATCGCCATGGGCGCGCGGCAAATAAACCCGCACTTCCGTGCCACGGCCGACCTCGCTGTAGATGCGCACGCCGCCGCCCGACTGGCGCGCGAAGCCATAGACCATGCTCAGACCGAGGCCGCTGCCTTTGCCGACCTCCTTGGTGGTGAAGAACGGCTCGAACACGCGGGCCAGGACGTCGGGCGGGATGCCGGTCCCGGTGTCGGACACCGACACCGCCACGTAGTCGCCGGCCGGCAGTTCCGCTGACTCCGCGGCGGCCGCATCGAGCGTCCGGTTGGCGCAGATGATCTTGATATGGCCGCCGTTCGGCATCGCGTCGCGGGCGTTGATCGCGAGGTTGACGATCACGTTCTCCAGTTGCGTGGGGTCGGCACTGACCTTCCATAGATCGTTGGCGACGCGCGTTTCGAGGGTGACGTGCTCGCCGAGCGCCCGCCACAGCAGCGGCTCAACCTCACGCGTGATCGTGCCGACCTCGATGACCTTGGGCTGCAGCGGCTGACTGCGAGAAAAGGCCAGCAGCCGCCGCACCAGCTCGGCGCCGCGCAGAGCGGCGTCCAACGCCTCGCGGCCGAGAGCCTTGATTTCGTCGGCTGCAGCGGGGCGATTGTCGAGAGTGTCGATCTGCTGGTCCAGATTGCCGATGACGATCCCGAGCAGATTGTTGAAGTCGTGCGCGATCCCGCCGGTGAGCTGGCCGACCGCGTCCATCTTCACCGCCTGCGCGATCTGGGTCTCGATCTTCTTCTTATCGGTGACGTCCTCCAGCACATAGACGACACCGACCAGACGATGATCGGCGTTGTAGAGGGGCGATCCGGAGAAAACGACATCGAGAACCCGGCCGTCCTTATGGCGCCGTTTGACCGCGATATCCCGCAAGTGCTCGCCGGCCTTGCTGCGCTCGAACAGCGCATCGAACTCCACTTCGCCCTCCGGCGGCACGAGGGGATAGGCGCGACCCATGACGTCCGAAGCCGCGTAGCCGAAATGGCGCTCCGCGGCGCGATTCCAAGTGACCACACGGCGCCGCGTATCGAGGCTGACGATCGGCAGCGGCGACGCATCGACCAGCGCCTGGAGCTTCGCATTGGCGGCCTCGAGCTGGCTGGTCGCCTCTTCGCGCTTACCCACCTCGCGACGCAAGTCGAAATTCATCTGCTTCAGCTCGGCGGCTTGCAGCTCGAACTCCTTGTGCGCCTGCTCGAGCTCCGTCTCGCGGCGCCGGCGCTCGGTGATATCGGTGAACGTAGAGACCAGTCCGCCGCTCGCCAGCGGTCGGGCGCTGATTTCGACGATCTGCCCGCTGCCCTGTTTCATCTCATAGGAGCTCTGCTGCGGCGCCCGAAGCGTGCCCAGCACGTCGCAAACGACCGCCTCGGTCTCTCCCGGTCCATAATCGCCGCGCCCCGCGTTATGCCGGACCACCTTCTCCACCGGATCGCCGATCTCGACGAAATGTGCCGGCAGGCCCAGGGTCGTGAAATACGGCTGGTTGAAGGCGACCAGCCGCAGCTCGCGATCCAGCAATGCGACGCCGATCGGCAGGTTTTCGATCAGCGTCGACAATGTGTTCGTCTGCCGCTCCAGCGCCCGCTCCGCGTCGACCTGGGCCGTCACGTTGCGGGTCGTTCCGCGATAGCCGGTGAACCGCCCTGAGGCATCGAACACGGGTTTGCCGCTGACGCTCAGGTGGAGGGTGCGCGCGGGCGTCTTCATCTCGAGGATAAAATCGCGAAACGGGCGGTGGGCGGCATTGCCGGCGAGGTGGGCCTGCCACTTGGGGTCGTCCGCACGGTCGCCAGGCTGGAGGTCCAGCCGCCGGGTGCCCATCCGGTCGGCAACTTTCACCCCGGTGGCGGCCTCGAAGCTGTCGGACAGGAACGCGATTTTTCCTTCCGCATCCGATTCCCAGAACCAGTCGCTCGCGGTGGTGGTCCAGTCCGCCATGCGGGCGCGCGCCGCTTCGGCCTCGGCTTGCGCCTGCTTCACCCGCGTGATGTCGATCCGCGCCGTCACGAACCCCCCGCTGGGGAGTGGAGCGATGCGGACATCGACCGTCCGTCCGCCGGGCCAAGACACCTCGAAGCGTTCCGGCCTCCGCGTCGTGGCCGTCTCTAGCCGTTGGCGCAGGATGCTGTCCGTGTCGTCTCGGCCATGAAGGCCGCGCGCCTTTATCAGCCTGATAAATGTTTCGAAGGAATCGCCGATCTTGAGCTCATCCGGCGAACAGCCGAATTCTTCCCGGAACAAATTATTGAACGCCAGGAAGCGCTGGTCCGGCCCGACGAGGCTGACGGCGATCGGCAGGTTCTCGAGCAAGGTCGACATCGTTGTGTTGGTCCGCTGCAACTCCGTCTCGACCGATTTCAGTGCGGTATTGCCGAGATGGAGATCGGCGGTCTGCAGGGCGACCACGTCTTTGATCTTCACCATTTGCCACCGCTCGCGCGCGACATAGGCGCCGAGAGCGGCGGTCAGAAGCAGCCCGGCCAGGAGGACGGCCAGCGGGGCCGCCGAACGCTGGGCGGCGACCACATCTTCGGAAAACCCGGAGGTCAGGGTCCAGCTCTGTCCCATGATCTCGAACGAACGGACCGCGCGATAGGCTGCGTCTTTGGTCGGATCATCGCCGGACGGAGCGGCCCCGATCACCTTCGTCGACGGCGAATAGACGGCGACGATCTGTTGCGAACTCGGATCACCGGAGCGGCCGAAGCTGAAGGCGATCGTTTCGCGAATGTCGGGCGTGTGCTCGATCGCTGCCGACAGCATGCGCCGCAACTGGAACGCGCCGTACACCACGCCGCGGAACCGCGCGCGGCGCTCCTCGACGGTCGAGGGGACGCCGCCAGGCGAATAGATCGGAAAGGCGACGAGATAGGACGGATCGTCGTTGCCGAGGGTCAGCATTCCCAACTGTCCGCTGGCGGCGCCGCGGCCGGTGTCGCGCGCCCGGAGAACCGGGTCCCGCCGCGCTTTCGCCGAGCCCAGATCGACACCGACCACGGATGCCTGGCCTTCGAAGCCGACATGGAACAGGACCGGGTAGTACTCGGCCCGGTCTTGCGCCGGCACGAATGTATGATTGGCTCCCGGCTCCAAAATCCGGAAATCCGCCAGTCCCATCGCGCGGGCGCCAGATTCGAACTGCGCGCGCTGGTCCCTCGCAACCTGCGGGACCCAGGCGATCGAGCGGATCGGCGCCTGGCCGCCGCGGGCCTGGATGGCGAATTTGCGGAACTCCTCCGCCTCTTCCGCCCGCATCGCATTCTGCGACGCCACGAACGTCGCCGCCGCCTGCACAGGAAAGGCAGCGTCGTCGATCTTGTGCTCGATATCCTTGGCCCGCCATTCCGCCTGCAGGTCCAGATCCGCGCGGACCCGCGCTTCGTCGGCAGCTCGCGCGAGATGAAAGGCAAGGCCGCTCGCAGCAATTCCGGCAGCGACGATGGCCGCCACCGGCCACCACGTCCGGACGCGCGCGCTGGAATGCCCGATCTTAATGATTACTAACCCCCAGTTGTAGGCGTGCACCTCGGCGCCACGACTTTCGGCGACTATGAATACTAATCATACGCCCGGTATACGAGCATTGATCAAAATCAATCGCACGAAATTATTTTGGTTGGCAAATTTTAACTGTCTCGATAGATTTTATCGGTACAGTCTGAAGTTGAGTATCGGTGACGTTCGTTCAGAGGCGTTGGGCGTTCATGGATACCGTCCTGATCATCGACGACGAAGCGCCGATGCGGAAGATGATCCGCACCATCCTCGAGTCGGCCCAATACCAGGTCATCGAGGCGCCGAATGGCATCGTCGGCTTGCGGATGTTCCGCGAACAGCAGCCCCGCCTCGTCATCACCGACATCCTGATGCCCGACAAGGAAGGCATCGAGACGATCCGCGAGATCAAGCAGCTCGACCCTGCGGCACGGATCATCGCCATCTCGGGCGGCGGCCGGACCGCGCGTACCGATTTTCTCAAGGTGGCGGAAAAGTTCGGCGCCATGGAATCGCTCAAGAAGCCGTTCCGCCGCAACGATCTTCTCGCCTGTATCGAGCGGGTTCTCGCCCGCGCGCCGTAGGTCCGTGCCGCGCCAAGGCCGGTTGGACCTAGGTAGTTTTCCTTATCCGCTGCCGACGTCTTCTAAGTATCAAATTAACCCCGTCCAACGATGCTGACATCGCCGCAAGGGAAGGGGTTTCATCGATGGGCGTCATCAGCCGCGTCAGCCACAAGCTGAACAGCCTCTTGACCGAGGACACGAGCGCATCGGACAAGCCGGCAGGCTGTCATTCGGAAGCCGCGATGTCGGATGACTCCCTCCACCTCTCTCCGGCGAATTTCCACCGCCATCTGCTGACGCTGCTGCGCGGCGACGCGCTGAACCGGCCGCTCGCCGGTCGCGTCAACTTCGTCGAGCTTTCCAAAATCCGCGAGAAGCTGGGGGCTCGCTGGGCTCAAATTGCCGATCGCGCGGACGAGATCACCCGTAAGGCGATCGAGCGCCGGCTGACCAGTGCGGACATGTACACTCGCTATGAGGAGCTGCACTACGTCATCATCTTTGCCCAGCTCGGCAAGGAGCAGGCGCAGCTCAAATGCGCCTTGATCGCCGAGGAGATTGCCAAACGTCTGCTGGGCGAGGAGGTCGATTCCTCGCTCCTCGAGGTCAAGACCGCGGTTGCACAACTTGCGGGCGATTTGAAGTTCGAGAACGTGCCGAGCATCGAAACGATGGCGCGACGCCTCGCCGAACAGCAGGCGGATACCGCTCCGTCGGCGACGGACGCTGCTGCGCTGCACCTTGCGCGATCTGGCCCCGATGACGAAGACGCGTGGTGGAACAACACGCGCGGCTCTGGGGCGGACCCCCTTGCCGGTATTGAGTTCGTTTATCGTCCGATGTGGGACGTGAAGCGCAATGCCGTCACGACATATCTCTGCGTGCCGGCGCTCCCCGGCCCCGCCGGACGCCTGTTCGTTGGAGAAAGCGAGCTTCAGGGTCTCGATGACGATGCCATTCACCGCCTCGATTTTTTGGTGCAGCGCCGGGTCATCAGCGACCTCCGCAAACTGATCGCCGCGAATCAGCGGATGCTGCTCTGCCTTCCCGTGCATTTCGACACCCTTGCATCCAACGCCCGCCGGACCGAGTACATCGCGCTCTGCCAGCGCGGCATTCCACCCCAAGGCACGAAACAGTTGGCCTTCGAGTTGACCGGCGTGCCGGCTGGCGTTCCCACAAGCCGCCTGCTCGATCTGTCGGCCGCGCTGCGGCGATATGGCCGGGGCCTGCTGATGCGCACGCCGGTCGACCAGATCCAGTTCCGGCCATCGAGCGAATGCGGCGTCCTTGGTGTCGGCTTCGAGAACGACGCCCACGGCGCGCCCGAGAGCCGGCAGATCCAGGACATGGAACGCTTCGCCGCGGCCGCTAAGAAAACGGGGCTCGTCGCCTACGTCCATGGCGTCCCGTCGATCAGCCTGACCACGGCCGCGATTGCCGCCGGCTTCGATTTCGTCGATGGAGATATCGTCAAGTCGGTCGTCGAGCGGCCGTCCTCCGCGTACAGCTTCGAGATGTCGGACCTGTTCGGGCGCGCCAACGACGCCTGACCCCGCTGGACAAACGCCCCGAGAGCCCGTGAAACTGATGCCTCGGCAAGGGGCTTCAGCACATGGCAAGGTCACGGCGGATTCTGATCGTCGGCTGCGGTGCCATCGGCGGCATTTTCGCGGCGTCGCTGGCATACGTCGCGGAAATCGTCGCCTACGACGCCAACGAAGCCCACGTGCGCGCCATCCGCGAGCGCGGGCTGCGCGTCAGCGGTGCAGCCGAGCGCCTGGCCCGCATCGCCGCGACGGCGAGCGCGGCCGAGCTTGCCGGGCGGTTCGACGCGCTCTTCTTCCTCATCAAGTCCAGCGCCACCGCGTCGGCGCTCCGGCAGCTGAACGCCGTCATGGCCGGCCGTCCCCTTCTCGTCACCCTGCAGAACGGGATGGGCAACACCGAGGCGCTTCTCAGTGCCGGCGATTGTCCGGTCGCCCGCGGTGTGACCACCGACGCCGGACGTTACGCCGGTCCCGGCCACGTCGAGCACCTGATCCGCGGCAAGACATGGCTTGGGCCGATCCGCGGCGACATGGACGACGTACGCTGGCTGGGTGCGCTTCTGACCGAGGCCGGCCTGCCTGCCGAGATCGTCGCCGACCCGATGGACGCGGTATGGTCGAAGTTCGTCTTCAACAGCGTGATGAACCCGGTCGGCGCGCTGCTCCTGGGTGTCAACGCCGCGCGCTACGAGGCGCGCGAAGTCTGCGCCCTGATCGACGAGATGGCCGCGGAATGCGAGCGCGTCGTGCATGCGCTCGGCGGCCGGTTCGCGTACGATCCGCTCGAATACGTGAAGAAGGTGCGCGCCGGCCAGGCGCCGCTTTCGAAGCATGCGGGATCGATGGCGCAGGACATCGCGCGCGGCGCTCCCACCGAAATCGACGAGCTCACCGGGTTCATCGTCCGAGAGGGCGAGCGGCTCGGCATCCCGGTGCCGGCGTGCAAGACGGTGTGGCGGCTGGTCAAGGGCCTGGAGATCGCGGCACGCCACAGGCGCCCCTAGGAATCGCCCCTAGGCATCGATCCCGCAACCTGCAAAACTGCGCGACAGCAAAGACGAGGGGAGGAAACTAAAATGAATACGCGCGCACTGGCCGGCCTGGTGACGCTGTTGGCCGCGGCATGGTGCCTGCCGGCATCCGCGCAAACCGACGCCGCGAAAGACTATCCGAACAAGCCGATCCACATGATCGTGGGTTTTGCGGCCGGCGGCGGCAACGACGTGATCGCGCGCATCGTCGCCCAGAAGATGTCGGCTCTGCTCGGCCAACAGATCGTGGTCGAGAACAAACCAGGCGCCGGCGCCATCATCGCAACCGAGCTCGTGGCGCGGGCGCCCGCCGACGGATACACGATCCTGGTCGGCGCCACGGGTGCGATGACCGTCAATCCCGCCGTCTACGCCAAGCTCAATTACGACACCTTGCGCGATTTCGCGCCGATCTCGACGATGGCGGCTTTCCCGCTCATCCTCGTCGTCCAAGCCTCGTCGCCGATCCATTCGGTGGCCGATCTCGTGGCGTACGCCAAGGCCAATCCGAGCAAATCGAATTACGGCGCCCCCTCGGCGTCGTTCCAGCTCGTCGACGAGCTCTTCAAGATGAAGTCGGGCATGCCGGCCGAATACGTCGCCTACAAAGGCAGCAACGAAGCTGCGACGGCGGTGATGTCGGGCGAAGTCCTGATGCAGATCTCCGATCCGGGCCCGGTCGCCGGCCTCATCAAAGGCGGCAAGCTCCGCGGCCTCGCCGTGACGGCCGAGAAGCGCATGAGCGACTTTCCGGATATCCCCACGATGGCGGAAGCCGGCGTGCACGACATGAAGGTCTCCTTCTGGAGCGGCCTGTTCGCACCGGCGGCCACGCCGCCCGCCATCGTGACCAAGCTCCACGATACGACCGTGCGCGCCCTCCAAACGCCGGATGTGCAGGAGCATCTGAAGGCCTTGGCCCTCGACGTGGTCAGTACCACGCCCGCCGAGTACCGGCAGACGATCGCCAAGGAGATCACGCAGTGGACCGAAGTGGCCAAGAAAGCCGCCATCCACGTCCAGTGAGAATCTGGGGAACATCGATGCGCACGATTCTGGCGGTTCTGGCAGTCGCCACGACCCTCTGCTCCCTCCAGGCGGCTCACGCGGCGGGTGACGCCTATCCGAACAAGCCGATCAAAGTCGTCGTCGGATTTCCCCCGGGTGCCGGCAACGACATCCTCGCCCGGCTGGTCGGCCAGAAGCTGTCCGAAAACCTCGGCCAGCCGGTGGTGATCGACAACAAGCCCGGCGCCAGCGCCATTATCGCCGCCGGGATCGTGGCCCACGCGGCACCCGACGGCTACACCCTGATGGTGGCTCCGATCGGCGCCATCACCGTCAATCCCGTCGTGTACACGAAGCTCCCCTACGCGCCGTCGGATTTCGTGGCCATCTCGATGATCGCCTCCTTCCCTCTGGTGCTGGTGATCAATCCCGCGACACCCGTCAAGACGGTGGCGGATCTCGTCGCCTACGCGAAGGCACATCCGACCGCGGCCAATATCGGCGGCTCGGGCGTGGGCTTCCAGCTCGTCGATGCGCTGTTCAAGATGCGCACCGGCGCTCCGGTCGTGTACGTCCGCTACAAGAGCAGCACCGAGGCGGTGACGGCACTCGCCGGCGGCGAAATCCTGATGTCGATCGTCGACACGGGACCGGTCTCGGGGCCGCTCAAGGGCGGCCAGGTGAAAGCGATCGCCGTCACCTCGAAGGCGCGCCTGCCGTTCCTTCCCGACGTGCCGACGATGACCGAGGCAGGCCTGCCCGACCTGAGCGCCGATTTCTGGAGCGGGCTGTTCGCCCCGGCGGGCACGCCAGCCGACATCGTCGCGAAGCTCCAGGATGAGACCATCCGCGTCGTCAAATCGCCGGAGATCCGCGACCGCATGGCGGCCCTTCAGGTGACACCCGAAGGCACGACATCGGCCGACTTCAGCCGCCGCATCAAACAGGAGATCGAGCAATGGTCCGACGTCGCCAAGGCGAACAACATCAAGATCGAGGAGTGACCATGCGGCTGGCAGCGGCCCTCGTCGGTGCGGCCCTCCTCGGCGCCTGCAGCATAGCTCCGACCCCGGCCGACTATCAGGCGATCGTGGCAGCGCCCGACCGTACCGACGCGGACCGCAAGACCGACGAGCGCCGCAAGCCGGCTGAGCTTCTTGCGTTCACCGGCGTGCGGCCAGGGATGAGGGTGCTCGACATGGGTGCCGGCGGCGGCTACAGCACCGAGCTGATGGCGCGTGCGGTCGGCCCGAGCGGCTCCGTATGGGGACAGGACTCGGCCGAAGCCGGCGACCGCGCCAGGCAGTCATTCGACGCGCGGCTGAAATCGCCTGTGATGAAGAACGTAAGCCGGGTCGAGCAGCCGTTCGACAACCCCATTCCTCCCGGCGTCCGCGATCTCGACCTCATCACGTTCTTTTTCTTCTATCACGACACGACCTACATGGGCGTCGATCGCGCAAAGATGGATGCCGCCCTGTTCGCGGCCCTCAAGCCCGGCGGAATCCTGGTGATCGCCGATCACTCGGCGCGCGTCGGCGACGATGCGACCGTCGGCAAGACGTTCCACCGCATCGAGGAGAGCACGGTGAAGCGCGAGGTGCAGGCCGCCGGGTTCCGCTTCGTGGAGGAAGGCGATTTCCTGCGCAACCCCGACGACCCGCGCAACACCCTCGTGTTCCGCTCGCCCGTCCCGGTCGACGAGTTCGTGCTCAAATTCCAGAAGCCGTAAGCCTGACCGGCTCGCGGTTCATTCGCTCACCCTCTTCTTCCACAGCTCCCAGGCGCGGCTGAGGGCCACGTTGTTGCTCGCCGTCGCCTTCTCGGCCTCTTCCGGCTCGAGATAGGTGATGGGGCCGCCGAGCCGCAAGGCCTCTGCCTGCAGCCGCGCGTTCAGCTCGGTATAGACGCCGCGATAGACGGCCTGCGGAATGGTCTGGCCCACGGCGACCGATCCGTGCCCGCGCATCAGCGCCACCGTGTGGTCGGCCAGGGTCTCGGCCAGCGCCCTTCCCTGTTCGCCGTTACGCACCAGCATGTCGGTCATGCCCGAGACCTTGCGGATCTCGAACACCGGCGCGCCCGTGCCGAGGAACGAGCTCATATGATAGACGGGCCGCAGCGGCACGATCGAGATGCCGAAGGGAATCACCGACGGCGAATGACTGTGCACGACCGCGTTCACATCGGGCCGGCGCTTGTAGATCTCGCCGTGGATGAAGCGCTCGGTGTAGAGCGTGCGGCCGCGCGGATCGAGCGCCTCGCTGTCGAGCGTGAATTCGAGGATGTCGGCCTCGGTCACCAGCGCCGGCGCCAGGCTGCGCGCGAGGAAGTAGCGGTTCGGGTCCTTGGGGCTGCGGACGCTCACATGGCCGAACCCGTCGACCACCCCCTGATCGAACAGGATGCGGTTGGCGAGCGCGAGATCGGCGATCACGGCGGCCGTTTCATCGGCAGCTGCCGGGCTGCTGCGCCCCACCATGGCGGAAAAGAAAGGTGCCACCGACGCAAGCGCCGTCGCGGCAATGTCATGAACAGGCATCTGATGTCCCTCGAGCTGGTGTTGTGGCCGAAGCGTACTGCATCCGGCCTGCCTCTTCGAGCCGTGTTGCGAAGCCGCATCTTGCGAAGATCGGTGCCAATGCGCGACGATGATGCAGCAGCGGAGGAAGCCACATGAAGACGATCGATCTGCAGGGCCGCCCCATGCCTGTGCTCGGCCTCGGCACATGGCAGCTCACCGGCACTGCCTGCGAACGCGCTCTCCGCACCGCACTCGACATCGGCTATCGCCATATCGACACCGCCGAGATGTACGGCAACGAAGGCGACATCGGCCGCACGCTCGCAGTGGCGCAGGTGGCGCGCGCGGACCTGTTCATCACCACCAAGATCTGGACCAACCACCTGCGTGCTCGCGACGTCGGCCCGACGGTCGAGAGCTCCCTGCGCAAGCTGCGCACCGACTATGTCGACCTGCTGCTGATCCACTGGCCCAATCCCTCCGTGCCCGTGGGCGAGACGCTGGGCGCCATGCAGAAACTTCAGGCCTCAGGCAAGACGCGCGCGATCGGGGTGAGCAACTTCCCGGTGGCGCTGATGCGCGAAGCGGTGGAGACGCACCGCATGCCCGTCGCCTGCAACCAGGTCGAATATCACGTGCGGCTCGACCAGCAGCCGGTCCTCGACTATGCGCGGCGGCACCAGATCGCGGTCGTCGCCTATTGTCCGCTCGGCCGCGGCCGGCTCGTCGACCATCCGGTGCTGACGCACATCGGCCGCAAGCACGGCAAGTCGGCAGCACAGGTGGCGTTGCGCTGGCTGATCGAGCAGCCAGGGGTGGCCGCGATCCCCAAATCGGCGAGCGAGCGCAACCTGCGCGCCAATTTCGAGATCTTCGACTTTGCGCTCGACGGCGAGGACCAGGCCGCTATTGCGGGGCTCCGGGCCAAGGAGCGGATCGTCGACATGGGGATCGGCCCGGCGTGGGACTGAGGACTTAAGCCCAAAAAGATACTTCCGTACTAGCCATTTAGCGGCCCACTAAAGAGCGTAAATTTAATCGTCTTTAAACGACTTTGCGTCAGCCTCCTGTAAGTAACAGCTTTGTTACGGGAGGAGATGATGACCACGACCAGCCGCACTCTGCTTGCCACCGCCGCCGTTCTGCTCATGACCGGCCCCGCCTTCGCCGAAGACCACGCGACCAAGGATGAAGCCACCGCGATGGTGAGCAAGGCCGTGGCGCTCATCAAATCCGCGGGCCCCGACAAGGCCTATAGCGCGATCGACGACAAGGCCAACGCCGATTTCCACGTCAAGGATCTGTACATCATGGTGTACAGCCTCGACGGCAAGTGCCTGGCGCATGGCGCCAACCCCAAGCTGATCGGCAAGGACATGTCCGATGCTCAGGACTCCGATGGCGTCTATTACGTCAAGGACCGGATGAAGCTCGCTCAGAGCCAGCCGAGCTTCTGGCAGGACTACAAGTTCACCAACCCGGTGAGCAAGAAGATCGAGCCCAAGACGACGTTCTGCCAGCGGCTCGAGAACACGGCCGTTTGCGGCGGGATCTACAAGTAATTGCTGATCGCCAGAAGGGAGCCCTAGTTCATGAGGGGACAGACGTTCATTGCAGCGGCCGTGCTTGCGCTTGCCGTCGCCGCATCGCCCGCATTGGCCGACGACCACGCCACCAAGGATGAAGCGATCGCGATGGTGAAAAAAGGCGCGGCGCTCGTCAAATCCGCGGGGCCCGAAAAGGCCTATGCAGCCTTCAACGACAAGGCCAATACCGATTTTCACATGAAGGACCTGTACCTCTTTGCCTACAACCTCGAGGGCAAGTGCCTGGCGCATGGGACCAATCCGAAGCTCGTCGGCCAGGACATGAACGAGGCACAGGATTCCGACGGCGTGTACTACATCAAGGAGCGCATGAAGCTTGCGCAGACGCAGGCGAGCTTCTGGCAGGATTACAAGTTCACCAATCCGATCAGCAAGAAGATCGAGCCAAAGACGTCCTACTGCGAGCGGGTCGACAACTCGATCGTCTGCGGCGGGATCTACAAATAACCAATGGGGTGCGGACGACCGTCCGGCCGCTTCGAAAAGGGCCCGAAATGCTCCGATTCCTCTCCAACCGCTCGGTTCAAGCCAAGGTCTTGGCGGTCCCCGCCGGCCTCGTCCTCCTGCTGCTCGCCTTGGGCTGCTATGCCTATGTCCTGTTGAGCAGCAACGAAGCCGGAGTCCGCCGGCTCAACGAGGCGCTCACCGACCCCGCAGTCCACATCCTCGAATTCAGCGACCGCGCGCGCGCCTCGCTCGCCGACCTGTACCGCCTGACGTCCATCGCGGCCAACGAGAACGATGACGCCAAGCTCACGAAAATGAGCAAGGACGAGATCGCGCAACTCGACGCCTTCGGCAAGAGTTTTGCTCCCCTGAAGCCTTCGATGCTCGGCGCAGGCATCGCCGACAGCCAGGTCGCGGCCTTCGAGGCCTCGCTCGCCGCGTACGTGAAGCAGGCGAAGTTCGTCGCCGACATGGCCGAAAGCGACGCCGCCTCGGCACTCACCTTCATGACCGGCACGCAGACCAAATTCGCCGCCATGGACAAAGACCTCACCGCCATGACGACGTATCTCGGCAACGCCCGCCGCGACGGTCTGGCGGCGATCAATCGCGACATGAGCCGGGGCAAGACGGTGTTCGTCGCGG
The DNA here is from genome assembly GCA_035506575.1 of Alphaproteobacteria bacterium. Classification (GTDB taxonomy): domain Bacteria; phylum Pseudomonadota; class Alphaproteobacteria; order CACIAM-22H2; family CACIAM-22H2; genus DATJPD01. The sequence goes on from DATJPD010000042.1 coordinate 14,834, forward strand.
TGATCCTGGCCATGGCCGCCTTGGCGCTCATCATTGCCATTCTCGTCGGCCGGCTGATCTCGCGACCGATCGTTGAACTGACCTCCGTGCTCGGCCGTCTCGCCGAAAAGGATTATGGGGTCGCGATCCCGGCGCTCGATCAAGTCAACGAAATCGGCCGCATGGCCAAGGCGATCGAGATTCTGAAGGAGCGGAGCCAGGCGGCCGACAAGCTCGACGAGGAACGTCGCGCCGAAGAGGCGGCGAAGCTAGCACGGAGCAGTGCCATCGCGACCCTGACCCGCGACTTCGGCAGCGACGTCGATACGGTCGTCAGCGACCTCGCCCAGTCGGCCACGAAGATGCAGTCGGATGCGCGCAGCATGTCGACGACCGCAGAAGAGACGAACCGACAGGCGGTGGCTGTCGCCGCGGCCTCGGAAGAAGCTTCGACCAACGTGCAGACCGTAGCGTCGGCGGCGGAAGAGCTGTCGGCGTCGATCGCCGAGATCGGCCGCCACGTCACCGAATCCGCGCGCATCGCCGGCAAGGCCGTCGAGGACGCCACGCGCACCAACGCCTCGATCGAAGGGCTCGCGGAGGCGGCGCAGAAGATCGGCGACGTGGTGAAGCTGATCAACGACATCGCGGGTCAGACCAACCTGCTGGCGCTCAACGCCACGATCGAGGCTGCGCGCGCCGGAGAAGCCGGCAAGGGCTTCGCGGTCGTGGCCTCCGAGGTCAAAAGCCTGGCCACGCAGACCGCCAAGGCGACGGGCGATATCGCAGCGCAGATCGGCGCGATCCAGAGTGCGACCGGTGAAGCGGTGCAGGCGATCAAGGAGATCGGCGGGACGATCCGCCAGATCAGCGAGATCGCGACCACGATCGCCTCGGCGGTCGAGGAACAGGGCGCTGCGACCAAGGAAATCGCACGCAATGTCCAGCAGGCCTCGGCCGGGACCACCGACGTCTCATCGAACATCGCAGGCGTCACCCAGTCAGCCGGCGCAACCGGTCAGGTCGCCGGGCACGTGCTGATCGCAGCCCAGAGCGTCACCGACCAGGTTCAGACTCTCAAAGGTCGCGTCGAGGCCTTCCTCGCGAAAATCCGGGCGGCCTAGGCGGCACCCGTCCGCCGCCCGATCGCCCGGAACACGCCGCGCACGGCGCGGAACAGCTTGGGCAGCAGCCAAGCCATCAACGCGACAAACAGGGCCAGCAGGCCAAGAAGCATCACAGGATGCGCCAGCGCCAGCCATAGGATGACCACGACGGCGGCATCCTCCCCCAGCGAGGCCGCCCAGGCGGCCAATGGCAGAACCGCCAGCGCCGCCCGCGATCCGGTCTTGGCGAAGTGCGTGCCGGCCGCCAAGGCTCCGCCCAGCAGTGCTGCCGCGAATGCCCAGTCGTGCCCCAGCTGTGCCACCGACGCAGCGGCGAGCAGCGCCCCTGCCGGGATGCGGATGAAGGTGTGGAGCGTATCCCACGCGGTGCTGACACCGGGGATCTTGTCGGCGAAGAACTCGAGCGCGTAGAGGGCGCCGGCCGTGATCACCACCACGGGCGAGCCCAGGACCTGCAGGTCCGGCGGCAGGCTCACAGCCCCCAGATCCTGAAGCAGGCCGAGGGTCAGAACGGCCGCGTAGAGATTCAGTCCGCTGGCCCAGCCGGCGCCAAGACTCAATGCCAGGACGGAAAGAGGATCCACGATCGTTCGGCGCTCCAGCGCTGGGCGCACGCTTGACGCGGCAGCCCGTTGTCCGTCTGAATGTCCCCTCAACATAGCGCCGCGGGCGGCGCGACAGAACCCTACCAGGCGGCCGCGCACCGATGGGGAGCCAGATTCGCGATATCCTCAGAGTCTACGGGCTGGCGGCCCTTCTGATCGTCATCTTGTTCGCCGTCGCAATCCGCTACGTCGCCCCGCCGCCACCGAAGGTGCTCCGGTTCGCGGCGGGCGCCCGCGACGGCTTCTATTACACGGATGCCATGGCCTACAAGAACGCCCTGGCTCGCGATGGCATCGACGTTCAGCTCGTCGAGACGCAAGGGGCCGTCGACAACCTGCACATGCTGATCGACAAGCCGGACGCGGTCGACGTGGCGCTGGTCCAGGGCGGCCTCACCGGCGAGCTTCCCGACAGCGACAATGCCAAGCGGGTCGTCGCGATTGCCGGACTGTTCTATGAGCCCGCCTGGGTGCTGTTGCGCGCCGGACTCCACATCAGACACGTGTCCGAGCTCAAGCACCGCCGCGTCGCCATCGGCCTCGAAGGCAGCGGCACGCGCGTCCTGGCGGAGCAGCTCTTGGCGGCCAACAATCTCGCCGCCGCCGATGTCACGACCTTGAAGATGGGCAACGACGAAGCGCTCGCCGCACTGGATAAAGGCGAGATCGACGCCGCGTTCTTCGTCGCCGGCGCGCCGTCGCCGGGAATGATGGATCTTCTCACGCGCAAGCATGCCTTCATCATGTCGTTCGACCAGGCCGACGCCTATCTGATGAAGTTCCCGTTCCTCACCTCGGCTCCGCTGCCGATCGGTGCGGTGAGCCTGGCGGCGGACGTACCAGCGACCCGCATGACCCTCGTGGCACCCACCGCGATGCTGCTGGCGCGCGACGACATCCATCCGGCACTGGTCACGCTGTTGCTGCGCGCCGCCAGCCGGATGGAAAGCGGCCGGCAGTTGTTCGCGCCCGCCGGAACCTTTCCGACGTTGCAGAACCTCGATTTCCCGGCGCAAGGCGACGCGCAGCGCTTCTTCGATCGTGGTGGTGCGTCGATCCTCTTCCGCTTCCTGCCGTTCAACATCGCGGTGTGGCTCCAGCGCATGGTGGTGCTTGTCGTCCCGCTCCTCACCATGCTGCCCATCCTCCGCCTGGCGCCGCCGGCCTATCGCTGGCAGATGCAGCGCAAGATCTATCGCTGGTACATCCAGCTGCGCCGCATCGAAGCGGAACTCGACGCAGCGCCGGCGGCCGAGCAGCGTGACAAGCTCCGCCACGAGCTCGCGGATATCGAACGGCATCTGCTGAAGCTCCGGCTTCCCATTTCGTACGTTCAGCAGCTTTATGGCTTGCGTGAGCACGTCGACTTCGTGCGCGCGCGGCTGGGTGAAAGGACGTCGGCATGACCTTGGCGATGGAGTTCGTGTTCGAAGCGGCGGTCACCGTCGCCCAGCCGCTCGAGATCGGCGAGACGCCGCTGGGGCGCCGGCGCGTCATCCACATCACGGGCGGCACCTTCGCCGGGCCGCGCCTCAAGGGAACCGTGGTCCCTGGCGGCGCCGACTGGCAGGTCATCCGTGCGGACGGCGTCACCGAGCTGACCGCGCTATACGAGCTGAAAACGGACGACGGCGCCCTCATCCACGTGACCAATCGCGGCCTGCGCCACGGACCGCCTGAGGTGATGCAGCGCCTGTTCCGCGGCGAGGCCGTCGATCCGGCGTCCTATTACTTCCGCACGGTGCCCGTGTTCGAAGCACCATCCGGCCCGCACGACTGGCTCAACCGGTCCATCTTCGTGGCATCAGGCGCGCGTTCCGCGAACGAGGTGAAGGTGCGCGTGTTCGAGCTGCGCTAAGTCAATCCTCGAGCGACACCAGCGATGCGTTGCCCCCGGCGGCGGTCGTGTTGACCGTGAGCGTGCGCTCGGCGGCAAAGCGCGGCAGATAGTGCGGGCCGCCGGCCTTGGGACCGGTGCCGGAGAGGCGCTCGCCGCCGAACGGCTGGACCCCCACCACCGCACCGATGACGTTGCGGTTCACATAGATGTTGCCGACCCGCGCGCGCGCGCAGATGCGCTCGACTGTGTCGTCGATGCGGCTGTGGATGCCGAGCGTCAGCCCGTACCCGGTCGCGTTGACCGCGTCGACGACCGCATCCAGCCGGTCGCCCGCGAAGCGCACCACGTGCATCACCGGACCGAACACCTCGCGCTTGAGCATTTCGATCGTGTCCAGACCGAACGCCACTGGAGCCACGAACTCGCCCCGGGGCAGATCGCGCGGCAGCGCGCCGTCATGGACGGGCCGCGCCGTGGCGCGCAGCCGGGCAATGTGCGCCTCCAGCGTGGTCCGCGCCCGCTCGTCGATGACCGGTCCGACATCGGTCGCCAGCAGCGAGGGATCGCCGACCTTCAGCTCGGCCATGGCGCCGGCCAGCATGCGCTCGACCTTGTCCGCGATCTCCTCCCGCACGAACAGAACGCGCAGAGCCGAGCAGCGCTGGCCAGCGCTGTTGAAGGCGGACGACAGCGCATCGGTGACCACCTGCTCGGGCAGCGCCGAGGAATCGACGATCATGGCGTTCTGGCCGCCGGTTTCCGCGATCAAGGTCGCGATCGGCGCCTCGCGCGCCGCAAGCGCGCGGTTGATCCGCCAGCCGGTCTCGGTCGAGCCGGTGAAAGCCACCCCCGCGATCCGTGGATCGCTCACGAGCGCACCGCCCAGATCCGCGCCGCCGGGCAGGAGATGCAGGCACCCGGGGGCGATGCCGGCGGCGAGCATCAACCGCACGGCCTCCGCGGCGATCAGCGGGGTCTGCGGCGCCGGCTTGGCGATCACCGCGTTGCCCGCGGCCAGCGCCGCGGCGATCTGCCCGGTGAAGATCGATAGCGCGAAATTCCAAGGACTGATGCATACGAAGACGCCGCGCCCGTGCAGCGCCAGCGAATTGCGCTCACCGGTCGGTCCGGGCAGCGACAGGGGAGCGGCGAAGAGCCGCCGCGCCTCTGCGGCGTAGTAGCGCAGAAAATCGACCGCCTCCCGGACCTCCGACAGCGCATCGGGGATGGTGCGCCCGGCCTCGCCGACAACCCGCGCCATCAGCGCGGCACGGTTGTCCTCGAACAGATCGGCCGCGCGCTCGAGCAGCTTCGCCCGCTCCTCCGCATCACGCTTCGCCCAGCGCTCCTGCGCAGTCGCCGCCTCACCCACGGCAGCGGCCGCGTCCTCTTGCGTTGCGTCTTGCACCTCCCCGATGACGCGGTCGCGATCGGCCGGTGCGCGCACCGCGCGGACGGGACAACCAGGTACCGTTGCGCCGGCGGTCACCGGTGCTGCCGTCCAGGCCTGTGCCCCTGCCCGTTCCATCTTCGCCGCGAGATCGGTCAACGCCTCGACATCGCTCATGTCGATGCCGCTGGTGTTGCGCCGCGACGGGCCGAACAGATGCACCGGCAGCGGGATCTTCGGGTGCGGCGTAGGCCCCAGCCTTGCCAGCGCCTCCATCGGCCCCTCGACGAGCCTGGCGATCGGCGTCGCGGGGTCCGATATCTTATGGACGAACGAGGTGTTGGCACCGTTCTCGAGCAGCCGGCGCACGAGATAGGGCAGCAGCTCTTCGTGGCTGCCGACCGGCCCGTAGACCCGGCATGGACGGCGCGGGGTAAGCGTTTCCGCCGCCACTGCGTGCAGCGCTTCGCCCATGCCATGCAGTCTCTGGAATTCGAAGGCAGCCCGCGGATCCGCCATGTGGTGGAGTGCTGCGAGCGTGTAGGCGTTATGCGTGGCGAATTGCGGGTAGATGCAGTCCTGCGCCGCCAGGAGCCGCCGCGCAGCCGCGAGATAGGACAGGTCGGTCCACGACTTTCGGGTGAACACCGGGTAGCCGGCAAGGCTGCGCTCCTGGGCCCGCTTGATCTCGGCATCCCAGTAGGCGCCCTTCACTAGACGGACCATCAGCCGCGTCTTCTGCGCCCGCGCGAGCTCGACGAGCCAATCGATCACCGGCAGCGCCCGCTTTTGATACGCCTGAACGGCCAAGCCGAATCCGGACCAACCGCCCAGCCGGGCGTCGCCGACCACGGCCGCGATGACGTCGAGCGAAAGGTCCAGCCGATCGACCTCTTCGGCGTCGACCGTGAGCCCGATATCCCAGCGCCGCGCCGCCTCCGCGAGCGCGATGACCCGCGGCACGAGCTCCGCCATGACGCGACGGCGCTGCGCGAACTCGTAGCGCGGATGGAGCGCCGAAAGCTTGATCGATACGCCCGGCCCCTCGACCGGGCCTCGCGCGTGGCTGGCACGGCCGATCGCGTCGATGGCGCCGCGATACGCCTCGGTGTAGCGTGCCGCATCCTCGGCCGTGTGCGCGGCCTCGCCCAGCATGTCGAACGAATAGCGCGCGCCCCCGTCCGGCTCCGCGGCGCGGGCCAGCGCCTCGTCGATCGTCCGCCCGACGACGAACTGCCGCCCGAGGATGCGCATCGCCGTCATCATGGCCTGGCGCATCACCGGCTCGCCCTGCCGCATGACGACCTGGCGAAGGGCGGCGGCAAGTCCGGCCTGGTCTTCCTCGCGCAAGAGCCGCCCGGTCAGGGCCAGCGCCCACGTCGCCGCATTGACAAGAAGCGAGCTGCTGCTGCCGACGTGGCGCTCCCAGTCCGCACTACCCAGCTTATCGCGGATCAGCCGATTGGCCGTGTCGGCATCGGGGATGCGCAGCAACGCCTCGGCGAGGCACATGAGCGCGATCCCTTCCGCGGTGTCGAGCTGGTACTCCTGCAGCAGCGTTTCGATGCCGAGCCCGTGCGCGGGCCGCGACCGCACCGCACGGACGAGCTCGCCCGCAGTTGCCGTGATCTCCCGCAGAACGTCGTTGTCGAGGGCTGCCGCAGCTGCCAGACGACGGACCAGGGCGGCCTCGTCCGCCAGAAGGGCGGCCCGGATCCGCCGCCGGCCGGGGGCGCGGTCGAGGGGCGGGCCGTCGAAAATCATCCGCCCGGCTGCCGGCTACGCGGGGCCGAACCCATAAAGCTGCGCGGGATTGTCAGCCAGGATACGCCGCCTCGTCGCCTCGTCCGGCGCCCAGTCGAGGAGGGTGTCGAGCAGGACGGCATCGTCGGGCATGTCGTCCTTCGGGGCTGAGGGGTGCGGCCAGTTGCTCGCCCACAGCATGCGTTCGGGCGCCTGCTTGACCATGGCCTTGGCCAGTGCTCCGACATCGTCGTAGTTCGGCGGCCCCTTTTTCGAGACCTCGTACGGCGCCGACAGCTTCATCCAGGTGCGGCCGTTGTCGAGGAGGCGCTGCAGGACCTTGAACCCCGGGTGATCGACCGTGACCGGCTCCAGGAACTTGCCGACGTGATCGATAACCAAGGTGCCGGGCAGGCGCTTGATCATCGCTTCGCGCTCGGGCAGATCGCGGCCATCCAGCTGGAGCTGCACGTGCCAGCCGAACGGATGCACGCGCGCCGCCATGGTCTCGAGAATCTCCCACGGCAGCGCCCCGCCCTTGAGCATGAGGAACCGGATTCCCCGGATGCCGGCCTTGGTCAGCCGCGCGAGCTCGTCGTCGGACACCGACGTGTCGACCACGGCCACGCCGCGGGCGCTGTCGCCGAGTGCCGCCATGGCCTCGAGCGTGCAGCGGTTGTCCGTCCCGTAGGTGGACGGCTGGACGATGACGACACGCGTCAATCCGAGGCGCTGCTGCATCTTGCGATAATCGGCGACGCTGGCCGGCGGCGGCTGGATGAAGGCGGTGGGAGCCTTCGGGAATTTCGCATCGTAGAAATGCATGTGCGTATCGCAGGCGCCAGGAGGCGCCTTGAGCCGCGGCCGTGAGTCCTGGGTGGCCATCTGGTCCTCGTTGTGGCTGAGGTGACGCCTCAGAATACATGCAGAGGCCCACGTCTCAAATGCCCGCCATCCGCCGCCCTTGTGACAAGCGGGCCAGCCATGGAAGATGTCCCCTGCATGAGTCTGCTGTTCATTGCGGAGCGCTTGGCGCTCGTCACGGCCCTCGCGGTCTTCCTGGGCTTGGCCTTCGAGGACATGTACAAGCGCGACGAGCACAGCCTTCCCGGCGGCATCCGGACCTTTCCGATGCTCGCCCTTGCGGGTTCGGCGCTGTACCTGACCGACCCCGCCCGCGCGCTGGCCTATGTCGCGGGCCTTCTGGTGCTCGGCGCGTGGCTCTACCCTTATCTCTCCGCCGCGCGGCCGTCCTTCATCGTCCCGATCTGCCATCTGGCGGCGTACGCGATGGGCCCGATCGCGCTGACGCAGTCGCCGTGGGTGGCGGTGTCCATGACCGTCGTCACCGTGCTGCTGATGACGGGGCGGACGCAGATCCATCGCGTGGTCGAAGTCGTTCCGGCGGAGGAGGTCCGCACGGCCGGCGAATTCCTCGTCCTGGTCGGCATCATCCTGCCTCTCGTGCCCAACGAGCCGCTCATCCCGCAAGTGCCGTTGACTCCGTTTCAAGCCTGGCTGGCGCTCGTCGCCGTCAGCGCCACGGCCTATGTCACATATTTCGTCCAACGGTATGTGCCCTCGCGCAACAGCGTGCTGCTCCCGGCAGTGATGGGCGGCTTCTACTCGTCAACCGCGATAACCCTGGTGCTCGCCAAGCGGCTGCGCGAGAGCGACCACGGCTCATCCGATCTCTCCGCCGGCATCGTCGGCGCCACGGCGGTGATGTATGTGCGGATCGGGGTCATCGTCGGGCTATTTGATCAGCATCTGGCGCTGGCCCTCCTGCCCGCTCTCGCCGGCCTGTTCGCGTGCGGAAGCGCGCTCGCGATCTGGGAATGGATGCGCAAACGGGCCAATCAGCCCGTCGCCGGGATCAGCGCCCAAAATCCACTGCAGCTCACGGCCGCTGTCATCTTTGCGGCTTCGTACGTCGCGATCTCGGTCATTTCGAGCTGGGTCAAGACGAGCTTCGGTGCGGCCGGGATCATTGTGCTCGCGCTGCCGGTAGGGTTGACCGACATCGCTCCCTTCGTGACGACCCTCGCGCAAGGCGGCTCGACCAGCCTGACCCAAGGCATCGTGACCGCCGCGATCCTGACCGCGGCATCGTCGAACAACGTGCTGAAGGCGGTCTACGCCTTGGCATTCGGCGGACGCGCCGCGGCCCTGGCGCCCGCCGCCATGCTGACCGCCCTCGCCGCCCTGGGATTCGTCATGGCCGCCGTCTACGGCTGGGAGGGCTAGGTCTGGTCTCCGGCACCGCCGCCGGTCTTCCATTGAGATTCAAATGGGATAAAAAGATACTTGCCCACGGGTGGGGGGCGCGATCGATCATGACGGCTCAACAGCGCATTCTGGCGATCATGGCGGTGACGGGCTGCGTCGGCGTCGCGCTCTCGGCGCTCGCGGGCGCCCAGACGTCGCAGGAATCGCTGTTTGTCGGACTCCTGCTGACCCTCGTTGCCATCGCGGCGACCGGGCTGGCCTATCGCGTTGCCATCCGTGCCGAGCAGGGCGAGAGCCGCACCGGCGAGCGCCTGCAGGCGGTGATCGACAATGCGCACGACGCCATTATCACGATCAACGTCCAGGGCCGGATCGAGACCTTCAATAAGGCCGCGTCGCGGATTTTCGGCTACGAACCCGGCGAGGTCTTGGGCCGCAACGTCAACGTCCTGATGCCATCGCCCTACAAGGAGGCGCACGATACCTATTTGCACAACTACATGACGACCGGTGTCGCCAAGATCATCGGCACCGGCCGCGAGGTGGAGGCGCGTCGCCGCGACGGGACCGTCTTCCCGATCGACCTGTCCGTGGCCGAGATGAACGTCGGCGGCCGGCGCGGCTTCATCGGCGTGATCCGTGACATCAGCGAGCGCAAGCTGGCGGAAGCCGCCCGCGATCAGCTGGCCGCGATCGTGCAGTCCTCGCACGATGCCGTCATTGGAAAAAATCTCGCCGGCTTCATCACCTCGTGGAACAGAGGTGCTGAGGAGATGTACGGCTACACGGCAGCCGAGGCCGTCGGGCAGCCGATCGCCATGCTGGCTCCTCCGGCCCTGAAGAACGAGATTCCCGGTCTGATCGAGCGCGCCCGCCGCGGCGAGGTGATCACGAACCACGAGACGACTCGCATCACGAAGGATGGCCGTCACCTCGATGTATCGCTCACCCTCTCGCCGATCCGGGACGCGGCGGGCGAGATCGTCGGCGTCTCCACGATCGCCCGCGACGTGACGCAGTTCAACCAGGCGCAGCGCCGGATCCGCGAGCTCACCGCCGAGATGGTCCACATGTCCCGGCTTACGGCGATGGGCCAGCTCTCGTCCTCGCTCGCGCACGAGCTCAACCAGCCGCTCACCGCGGTGGCGAACTACGCCGAGGCTGCCCGCCAGCTGCTTCTGGCCGCCCCGAATCCGCCGCCGCCGCGCGTTACCGAATTCCTCGAAAAGACGGCGAGCCAAGCCGACCGGGCGGGCCAGATCATCCGCCGGCTGCGCGGATTCGTCGAGAAAGGCTCGATCGAGCGCGTCCCCGCGTTCCTGGACGAGATGGTCAAGGAAGCGACCGCGCTGGGGACGATCGGATCCGCGTCGGACGGAATCCGGCTCGTCTACGATCTGGCCCCAGGCCTTCCGCCGGTGCAGATCGACAAGATCCAGATCCAGCAGGTCGTGGTGAATCTGGTCCGCAACGCCGCGGAAGTCCTGCGCGGGGCGGAACGGCGGGTGCTGACCGTGCGCACCGCCGCAGCCGCCGGCAGGTACCAGGAGGTGGCGGTGATCGATACCGGACCCGGGATTGCACCCGAGATCGCCGATCAGCTATTCAAACCGTTCGTGACCACCAAGGCGGACGGAATGGGCATCGGACTGTCTATTTGCCGATCGATCATCGAGGCGCATGAGGGCCGTATCTGGGCCGAACCCAATCCGGGCGGCGGCACGGTCTTCCGCTTCGTCATCCCCGAGACCGCCGACCGCGCGAGTGCCGCATGACCCGGCCGTCGCTGAACCGAAGCTCCCACAGGAGCGAAGGCGCATGAGCTCTTCCGGGACGGTGCATATTGTCGATGACGACGAGGCCGTCCGCGATTCGCTGCAGGCGCTCCTCGAAGCCAAGAAATATGCCGCCAGAACCTATCCGAACGCCGAGGCCTTTCTTGCTGCGCATTCGGCGGCACCGGCGGGCTGTGCGATCGTCGACGTCCGGATGCCCGGCATGGACGGCATCACCTTGCTGAACCGGTTGCGCGAGCGCGGCACGGCGTTGCCCGTGATCGTGGTGACCGGACACGGCGACATCCCGCTCGCGGTCCAGGCCATGAAAGCCGGCGCCAGCGACTTCGTCGAAAAGCCCTATTCGAACGAGACGATCATCGACGCGGTTCAGCGCGCCCTTGCGGCCGCACCGGCCGAGGCAGCCGGCGACTCACCGGCCGAGATCGCCGCCCGGATCGCCGCCCTGACGCCGCGCGAGCGCGACGTCATGGACCAGCTCGTGATCGGAAACCCCAACAAGATCATAGCGTTCGAGCTCAAGATCAGCCCGCGCACGGTCGAGATCCACCGAGCCAATCTGATGAAGAAGATGCAGGCGGACAGCTTGTCCCACCTGGTGCGGATGGTCCTGGCCGTCAAAGCCCGCTGACCGGTCTACGTAGTATCCCTTAATTGTGGCTGACGAGTGCCCCGGTAGGTTAATTTGATGGACGAACCGGCGGTTATCTTCGTTGTCGACGACGACGAGGTCGTGCGCGATTCTATCAAGGTTCTCCTGGAGTTACGTCACTACCAAGTCTGCGACTTCGGCTCCGCTGCGGCCTTCCTGGCCGCGCGTGCGGGCGCAGCGCCCGCCGGCTGCCTGGTGCTGGACATCCACATGCCGGATATGACCGGCCTCGAGCTGTTGCGGCAGCTCCGCCGCGAGGGTGATCCCATACCGGCCATTCTCATCACCGGCCGGCGGGATGCGGCGACGCAGGCCCAGGCGCAATCGCTGGGGGCGACAGCCCTGCTCGACAAGCCGATCTCGCACCCGGCGCTGTTCTCGGCGATCGAGCAGGCCCTGAAGCGCCCCTGACGGGCGTATTAATTCGAAATTAGTCAGTTTCGTGTCAGTTAATCCGCGTATACAGTTCCTAGGCTGGCCGGGGGGCCCGGTTCGGGTTCAAGGGAAACGAATTTTGGCGACGGATGACGCGAGTTTTTGGCTCGACGGTAGTCGAGACGGAGTTCTTCTTGTCCATGGCCTGACCGGCACGCCGACGGAGATGCGTTTCGTCGGCAAGCGGCTGGCGAGCGCCGGCTTCACGGTTTATGGCATGCAGCTCGTTGGTCATTGCGGCAGCGAGGCGGACCTGCTCGCGACCGGCTGGCGGGACTGGTATCACAGCGTCGAGGCGGCATACCGCCGGCTCGCCCGTCATTGCGAGCATGTCTATGTCGGCGGCCTGTCGATGGGCGCCCTGCTCGCCCTCCATCTGGCCGCCAATCTTCCGGAGCGGGCGCTGTCCGGTCTGGCCCTCTATTCGACGACCCTTTGGTACGACGGCTGGAACACGAACCCGCTCCGGTTCCTGCTGCCCCTCGTGCTCCGGCTGCCGTTCGGGCACCGCTACAGCTTCTGGGAAGAGCCACCCTTCGGCATCAAGGACGAGCGTCTGCGGCAGGTCGTGGTGTCGCGCATGCTCAGCGGCGACAGCGTCGGCGGCGGCCTCCCGGTCGTCCGCGGCCAGAGCATCAGCGAGCTGCACCGCCTGATCCGCCGGGTGAAGCGCGAACTGCACGCCGTCACCACGCCCGCACTCATTCTGCACGCGTCCGAGGACGACATGACCAGCGTGCGCAGCAACGCCGACGTCCTGGAGCGCAACCTCGCAGGTCCGGTGCGCAAGGTTCTGCTCGACGACTGCTATCACATGATCACGGTCGACCGGCAGCGGCGCGAGGTCGCCGATCACACGATCGATTTCTTCCGCTCGACCGCGGCCCGGAACAACGACGTCCTGCGGCGCGCTGCCGCTTGAGGTTGCCCGTCTAGCCGCCCGCTCCTACAGTCGGACCCCACGCGTTCACCCCGGGGGCCGGCATGAGCGACATCCTCTCGAAAACGATCTCCGAGATTGCCGCAGCGCTGGATGAGCGTCGCGTCTCGGTGCGCGAGCTCGCCGAGGCTGCGATCGCCCGTCACGAGCGGCGGGACAAAGAGCTGCGCGCATACTCGCTGTGGACGCCTGAAGCGGCGCGCAAAACCGCGGACGCGGCGGACGCCGCATTTGCGTCGGGTGCCCGCGTCGGCTCTTTGCAAGGCATCCCGATTTCGCTCAAGGACCTGTTCGGCGCCGCCGGGCTTCCCACGTTTGCCGGCAGCCCGCGCCGCTTGCCACCGGCCTGGGAGAACGACGGCCCTCTGGTCGCGACCGTGCGCCGGCAGCTCGGCCTCATCATGGGCAAGACCCATATGGTGGAGTTCGCGTTCGGCGGCACGGGTGCCAATCACCATTGGGGCTGCCCGACCAATCCCTGGGCGGCGGCGGACCGGCCGCGCTCGCCCGGCGGCTCGAGCAGCGGCGCCGGCGTCAGCCTCGCCGAGGGCTCCGCCCTCCTCGCCTTCGGCTCGGACACGGCAGGCTCGGTGCGAATCCCCGCCTGCGCCACCGGCCATGTCGGCCTCAAGGTGACGGCGGGCCGCTGGTCGGCCGAGGGCATCGTGCCGCTCAGCCGCGTCTTCGATACGCCGGGGATCCTCGTGCGCAGCGTCGCCGACGCGGTATACGGCTTCGGAGCCTTGGACCCGGCGTGGGGCAACGCCAGCGTCTTCGAGCGCTCCATCGCGGCCGTCGATATCGACGGGATCCGCATCGGTCTCGGCGATCCCGTGATGTGGAGCGATTGCGCGCCGGGCATTGCCGAGGCGGCGAAGGAAGCGCTCGACGCTCTGGCCAAGGCGGGCGCACGCATCGCCCCCAAATCCGTGCCGGAAATCAAAGAGGCGCTGGCGGTGTTTGCCGAAGGCGGCGTGTCGGGTCCCGAGCTGCGCGCGTTCCTCGATCTCGAATTGCCCGACTGGATTCCGCTCATCGATCCGCTGAACGCACCGGTGATCGCGGCCTCGGCGAATTTGCCCGCATCGGTCTATCTCCGCCGTCACTACCGCCTGGCGAGGCTGGCCCGGTCCGCCGACGCGCACCTTTCCGACGTGGACGTGATCGCCTCCCCGACCCTGCCGATCTCGCCCCCGCTGCTGGCCGAAATCCGCGACAGCGACAGCCACTGGGCGGCGAACCGCTGGCTCACCCGCAACACCGTGCCGGCCAACTATCTCGGCCTCTGCGCGATCACCCTGCCGATCGGTCGCGACGCGTCCGGCATGCCTGTCGGCCTGCAGCTCACGGCGCGCGGCGGCCAGGAACAGCGGCTGTTGGCGATCGCCTGGGCGGCCGAGCGCGTCCTGGGACGCGCCAACGAACGACTCGGTGCGCCACCACGTCTGGCGGCGTAGCCCCGTCACACACAGTTCATCGCCCCGTCAGAAAACTGCAGCCGCCGGCCCGGCACACTCTGCCGGCATCTTCGCATTCGCCGGGGGGTCCATGTCTGTCTCTATCTCCGTCATCCGCTCCGCCGCCGCGCGGCTCGTCGGGCTTCTTGTCGGCGCAGTCGTGCTGTCGCCGTCTGCGCACGCGATGTCCGCTGATTGCCCGAACAATGGCACGGTTCGTTTGGCCGCCATTCCGGCCGAGGACACGACCCTGCTCGGGCCGATCATGGACCATCTGGGGAAGCTGATCGAGGCCAAGCTCGATTGCCGGATCACGGTCCGGTTCGGCACGAGCTACACCGCCGCCATCGAAGCGATGCGCGCGCAGCAGGCCGAGATCGCGATGTTCGGCGCCTTCAGCTACGTGCTGGCGCACCAGGTTGCGGGAGCCGAAGCGGTGGCGGTCTATGCCGACGCCGAGGGCAAGCCAGGATCGTATTTCGCGAGCATCACCACCTGGCCGGGCTCGGGCATCACGAGCTTGCAGGACGTGAGGGGGAAGCCCTTCGCCTTCTCCGATCCGGCCTCCACGTCCGGGCACCTGATCCCGAGCTACGGCCTGCGCAAGTTCGGCATCGACCCCGACCGCGATATTAAAGCCTTCTACACCGGCTCGCACACGGCCAGCTTCGAGGCGCTGCGCAACCACAAGGTCCCGGTCGGTGAGCTGAACAGCATCGCGGTCGCCGGCGCCAAGGTAGCGGGGAGCTACGATCCGGCCGCGTACGTCACCTTGTGGCAGTCCGACCCGATCCCCAACGGCCCCATCGCCGTCCGCAGCAACCTCGAGCCCAAGTTCAAGGCACGCCTCACCAAGGTGCTGCAGACCCTCGATATCAGCGGCATGCCGCCGGCCGACATGAAATTTCTCGGTCGCGCCAACTCAAAAAGCTTCGCTGCCGTCGACGACCATTCCTATGACGGCATCCGCGATGTGGTCAGCGTGCTGCACCTGAACCTCGCGCAGATGAAGGACTGAACGGCCTGCCTCACCAGAGCAGGTGCGCGAAGGCATAGGACAGTGCGGCCACTCCCGCCGCGGCGGGCAAGGTGATCACCCACGCCACGACGATGTTGGAGGCAATGTTCCAGCGCACCGCGGACACACGCCGCGCCACGCCGACACCCACGATCGAGCCCGCGATCGTATGGGTCGTCGACACCGGGATGCCGAAATGGGTGGCCAGGAACAACGTCATGGCACCGCCGGTCTGCGCGCAGAATCCCTGCATCGGCGTGAGGCGGGTGATCTGCGTGCCCATCGTCTTGATGATGCGCCAGCCGCCGAGCAACGTGCCGATCCCCATCGCTGCCTGGCACGCCAGAACGACCCAGAACGGCACGTAGAAGCTGCTGCCCAGATATCCTTGCGAATAAAGAAGAACGGCGATGATGCCCATGGTCTTCTGGGCGTCGTTGCCGCCATGACCGAGGCTGTACAGCGAACCCGAAACGAATTGCAGATAGCGGAACCAGCGGTCCACCGCGAACGGCGTCTGGCGGACGAAGATCCACGACACCACCAGGACCAGGGCAGGCGCCAGGATGAAGCCGAGCATCGGCGAGCCGACGATGGCACCCAAGGTCACGTTGAGGCCCGACCAGACGACCGCGTCGAGGCCGCCCTTGGCGACGCCGGCACCGACGAGGCCGCCGATCAGCGCGTGCGAGCTCGACGACGGGATCCCCAGCCCCCAAGTGACCAGGTTCCACACGATGGCGCCCATGAGCGCTCCGAAGATCACGTAGCTGTCGATCAAGTCGGGGCGCACCAGACCCGAGCCCACCGTCGTCGCCACGTGCACGCCGAAGAACAGGAACGCGACGAAGTTGAAGAAGGCTGCCCAGGCGACGGCCCACAAGGGCGACATGGCGCGGGTCGAGACCATCGTCGCGATCGAATTCGCGGCGTCGTGCAATCCGTTCAGCAGGTCGAAGAAGATGGCCGTCGCGATCAGGGCGACGAGGATGGTGAAGGACAGCGAAGCCATCGCGGGTCAGACGTGCTCGATCACGATGCCCTGCACGACGTCCATCGCGTCCTGGCAGCGGTCGATCGCCTCTTCGAGCAGCTCGTAAATCTCCTTCTGCGTCATGACGGCGATGGGATCGGCGCCGTTCTGCATCAAGGTCGCGAGCCCCTGGCGCAAAGTCGCATCGCCCTGCCCTTCGAGAGCCGAGATCCGGATCGCCATTTCGCGCAGCGCTTTGGCGTTGCGCGTGACCTCCACGAGAAGCGGCATCGCCGAGTGCACCAGGGCCGCGCAGTCACGGATGATCTCGGTGAGCTTCACCATCTCCGGCGTGAAATTCTTCAGCCGGTAGATCGCGATGCGCTGCACGATGTCCTCGATCGTGTCGATCGTGTCGTCGAGCGCCACGATCAGGTCGTGGATCTCTGTGCGGTCGAAGGGAGCGATGAAGCTGCGATGCACCGCCTCGAGGGTCAGGCGTGTGATGACGTCCGCTGCACTCTCGCGCTCGCGGATGGTCTGGAAGCATTTCTCGAAATCGTCCGTGCCGGCGAAGATCGAGTGCAGGGCGCCGGCCGCGGCAACGATCTGCTCGGTGTGCTGCTGGAAGCGCTCGACGAACTTCTCTTCCTTGGGCATCAGGAAGCGGAACAGGCGGAGGAACATGGGATGGCTGCCCTGGTCAGGCGTGCGAGAACATCGGCCGGCCGGGCACGGGCGCCTCGGCGCGCAGGATCGTGCCCGTGTCTGACTCGGTGATGTAAAGGAGCCGGTTGTCCGGCCCGCCGAAAGCGAGGTTGGTCATGTGGTGGCCGATGCAGGGCTCGATGAAATGCGTCAGCATGCCGTTGGCGTCGAACCGCCAGATTCCGGTGCCCAGATGGCAGACATAGATGCCGTCCTCTTTGTCCATAGCCATGCCGTCCGGACCGGCGGCACCGCCGGACATCTGGAGGAACACCCCGACCTTCGTCGCATTTCCGTCGGGCATCATCGGCACCCGCCATACCGCGTTCTGCCGCGTGACCGCGACAAACGCGCGGTTCTCGGCATTGTTGAGCACCACGCCGTTGGGGCTCGGGATGTTGCCCACGAGGCAGTCGAGCCGGCCGGAGGCGCTGAGGCGGAACAGCCGCCCGGTCGGATCGTGCAGGCCGGTCTGGCCCTGGTCCGTGAAGTAGCAGTCGCCGTTGGCGGCGAAGACGAGGTCGTTGAGGCCCTTGAAGCCTTCGCTGTAGCGGGTGGCCACATGCGCCTGCACCTGCCCGGTCTGGGGGTCGAGCACCATCAGGCCGTTCTTGTAATCGGCGATGAAGATACGGCCGTCCTTGTGGACCTTGAGGCCGTTGGGCCAGCCGTCGTACTGCACGACGAGATCACAGGTGCCGCGCGTCGACAGACGGAACACCCGGCCGAACGGGATATCGACGAAGTAGAGATTGCCGGCGCGGTCGAAGGACGGGCCCTCGATGAAGCAATCCACCGGCAGCCCCATGCGGTTCGGATCCGACCACGCGGTCCGCTGCTTCTTGCGGAAGCTGTCCGGCAGCCGGAAATGCACCTCCGTGCGGATGCGAGCCGGCGGCTCCAGAATGTACATGCATAACCCCCTGATAGCGATCACGTAACAGGCCCGGCGGATCAGCGCAATACGACCGCTGTGGGGGTCAGGTTACCCGGCCATCTGCCGACCGCCGCAGCACCTTGCCCGGCAGGGCGCCCGTGTGAGCGGCCGAATCGACCACGACCGCGCCGTTGACGATGACCGTGGTCCGGCCACCGGTCGGATACTGGTGCGGCTTGGCGTAGGTCGCCTGCTCCTTGAAGTCCGCGGGATCGAAGATCGTGACATCCGCGGCGAAACCCTCCCGGAGCAGCCCGCGGCCCTTCAGCTTCAGCGCCGCCGCGGTGGCGCCGGTCATCTTGTGGAGTGCGGCTTCGAGCGGCAGCAGGCGTTCCTCATGCACGTAGTGGCCGAGGATGCGCGGAAACGTGCCGTAGAAGCGCGGATGCGGCAGGCCCTGGCTCGTGATGCCGCTGGTCGCGACGCAATTGCCGTCCGATCCGACGAGGGCTTTGGGCGCGCGCAGCAGGGTGCGCACGTCGTCCTCCGAGATCGAGGTGATGAGCACGCGCGTCGCCCCTTTATCCTCGACCAGGTAGTCGCAGAGCACATCCACCGGATCCTGGCCGCGCTCGGCCGCCAGGTCTGCGATCGTGCGCCCGGCGAAGTGCGGCAAGTGCGGCGTGATCGAGATCTGCACGCAGTTCCAGGACGGGATACGGCCCCAGTTGTTGAGCCCGGTTGCTGCGATATCGGCGCGGATCCGCGATCGCGTCTCGGGGAGCGGCAGCCGCTCGAGCATCGCCTCGACCCCGCCCGCCTGCACCCATTGCGGCAGGATGTTCTTCAGGGGGTTGCTGCCGGCCGTGTACGGATAGGCGTCGCAATCGATATCGATCCCCCGCGCCCGGGCCGCATCGATCATGGCGAGCGCCCGCGCCGCCTTGCCCCAGTTGTCGGTGCCCGAGCACTTGAAGTGGACGATCTCGACATGCACGCCGCAGGTCTCGCCGATGTCGATCGCCTCCTCGACGGCTTCCAGGACCCGGCCCGATTCGTCGCGCAGATGCGTGAAGTACGACGCGTTGTGGCGCTTCAGCACGTGACCCAGTTCCACCATCTCATCGCGCCCAGCATAGGCGCCCGGGGCGGTGAACAGGCCGCTCGACATCCCGAGTGCGCCGGCACGCAGGCCGTCCTCGAGGAGTGCGGTCATCTGCGCGAGCTCGTCTGCCGTCGGTGCCCGCTGCGCCATGCCCATCACCATCAGCCGCAAGGTGTTGTGGCCGACCAGCATGCCGGCGTTGACCGAGGTGGCCGGGAAGCTGTCGAGATACTCGGGAAAGCTCAGCTCGCGGAATGGCAGCCACGGCGCGCTCGGGCTCAGATAGTCCTTGAGCAGCCCGACCTTGCCGGACAGGCAGGGCGCCACCGAGAACCCGCAATGGCCGATGATCTCGGTGGTCACGCCCTGGCGCACCTTGCTGTCCGCCGTGGGGTTGATCGGCAAGGTGAAGTCCGAGTGCGTCTTGATGTCGATGAAGCCGGGGGCCACGGCCAGGCCGGCCGCGTCGATGGTCCTTGCCGCAGTGCCCGCGAGCGCCAGGCCGACCTTCGCGATACGCCCGCGCTCGATCGCGAGGTCGGCGACCTCGCCTGCGGCACCGCTGCCGTCGTAGATGCGCCCGCCGCGGATCAGGATGTCGAACGCCATGACGCGCCGGCGGCGCTCCCGTCTACTCGAGCTTGATCTTGTGCTCGGCGATCAGCTTGCGGCCGATGGCGAGGTCCTGCTCGATCGCCTTCGTCAGGTCCGACGGCGGACCCGGCGGCGCCGCAGCGGCACCCTGGTCATCGAGGAACTTGGCCAGCCGCTGCCCTTTGACGATCTCGTTGAGAGCCTTGTTCAGCGCGGCGACGACCGCAGGCGGCGTGTGCGCCGGCGCCAGCATCCCATGCCAGCCGGTGAAGTTGAACCCAGGAAGTCCGGTCGACGCCAGTGCCGGGACATTCGGCAAGGTCGGGAACGGCTCGCGCGAACTGACGCCGATGGCGCGCAGCTGCCCCGCCTCGACATAGGGCTTAGCGCCGGCGAGGAAGGCCATGTCGACCTGCCCCGACATCAGGTCGAGCGCCACCGGCTTCTCGCCGCGGTCAGGCACGTGTACGACGTCGATGCCGGCGGTCGTCGCCAGGAGCACGGCTGCGTAATGCGAGCTGCCGCCGACCGAGCTGTTGGCGAAGTTGAGCTTGCCCGGTTCCTTTTTCGCCAGCGCGATCAGGTCGCCGACGGTCTTCACCGGCAGGCTCGGCCGGACCACCAGGAAGAACGCGACGATGCCCGTGCGCGCGATCGGCGCGAAATCCGCGACGGGGTCGAAGGTTGATTTCGGGTCGGACAGCGTGGGCAGCGTGTGGCTCGACGGATTGGTGAACAGCAGCGTGTAGCCGTCGGGTGCGGCGCGCGCCACGTATTCCGTGCCGATCTTGCCCGACCCGCCGGGCCGGTTTTCGACCACGAACGCCTCGTTGAACTGCGCGTGCAGCTCGTCGGCGAGCAGACGCCCCGTGATGTCCGCGAGCCCGCCCGGCGGCGTCGTGACGACGATATGGACCGGCCGTGTCGGATAAGTCTGGGCTGCCACCGGCAGCACTGCCAGCGCCCCCAGCGCCACGACGCTCGCGAACACCATCCGCCGCATCCGAACCCTCCCCGCTTGCCGTCTTATTCGAGAATCGGGAGATTAAAACCCGCGTCGCCGTCGTACAATGGATCACAAGTCCAATCGGAGGATCAGCCATGCGCGCCTATCGTTTGAGCCAGCCGGGCAGCATCGAGGGCCTGAGCAAGGTCGATCTGCCCACGCCGAGGCCGGGCGCCGGCCAGGTGCTCGTCAAGGTCGCGGCGTGCTCGCTGAACTACCGCGACCTGATGATCTGCCTCGGCCAGTATCGCATGGGGGCCAAGCCCGACCTCATCCCGCTGTCGGACGGTGCCGGTGAGGTGGTCGAGGTCGGCGCCGGGGTCACCCGTGTGAAGCCGGGTGATCGCGTCGCCAGCTGCTTCTTCCAGCGCTGGCCGGGCGGCGAGCAATGGCCCGACACCCAGGCGAGTGCCCTCGGCGGCGGCCGCGACGGTATGCTCGCGGAATACGTGGTTCTCGAAGACGAAGGCGTCGTCAAGGTGCCGGGCCATCTGTCGATGGAAGCCGCGGCCACGCTTCCCTGCGCCGCCCTCACCGCCTGGCACGCGCTGGTCGAGCACGGCCGCCTCGCCGCCGGGCAGACCGTGCTGGTGCAGGGCACGGGTGGCGTGTCGATCTTCGCCCTTCAGTTCGCGCACATGATGGGGGCGCAGGTGATCGCGACGTCGTCGAGCGACGACAAGCTCGAACGCGCCAAGCGCCTGGGCGCCACGCACGGGATCAACTACAAGCGCACCGCAGAATGGGACAAGGCCGCGATCGAGCTCACGGGCGGCCGCGGGGTCGACCAGGTCGTGGAGGTCGGCGGTGCGGGCACCTTCATGCGCTCGCTGGGCGCCATCCGCAGCGGCGGCAAGGTCAGCGTCATCGGCGTGCTGAGCGGGCCGGCCGACGTCAACCCGACCCTGATCCTCGCCAAGCGCGCCAATGTGCAGGGCATCTCGGTCGGCTCGACGCAGATGTTCGAGGCCATGAATCGGGCGATCGCCCATGCCGGCCTCAAGCCGGTCATCGACAAGATATTCGGCTTCGACGAGGCGCCGGCCGCATACCGGCACCTGAAATCCGCCGCACATTTCGGCAAGGTCGTGATCGGCTTTGGCTGATTTCGTGTAGGATCGGAAGCGGCACATCAGGGGAGCGAAATGCTGGGGTTGGGGTTGGCCTCGTCACACGCGCCGGCGATCTTCTGTCCGAAGGAGGTGTGGCCCAAGGCCTATCGGACGAACATGCCGGACTACATGCTGAACTCGCAGCCGCACACGGCGGCGCTCGAGACGCCGGAGGTGATCGCGGGATACATCGCGCGCATCGACGCCGCGTTCGAGTCCCTGAGGAAGCAGATCGAAGACTACCGGCCGGATGCGCTGATCGTGGTCGGCGACGATCAGCGCGACATGTTCAACGAGAGCAACAATCCGGCCATCTGCATCTACAACGGCCAGGAGATCTGGGGCTCCAGCGACTCGCGCTACATGGAGACCCCGGCCGAGCAGTCGCACATCGACGTGCCCGTGCATGTCGATCTCGCGACGTTCCTGCTCAAGGGCCTCACCCGCCGCGGCTTCGACATCGCGCAGAGCAGCAGGCTGCAGCCGCTGGGCCGCCATCCCGAGCGCGGCACCTCGCACATGCTGGTCCTGCCGCTGCCGCGCCTGACACCCAAGCTCGACGTGCCGGTGATCCCGGTCTTCCTCAACGAATACTATCCGCCGCTGCCGACCGCGGAGCGCTGCTGGGACCTTGGCGTGGCGATCGCCGATCTGCTGGCGGCGCGGCCGGAGCGCGTGGCGATCTATGCCTCGGGCGGCATGTCGCACGACCCGAACGGACCGCGCTGCGGGTGGATCGACGAGCCGCTCGACCGCTGGGTCCTGGAGCGCATCCAGCAGAACCGGGGCATCGAGCTGACCAACCTCTTCACCTTCGATTCCGCGACCTTGCGCGGCGGCACGGGGGAGCTGCGCGCGTGGATCACGGCCGCCGGCGCCTGCCAATGGCCGGGCGTCGTGCTGGACTACATCCCGGCGCATCATGCGAAGACCGGGCTCGGCTTCTGCTACTGGCCGGCAAGAGGTACACCGTGACAATCATCCGCGTTCTCTTCGGTCTCCTTGCCGTCACGGCGCTCTTCGCCCCCGCGGCCCGCGCGCAAGACACCTATCCCGTCCGGGCGGTGCGCATGATCATCGCGTTTCCGCCCGGCGGCGGCGCCGACCTCACCGGGCGTCTTGTCGGACAGAAGCTGTCCGAAGCTCTCGGCCAGCCGGTGGTCGTGGACAACAAGCCGGGTGCCAACGGCATCCTGGGTGCGGAGCTGGTGGCGAAGTCGCCGCCCGACGGCTACACGATCCTGCTCATCGATCGCGGCGCGTTCGGCATCAACCCGAGCCTCTATCGCGACCTTCGGTACGATCCGTTGAAGGATTTCGCGCTCATCACCATCGCCGCCAAGGCGGACTACGTGCTGGTGGTGACGCCGAGCCTGCCGGCGAACACGTTCGCGGACCTGGTCCGCCTCGCCAAGGAGAAGCCGGGCCAGATCAACTACGCGAGCATGGGTGTCGGCAGCATGTTCCAGCTCGACATCGAGCGCCTGAAGGCCGCCACGCACATCGATCTCACGCACGTCGCCTACAAGGGCGCCGGGCCAGCGATTACGGCGCTGGTGGCCGGGGAGGCGCAGGTGATGGTCACATCGCCCGCCGGGATCGTCGGCTACATCAAGGACGGCAAGCTGCGGCCGCTGGCGGTGGGCTCGGCGCAACGCCTCCCGATCCTCCCCGACGTGCCGACCATGGACGAAGTCGGCGGCGGCAAGGACACGCTGGTGCCGACCTATTTCGCCTTCGCAGCACCCGCGGGCACACCCCCGCCGGTCATCGCGCGGCTGAATGCCGAGATCAAGCGCATCGTGCATCTGCCCGATGTCACGGCGAAGCTGGCCCCCGCGGGGCTCGATCCGGTCGGCAGCACACCCGAGGAGTTCGCCAACGAGGTCAAGCGCGACATCGAGCGTTTTGGCACGCTCGTGAAGGCCCTCGACCTGCACGCGGAGTGAACCCCTGACGGCCCGCTACGCGCTCTACTACGCGCCCCGGCCGGACGAGGCATTGGCCGTTTTCGGCCGCCAGTGGCTCGGACGCGACGTCGACCGGGGCATTGAGGTGGAGCGCCTGCGCGTCGACGGCGTGACCGCGGACGATCTGGCGGCCGCCACGGCCGACCCGCGCCACTACGGGTTTCACGGCACCTTGAAGCCGCCCTTCGCCCTCGCCCCCGGCCGCACGGCCGAGGACCTGCTCGAGACCGCCGCCGTCTTCGCCCGCACGCGCCCCGGCTTCGCAATCGAGCGCCTGGAGCTGCGGGTGATCAGCGGCTTCATCGCCTTGGTCCCGCAGGCGAAGACACCGGCGCTCGATGCGCTGGCCGCCGATTGCGTGCGCGAATTCGACCGCTTTCGCGCTCCCGCCGACGAAGGCGAGCTCGTCAAACGCCGGGCGGCCCGGCTCACGCTGCGCCAGGACGAACTCCTCGTGCAATGGGGCTATCCCTACGTGATGGAGGAGTTTCGCTTCCACCTGACGCTGACCGGGCGCCTGGCGGAGCCCGCGCTCGGCACGGTCCTGCGCGCGCTGCAGCCCCTCACGGCCCCGCTGTGCGCGGCACCGGTCGCGGTGCGCGATATCGTGATCTTTCAGCAGCCCGGCCGCGCAGCGCCGTTCAAGGTGCTGGCCCGCTGCCCGCTTGCAGCCGGATGACCTAGGCCGCGCGGATCTTCGCGAGGAACGAGTCGACTTCGCCGCGCAGGTGCTCGGCCTGTTTCGACAGCTCGCCGGATGCGCCCAGCACATCCGAGGCCGCGTGGCCGGTCCGCGATACAGATTCCTGGACACCCGCGACGTTGGACGAGACTTCGCCCGTACCGACCGCTGCCTGCTGCACGTTGCGGGCGATCTCCTGCGTCGCGGCGCCCTGTTCCTCGACTGCCGAGGCGATCGAGGTCGCGATCTCGTTGACCTGGCGGATCGTAGTGGTGATCTCGTCGATCGCGGAAACCGCCTCGCCGGTCGCCGACTGGATGGCATTGATCTGTGCTGCGATGTCCTCCGTCGCCTTGGCCGTCTGATTGGCCAGCGACTTGACCTCGGACGCGACGACCGCGAAGCCCTTGCCCGCCTCGCCGGCGCGCGCAGCCTCGATTGTGGCGTTGAGCGCCAGGAGGTTCGTCTGACCGGCGATGTCGTTGATGAGCTTCACCACGTCGCCGATCTTCTGCGCGGCGGCGGCCAGGCCCTGGACCGAGGCGTTCGTCCGTGCCGTGTCGTTGACCGCCTTGCCGGTGACCTTCGCGGACTCGGCGACCTGGCGGCTGATCTCGACGATCGACGCCGACAGCTCTTCGGCGGCCGCGGCGACGGTCTGGACATTGGTCGACGCTTCCTCGGATGCGGCCGCGACGGCATTGACCTGACGGGTCGAATCCTCGACCGCCGAGGACATGTCGGTGGCTGTGCCGCGCATCTGCGTCGCCGCAGCCGACACGGCGCCGAGCGTTGCGGCGACGTCCTTGTCGAACTGCGACGCCCAGGTCTCGATCGTCCGCGCCCGTGCCTCGCGCGCCTTCTGGGCCCCGGCCTCGCGCGCGGCCATGTCCCGCGCGCTGATCATGCTGTCCTTGAAGACCGCGACCGACTTCGCCATCTCGCCGATCTCGTCGCCATCCCCCGCACCCGCGATTTCGACGGCAAGATCCTGATCCGCCAGCCTGGACATGGCCGTCGTCAACCGGCCGATCCGCGAGGTGACGTTCCGCACCAGCATCAATCCCAGGACGAGGATGATCGCCACCGCGGCAACGGAGGCGGACAGCACCACGAGGAGAAGCAATTTGTGCGATTTGGTCAGGGTGCTGCTGGCGGCGGTTGCTTTCGCACGGTTTCGCTCGAACAGCGTATTGACGCTCTTCGTGATCTTCGCTTCCGCCGTTGCGTACGCGCCGTTCAGCTCCTGGTTCGCCTGGTCCTGCGCGAAGCTGGCCGAGAGATCGAACACCTTCACTGCCGCGGCGCTCAGCGCCTTCAGGTCGTCCCGGACCTGATTGAGGATCGCCGCCAGCTCCGGGTCGGCGGCGCGGCTCGCATCGAGTGTCTCCTCGATCTTCTTCGTATTCGCGATGAACTCCGCGCGGAATTTGTTCTGGCGTTCGAGGTCCAGCTCCGCCGGCGTGCGCGCGGCCAGCCCGCGCTGCCGTTCGACAAGCAGCGAAATGAGCGAGCCGTGCTCGTAGCCGGGGATCGCCTCCTCGGCCAGGCTGGTGCCCGCCGCGGCCATCTGCTCGGCGCTGTGGATCGCGGCCGCCGAAACCCCCGCCAGCGCCAGGCAGACGAGACCCATCAGAAGATAGAGCTTCCCCCTGATCGTCCAGGAGCCGACGACCGCGCGCATGAGACCTCCTTCGAGGTTCTGTGGGTCCGGAAAAAGCGGCGCGATCAGGCGCCGCTGGCAGCTTTCGCGGCGGCAATCACCTTGGCCACGTCGGGCGAAGGGTCGCCCATGGTGACGAGGATCAGGGGTTGCACCACGGCTTTGCCCGCGTTCAGCTCGGTGACCTCGGAGGTGATCGAGATCTTGGACATGATCGCGACCGCGGCGTCCAGCTGTGCCACGATCTTCACGGCCTGCGGCGCGTTCTGCACTTCGCGCTTCTCGGCTGCGATGTCGCCGCCGCCCAGGAACTCCTGCTCGATCATCGACCGCACGCCGTCGCCCTTCGCGGCGCAAATGACCACGATCGGCTTGTCGGCACCGCCGACCTCTTTCCAATTCTTGATCTTGCCCGACAGGATGCCGGCCATCTGCTCGGCATTGACGCTCTTGACCGGATTCGACGGATGGACCGCGAACGCCGCCGGAGCTCCGCCCACCTGGTGAGCCTGGAGTTTCGTTTCGTCGAACGCCGTCCCCTTGGCCTTGAGCGCCTTCACCTCGTCGGCGAGCGGGGCGGAGATCATCGCGACCTTGACCTTGCCTTCGACCAGGTCCGCCAGGCCCCGGCCCGAGCCGTTGCCGACGATTTGCAGCTCGACCCCGGCGGCCTTTTCGATTTCCGCCTTCTTGGGGGTCAACAGGTTGTTCGACACGGTCGTCGAGCCGTGGACTTCCACCGTCTCGGCGAGAGCCGTGGAACCGCAGAAAAGCGCGATCAGCGCAGCCGCCGCGATGCTCAAACGCATGGCACAGGTCCTCCGTCAATGGATCGCTATAGAGCGATCGTCTCCACGTGTGCCCCGCGCACACGTCGTCATTGAGGCCTTTGTGGCATGCGGGACTTAAGCCATGCTTAAAATCCAAAAATCTTGTGCAAACTTCATCCTTAATTGTGCGTAATAGATCTTATGAATTCGTCAACTTCGAAAAAGAATTGGTAACTGTAAATCAGCCGGCGGCGAGATTGCGCAAGAGCGCCAGAAGCTTCGCCCCGCCCTCTTCTATTGGCCCCGAGTTGTCGATCGTCACCAGATGGGGATCGTCGACGGCGTAGGCATCGGCGCGTGCCAGGCGCGCCGCGATCGCGTCAGTGCCTTCGCGGCCGCGCCCCACCAACCGGCGTCGCAGCGCATCATGCGCCGCCGTGACCAGCACCGGCACGATCTCGGGCGGCCGCGGTTCGAGTCCCATGAAATGGCCGCGCGATCCGCTCACGACGACGACGAAGCCCGCCTGCTGCCAGGCCGTGATCTCGATGCCGATCCCGTAGCTCAGACCGTTCGCCACCCACTTGAAGGCGAACAGCCCGGCGGCGGCGCGCGTCTCGAACTCGGCGTTGCTGAGCGCCACATGATTCTCGCCCAGAGATTCCGGCGGGCGCGTGATGTAGCGGTGGGCGAACGCGATCTTCTCGCCGGGCGCCAGCGCCTCGCGCGCGAAGCGCAGCAGCGAATCCTTGCCCACGCCCGAGGGCCCCATGACATAGACGAGCGGGCCAGTCCTCACGCCGATGTCCTCACGATGCTGTCTCCGCCGGGACTCCGCGCTCTTGGGCGCGGCAGCGCTATCCTAGCGCATCAGCCCGCGGAGCAGATCGGCATAGTCGGCGAGCGGCTTTGTGGGAGCGCCGCGGGTCTTGGCCCGGTCGTCCCAGCGGCGCAGGCGGACGGCGTCGTCGGCATGGGCCACGGACTGGAAGGATCTTGCCTCGTCCGCGGTGAAGCGGCCGCCCTGGAGCTCGAGGCTGCGCACCGACGCCGGCGAGAGAATGTCGAAATAGCCGGGTTCGACCGCGCAGAGATAGCGCTTGGCCGGCACGTGCAGCCGCACCGGCTCCGCCACCGACGGGCCGAAGGCCGACTTGAGGAAGCCCCAGCCGATCTCTTCGTGCCGGTCGTCCTCGTTCGGGGCGCGCGCCTTGGCCAGGAGGTGCCCGATGTCATGCAGGAGTGCGGCCGCCACCAGCGCCGGAGCGGCGCCCTCGGCTTCGGCGAGTCCCGCCGCCTGCAGCGCGTGCTCGGTCTGCGACACCGCCTCGCGGCCGTATTGCGCCGTCCCGCGCGCCGCGAAAAGATCCATCACCCGCTCGACCTCGTCCATGCGGTCCTCCCTTTCGTCAGACGACGCGTGCGCCGTCGCGCCACACCGCGCGCACCACCGGCATCTCGTCCACGACGCGCACGCGCGCCAGGTCCGCCCGCTTTCCGGGCGCGATCTCGCCGCGGTCGTCGAGCCCCACCGCCCGCGCGGGGTTGTAGGACGCGAGCCGGATCGCACCCGGCAGGTCGAGGCCGAACCCGGCCTTGGCCAGCACGAAGGGGGCCTGCATGAGGCTCATCGGCACGTAGTCCGAGGAGACGATGTCGAGCAGCCCCTCCGCCGCCAGATCGAGGGCCGAGATGTTTCCGGATTGCGAGCCGCCGAGGACCACATTGGGCGCGCCCAGGAGAATGGCCAGCCCGTGCTCGCGCGAGGCGCGGGCCGCCTCGAGGGTGGTCGGGAACTCGGCGATCGTCATGCCGTCGTCGGCCGATTCCGTCACGTGTGCCAAGGTGGCGTCGTCGTGGCTCGCCAGCACGAAGTGGCGCGCGCGCGCGCGCTCGACGAGCGCCCGGCGGTGCACGGCGCTGTACTTCGCCTGCACCTCGCGGCGCCGGGCCAGGAACGCCTCGAACTCGTCGTCCGACATCCCGTGCTTCTTCTGATAGTAGAGGCGGTACTTGTCGACGCTGACGAATTGCCGCTGGCCCGGCGTGTGGTCCATGATGGAGACGAGCTGCACGAGTGGCCCATCCATCAGCTGCTCAAACAGTTCCAGCACCTGCGCAAAGCTCAGCTCGCAGCGCAGATGCAGGCGGTGGTCCGCCCGCAACAGGCCGCTCTCGCACGCCTGGCAGAGGCCCTTGTGCATCTCCTCCAATCCCTCGACGCGCGAGCTGGCATACACGTCCCCGATCGCCAGCGCGTCGAACACGGTGGTGATGCCGGCGGCCGCGATCTGCGCGTCGTGCGCCATGACGGCCGCGCGGCCCGGCCATTTCACGCCGGGCCGGGGCGCAAAATGCTTTTCGAGGTTATCAGTGTGCAGTTCCACCAGCCCCGGCGTGAGGTAGTCGCCGTCGAGATCGATGGCCCCGGGCGCCGTGCTCCGGCCGGGTTCGACCGCGGCGATCTTCCCGTTGGCGATCACAACGCTGCCAGCGAACTCGCGGTCGCGGGTGATGACGCGCGCGTTGGTAAAGATCGTCTCCATCAGGCCGCCGCCCTCGCGAGCACCGTCATGTCGAACCGGCGGGTTCCAACCTGGGCCGCGAAATCCTGGTCATGGAAGATGCCCACCATCGCGGCACCGCGGCGGCGCGCGTCCTGGATGAGGCTCGCAACCCGCGCCCGGTTGTCGGCGTCGAGGGCTGCGGTCGGCTCATCGAGCAGCAGGACCGGGTAGTCGACGGCAAAGCCGCGCGCGATGTTGACGCGCTGCTGCTCGCCGCCGGAGAACGTCTGCGGGGCGAGCGACCACAGCCGCTCGGGGATGGCCAGGCGGTCGAGCAATTCGCGCGCCCGTGCGCGCGCGGCCTCGGCGGCGGTGCCGATCCGGCGCAGCGGCTCGGCCACGATGTCGAGCGCCGGCACGCGCGGGACGACGCGCAGGAACTGGCTCACGTAGCCGATGGTGCGACGGCGCATGTCGAGGATGGTCTGATGATGCGCCGTGACCACGTCGACCATGCGGCCGTCGTGGCGCACGCGGACCTGCCCGCCCTGCGGCTTGTAGTTGCCGTAAAGACAACGCAGGAGGGTCGATTTGCCGGCACCGGACGGCCCGGCGAGCACCACGCACTCGCCCGAGCCGACCGTAAGGTCGAGACCGCGCAGCACGGGAATGACCAGGCCGCCCTGGTTGTGGAGGCGAAAGCTCTTGTCGAGGCCGCGGACGTCGATGAGGGATGACATGCTCAAATCTGCAGGACGGAGGAAACGAGGAGCTGCGTATAGGGATGCTGCGGGTCGTCGAGCACCTGGTCGGTGAGGCCGAGTTCGACCGCCTCGCCGCCGCGCATGACCATCAGCCGGTCGGCCAGCAGCCGCGCCACCGCGAGGTCGTGCGTCACCAGGACCGCCGCGAGATGCAGCTCGGACACCAGGGTGCGCAGGAGGTCGAGCAGACGGGCCTGCACCGAGACGTCGAGCCCGCCGGTGGGCTCGTCCATGAACACGAGGCGGGGCTGCGTGACCAGGTTGCGCGCGATCTGCAGGCGCTGCTGCATACCGCCGGAGAAGGTCTGTGGCAGGTCGTCGATGCGCGCGACATCGACCTCGAGGCGCTTCAGCCAGTCGGTCGCGGCCGCGCGGATGTCGCCGTAATGACGGGCCCCCACGGCCATCAGGCGCTCGCCGACATTGGCCCCGGCGCTGACGCCGAACCTGAGGCCGTCGCGCGGGTTCTGGTGGATGACGCCCCAATCCGTGCGCATCAGCCGCCGCCGCTCCGGCTCGGGAATGCCGTACAGGTTCGCCTGGCTTCCGTCGCGGCGCTGGAACAGGACCTCGCCGTCGTCGGGCTCGAGCTGGCCCGAGATGCAGTGGAGCAAGGTCGTCTTGCCGGCCCCGGACTCGCCGACCACGGCCAGCACCTCGCCCGGCCACAGCTCGAAGGTCACGTCGCGGCAGGCCACGTTGGAACCGTAGCGCTTGCCGACGCCGCGCACCGACAGGATCGGTGCGGCGAGGCTTGGCGCCGGCCCGCCGTCTCTCTCGAATGCCGTGACGTGCGGGTTCATTCTGCGGCTTTCCCCTGCGACGCCTGGCGGCGGCCGCAATAGTCGGTGTCGGAGCAGACGAACATGCGCCCGCCCTTGTCGTCGGTGATCACCTCGTCGAGGAAGCTCTCGCCCGACCCGCACAGCGCGCAGGTGGTGGTCCAGCTCTCGATCCGGAACGGATGGTCCTCGAAATCGAGGCTCTTCACCGACGTATAGGGCGGCACGGCGTAGATGCGCTTCTCGCGGCCGGCGCCGAACAGCATCAAGGCAGGGCAGCCGTCCATCTTGGGGTTGTCGAATTTCGGGATCGGCGACGGCCGCATCAGATACCGGTCGTTGACGATCACCGGATAGTCATAGGCGGTGGCGATATGGCCGTAGCGTGCGACGTCTTCATAGAGGCGCACATGCATCACTGCATAGTCCGAATAGGCATGCATGCGCCGCGTCTCGGCCTCGCGCGGCTCGAGCCAGCGCAAGGGCTCCGGGATCGGCACCTGAAAGACGATGATCTGGTCCTCGCGCAGCGGCGTCTCCGGAATGCGGTGCCGGGTCTGCACGATCGTCGCCTCTTCGGTGCGCGTGGTCGTGCGCACGCCGGTCGTGCGCGCAAAAAAGCGCCGGATCGACACCGCGTTGGTGGTGTCGTCCGCACCCTGGTCGATCACCTTCAGCGTATCGTCGGCGCCGATGATGCTCGCGGTCACCTGGATTCCGCCCGTGCCCCAGCCGTAAGGCAGCGGCATCTCGCGGCTGCCAAACGGCACCTGGTATCCCGGGATCGCCACCGCCTTGAGCACCGACCGGCGGATCATCCGCTTCGTCTGCTCGTCCAGATACGCGAAGTTGTAGCCGTCTGTCATTGCGCGCTCTCGCTCTCGGCCGGCTCCGCCGCCGCCCCCTGCGCGGTTCCAGCCCGGATACGTCTCAGGACGTTGAGCTCGGCCTGGAAGTCGACATAGTGCGGCAGCTTCAGGTGCTGCACGAAGCCCGAGGCCTCGACGCTGTCGGAGTGATAGAGGACGAACTCCTGGTCCTGCGCCGGGGCGGCGATCTCCTCGCCGAGCTCGCTCGCCCGCAACGCGCGGTCGACCAGCGCCATGGACATGGCCTTGCGCTCGGCCTCGCCGAACACGAGGCCGTAGCCGCGCGTGAAGCGCGCAGGCTCGGTCGCCGAGCCCTTGAACTGGTTCACCATCTCGCATTCGGTGACGGTGATCTCGCCGATCGTGATCGGGAAGCCGAGCTCCTCCGGCTCGATTTCGACCGCGACGTCGCAGGTCCGGATCTCGCCGGCGAACGGATGGTTGCGGCCGTAGCCGCGCTGGGTCGAGTAGCCGAGGCTCAGCAGGAAGCCTTCGTCGCCGCGCGCCAGGTTCTGCAGGCGCAAGGCGCGCGGGGCCGGAAACTCGAGCGGCTCGCGCGTAAGATCGGGCGGGGACGCCTCGTCGCGCCTCTCGCGCTCGATCAGGTCTTCGGCGTTGAGGAACTCGAGCACGCGCGGAATGGCCGCCTCGACACCGTCCGTGGGCCGGGCCGACGCCGGTTTGTCCGAGACCGGTCGCGGCTCCGCCAGGCCGAAATCGAGCAGCCGGTGCGTGTAGTCGAAGGTGCCGCCGAGTACCTGGCCGCCCGGCAGGTCCTTGAACGTCGCCGAGATGCGGCGGCGCACCAGCGCCTCGCCGGTCTCGATCGGCCGCGATTCGGCGAGCCGCGGCAGGGTCGTGCGGTAGGCGCGCAGCAGGAAGATGGCTTCGACCAGGTCGCCGCGCGCCTGCTTGATCGCCAGCGCCGCCAGCTCGCGGTCGTAGATCGACCCTTCGGTCATCACGCGGTCGACCGCCAGCGACAGCTGCTGGCTGATCTGGTCCAACGCGAGCTCCGGCACATCAGGGTTGCCGCGCCGGTTGCGCGCCAGCAGGTCGTGCGCCGCATCGATCGCCGCCTCGCCGCCTTTGACTGCCACGTACATGCGCGTCTCCTACAGGTCGACGATCGTCGTCCGCGGAACGGCCGCAAGGCGCCGGCCGCAGACGAACACGAGATCGATGCCGAGCGGGAACAGCGGCGCCAATTCGGCGCGGGCCCGCCAGAACTCCGGGCCGATGCCGTCGAGGCGCAGCCGCGCGCTCCCCTTCAGGCCGGGCCCGCGAAGAACGACGCCGGGCTCCGCCGCCAGTCCGGAAACCGCCGCGACCAGGGTGGTGGAGCGGTCCGGGAACTCGGTGGTGCCAAGGTCGAAGCTTCCCAACGGCGGGAGGCTTGCGGGATCCCCCGCGAAGGCGAAGCGCGACTCCTTGGGGTCGTCGACCAGCGCCACGCCGCAATGAAAGCGCAGATACGCCGAGGCGCCCCGAACCGCCCCGTCCAGCCAGACGGGGGTCTCGAAATCGAGCAGGGTCAGCGCCAGGGCAGCCGCCGCATCGGGCAGCCCCGACTCGTTCGCCGCCAGCAGGTCAGCGGGAAGCTCGACGATGCGGCCGGGATGCGCGGTTGCGTCCAGGATCAGCCGGAAACAGCGTTGCGCGTCCGCGACCGGGTCGCGGAAGCCCGCGCCGACGTCGCTGAGATCGAGCGGACTCATGCGCCTACGCTCCTATCGGAGCTACGGCGCACGAGACTCGCCCGCCGAAGCTTTAGCGAAGGCCGGGTCACGCGCCCTGCTCCCGCACCAGGGTGAAGAAATCGACCTTGGTCGCCGCGATCTCGGCCGCCCGCTCCCGCCGGGCGGCGTTGAGCCGCCCTTCGATGGGCCCGATCACCGCGGCTTCGATCTCGGCATGACGGGCCGGATCCTGCAGCAGCGCATCGAACACCGCCGCGAGCTCCGCGTGCCGGATGTCGCGCCCGGCGACGAACGACAACCCGACGACCCGGCGCGCGGGAGTCTCTACCCGCACCGCACAGCGCGTCATCGTCATCTCGCCGAGGTTGAAGGCAGCCCCCGTGCCGCCCGCGCGCCCGCGGACCAGCACGAGGCCGGTCTCGGGCCGGCGCACATGCGTATAGGCCGGCCGCGCGTCCAGCCCTTGCCAGGCGGCTTCCAGATCCCCGCGCGCGGCGCGCGCCAGGACCCCCATCCAGCGGCGGCGCTGGGCAGGCTCGGCGTGGGGGGCGCTTGCATCGGGCATCCGGCGCTCCGAAACTGTGTCTTCGAAAGTTATCTAGACAACTAGATCAATTTCGGGCACCGTACGCGAAATCGGCCGCGCGAGTAAAGCGGAAATGCGTGATGATTTTTTGACGAGCCTCGACAACCAGGCGCCGCTGGCTCCGCTGCGCGAAGGCGGCCGCGCGATGTGGCGCCAGATCGAGGACACCCTGGTCGCCGAGATCGCGCGCGGCGTCTATCCGGCCGAATCGCAACTGCCGACGGAGAAGGAGCTCGCCGAGCGGTTCGATGTGAACCGCCACACCGTGCGCCGGGCGCTCGCCGCCCTCGCCCAGCGCGGGCTGCTCCTGGTCGAGCAGGGCCGCGGCAGCTTCGTCGTGCGCGATGCGATCGATTACGCGCTCGGCCCGCATACCCGCTTCAGCGAGAACCTCCTGCGCGCGGGCAAGGAGCCGGCGCACGAGCTGCTGCGCGCCAGCGAGGAATCGGCGAACGAGAACGTCGCACGCAATCTCAAGGTCCGGCCGGGGACCCGGGTCATTCGACTCGAGACTCTCAGCCGCGCCAACAAGCGGCCGATCACCCTCGGCCGTCATTTCTATCCGGCGCGGCTGGTGCCGGACATGATTGCCCAGTTCGAGCGCTGGCGCTCCATCACCAAGGCGCTGCAGCACAGCGGCGTGGCGGACTACAGCCGTGCCTGGACGCGCATCACGGCCCGCCTGCCCGAGCAGGCGGAGGCCCACCTCCTGCGGCTGTCGACGACCACGCCGGTGCTGGTCACCGAAAGCGTGAACATCGAAAGCCGCGGCCGGCCGGTCGAATACGGACAGACCTGCTTCGCCTCCGATCGCGTGCAGCTGCTGGTCGATCTGTCGCGGTAAACCCGCGGCGACTTTTTTCACAAATGTGTCACGGCAGAGTCCGTGACGTGTCACCCGGCCTCTCTACGGTCTCGCTCTCAAGGAGAGCGAGACGTCTAGATGAGCCTGTACACCACTGACCGGTCTTCGGGGACTCCGCTCTACCGGCAGATCAGCCAGACCATCGCCGATGAGGTCCAGCGCCACTATAGCCCGGGCATGCGCCTGCCCTCGGAGCCGGTGCTGGCCGAGCGGTTCTCGGTCAACCGGCACACCTTGCGCGCGGCCGTCGACGAGCTGGTGCAGGCGGGGCTCGTCGAGCGCCGGCGGGGGCTCGGCGTCTTCGTGCTCGACGGCGTCGTCAGCTACGGGATCCACAAGCACACGCGTTTCACCAAGTCGATCGAGAATACAGGCAGCAGTGCCGAGAGCATCGTCATGCGCAAGCAGATCGTGCTCGCGAGCGACGGCATCGGCCGCCGCCTCAAGCTCGCCGCCGGCGACCGGGTGATCTGGATCGAAACCTTGCGCAAGGTCAACGAAGCGCCCTTCTCGATCGTCTCCCATTTCATCCCGGTCGATCTCGGCCGCCCGCTGCTCGACCATTATCACGGCGGCTCGCTGCACGACTGCATCGCCGAGCATCTCGGCGTGCGGCTGGAGCGGCAGCTGAGCCTCATCACCACCCAGATGCCGCAGGGCGACGACGCGAAGCTGCTCGGCATCGCGCGTCATCAGCCCGTGCTGCGCGTGAAGAGCGTGAACGTCGATTCGGGCTCGCAGGTGCCGCTCGAATACTGCCTCACCCGCATGCGCGGCGACCGCGTCGAACTCGAGGTCCGGCTCTAGTCAAAAAAGATACATGTGCCCGCCACGAAAACCTTCACCCACAGCACCTAAGCACGGGTGCGGATTGCCAGGAGATGGAGATACTCATGAATAGACAAAAACTAAGCGTCCTCGGAGCCGCGGCCGGAATCGCCGCAGCGGTCGCGGCGGGGATGCCCGCGTACGCGGCATCGCCCGACTGCCCCAACAACGGCGTCGTCCGCATGGGCGTCGAGCCGTACGACACCGCACCCCGCCTCATCCCGGTCTACAACGAGATCGCGAAGATGATCGGCGAGAAGATCGACTGCAAGGTCGAGGTCTTCGTCACCACGAGCTACAACGCCGAGATCGAGGCCATGCGCAACGGCAAGCTCGAGTTCGCGGAATTCGGCCCGCTCGGCTACGTGCTCGCCCATCAGGTCGCCAAGGCCGAGGCCGTGGCGACGTTCGCCAACGCCGAGGGCAAGCCGGATACCTACTGGGCCAGCCTCGTGACCTACCCGGGCTCCGGCATCAAGACCGTGCAGGACATCAAGGGCCGGTCCTTCGCGTTCTCGGATCCCGCGTCGACCTCGGGTCATCTCTTCCCGGCCTACGGACTGCGCAAGGCGGGGCTCGACCCGGACAAGGACATCAAGGCGATCTACGCCGGCAGCCACACCTCTTCGTTCGAGGCGCTCTACAACAAGAAGGTGGACGCAGGCGAGCTCAACAGCGAGCAGATGGAATCGGCAATCCAGCGCGGCCACTACAAGGATGGCGACTTCGTCTTCCTGTGGAAGTCGGATCCCATCCCGATCGATCCGCTCACTGTCCGCGGTGACCTGCCCGCTTCCTTCAAGGCGAAGCTGATCGCGGTGATCCAGAACATCGACCTCACGAAACTGCCCGAGGCCGATCGCAAGATCATGGGCGTCCACGGCACCAAGACGGTCCCGACGGACGACCACGCCTTCGACGGGATCCGCGATCTCGTGAAGACGCTGAACATCGATCTCGAGAAGCTGAGCTGAACACCGGCTGAAGCGCAGGAGCGTCGTTATGCTCGAAATCCAGTCGTTGTCGTTGCGCTATCCGAACGGCAAGCTCGCGCTGTCCAATTTCAACGTGAGCGTGAACCCCGGCGAGCTCGTCATCGTGCTCGGCGGAAACGGCAGCGGCAAGACGACGCTCCTGCGTTGCATCGCGCGGATTTTGATGCCCACCTCGGGCGAGATCCGCGTCAATGGTATCGATTTGAGCCAGCTGAATGGCGAGAGGCTCCGCTGCGCGCGGTTGCAACTCGCCATGATTTCGCAGCACGGCAGCCTGGTGAAGCGCCGCAGCGTGCTCGCCAACGTGGCCACCGGCGCGCTCGGCCGCTGCGCCGACTGGTGGACGACGCTCGGCGGGCTGCCGAAACATGAGCTGGAGGCGGCACGCGGATGCCTGTCCGAGGTCGGGCTGTCGCACCTCGCCGCCCAGCGCGCCGGGACACTGTCCGGGGGCCAGGCGCAGCGCGTCGCGATCGCCCGTGGGCTGATGCAGCGGCCGCGAGTGCTGCTGGCGGACGAGCCGGTGGCGAGCCTCGATCCCGAGGCGTCGCACGACATCATGCGCCTGCTGCGGCGTCTGGCGGCTGAAGAGAACCTCGCCATCCTGTGCGTGCTCCATCAGGTGGAGCTCGCCTACGCGTATGCGGACCGCGTGGTCGGCATACGCGACGGTGGGGTGGCCTTCGACCTGCCGCGTGCCGAAGTCTCGAAGGACGCCGTCCGCCGCCTCTATCTGAGCGAGGCCGCATGAGCCCGCCTTCGCTACAGCTACGGCGGGCGAGTCTCGTGCGCCGGAGTTCCGACAGGAGCAAAGGCGCATGAGCACGGCCGATATCCGCCGCGTGCCGCTCGCCGACGACACCTGGGGACATGCGCTCACGATGGCCCTCCGCGCCGTCGGCGTCGTGCTCGTCGCCCTGGTGATCGTGCAGTCGCTGATCGTCGTCGAAGCGCGGCCGCAGGACCTGATCACCGGCATCCACGGCATGGCCGATATCATCCGCCGCGCCACGCCGCCGGATTTTTCGAAGATCGACACGGCCCTGTGGCCGGCGCTCGAGACGGTCGACATCGCGATCTTCGGCACCTTGGCCGGCGTGATGATGGCCGTCCCCCTCGCCGTGCTCGCCGCCACGAACGTCACCCCGTCCCGCGCCCTCTACTACGTCGCGCGCGGCATCATCGGCTTTGCCCGCGCCGTGCCTGACCTCGTCTGGGCGCTCCTGTTCGTGACCGCCGTCGGGCTGGGCCCCTTCCCCGGCGGCCTGGCGCTCGCCGTGCACTCGATCGGCATGCTGGGCCGGCTCTTCGCCGAGACGATCGAGCACATGGACATGGCGCCGGTCGACGCGCTGGCTCTCACCGGGGCAAGGCGCGTGCAGATCTTCACGCATGGCATCGTGCCCTCGATCCTGCCGTCGCTCCTCGGCATCAGCCTCTACCGGCTGGACGAGAACATCCGCTCCTCGCTCGTGCTGGGCTTCGTCGGAGCGGGCGGAATCGGCTTCCAGCTCCTGACCGCGATGAACCTCTTCCAGTATCGCGAGGTCTCGCTGCTCCTGATCGTCATCTTCGTGATCGTGCTGACGGTCGAGCGCGGCTCGGCGGCCTTGCGCGCCCGGCTGGCCTAGCTCAGGCGACCAGCCGCTCCACGTCCTGGTCGAACAAGGCCCGGTCGGCGAAGACCGGACGGCCGGCGACGAACGTGGCCGCAACCCGCGGCAGCAGCGGATCGGAATCGTCGACCAGGATGAAATCCGCGCGTTTGCCCGCAGCGATGGCCCCACGGTCGCGCAGCCCCGCGGCGCGCGCCGGGTTTTCGGAAACCAGGCGCCACGCGGCCGGCAGCGGACATACGCCGTCGCGCACGAGGCGGAAGGCCGCGTGCAGCAAGGCGGGGTAGTAGTAGTCGGACGACAGGATCGTGCACAGGCCCTTGGCCACCATGTCGGCCGCCGAGACCGACGACAGGTGGCTGCCGCCGCGGACGATATTGGGAGCTCCCATCACGATATCGCAGCCGGCCTCGTGCGCCGTGCGCGCGGTGTGCTCGTTCTTCGGGAACTCGGAGATCTGGCACCCAAGCTGCTCGTACCAGCGCCGGATCTCCGGGCTGTCGTCGTCGTGCGAGGCCATCGGCACGCCGTGGCGGCGCGCCTGGGCGGCCAGCCGCTCGATCGCCGCCGGCACCTCGTTCTTGCGCGCGCCGACCCGGGCCACCACCTTGCGGAATTCCTCGAGCGACAGGCTGGAGCGCTCGGCGTATTTGAGCAGCGCTTCGGGGCTGCCCGCCGCCTTCTTCACGATTTCGGGCGTGTGGTCGTTGAAGGCGAGCAGCGCCACGGTGCCGCTCGCGAGCCAGCCGGCAACCTCGTCCTCGACGTCGAGATTGTAGGTCTCCCAGCGCAGATGCAGGCGGGTGTCGCAGCCCAGCCGGCCGGACGTGGCCTCGAGTGCTGCGATCAGGGCGCGGCCCGCTTC
This sequence comes from Alphaproteobacteria bacterium, assembly GCA_035506575.1. Taxonomy (GTDB): domain Bacteria; phylum Pseudomonadota; class Alphaproteobacteria; order CACIAM-22H2; family CACIAM-22H2; genus DATJPD01. The sequence continues at coordinate 53,882 of DATJPD010000042.1, forward strand.
GACGGCCCGCAATCCCGGCTCCCAGGAATACGTCAGACCGTGGAACGCCGTGGTGATGCCGTTGGCGACGAGCTGCCGGTCGGTGTCGAGCAGCGCCAGGCGCGGTTCGAAATGGACGCCGGGCCGCGGCATCAGCTGGCGCTCGAACGCATCGCCGTGCAGGTCGACGATCCCGGGCAGCACCAGCAGATGGCGCGCCTCGCAGCGGCGTGCGCCCGGGGGTGGAGCACCGACGGCGGCAATCTCGCCCCCGTCCACGGTGAAGGCCGTATCGGATTCGAGCCCGCGCTGTGTGAGCACGCGGCCGACGATTGCAAAGGGAGAGGGTGATGATGAGGACACGGATGACTCGGCGTTGGAGGACGCCATGTTCTAGCCCCGGCAGATGACAGACTTGTGACCGGTTATATCAAGTCCCGGCGGCGTCATCGAGGAGTCACGGGCGCACCCCTCCAATATCGACCCGGTGCGCACCTGATGTTCTGACACGAGGACCGGCGGCGCCGCCGGGGCTGGCGACGCCGCCGCTTTCGCGCTAGTCCTTGAGGTCGAACGACCTCGAGGAAACGTCCATGCTCTCGCGCGAGGACAACGAGCTTCTGACCTGCACCGGCCCCGGCACGCGGATGGGGAACGTGCTCCGCAGGTACTGGCTGCCCGCCCTCCTCTCCTCCGAGCTGCCGGAGAAGGACGGAGCACCGGTGCGCGTGAAGCTGCTGAGCGAAGATCTGATCGCGTTCCGCGATACGACGGGCGCGGTCGGCCTCGTCTCCGCCTACTGTCCGCACCGCCGCGCACCCATGTTCTTCGGCCGCAACGAGCAATGCGGCCTGCGCTGCGTCTATCACGGCTGGAAATTCGACCGCACCGGTGCGTGCGTCGACATGCCGACCGAGCCGCCCCACAGCCCGCTCAAGAGCGAGGTGCGGATCGACGCCTACGCGACCTGGGAAGGTGGGGGCATCGTGTGGGCTTATCTCGGCCCCGCCGGCACGCAGCCGCCACCGCCCGATCTCGAGCTCGTGCGCGCACCTGCGACCCACCGCCATGTCTCGCGCATCGTGCAGGACTGCAACTACCTGCAGGCGCTCGAGGGCGGCCTCGATTCCGCGCATGCGATGATCATGCACAACAACAATATCGGCGACCTCACCTGGATCCGCGACTACGAGCGCATCCCCAAGCTCACGGTCAACCGCACCGATTACGGCTTCAGCTACAGCGGCATCCGCAGCCTTGGCAACCGCAAATGGGTGCGCGTCTATCAATACATCATGCCGGTGACGCAGATGCGCGGCCGCATCGCCCCCCTCGGCGGCGGAAACGCGCCGCGCTCGGTCCCGACGATCGCCGGCCATTGCTGGGTTCCCGCCGACGACGTGACCACCCACGTCTACAACTTCATCTACTCCGCCGACCCCGGCATTCCCGTGACTCCCGAGTTCGCGCTCGAGATGGAGACGGACGACGGGCGCGGGCCGGACGATTTGCGGCCCGACCGACGCCTCAAGCGCAACCTTACCAACGATTACCTGATCGACCGCCAGCTCCAGAAGACGCGCACCATGACCGGCATTGCCGGCGTCAACACGCAGGACGCCGCGATCCAGGAGGGAATGGGGCCGATCGTCGACCGGACCAAGGAGCATCTGTCGGCGACCGACATGGCGGTCGTCACCATGCGGCGCCTGCTGCTCGAGGCGGTGAAGACCGTCGAGGCCGGCGGCGTGCCGCGCGGCACCGACCCCTCCGCCTACCGCAGCCGCCGCGCCGTCGACCACATCGTCGAAGAAGGGGATGTGAAGGAGGTCATGGAGCGCGAGGCGGTGGCGCGGTTCTAGCGCTTGAACTCCAGGATGTCGAAGCCGCAGTTGCGGTCGACGAGATAGATCAACCCCCGCGAGTCGAGTGTCACGTCGTTGCTTTGCGGCGCGGGCTGGCCTTTCACCGGCTCGGGGATGTAGTAGCCGACCTCCTGCGGTGAGAGCGGGTCGGCCACGTCGATGATGCGCAGGCCGCCGCTGAACCACGTCGCGTAGACCAAGGTGTCGGTCATGAACTCGCAGAACTGGTGCGCGCCAAAGCGCGAGCGCGGGGTGCGGCTCCATGGCGAGTCCAGCTCGCTGACCGTGAAGCAGGCGAGCGGCTTCAAGTCGGCGTAGTCGCTGACGTCGAAGGTCCACAGGCAGGCATGCGGCCGGCCGCGCCGCCGGGCCGCGTCCTTCTCGTTGTAGAACTGATCCTCCTCGTCGATCGCGAGCGCCACGCGCCTGGGATGGCCGTCGCCGCTCCAGTTGTTGAGCGGCACGGTCACCGGCATCACCGTGTGCGTGGGCTCGGGGAACGGCGGATGGTAGTTGTAGCGCGCCACGGTGCGCGGGCGGCTGATGTTGGCGATGTCGATGATGCGCAAGCCCGCGTGCCACACGCCCGCCCACAGCTCGTCGCCGAAGCGCAGCGCGTGGTGCAGCCGGTTCTTGCGGCCGGCCCAGGTCGGCGTCTCCCCACCCGCGACATGCTGGCCGGCCATCCACCAGCGCGACACCTCTTGCGGCCGCGCGGGATCGCGCAGGTCGTAGATGACGAGGATGTTGCCGACATAGCCCTCCATCTCGGTCGAGATGTAGGCGTAGTTCTCGTCCATGTCGAAGCGGTGCACGCCGCGGCCGCCGGTGCGGTGATGGCAGATCTGCCGCGGCTTTGCCGGGTTCGACACGTCGTAAATGCGGAAGCCGCCCTGGTCGTATCCGCGGCGCTCGACCTCCTCGGCCGTCCGCACCTCGTCTTCCTTGAGCGCCATGCTCTCGGCGATCTCGGCCAGGGTCGGCTCGCGGCCCAGCCGCTCGCGCAGCGCCTGGCGCGCGGCCGGCAGCTGCTCGGCGCGCCGGCCGATTGCGGTCATGTTGCGCTCGTGGTTGACGATCATGATGTTGCCCGCCACCCGCGCCTTGTGGCTGTGCGACTCCGGATCGTCGACCTTGATCGTGGCGAGCACGCGCGGACGCTTGGGATCGGCCACGTCGAGGATCGTCGTGCCGAGCTGCTGCTTGTTCGGGATGTGGCCGATATAGGCGTGGGTGCCGACGACCGTGACTTGCCCGGCACCGGCGAGGTCGAGATGCGCCAGGCGCTTGACCCCTTTGGCGAGCGGCGGTGACGGCTGGTCGACTGAAGGCACGGACGGCTTCCTTCTCACTGAATATGGATGTTGGACTTGTGGATGACCGCCGCCCATTTGGCGGTCTCGGACTTGATGTAGGCCTGGAACTCATCCGGCGTATTGCCGACGATCTCGACGCCGAGCCCCGCGAGCCGCTTCTGCACCTCGCTCTCGTGCAAGACCTCGACCATCGTCTTGGCCAGTTGCGCGACGACCTGGGCAGGCGTCTTCGCCGGAGCGACGAGCCCGTGCCAGGTCGTGGCCTCGAATTCGGGATAGCCGGACTCCGCCACCGTCGGCAGCTCGGGCACGGCTTCGGAGCGCTTGGCCGTGGTGACCGCGAGGGCCCGCAGGCGCCCCGCCTCGATGAACTGCAGGACCGAGGCGGAGGTCGCGAACATCAGCTCCGTACGTCCGCCCATGAGATCGGTCAGCGCCGGGATGGCACCACGATAGGCGACGTGCACGATGTCGATCCCGGCCTGCAGCTTGAACAGCTCGCCCGCCAGATGCGCGGCCGTTCCGGCCCCCGAAGAGGCATAATTGAGCTTGCCCGGCCGCGCCTTGGCGAGAGCCACGAGCTCGGCCACCGAATGCGCGGGCACCGAGGGATTGACCACCAGGATATTCGGCTGCGAGCCGATCTCGGTGATGGGTGCCAGGTCGCCGATCGGATCGAAGTCGAGATGGCCGTAGAGGGCCGCGTTCGTTGCGAGGATGCTGTTGTTGCCCATGAGCAGCGTGTAGCCGTCGGGCGGCGACTTGGCCACGAGCTCGGCCGCGATGTTGCCACCCGCGCCCGGCCGGTTGTCGATGACCACCGGCTGCCCGAACTTGGCACTCAGCCCCTCGCCCACGATGCGCGCCAGGGTGTCGCTCGGACCACCAGGCGTGAACGCGACCACCAGGCGGATCGACGCACTCGGATACGGAGCCGCCACCGCGTCCGATCCGAACAGCAGACAGGCGGCCAGCAGACTCCCGGCCAATCGACGCCACATACGCAATCTCTCCATCCGCTCCTTATACGCGACAAGGCGGTCCGAGGCACGGCCTGGACGTAACCTATTGGTCCAGCGTGCTCGCGGCGAATAGCTCGTCCAGGCTCAGGAGACGTGGCGTGAGACCCTGCTCGTGCGAATACTGCGCTGCCGTCTCGAGCACGCCGCGGTTGGCAACCACACCGTGCTGGATGAGCGGCCGGCGCAACGCGGCCGCCGCCTCCTGCGGCACGAGACCGGCCTTCACGTGATAGTCGACATGCTCCTGCCGCTCGCCCTCGGCGATCTCGTTCGCGCGCACGAACGCCTTCAACAGGTTCAGCACCACCCACGGATGCGCCTCGGCGAGCGTCCGCCGGATCACCATGCCGTGGTTGATCGGGTAGAGACCCGTCTTGCGATAGTAGCGCACGCCCTCGGCGGTCGGGTCCGCGAACAGCGGCTTGGCGTCGGGGTGCGAAGCGAGATCGATGGTGCTGCGGTCGACGAGGTCCTGCTTGTAGCGCCGCACGTAATGGAGCGTCGCATCCAGCTCGCCCGCGACCATCATCGAGCCGATGTTCTTGTCCGGCGGGATCTGCCGCACCACGACACCCGGCGGCGGCTTGAAGCCGGTGGCTCCGCCATGGCTGTGCTCGGGGGAGCGCTCCATCCAGAACTCCATGTCGGGCGGCGCCACCCCGAACTCGTGCTGCAGGGCGCCGCGGGCCCACAGGGCGGCGGTCTGCTGATATTCGGGCACGCCGATCCGCTTGCCTTTGAGGTCGGCCGGGCTCGCGATGCCGGCGGCCCGCCGCACCAGCATCTCCGTGTGGAAGAAGCGGCGCGTCGTGAACACCGGCAATCCGACCCAATTCTCGTCGCCCCTCGCCGTGGCGATGAGCAGCGAGGAGATCGACATCTCGGAGACGTCGAAATCGGCAAAGCGCAGCTGGCGCCAGAACATCTCCGACGGGTGCAGCGATGTCGCCACGAGGTCGATGCCGTCCGGCTTCACCGCACCGGAGAGGATGGGCCGCGTGCGCGGGTTCTCGCTGATCGCGAGGCTCAAGGTCAGATTCATGTGACGGGTTCCACTCATTCCTATTGCGGATCCGGCCGCCAGGGCAGGACCGCGCGCTCGATCTCGCGGAAGATCGTCGAGGTCACCACGCCGAGCACGCCGATCGTGACGATGCCGACGAACATCGAATCGACCTGGAGCAGCTGCCACGAGCTCCAGATCAGATAGCCGATGCCGCTCTTCGCGGCCACGAACTCCGCCGCCACCACGACCAGGAACGAGATCGCAAGTGCCGTGCGCAACCCCGCGAACGTCGTCGGCAGGGCGCCGAAGAACACGATGCGGGTGAACATGACGAGCCGGCTGGCGCCGTAGTTGCGCGCAACGTCGATGTAGATCGGCTCGATGTTGGCCGCTCCCGTATATGTGTTGATGACGACAGGAAAGAACGCGCCGATCGCCACCACCGCCATCTTGGACGCATCGCCGAAGCCGAACGCCAGCAGCAGGAGCGGCATCAGCGCCACCTTCGGGATCGGGAACAGGGCCGCGATCAGGGGGTCGACGATGATGCGCACGCCGCGCCACATCGCCATGAACAGGCCGATGATGACCGCCGGCACCACGCCGATCACGTAGCCGACCAGGATCCGCCACAAGGTCGCGAGCACGTGCTCGCCCAGCTCGCCGGAGGCCGCGAGCAGCCAGAAGCGCTCCGCGATGTCGCTCGGCGCAGGCACGAAACGCCGGTCGCCGAACCCGGCCCGGATCAGGATCTCCCACAGCAGCAGGAGCCCGATCGGCGACAGGAGATACATCAGGCGCTCGCGGCGCACCGCACCCTTGGCCTTCATGCGCCCTCCTCGCCCGCGCGCGCCCGCATGACCTCGTCCTCGAGCACGCGCCAGATGCGGCGCTTCAGCTCGCCGAACTCGGCCGATGTGGTGAGTTCCATGAGCTTGCGCGGATGCGGAAACGGGACATCGATGGTCTCTTTGATCTGTCCCGGCTGCGCGGTCATGATCACCGCCCGGTCGCCGAGGAACAGCGCCTCCTCGATCGAGTGCGTGATGTAGACCACCGTCTTGCCGGTCTGCTCCCACAGCCGCACCAGCTCCTCCTGCAACAAGGTGCGGTTCTGCGCGTCCAGGGCCGCAAACGGCTCGTCCATGAACAGCACGGCGGGGTCGGTCACGAACGCGCGCGCGATCGCACCTCTCTGGCGCATGCCGCCGGAGAGCTGGCGCGGGTAATGCCGGTGGAACCTGGTGAGGCCGACGAGCTTCATCGCCGCCTGCACCCTGTCGCGGCGCTCGGCCCTGGGCACGCCGCGCGTCATGAGGCCGAAGCCGATATTCTCCTCGACGGACATCCAGGGGAACAGACCGCTCTCCTGGAAGACCATGGCGTTCTGCACTGGCCAGCCCGCGGCATCGATCGTGAACGCGCCGCTGGTCGGCTGATCGAGGCCGGCCAGGATGCGCAGCAAGGTCGACTTTCCGCAGCCGCTGGGCCCTACGATGCACAGGAATTCGCCCGGCCGGATCGACAGGTCGATGTCGAGCAGCGCCGGCACCGGCCCGCGCGGACCGTCGAACACCCGGCCCAGCTTCGCGATCTCGATCCGCGCACCCTGGCGCAAGCGCTGCGGCGCATCGTTCATCGGCAACGGCCGTTTTGCCCTACGGCTCTTTGGCGTCGATCAGGACGAAGGCGATCCGGCAGGTCTCCTTGCCGCGGTTCACCCAGGCGTGGTTCGTTCCCTGCTGGATGATCACGTCGCCCGCCGTGCAATGCACCTCGCTGTCGTCGAGCAGCATGTCGATCTCGCCCGAGAGGACGATCGCGTAGTCGAGACTCTTGGTGCGGTGCATGAAGGGATGCCGCGGGGCGCGGAACTTCGATCCGGCGTGGTCGTCGTCCCCGTGGCCGACGAACTTGGCCATGAAGCTCGGATCGAGCTTCTCCATCTCCGCACTCGTCGGCGGAAAATCGACGATGCGGAACACCGAGCCGCCCGGCGGCGGCGAGATCCCGACCTTGGCCGCACCGCGGTCTGCCGGCCCCGTCATGTCCGCGGGCGTTGCGTCGGTCGACCAGATCACCCGCGACACGAGCCCGGTCGGCTGGCGGACCACCTTGTGGGGATTGGCGCCGTCGAACAGCACCACCGCCTTGCCGGACTTGTCGTGCGTCGTGACGACACGCCGGAAATCCTCTTTCATCCGTTCCTCCCTCGTTTGCTGGGTCCAACATACAAATCCCCAGGCCCCCCGCCCATTTCTTTTTGCCCCCGGCCGGCCGCTTGCGCGGGTGCCGCGCGATATGTTCTGGTGGATATATTGAGCTTGCGCAGGGGATTTGTTTGTTCGACTTCACGCCCGACGAGATGACCGCGATCCGGCTCAGCCTGCGCGTGGCGACGTGGGCCATGCTGGCGAGCCTGCCGTTCGGGATCGCGGCGGCGATGCTGCTGGCGCGCGGCCGCTTCTGGGGCAAGACCCTGTTCAACGGCGTGGTGCATCTGCCGCTCGTGCTGCCGCCGGTCGTGACCGGCTACGTCCTCCTCCTGCTGTTCGGTCGTCACGGCCCGCTCGGCGCGTTCCTCGCCGACCGGTTCGGCATCGTGTTCGCGTTCCGCTGGACCGGAGCGGCACTGGCCTGCGCGGTCATGGGCTTCCCCCTGATGGTGCGCGCGATCTGGCTGTCGCTCGAGGCCGTGGACCGCCGTCTCGAGGCCGCCGCACAAACCCTGGGCGCACACCCGGCCTGGGTGTTCGCAACCGTGACTTTGCCGCTGGCGCTGCCGGGCATCCTCGCCGGCATGGTGCTTTCGTTCGCCCGCGCGCTCGGCGAGTTCGGCGCCACGATCACCTTCGTCTCCAACATCCCGGGCGAGACCGAGACGTTGCCGACGGCGATCTACACCTTGACCCAGGTGCCGGGCGGCGATGCGGGTGCGTTGCGCCTCACGGCGGTGTCGGTCGTGGTGTCTCTCGCAGCACTCCTCTTGTCCGACGTCCTGTCGCGCCGCGTTGCCGCGCGCCTCGCCAGCGCATGACGCTCGAGGTCGACGTCGCCCATCGCCTGGGCCATTTCACCCTTGCGGCGAAATTCACGGCCGAGAGCGGTCTCACCGCGCTGTTCGGCCGCTCGGGTGCCGGCAAGACCTCGCTGATCAACGTGATCGCCGGCCTGTTGCGGCCCGAGCGCGGCCGCGTGGCGGTCGAAGGCCAGGTGCTGCTCGACACCACGGCGGGCGTATCGGTGCCGCCGCACCGCCGTCGCATCGGCTACGTGTTCCAGGAGGCGCGCCTCTTTCCGCATCTGACGGTGCGGCAGAACCTCCTCTACGGGCGCTGGTTCACCCCCCAGGCCGCCCGCCGCGAGAAGCTCGATCACGTCGTGGATCTGCTCGGCCTCGCGCATCTGGTCGAGCGCCGGCCGGCCGGATTGTCGGGCGGCGAAAAGCAACGCGTGGCTCTCGGCCGCGCCCTCCTCACGAGCCCGCGCCTCTTGCTGATGGACGAGCCGCTGGCCTCGTTGGATTCCGCGCGTAAAGACGAGATTCTTCCCTACATCGAGCGGCTGCGCGACGAGGTCCGGATTCCCATCATCTACGTGAGCCATGCGGTGCCCGAGGTGGCGCGGCTCGCGACCACCGTCGTGCTGCTCTCGGACGGCAAGGTCGAGGCCGTCGGCCCGGTCGCCGCGGTCATGAGCCGGCTCGACCTCTTCCCGCTCACCGGCCGCTACGAGGCGGGCGCCGTACTCGAGGGCACGGTCGCCGCGCACGACGACGCGGTGCAGCTCACCACGCTTGCCGCCGCAGTCGGCCCGTTGCGCGTCCCGCGCCTGGCGCTCCCCGTGGGCTCGCCCGTGCGGGTCCGCATCCGGGCGCGCGACGTCATGATCGCGGTGCAGCGCCCGGAGGGACTGAGTGCCCTCAACCTGCTCGAGGGCCGCGTCGCCGAGATCGCGGCGGGCAGCGGCCCGATCGTCGAACTGCGACTCGACTGCAGCGGTGAGACCTTGCTCGCGCGCATCACGCGCCAGTCGGTCGAGCGGCTGGCGCTCGCACCGGGCAAGCCCGTCTATGCCGTGATCAAGTCGATCGCCTTCGACCGCCACAGCCTCGGCGTGGCGGGCTCGCCGCACGGCGAGGAGTAGACGCCGCTCCTCGCCCCCGCGGGCTGGTCGCACCGTAACACGCTCGTCAGCCCCACGGGCCGCGTCGACGCCCCCACGGGCTCGCGCGGGTCCACGCGGCCTCGCGCGCCGGCGGCAGGCGTCGCGGGCGGAACAGCCACATGAGCGCCATGCCGGTCGCAAAGCCGCCGACATGCGCGTACCACGCCACCCCGCCTTCCTCCTGGGTCGAGATGAGGATGCTGAACACCTGGATGGCGATCCACCACAGGAGCAGCATCTTCGCCGACAGCGTGATCGGCGTGATGAGGCCCCAGATCAAGAGGACGAGGATGCGGGCGCGCGGGTACAGCACGAGATAGCCGCCGAGCACGCCCGAGATGGCGCCCGACGCGCCGATCATCGGTACGGTTGCCGTGGGCTCGACGAATGCCTGGGTGAGTGCGGCGGCAACGCCGCAGACGAGATAGAAGATGACGTAGCGGGCCAAGCCCAGCGCGTCTTCCATCGCCTGGCCGAAGACCCACAGATAGAGCATGTTGCCGATGATGTGCAGCCAGCCGCCGTGCAGGAACATCGAGGTGAGGATAGTGGCCCACGGGGCCACGTGCGGAATCGCCGCACTCAGCCGCTCGGTGCCGAACAGCACCGCCGGGATCATCCCGTAGCCGAATGCGAACAGCCGCGCGCCGCGGCCGGTGAGCGTGAGTTGAAAGAGAAAGACGACGGCGCACACCGCGACGATGCCGATCGTGCCCACCGGGCGGGTGCGGATCAGATTGTCGTCGCGAAGCGGGATCAGCATCGAAGACCTAGCGGCGCGGCGTGCCACGCGGCTTCGGCGCGAC
>DATJPD010000043.1:0-88692 GCA_035506575.1 Alphaproteobacteria bacterium
GCAGACACCCGGCATGTCGCGCGCCGCGGCCATCAACTTCGCCCGCGTGGGCGCGCAGAAGATCTGGGCCGGCACGGTGACGATCGATGCCAATGCCAAGACCGGCGCGCATCATCACGGAGCGCTCGAAAGCGTGATCTATGTCGTGCGCGGCCGGGCGCGCATGCGCTGGGGCGACCAGCTGCAGTTCACGGCCGAGGCGGGACCGGGCGACTTCATCTACGTGCCGCCCTATGTGCCCCACCAGGAGATCAATGCGAGCACGAACGAGCGGCTCGAATGCGTGCTGGTGCGCAGCGATCAGGACCCGGTGGTGGTGAACCTCGACATCGCGCCGGCCGAGCCGCCGGAAAACGTGCCGTGGATCGACCCGATCCACCGGCATCCCTGAGCGCCTGAGTCCAAAGGAGCGCGGGGGAGGTATACCCCCCGGAAAACCGCGCAACCGCGTGCAACGGTTACTGGAAGCCTTTGACGAACCGCGCCGATTGGCACTCGGAGGCGTTGCACAGGCTATTTTCCGCAAGACCCGTGCAACGGTCCGTCACCGGTGGCCCAGGGGCTTCACGGATTTACAATGCCGGTGCGTAGCCGTAAGAGCGGCGAAACATCTCGTAGATATGTTCGGCTGCGGTACAGGTCGCGAAGCGGCGCGGATAGTCGGGCGTGACGCAGGTCGGGATCGGCTCGATCACGGCATCCGGCCGCGGGCTGTAAAAGAAGGGGACGGAATAGCGATCGCTCCCGCTTCTGTGGTTTTTCACGCGGTGCATGGTCGAGTTGTAGAGGCCGTTGGTCCAGCGCGCCATCAGATCGCCAAGGTTGACGACGAAGGTCCCCGGGCGCGGCGTGGCGCCGATCCAATCGCCGGCCACGTTGCGGACTTCGAGACCGCTGGAGTCGTCCTGGGCCAGCAGCGTGATCGCGCCCCAGTCCGTATGCGCGCCGGCGCCCATCTGGTTGAACCGGGCCGACGGCGCGTGCGGCGGATATTTCAGGAGACGCAACGTGGCCGTCGGCATGTCGAAGAACGGTTCGAACCAGTCCTCGCTGAGGTCAAGCGATAGCGCGATCAGGGTCAAAATACGATCGGCCAGCGGCCGCAACGCCGCGTGGTACGCCAGCATGTGAGTGCGGAAGTCCGGCAGGGCCGTGGGCCACTGGTTGTGACCGAAGCTGCGCCACCCGCGTTGCGCGTAGGGATGATCGTTCGGCAATTCGAGTCCGCAGTAGAACGCTTCCTTTAAGTCCGGCGGCGCCACTTCGGCATTCGGGTCCTGGCTGTCGAGCCTCTGCGCCTCGATCGGCTCATACCCAGCCGTGCTGGGGGACTTTTTCATCTCGACGTCCATCTTCGCCGCGAGCGGCAGGTCGAAAAAGCGTTTGCTCCACCGGAACTGGTCGTCGATGAGGCTCTGTGTCACGCGGTGATTCGCCACGTAGAAAAAACCCGTCTCGCGGCAGGCTCGGTGAATGTCCGCGGCCACGGCCTTTCTGTCGGCGATATCGGCGGAAAAGCTGCCGGCCAGGTCGATCACCGGGATGTCGGTCGCCGGTCGCGGCGGTGTGTAGATGATCATGGTGCTCTCCCACAGGTCTGACGCGCCGGGGCGAACCTCTATTGCACCTGCCGCTTGGCTGCATCGGGCAGGAATGCGGACGTAAAGACACTGTCAGGCGAGGGCTTCCCGGGCAACTCGAGCGCCTCGGCCAGGAAGCCGATCTCGCGCGCGAGCCGCGCCCGGTCGACGTCGCCGAACCCGTGCTCCCGCGTGTACGGCGTCACGACGAGATCGCTCAGCACGATCTTGAGACGACGCAGCTCGATCTTCTCGTCGGCCAGGCTGTTGCGCGCCTTGACCGCGGGGATGGCGCTCGCCGGATCCTTGATCGTCTCCGCGAGGCTGCGCGCCAGCGCCGCCGTGAACGCCGTCACCGCTTTGGGATTCTCGGCCGCATACGCGGCGCTGGTGATGAGCGCGCTTCCGTAGAGGTCCATGCCGTAGTCGCTGTACTTGAAGACGCGCACCTGGTCCTCGGGAACGCCGACCGATTCGAGGTTGAGCGGGCTGGTCGAAAAGAAGCCGATCACCGCGTCGACCTGGCCCGCCTTCAGGAGCGTGTCGCGGACCTGGCCGTTGACGTATTGCATGGTGGTCTGGCCGGCGTCGAACCCGTTGAGCCGCGCGAGGACAGGAAACAGACGGGTGATCGTCTCGTTGGCCAGCGCGCCGATCTTGCGACCGCGCAGATCGCCGAAGGTGCGGATGTTCTTGTCGGCGAGCGTGATCAGGCTGAACGGCGACTTGTCGTAGACCATCATGATCGCCGTCAGCGGCCGCTCCGGATGACGGGCGTTGAATTCGATCAGCGCCGAGATGTCCGCGAGCGCGAGATCATAGGCGCCGGATGCCACCTTGGTCACCGGATCGCCGGCGCCGAACCCGCGGTCGATCGTCACCGCCAGTCCCGCGTCCTTGAAATAGCCGTTGGCGTCGGCACGCAGGACATACCCGGTCGAGCCGTCGAAGACCCAGTCGGTACAGAAGCGGATGGCGGTCTCGGCGCGCGCCGGCTGTAACGTCGCGGCGGCAGCGAGACCAAGCAGCGCCCAAAACAATCTCGACATCGATACCTCCTGGGTCAGCGATCGGTTCAAATGGTCCCGTAGCGGACATTGAGCGCCGCCAGCCAGCGGCGATAGGCGACCGAGACCCGGTCCGCGCGGACGTGGAGTTCGTCTCCGAGCGCAAGCGGCAATCGGGCCGGCCGCTGGCGAATGACGATCTGGCGGTCCTGCTCGACGATGAGGTCCGTCCGCCGCCGGATGTCCTCTGCGCTGATCTCTTCGGCGAAGTTCATGGCCTGGCTGAGGCGGACCAGGCTATGGGTCTCGTCCAGCGGCTGGACGGTGATGTAGGTGGACAGTTGGTCGTCCGGCCGGCCGCGATGGGCCTGCGCGGGATCGGTGATGCGCAGACGCTTGACGAAGCACGCGGTGGTCGGTCGCATGACGCGATAGCGGTAGTCCGCCTGAACGGGAATGCCGCGCGGATCGCCAAAGGGCTGGAAGACGGAGACCTCGCTCGTGACCAGGCCGTCGGCATCTTGCGTCACGCTCAGATCAGGGACGGGCTCCGGGTTGGCCGCGACGCCGATGATGCCGCCATGCACGAACGGAAAGTGGGCCACGTCGAGAAAGTTCTCGACGGCCCGGAAGGCATTGGCGAATTCATACGGCCCCATCTGATGGACGCGGAATCGCGGGTCCGCGCATTCCGGGAAACGGGGAACGTCGTGCGGCGGCCGGCCGAGGCTAACCCACACGAAGCCGCTGCCTTCGGTCGCGAGCAGCGGGCGCGTTTTGGCGCCGGCCGGCGGCGGCCGGCCCGGCAGCGCCGGAATGTGGACGCATGCGCCCGTGCCGTCGAACTCCCAGCCATGATAAGCGCAGACCAGACGATCGCCCTTGAGCCTGCCGCACGACAGCGGCGCGCCGCGATGGGGGCATTGATCGAGCCATGCCTGCAGTCTGCCGCCCGGCCGCCACAGCACGATGGGCTCGCCCATCAACATCGTCGCGAACGGCGCATCGTCTGCGACCTCCCGGGCGAAGGCGACGGCGTGCCAGTCGTCAAGAAGCCCCTCGGCCGGCTGTCGTGGTGCAGCGCTCGCGTCGTCGCGCAGGCGCGCGGCCCCCGTGTCAGCGGGCTCGCCAGCGCCGGCGGGCGCCGGAAGGGGTCCGGCCGTCATTGGGCTGCGCGCGACTTCCACAGCCAATAGGTCTCCAGCGCGTCTGCATGGAGGGCCTCGATCCGCTCGCTGCGCAACGGTTGCGCGGCGAGGGGCCGTTGCAGATAGCGCGCGATCTTGAGGTTATCGAAGCCCACCGCGTCGGCATCTTCCGGCACCGCGCAGTAGTAGAGCTGGCCGATCTTCGCCCAGTAGAGAGCGGCGAGACACATGGGGCAGGGCACGGAGATGTTGTAGATCTCGCACCCCGACAGGTCGGCGGTTCCGAGGCGGCTTGCCGCGGCGCGGATGCCGACGATCTCGCCATGCGCCGTGGGATCGCCGGTCAGTCGCACCTGGTTGTAGCCCTCCGCCACCACCTCGCCGTTCTTGACGATGACGCACCCGAAGGGGCTGCCGTGGCCGCTGTCCACCGCATACCGCGCGAGCGCGATCGCGCGGCGCATGAACTCGGTCTTCTGCGGCTCGGTCTTCTGCGACATGAGATGCTCCTGGGGCCCAGCCCACGCTAGGGAGGGCGGCGTGTTGCCGTCTATTATAAAAAACTCTACATTGTGTGCTGATTTCGAGAACGGGTGGTTCTCGCACGATAAGGGACACGCGGTGCTCAGAGCATTTGCCACCGGCCTCACCTATTTCGGTGCCGTGGCGCGTCTGCGGTCGGTTCGCGGCGCCGCGGAATCCCTGCGTATCGCGCCCTCGGCGTTGAGCCGCCAGATCCACAACATCGAGGAGCGGCTTGACGTCACTCTCTTCGAGCGCGGCCCGCACGGCGTTCACCTGACCGCGGCCGGCAAAGTCTTGCTCGCCTATCTGGAGCGGTGGGAGACGGACTTCGACGGTCTGAGCGAGGCGCTGCACGGGCTGGCCGGCCTGCGTCTCGGCACGCTGCGCGTGGCGACCGTGGAGGCGGTCACGTTTCATCCGCTGCCGCAGGCGATCCGGGCGCTGCGCGCCGAGATGCCGGGGATCACCGTGCATGTAACGGTCGGTCTGACGGATGCCGTTCTTCTGGACGTCGCGGAGGGGAAGGCCGAACTCGGGGCTTTGATCAACCTGCCAAAGGCCTCCGGCGTCAGATCGGCGTGGGAGATCCGCAACACCATGGGTGCGGTCATGCGTCCCGACCATCCACTGGCCGGTCGACGCGAGGTCACGATCGCGGAGTGTCTGGCTTATCCGCTGGTGATGCCGGATGAGCGGCTGGTGGCCTATTCGGCGGTCCGGCGCGCGATGGGCCGGATCCGGAGCGCGCCGCGCGTGTCCGCGACCTGCAACAGAATCGGTGCGCTCAAGTCGCTGGTGAAGGCCGGCGTCGGGCTGGCCTTCATGGCCCAAATCGATATCGGACCGGACGTCGCGGCCGGCGACCTGCGGTTCATCAGGCTCACCGATCGCGACATCGAATCGCCGCTCATCTCGGCAATCATCCCGAAGCGCACCAATCTCTCACCGGCCGGCAAGCGGTTTCTCGAGCTGCTCCGGCGCGAGGTGACGCTGGATCGGCGTGTTCCCACAGCGCGAACGCTCGGGCCGGCGTCCTGATCGCTGCCCGGCAACGGCGCATCGCGCTCGTCCGGTCTGCCGACGATGGCCGCAATTTGCTGTTCAGTCGAAGTCTTCGGCCAGCGCCTGGCGCACGGGCTCGGGCATCACCGCCATGTGCGAATATTCGGGGTGATCGAAACCGACGATCACCTGCGTGCGCGCGGCCTATGCCCTCTACCAGAGCGCGACGCCCGCGCTCATTCGGTCGAATCGAATTCCTCTTCTCTGGCGGCGAGCATTGCCGCCAACGTCTGCAGCCCGGTATCGAGCTGATCCATTGTCGGGGCCGCGAGCGCCAGCCTGACGGCGTTTGGCGCATGGCCGGGTGTGACGGCGAAGGTCGTCGATGGGGTCAACGCGATGTCACGCCTGGCTGCGGCAGCGACGAGGGTTTGTGAGCGCCAGTGAGAGGGTAGCGTCAACCACAGGTGATAGCTTTTTTCGTTCGCCTGAACCTCGAAGCCCGAGAGACGATCGGCTGCCAGTTTCTGACGGGCGCGGGCATCGAGGCGCTTCAATCGCACAAGCTCGGCAACCGTGCCGTCGCCCATCATCCGCTGCGCAGACGCAAACGCAAATCCTGAAGCGGTCCATCCGCCCGAGCGCACCGACGCCATCACGCTCTCGCGCAACCGCCGCGGCGGAACGACGAAGCCCAGCGTGAGGCCTGGAGCGACCTTCTTCGACAGACTGTCCAGGACGATGCAGGACTCGGGCGCGAGTGCCGCCAGCGGGGGGTCGTCGTCGAGGAAGCCGTAGACGTGGTCCTCGATGATCGGAAGCTCGAGCTTTTCTACGACGCGCAAGAGATCCGCCCTGCGCGTCGAGTTCATCGTCATGCCCAAAGGATTATGGATCACCGGCTGGACATAGATAGCCGAAAGGTTCGACTCGCGGTGCGCCTTTTGGACCGAGTCAGGCCGAAGGCCGGCCTCGTCTGTCGCCAGCGGCACCAGCGATATCCCGAGTCTCGCCGCAATTCCTTTGATGAATGGATACGTCAAGGACTCCACGCCGCAGCGGCCGCCGGTGGGAACGACCGTGGCGAGTGCCGCCGCGATGCTTTGCCGACCATTGCCGGTAAACACAAGCTGATCAGGCGAAGGCGACCATGCGCCCTGCGCCAGATAAGCGGCCGTGACGTCCCTGATGGCGGCGGTTCCCACGCTGGTCGCCTGTCGCAAGGCGAGATCGAGCGCGCCAGGTCTCTCCAGGCCGGCCAGGCTTTTCGCGATGAGCGCCGTCTGGTCGGGAAGGATCGGGTAGTTGAACTCGAGGTCGATCCGGATGCCCCGCGGCTCGCTTGGGGCGGCCGCTCCGCGTTTGGCGTCGCCCGAGATGAAGGTGCCTCTGCCAACCTCCCCGACGACCAGGCCTCGGCGCAATAGCTCTGCATAGACTCGGCTTGCCGTCGAGACGGCGATCTTGCGCTCGTAGGCAAAGTCGCGCTGGGGAGGCAGGCGGTCACCGGGCTTGAGAGAACCAGCGGCGATGTCCGCCGCTAGGGCGTCGGCCAGCTTCAGGTATTCGGCCTTCGACATTATTGCTCCGAGATCAATGTTTTAATTGTACCGAAGATTGTGTCGGAACATATGTGCCGTATCAAGCCGATTGTACCGGCATTGGAGATCAGACATGTCGACAACCCTTACACCCATGATCGGTCCTGCTGTCGCACAGGGGCCTGGCACATTCTCAAAGTTTTTCAGAGCCAGCTGGGACAAGATCGCGCACTATTTCATTCATCGCGCGGCCATCGCACACCTTCGCGAGCTCGACGATCACGCCCTTTGCGACATCGGCCTCGCGCGCCCCCAGATCGAGGCGGCGGTTCGCGGCTCCATGGGCGCGCCATGGAACTGACAGCCACCACGATCCTGGTCGCCTTTGCCGGCGTCTTCCTGATCTGCTTCATGAAGGGCGCCTTCGGCGGCGGCTTCTCGATCGTCGGCATTCCACTGCTGTCGATCGTGATGGACCCGGTGACGGCCGGCGGCCTTCTTGCACCCTTGTTCGTCGCGATGGATCTGTTCGCATTGCGCTATTGGAAGCCCTCCACATGGTCGAAACCGGATCTCGTGCTGCTGGTGCCGGGGCTGCTGATCGGAATCGGAGGCGGCTATCTGCTGTTCCGCGTTCTGGACCACCGCGCCATCTCGATTGTGATGGCGACGACCACCCTGGCCTTTGTCGGGCTGTGGTTTGTTGGAGGCGGTGCGGTGGCCATACGGCCGCGCTCGTCGCCGAAAGCGATCGCTGCCGGCTTCTCCGCGGGGATCACCACCATGGTGGCACATTCGGGCGGACCGCCGCTGGCGATGTATCTGCTGCCCCTCGGCCTCAGCAAGGAAATCTACGCGGGAACGACAAGCCTGTTCTTCACCGTCGGCAACGCGACCAAGGCGGTGCCGTGGCTATTGCTGGTGAAACCGACCGCAGCCGTGTGGATGTTGATGGCGATTTGCCTGCTCGCCATTCCCCCCGGCGTGTGGGTTGGGTGGCGGCTTCACGGACAACTGAACCAACGTCAACTCTATGGCGCCTGCTACGGGTTGTTGGTTGTGACGGCGTTGAAATTATTGTGGGACGGCGTTGGCGGTTATCTCGGCTGAGTTTGGACTGCGCGATGCCGGCCGATGTCTCGAAGGCGCTCGCCACGGGCGGACCGGCTCCGGTCGGCCTTTCGAGCGAGGAACAGCGCGCCTGGGATCAGCTCGCCGACTTTTACAAGAATGGATTGGGTTACGCGATCGAGATGAACAACCGTCCCCAGACGCTGTATGCGCTGGCCGACTCTCCGGTCGGCCTCGCGGCGTGGATGCTCGACCACGACATTCGCAGCTATCGGATGATCGCCCGGTCCTTCGACGGAACGCCCGAAGGGCTGACGCCGGACGACGTGCTGGATAACGTGACGCTCTACTGGCTCACGAACACGGCGATCTCGTCGGCGCGCCTTTACTGGGACACGGCACGGGTCGCGAAAGGGGGCTTCTTCGACGTCAGAGGCCTGCAGATTCCCGTCGCGGTCAGCGCGTTCCCCGATGAGATCTATCAGGCGCCGCGGAGCTGGGCCGAGAAGGCGTACCCCAAGCTCATCCACTACAACAAGCTCGATAAAGGCGGGCATTTCGCCGCCTGGGAGCAGCCCGAGCTGTTCACCGCCGAGATGCGGGCGGGCTTCAAGTCCCTCCGCAGGTCGATCTGAGCCTCAAGGGTGGCGCGCGTCGCGCGCCACCCTTGATCGGTTGTGCACCGTCATTCCGCCAGCCGCGCTTTGAGCCGCGGTGCGGCGAAGTCGAGAAACGCGCGCAGCTTGATCGGCAGGAAACGGCCGGCGGCATACAGGAGACTCACCGGCGAGCCGGCGGGGTTGAAGTCATCGAGGACCGTTCTCAGCGTGCCGGCCTCCACGGATGCCGCGACGTGGTAGGAGAACGCCTGGGTGAAGCCGACGCCAGCCCGGGCGGCCTCGACAGCCGCCTCGACATTCGTGACGACGAGCCGCGGATGAACCACGACCGCAAGGTCGGTCTTCTCGCGCACGAATGTCCATGTGTTCGGGGCGGGCGCGAAGAATCCCTGATAGTTGATGCAGTCGTGTCCGGCGAGATCGTCGGGCGTGCGTGGCGTGCCGCGCGAAGCCAGATAGGCGGGGCTCGCGCATATGACGCGCCGGATCGCGCCGACCCGCAATGCCATCAGGCGGCTGTCGGGCAGCACGCCGATCCGTAACGCCACATCGACGTGGTCCTCGGGCAGGCTGACGACCCTGTCCTCCAGGGTCAGACGGATGTCGATCTCAGGATAGCTGCGCAGGAAATCGGCCAGAATTGGGATCAAGTACAGACGTCCGAGCGTGGTCGGCGCGGTCACGACCAGCTCGCCGGTGGGTGCCGTGTATTCCCCCGCCGCGGCGCGTTCGGCTTCGGTGACGTCGGCGAGGATCCGTTTGGCCGCGGCGACATAGGTGCTGCCGGCCTCGGTAAGCGCCAGCTTTCGCGCCGAGCGGTCGAACAGCTTGGTGCGCAAGTGCGCTTCAAGATCCGAGATCTTGCGGCTGGCGGTTGCGGGAGGCGTGTTCAGCCGCCGCGCCGCGGCGGACAGGCTGCCGGTCTCGACCACCGCCAGCACGATCGACATAGCCTCCAGGCGATCCACGGAAGTGTTCCGTTTAATGGAAGTGTGAGTTCCGTTTTTACCTCGTAGCGCCGATTTTCGGAAGGGCTTAGGTCACGTCGTGGCCGGGCGCGCAGCCCGGCGGATTGGTCGCCAACCCAGTCGAGAAGGAGTGACCTCATGAGCGCCGTCAACACCAAGGGCACCGCCCTCATCACCGGAGCGTCCGCCGGCATCGGCGCGGTCTACGCCGACCGCCTGGCCAAGCGCGGCTACGATCTGATCCTGGTTGCGCGCAACCGCAACCGTCTTGCCACCGTCGCGCACCGTCTCAGGAGTGAGACTGGGCGGGCCGTCGAAACCATCGTTGCCGATCTCGCGGACCGGGCCGACCTCGCCCGGGTCGAGACCGTCCTCCGCGCCGACACGAACATCACACTCCTGGTGAACAACGCCGGTATGGGGGCTACGGCCCCGCTCTTGAGTGCGGACGTCGAGAAAATGGACGACATGATCCGGCTCAATATCGGCGCGCTCACGCGCCTGACCTACGCGGCGGTGCCAGGATTCGTCGCACGGGGCGGCGGGACCATCATCAACATCGCGTCGATCGTGGCGATCGCCCCGGAAAAGCTCAACGGTGTCTACGGCGGCACCAAGGCGTTCGTGCTGGCGTTCAGCCAGTCGCTGCACCACGAGCTGGCCGACAAGAACGTGCGCATCCAGGCGGTGTTGCCCGGCGCCACGGCGACCGAGTTCTGGGACCTGTCGGGCAAGCCGCTGCACGAGCTCCCCGCCGCGATCGTGATGTCGGCCGCAGACATGGTCGATGCCGCGCTCGTCGGTCTCGACCAGGGTGAGTTCGTGACGATCCCGGCCCTGCCGGACAAGGCCGATTGGGATCGATTCGAGGCGGCACGCCTCGCCATGTCGGGCAAGCTTTCGAACGCCGTCCCCGCCTGCCGCTACAGCCCGTGGTCGTGACCGAACGCCTTCGGAAGAACCCTCAATCTCAGATGCAAAGCGAAAGGATCTTGGTCATGAAACGCTTGTTACGCCCCGCCAGAGTCGCGGCCCTCCTGGCCGTCGCGCTGGCAACTCGCACGTCCGATCTGAGCGCCGCTTCGAGCACGAACGCGCTGCCCGAACACCAAGCAGTGGCGACTGCCTTGGGCGCCACCACCTCAGCCATCACGTACTGGGCGCGCGAGCCCAACGGTTGGCACGTGGTGACAACAATCGACACGGTGATCGGTCGGGGCGGCGAGGCCGAACGGCATGCGGTCGTGCGGTTCTCGGCCGTGCTCCAGCCCGGCCAGTCCCAGCTGATCTCGGTGCCGACCGCAATCGGCGAGCGGCAGCAAACACTTCGTGTCCGTCGCGTCGGCGACCGAATCGAGGTCGCATCGGTCGCCGATGGGGTCTGAGGGAGGAACCGATGCTCACCGAACTGCGCATTTTTCCCGACGAAATTTGCATCGGCCGCACGATTCGACCGGTGCCGCTCTCCCGGCTGCGGGAGCGCCTCCGGCGGCTCTGGAAGAAGCACGGCAACTCTCGCCGTAAGCAAAGATGATTACGCGCGTGGGAGCGAGCCATGATCGAAACGCCTCACATAGAAACCCGGCGCGCCCCGCCGTATGCCCCGGCCCTGCAGGCGTACGAGCACGCGCGCGAAGCCGGACAGCACGTGCGCCATCGCGTCGACGTCGTCGATGAGCCCACGTTGGAGTATGGCGTGCCCCGGCAGCGTCGGCCTTTGTCGGTATTGCCCGTCGACGGGCGGCGAGCGACAGGCGAACACGTCGAACATCGGTTCGCCGATCCCGCGACCACCGCCTTCAGGGCTGGCTTCGGTTTCACGGCCGGCGCCGGGCTGTTCCGGCTGATCGCCGCCGTATCAGGGCTGCTCATCCTGGTTGTGGTGGCGACCATCGTCGCCGCGATGGTCGGATTTTAGGCGCTGAGAACCGGAGCGACAAAACGGAGAGGGAGAAATGTCTGCAACTCTGCCAACCAGCATCCGATCTGTAATCGGATGCGATTTAAGCTGAAGGAGTTCGCCATGACTGCCAAAGTCCTTTTCACCGGCAAGACCCACAACACCAACGGCCGCGACGGTGCCGCGCGCAGCAGCGACGGGACCCTCGACCTCAAACTGCCGGAGCCGCACCCGGCGGCCGAGAATCTCTTCGGCGCTGCGTGGTCGGCCTGCTACATGGGGGCTCTGCAGCTCGCCGCGGTCCAGAAGAAAGTGAATCTTCCCGCGGGCCTGGCCGTCGATGCCGAGATCGATCTGAACCAGGAGAACGCGGGCTTTTTCCTGCGCGCGCATCTCTACGTCAGCGTGCCCGGTGTCGAGCGCGAGGTGGCGGAGGATCTGATCCACGCCGCGCACGGGATCTGCCCGTACTCGAAAGCCGTCCACAACAACATCGACGTCGAGACCACGCTGGTCTGAGGCTGCCGTCCCGAGGCTCGCGTGCCAATGCGCGGGCCTCAGGACGAAGCTTCACCTCTTGAAACCCCGGGAGACTTTCGATGCGCACCAATAGCTCCATCGACCCTGACCGCCGCCGTCTTTTCGGCACTGCAGCCGCCGCATTCGGCGTGGCGCAGCTTGGCTGGACGGCTGAAGCGAGCGCCAAACCGCTGACCGCGGCGACGCCGGGCAGTCCTACGTCCTACGGCGCGCTGAAGCAGGTCGATGCCGGACTTCTGGATGTCGGCTACGCCGAGGCCGGTCCGGCCACGGGGCGGCCGGTCATCCTTCTGCACGGCTGGCCGTACGACATCCACAGCTTCGTCGACGTGGCGCCGCTGCTGGCGGCGGCGGGCTACCGGGTGCTGGTCCCGTATGTGCGCGGCTATGGCCCGACCCGCTTTCTGTCGGCCGAGACGGTCCGTAACGGCCAGCCGGCGGCGCTCGCGCTCGACCTTACGGCGTTCATGGACGCCCTCAAGATCGAGAAGGCGATCCTCGCCGGCTTTGACTGGGGTGCCAGGACGGCCGACATCGCGGCCGCGTTGTGGCCGGAGCGTGTCAATGGCCTCGTGTCGGTGAGCGGGTATCTGATCGGCAGCCCGAAGGCCGGCCAGGTGCCGTTGCCGCCCGCGGCGGAATTGCAGTGGTGGTACCAGTTTTATTTCGCCACCGAGCGTGGCCGGCGCGGCTATGCCGAGAACCGGCGCGAGTTCAACAAGCTGATCTGGAAGCTCGCTTCGCCCAAATGGACGTTCGACGACGCGACGTTCGCGCGCAGTGCGGCTGCGTTCGACAATCCGGACCACGTCGACATCGTCATCCACAATTATCGCTGGCGGCTCGGCCTCGCGGCCGGCGAGTCGCGCTACGATGACCTGGAGACGCGGCTCGCGACGGGCCCGGTCATCACCGTGCCGACGATCACGCTCGAGGGTGACGCCAACGGAGCACCTCACCCGGAGCCATCGGCCTACGCCAAGAAATTCACCGGCCAGTACGCGCATCGGACGATCAAAGGCGGTATCGGTCACAACCTGCCGCAGGAAGCGCCCCAGGCTTTCGCCCAGGCGATCGTCGACGTCGAGCAGGCATAGCGGCACGGCCTTCCCGGGCGGGTCCGGCTCCGCGGTCGGCCCGTGGGTGTTCCGGCTCACGAGCCGGTCGCGGCGCTGGCGCACATCGCCGGGGAGCCTGATATTCCACTTTTCGGAACAGTACCTTCCGAAGTCACGGTCTATTGCCTCTTTTCGGAAAGGTCTAAGTCTCAGGCGCGACCTGGGGTCGCACTTCAGAAAGAGGCCTCCCATGCCCGACTCAGGTGTTGTGACTCGCTCCGAAACCGTTGGTGTCGATCCCCAGGCATTCGCGCGGGAGACGCGGCGCGCGGCCGGATGGCGGCGCTTCAAGCCCGGTAAGCGTGCGCTCGGCGGCACGGCCGGTCTCGTCCTCGCGGCCGCCGCCGGCTGGTATGGCTGGTCCTATTGGACAGTCGGCCGGTTCATCCAGAGCACCGACGACGCCTATGTCGGCGGCAATGTCGCCCCGCTTGCCCCGCATGTCGATGCGTTCGTCGACGAAGTGCTCGTGACCGACAACCAGCGCGTCCGCGCCGGCGACGTGCTGGTCCGCCTCGATCCGCGCGATTATCGGACAGCACTCGAGCATGCCCAGGCGGTGCTCCAAGGACGGCTCGCCGCGGCGGCCAGCCTGCGCGCGCAATCGGCGCTTCAGCAGTCGAAGATCCAGCAGCAGGATGCGGACCTCGTCGCGAGGAAGGCTGAGGCGACGTTCGCGGCGCACGACGCCGAGCGCTATCGCGTTCTGGCACAAAGCCAATACGCCTCACGCCAGATCCAGGAGCATAGCGCGGCGCTGGATCAGGAGTCGCGGTCCGCCGTCGTCTCCGCCCGTGCGGGGCTCGAGGCCGCGCGCCAGCAACTGAAGGTGCTCGATGCCGAGATCGCCGAAGCGGATGCGGCCGTGGCGCAGGCGCAGTCGGACTTGCACACGGCCCAGCTCAACCTCGGCTACACGGAAATCCGCTCTCCCGTGGACGGGTATGTCGGCAACCGCGCGGCCGAGGTGGGGGCATACGCGAGCAAGGGCACCTATCTGATCTCCGTCACGCCCGCCCAAGGGCTCTGGGTCGACGCCAATTTCAAGGAAGACCAGCTCGCCCGGATGGTGCCCGGCGAGCCGGCGAGCGTGACGGTGGACGCGTTGCCCGGGCACGTCTTTCACGGCCATGTGGCGAGCCTGGCGCCCGGCACGGGTGCCGTGTTCAGCATAATTCCCGCGGAGAACGCGACCGGCAACTTCACCAAGATCGTGCAGCGCGTGCCGGTGCGCATCGTCCTCGACGCGAATGACCCGGAGCTGGCGAGATTGCGCCCTGGGCTGTCGACGATCGTGGAGGTCGATACGCGCAAGACCGGGAGCGCGTCATGAGCTCCGCCGCGCCAAGGCCTGCAGCCGCCGCCCAGCACCCGCCGATCCTGCCGTTCGTCGTGATGTGCGTCGGCATGTTCATCGCACTTCTCGACATCCAGATCGTCGCGTCGTCGCTACAGAACATCGGCGGCGGCCTGTCGGCAGCGCAGGATGAGATCAGCTGGGTGCAGACCGCCTATCTGATCGCCGAAATCATCATGATCCCGCTCTCGGGCTGGCTGACCCGCGTATCCTCGACCCGGTGGCTGTTCACGATCTCGGCGCTCGGGTTCACCGCTGCAAGCATGCTGTGCGGCCTCGCCTGGAACATCCAGAGCATGATCCTGTTCAGGGCGCTCCAAGGCGCGCTTGGTGCATCGATGATCCCGATCGTGTTCACCTCGACTTTTTACTTCTTTCAGGGCTCGCGGCGCGTCTATTCCGCGGCCGTGGTGGGGTCCATCGCGGCGATCGCGCCGACGCTCGGTCCCGTGATCGGCGGATGGATCACCGATACGCTCAACTGGCACTGGCTCTTCTATGTCAACCTCGTGCCGGGCGTAGCGATCTCGGTGCTGGTGCCCATCCTGGTACGGATCGACGAGCCCGACTTGTCCCTGCTGCGGGGCGCCGACTATCCGGGCATCGTTCTGATGGCCGTCGGTCTCGGCACGCTCGAATACGTGCTCGAGGAAGGCACCCGCTGGAACTGGTTCAGTGATTCGACGATCGAAACCTGCGCCTGGATCTCCGCTGTCGCCTGCACGCTTTTCGTCGTGCGCAGCCTGACGTACAGCCAGCCTGTGGTCGACCTCAGGGCCCTCCGGAACCGCAATTTCGCGATCGGCTGCTTCCTGTCGTTCGTTGCCGGAATCGGCATCTTCACGACCATCTATCTGACGCCGCTGTTCCTCGGCTATGTGCTCGGCTTCAGTGCCTGGCAGATCGGCACGGCGATCTTTTCGACCGGCGTCGCGTCCCTGATCGGCACGCCCATCTACCTCATCCTCGCCCGCAAGATCGACCTGCGCTGGCTGCTGGCGCTCGGCCTGGCCTCATTCGGCCTCGCCATGTGGAGCTACAGCTTCATCACCCACGAGTGGGGCGCCGACCAGTTCCTTTGGCCGCAGATCCTGCGCGGCCTGCCGCAGGTATTTGCGGTGGCGCCGGTGGTCAATCTCGGGCTCGGCAGCCTGCCCCCCGAGCGCCTCAAATTCGCGAGCGGCCTGTTCAATATGATGCGCAACCTCGGCGGCGCGGTCGGCATCGCGGTGAGCGCCGCCGTCATCAACGATCAGACCAACCTGCACTTCCAGCGCATTGCCGCACACCTGACGCCGGCCAACGGTCCGATGGAGAGGTTCCTCCAAGGGTCAACCCTCCGATACGGCGCGCTGCCCGGAACCGTCCATGGCGGGCACTCGGCCGCCCTCGAGCAGCTGTGGCATCTCGCCTACCGTGAAGCCTCGACGCTGGCGTTCGCCGATGCGTTCCGCGCCATCATGCTTGCGTTCGTCCTGGCAACGCTGCTCGTCCCGCTGTTGCGCAATGTTGCGGCGCCCAAAACGCCCTCGGCGGATGCGCACTGACCTTTGAGCCAAGCATTGCCCTCCCCAACCAGAATTGGGGGAAGGGATCAGTCGAAGTCTTCGGCCAGCGCCTGGCGCACGGGCTCTGGCATCACCGCCATGTGCGAATATTCGGGGTGATCGAAGCCGACGATCACCTGCGCACCGGGCTTTCGGAACGCCGCCACCTGGGCGTCGGTGAACGGGAAATGCACGAAATGCACCGACGACGTCTTGCCGTCGGCCTTGGTGCGCTCGACATCGGTCTCGGCCACGGCACGGATCGTGTCGCCTGCGACCGACAGGAAGACGTTGGCCTCGATCCCGCCGAGCTTGCGCAAGGCCGCGTCGCGCCGCACCGGCTCGTCGATCTCGAACATGACGGTCGCCACCAGCTCGCGCCCCTGCGGGATCAGCGGGTTGTAGGCCGCAAGCTCGCCGTCGATCTGCTCCTCGCCGCCCTTCTCGATGTAGAGCATCTCGTGCACCTGGTGCCACATCGTCTGATAGTTCTCGAACGAGAAGGTCGCAAACGGACCGACCTCGAGCCGGCGGCGCTGCTTCACGGCGATCACGTTCTGGCGCAGCGACCGGCGCTCGGCCGTGTATTTGTCGAGCGCCACGATGTCGGCGCGCGTGATGGCATGCTTCTGCGCCATGGGATGCTCCACGTCTCCTAGCGGTCCGTGGTCGTCAAACCATAGGCCCGGGCGAAGAGTTCCACCGGGTGGATCGAATGCTCGATCTGCCGTGGCAGCTCCGCCTTCTCGTCCGCGTCCAGGCGGTCGATGACCTGGACGAGGTGCTCGCCGGCGAGCGGGCACTCGGAGGCGAGATAGGCCTTGGCGTTCTTGACGGCCGCGCGCCCCGCGGGCTTGCCGACCTTCAGAGCCGTCGCGAAGTTCGCCTTCATCACGCCCCACGACCCGCCGTGGCCCGAGCAGCGCTCGATCACCGCCACGTCCGCCTTGGGGATCAGGCGCAGGAGCTCCGCGGCCTTGGCCCCCATGTTCTGGGCACGCGCGTGACAGGCAAGATGGACCGACACCCCGCCGTCCAGCGGCTGCAGGCCCGGCGCCAGGCCGTGGCGCTTGGCGATGTCGACGATGTATTCGCTGACGTCGAAGGTCGCCGCGGCGAGCTTCTTGACCAGCGGGTCGTCGGGAACGATCAGCGGCCACTCGAATTTCAGCATCAGCGCGCAGGAGGGCACGAGCGCCACGACGTCATAGCCCGCGTCGATCAGAGGTGAGAACTCGGCCGCGACCGCGCGCGCGGTCTCGGCGACTTTCGCAAGCTCGCCGTGCTCGAGCTGCGGCATGCCGCAGCAGCGCGGATAGACGACCTTCGTCTCGACGCCGTTCTGCGCGAGCACCGCCTGCGCCGCCGTGCCCACGGTCGGGTTGTTATAGTTGACGAAGCACGTGGCATAGAGCGCCGCCTTGCGGCCCTTCGCCGGCCCCGCGGCATTCACCTGCGGCGGAGCCTGGCGGGCGCGGAGCGCGAAGGTCCGGCCGTGGAATTTCGGCAGCTTCGCCTCGCGGTCCACGCCGGCGACCCCTTCGAGGATCGGGCGCGTGAGCTTGTTGTCCGTGTCGCTCGCCCAGTTCGCAAGCGGCGCCACAGCACCTGCGAGCTTGCCGTTGCGGTCGGTCTTGACGAGCTCGCGCTCGATCCGGGAATCGCCGTTCTTGCGCACGTCGACCGCGCGGGCGCGCAGCATCAGATGCGGGAAATCGAGGTTGAACTCGTGCGGCGGCACATACGGGCACTTGGTCATGAAGCACATGTCGCAGAGCGTGCACGCATCGACGACCGGCTTGAACTCTTCGCTTTTCACCTCATCGACGAGACCCGAGGGCGTCGCGTCGACGAGATCGAACAGGCGCGGAAACGAATCGCAGAGATTGAAGCAGCGCCGGCAGCCGTGACAGATGTCGAAGACGCGGCGCAGCTCCGCATCGAGCTTCGCTTCGTCCCAGAAATCCGGGGTCTGCCACGCGATCGGGTGGCGGACCGGTGCCTCGAGGCTACCTTCGCGCATGGGTCAGGGCTTCTATCTTGAACACAGCGGCGTTGGACAGAAGGGCGCAGGGACGCCGGAAGCGGAACCCCGCTACCGGCCGTCCCTGCACTCCTCTGCGCATACGGCCGAACGCCGTGCGCCGCTTTACTTCGGCAGCTCGTTCAGCGTCTTGGTGAACTTGCCGGCGTGCGACTTTTCGGCCTTCGCCAAGGTCTCGAACCAGTCGGCGATCTCCGAGAAGCCTTCGCCGCGGGCGGTCTTGGCCATGCCCGGATACATGTCGGTGTATTCGTGCGTCTCGCCGGCGATCGCCGCCTTCAGGTTCTGCGCGGTGCTGCCGATCGGCTCGCCGGTTGCCGGATCGCCGACCTCCTCGAGGAATTCGAGATGGCCGTGCGCGTGACCGGTCTCGCCTTCCGCGGTCGAGCGGAACACGGCCGCGACGTCGTTGAAGCCCTCCACGTCCGCCTTCTGGGCGAAATAGAGATAGCGCCGGTTGGCCTGGCTCTCGCCGGCAAACGCCGCCTTCAAATTCTCTTCCGTCTTCGTCCCCTTGAGTTTCGCCATCGCTGGTCTCCTGTCTTTTGCGCATCGGAAAGTAGAAGCCCGGCCGTCGTGGCACGAATGCCGGGCCGTGGGTCGTGAACCCTACCGGCTGACTATCCGCCCCACCAATAATTAAGTCAATAGTCTAGAAACGTTCTAGACTACCTTGACGGCCCGCGATGTCAGGGAATCAGTCGCCCGAGCGCACGCGCACGATGACGTCGACGCGCGCCACTTCGGTGCCGGCCGGAGCTTCGGGAAGATTGGCCACGCGCACCTGGTCTCCCGGGATGTCCTGCAGCTCGCCCGTGCGCTCGAAGAAGAAGTGATGGTGGTTCGACGTGTTGGTGTCGAAATAGGAGCAGCCGGATTCGACGACCACTTCGCGCAGCAGCCCCGCGGCCGTGAACTGGTTGAGCGTGTTGTAGACGGTGGCGAGCGAGACGCGCAGACCCGCCTCGGTTGCCTCGGCGTGCAGCTGCTCGGCCGTCAGGTGGCGATGGCCGCCATCGAACAACAGCCGCCCCAGCCCCATGCGCTGGCGGGTCGGCCGCAGCCCGGCCGATTTCAGCCAGTCGAGCGCTTTGGTGTAGGGGCGGGCGGTTCCCATCGCTGTCATATAGGACAATTTGGCCCAGAATAAAAGGCCGCTGCACCTGCCGATGCGCGGTACTCTGGAATAGTTAAAAAATTTGAACCCAGCGGCGTTAACCGCACGCAGCTCAATCGCCGGTCTTGATGCGCTCGACGAGCTGGCGGACCGTCGGGATGAAGCCGTTCGAGTAGAACGGGTCCTCGGCGAAGCGGTAGGCGTTGTGGCCGGCGAACATCAGCTGGCTCTCGACGTCGCCGTGGTGGGCGATGTCCTGCAGGGTCTTCTGGATGCAGAACGAGCGCGGGTCCGCCTTCTTGCCGGTCGTCCCTTCCTCGTTCTGCGCCCAGTTCGAGAACTGGCAGGCCGACAGGCAGCCCATGCACTCGACTTGGTCCGTGTGGATCTGCTGCGCGCGCTCGGGTGTCACGAAGATGAGCGTCGAATCGGGCGTGCGCAGCGCCTCGGTGCAGCCCTGGCGCAGCCAGTCCTCGGCGCGCAGCTTGTCGGCCGATGTGAGGTAGACGAGACGCTTGCGGGCGCCGACCGGGAACGGCTCGGTGTGCTCGCCGACCGGGGCGGCGGTGAAGGCGACCTGGCGCTTGGACCGCTCTTCGAGATCGACGAGGAAGGAGTTGCGCACAGCCGAGGAGTAGAAGCCGGTGGGCGAGAAGCGGTGCAGCAGCACATCGCCGTTCTTGAGCGTCAAGAGCCGGCGCTTCCATTCCTCGGAGATCGGGCTTTCCTGGGTGAGCAGCGGGCGCGTACCGAACTGGAAGGCAACCGGGCCCACGTCGGGATTGTCGAGGAAGTCCTGCCACTCGCGCAGGAACCACACCCCGCCCGCCATGATGATCGGCGTGTCCTTGAGGCCGAATTCGTTCATCTGCCGCCGGAGCTCGACGATGCGCGGCAGCGGCGCCTCGGGCTTCAGCGGGTCCTCGGCGTTCGACAGGCCGTTATGGCCGCCGGCGAGCCAGGGGTCCTCGTACACGACCGCACCCAGCCAGTCGCGGAACTTGTGATAGGCGCGCTTCCACAAGGCGCGGAACGCGCGCGCCGAGGAGATGATCGGATAGTAGTGGACGTTGTAGCGTGCGGTGACCTCGGCGATGCGGTAGGGCATGCCGGCGCCGCAGGTGACGCCGTGGATGAGGCCTTTGGCACCCTCGAGAACGGCGGTCAAGATGCGCTCGGCCGCTCCCATCTCCCAGAGAATGTTCATATGGATGCGGCCTTTGCCGCTGGCGGTCTCCCAGGCGACGCGCGCCTGCGTCAAGGCACCTTTGATCGCAAACGCGACCAGCTCTTCGTGGCGCTCGCGGCGCGTGCGGCCGCGATAGATCATCGGGATGAGATTGCCGAAGATGTCCTTCGCATCGGCGTTGACGCCCGAGAACGTGCCCACCCCGCCAGCGGCCGCCCAGGCGCCCGAGCTCTCGCCGTTGGACACGGAAATCCCCTTGCCGCCTTCGACCAGCGGCAGGACTTCCCGGCCAGACATACGAATCGCGTTCAGAGAGATCACGAGATCACAAGCAGTCCATCAGTTTCGAGGTGACAGGCGCGCCGCCCGGAGCGCTTCAAGGCCAAAACGCCGGAGCCGATCTTACGCCCGCCGCCGGCAGAAGGCTTTCGTCATAGGACCGTCATTATAGACAATTCGCGGCGGCGACGGGATAGGCTATTTCGTCGCCATCGGGTCCCAAGTATCTCTTAATTTTTTGATCCCACAGCCACTTACATGTCAGCCAGGGCCGCCGGGCAATCGCTGATCACCGCATCGGCCCCCCACGCCAGGAGCTCGCGGGCCCGCGCCGGCTCGTTCACCGTCCACACCAGAAGAAGAAAGCCGGCCGCTTTGATCGCGCCGGCCTGGCTGCGGGTGAGGTTCCGCCACCCGACATGGACCGACCGGCACCCCAGCCGCACGGCCTCGTCGCGCCAGCCGGCGGGAAGCGCTTCGACCAGATAGCCGAACGTCGCGCGCTCCGGGCCCGCGGCTCGCGCCGCCGCGAGGGCGGCCTGGCTGAAGCTCGACACGATCGGGGTCGGGCGATCGCCTGGCCAATGCGCGGCCAGCATCGTCATGGCGGCCTGCGCCGTCTCGATCTCGCGGCCCGGGCACGGCTTGATCTCGAGATTGAAGCCCATGTCGAGCTCGGCGAGCACGGCCAAGGCCTCGCTCAACAGCGGCACGCGCTCGCCGCGAAAGGCGGCGCCGAAGCGGGCCCCCGCATCGAGCCGGCGGATCTCATCGAACGTCGCCGCCGCGACGGGCCCATGGCCGTCGGTGGTCCGGTCGAGCGCGTCGTCGTGCATCAGGATGGGGTGCCCGTCCGCCGTGAGCTTCACGTCGAACTCGACCCAGAGAGCACCTTCGCGGTGCGCCTGCCGGATGCCGGCGAGCGTATTCTCGGGCGCGCTGGCCTTGGCGCCGCGATGACCGATGATGCGCGGGACGCGGGCTTCCGTACCGGGATGGGACGTCATAGGGGCAGACGCGGAGATCGCCCGAAAGCGGTCTCCGCGCCTCTCTCCCCTGTGTTGTCTCAGGACGCCGCCGGCGCCTGTTGCTCGCGCGGCCGGCGCTCGAACTGCTCGGAGATGTCGGCACCCGTGGCCTGGTCGACGCGCTTCATCGACAGCTTGACCTTGCCGCGGTCATCGAAGCCGAGCAGCTTCACCTTCACCACGTCGCCGACCTTGACCACGTCGGAGGTCTGGCCGACCCGCTGCGGCGCCAGCTCGGAGATGTGCACGAGCCCGTCGCGGCTGCCCATGAAGTTCACGAACGCGCCGAAGTCCATGATCTTCACGACCTTGCCGGTGTAGATGTGGCCAAGCTCCGGCTCGGCGACGATGCCCTTGATCCAATCGATGGCCTTCTGCGCCGCGTCGCTGTCGACCGCCGCGACCTTGATCGTGCCGTCGTCCTCGATGTCGATCTTGGCCCCCGTGGTCTCGCAGATCTCGCGGATCACCTTGCCGCCCGTGCCGATGACCTCGCGGATCTTGTCCTTCGGGATGGTCATGGTGGTGATGCGCGGCGCGTTCTTGCTGACCTCGGTGCGAGCACCCATCAGGCCCTTGGCCATCTCGCCCAGGATGTGCAGCCGGCCGTCTTTGGCCTGGGCCAGCGCCTGCTTCATGATCGCCTCGTTGATCGAGGTGATCTTGAGGTCCATCTGCAGCGAGGTGACGCCCTTTTCGGTGCCCGCGACCTTGAAGTCCATGTCGCCGAGATGGTCCTCGTCGCCCAGGATGTCGGAGAGCACGGCGAAGCCGCGGTCCTCCTTGATCAGGCCCATGGCGATGCCGGCCACCGGACGGGTCAGCGGAACGCCCGCATCCATCAGCGACAGCGACGAGCCGCAGACCGTGGCCATCGAGGAGGAGCCGTTCGACTCCGTGATCTCCGACACGACACGGATCGTGTAGGGGAACTTGTCCTTGGGCGGCATGAGCGGACGGATGGCGCGCCAGGCGAGCTTGCCATGGCCGATCTCGCGCCGGCCCGGCGAGCCCATCCGCTTGGCCTCACCCACCGAATAGGGCGGGAAATTGTAGTGCAGCATGAAGTGCTCGCGGAACTCGCCCTCGAGCGCGTCGATGATCTGCTCATCCTCGCCCGTGCCGAGCGTGGCAACGCACAGCGCCTGGGTCTCGCCGCGGGTGAACAAGGCCGAGCCGTGGGCGCGCGGCAGCACGCCGACCTGGCTGAGGATCGGCCGGATGGTCTTGGTGTCGCGGCCGTCGATGCGCTTGCCGGTGTCGAGGATGTTGTTGCGCACGATATCGCTCTCGACCGCCGAGAACGCGTCGGGCACGAGCAGCGAGGCCTCCGCGTTGTCGGCGAACATCTCCGAAGCCTTCTTGCGGATCTGGCCGATCTTCTCGTACCGCACCTGCTTGACGGTTTCGGTGTAGGCCTGGCGCAGCTCCTGGCCCAGCGTATCGCGGATCTTCGCCTTCACCTCGGTCGCGAGGGCCGACGCCTCGGGCATTGCCCAGGGGTCCTTGGCGCAACGCTCCGCCATCTCGATGATCGCCTGGATCACCGGCTGGAACTCGCGGTGGCCGAACATGACGGCACCCAGCATGACCTCCTCGGTCAGCTCCTTGGCCTCGGATTCGACCATCAGCACGCCCTCGGCCGTGCCGGCGACGACGAGGTCGAGGTCCGACGACGACATCTCGTCGAGCTGCGGATTGAGCTTGTACTCGCCGTTGATGTAGCCGACGCGCGCGCCCGCGATCGGGCCCATGAACGGAATGCCCGAGATCGTGAGCGCTGCGGAGCAGCCGACCATCGCCACGATGTCGGGATCGTTCTCGAGGTCATGCGACAGCACAGTGGCCACCACCTGCACCTCGTTCTTGAAACCGTCGATGAACAGCGGCCGGATCGGCCGATCGATGAGACGCGAGGTGAGCACCTCCTTCTCGGTCGGCCGTCCTTCGCGCTTGAAGAAGCCGCCCGGGATCTTGCCGGCAGCGAACGTCTTCTCCTGGTAGTTCACCGTGAGCGGGAAGAAGTCCTGCCCCGGCTTGGCCGTCTTGGCGCCGACGACCGTGCACAGCACGACGGTCTCGCCGTAGGTCGCGAGGACGGCACCGGTGGCCTGGCGCGCGATGCGCCCGGTCTCGAGGGTGAGCTTCCGCCCGCCCCACATGATTTCTTTGCGAGTTATCTGGAACATGATTCTACCTTCCTTCCACGTACGTACGTCACCGGGCTCCCCGGACGGGACGCCGGCGCCGGCGCAGCACCCTCTTCTTCGGATATCGCGAGAAGAACAGGCGCAACGCCTTGTCGGTCGGGTGACCGACGGCAATGACAGGACCCCGCTCGGCGCGGTCCGGCGGCAGCTCGCTCCATGACAGCGAGGCCGGGGCTGCCGTTCCGCAGCGCGCCACGCGGGCGCGCGCAACGAGGCACGGGCCCGACGGCGAGGGGTGAGTTTTTGACACGATCTGGCGTTTCGGTGCGGCGCGATCGCCGGCTCAGCGCCGGAGTTCGAGCCGGTCGATCAGCTTCTCGTAGCGGCCGGCGTTCTTGCCCTTGAGATACTCGAGCAAGCGCCGCCGCTGGCCGACCATCATCAGGAGGCCACGGCGCGAATGGAAATCCTTGCTGTGGCTGCCGAGATGCTCGGTCAGGTTCTTGATCCGCTCGGACAGAATGGCAACCTGCACTTCCGGTGAGCCGGTGTCGCCGTCCTTGGTGGCGAATTCCTTGATGAGCGCGTTCTTGCGCTCGGCCGAAATCGACATCGGGTACTCCTTTTCGACTTAGAGGTTCAGGACGCGCAACGGCCGCAAGCGGGCGAGACCGGCTGCTTCCAGCTCGATCCTCGCGAGTGCCACCGGAAGGCCCGACGCGGTCGCAAGCACGACTTGGTCGGACCCGAGCTCATGTGCCCCACAATGTTCATGAGCTGCGCGCCGTATCTGCACGACCTGCCCCCGCCTGAGGCGGAGGCTGTCGGCTTCGGTCACGGCCAGCGCCGGGATGTCGTCCAGCGCGGTCTCGACCGGCCGCAGATACGTAAAGCGGGCGGGACTATGCCCGAGGGAGATCAGGTTTTCCAGGGAAATTGCGTCGGCCTCGCGGAACGGGCCCACCGCCACCCGGCGCAGCGTCGCGACATAGCCGACGGTGCCCAAGGCCTCAGCTAAGTCCCTGGCAAGACTGCGAATATAGGTGCCTTTGCCGCACATCGTCTCGAGCTCGGCGTGGTCGGAATCGGGCACGGACAGGAGGCTCAGACGGTCGATGCGGACCCGGCGCGGGGCGAGTACCAGCGCCTCGCCCTGGCGCGCCCGCGCATAGGCACGCCGGCCCTCGACCTTGATCGCCGAGAAATCGGGGGGCACCTGGTCGATGTCGCCGGTGAAGCGCGGCAGCATCGCCGCGATGGCGGCCGCCGTGGGGCGCGCGTCACTCGCCGCGACGACCGCCCCTTCGGCATCGTCGGTGGTGCGCCGCTCGCCCCAGCGCACGATGAAGCGATAGGTCTTGGCGCCGGCCATCGCAAAGCCGACGGTCTTCGTCGCCTCCCCCAAGGCGATCGGCAGGACGCCGGTGGCGAGCGGGTCGAGCGTGCCGCCGTGTCCGGCCTTCGCGGCGTTGAACAGGCGCCGCACGGCGGTCACCGCGGCCGCCGAGGAGGTCCCTGCGGGCTTGTCCAGGACGAGCCAGCCGTCGACCTTGTCGCCCTTACGCCTCCGGGTCATCGCGGTCGGACTCGACGTCCCGGCGCACGGCCGGATCGCGCAACGCCTCTTCGATGCGGTGCGCGTAGTCGAACGAGGTGTCGGGCGCGAAGCCCAGCTCGGGCGCCCGGCGCAGCTGCACCGCTTTCACGACCTGCGCGCGCAGGAACGGGGCCGCGCGGTTCAGCGCCTTGACCACGGCCGCGACGTCGCCGCCGCCGAGCGGCGTCACGAAGACGGTGGCGCGCATCAGATCGGGAGCGACCCGGACCTCGCTGACGGTGATCGACTGGCCGGCCAGGGCCGGATCGCGCAGCTCGCCGCGCCCGAGGATCGAGGCCAGCGCATGACGAATCTCCTCGCCGACGCGCAAGGGGCGCGTCGAGGGCGTGCCGGGATTCTTGGCCGACGGTTTGCGCCTGGGCATGTTCTACCGCCTTCGTCCGTCTACTCAGCGGCGAGGTGCGCGCGCCTGGCTGCGACTACAGCGCGCGCGCGACCTGTTCGATGTCGAAGCACTCGATCACGTCGCCCTTGCGGATGTCCTGGTAGTTCTCGAACGCCATGCCGCATTCGTAGCCCTGCTGGACCTCGCGCACTTCGTCCTTGAAGCGCCGCAGGGTCTTGAGCGTGCCGGTATGGATGACGACGTTGTCGCGCAACAGGCGCACCTTGGCGCCGCGCTTGACCTCGCCCTCGGTGACCATGCAGCCCGCCACCTTGCCGACCTTCGAGATCTCGAACACCTCGCGGATCTCGGCGTTGCCCAGGAACCGCTCCTTGAGCGTCGGCGCCAGCATGCCCGACAAGGCGCCTTTGATGTCGTCGATCAGGTCGTAGATGATCGAGTAGTAGCGGATCTCGACATTGTCCCGCCGCGCCGCCTCGCGGGCCTGCGGATTGGCGCGCACGTTGAAGCCGACGATGATGCCGCCCGAGGCCTTGGCGAGCACCACGTCGCCTTCGGTGATGCCGCCGACCGCACCGTGCAGGAGGCGCACCGCGACCTCGTTGGTAGCGAGCTTGGTGAGCGCACCGGTGATCGCCTCGAGCGAGCCCTGGACGTCGGTCTTGACGACGATGCCGAGCTCCTTGGCCGTGCCCTCGCTGATCTTCGAGAACATCTGCTCGAGCGTGCCGCGCGCCCCGGCGGCGGCACGCGCATCGCGCGAGCGGCGCTGGCGGAAGGCCGTGACCTCGCGCGCGCGCGCCTCGTCCTCGACCACGAGGAAATCATCACCCGCGAGCGGCGTGCCGTTCAGGCCCAGCACCTCGACCGGCGACGATGGCCCGGCGTCGTCGACCTGACGGCCCTTGTCGTCCAGAAGCGCGCGCACCTTGCCCCATTCGCCGCCAGCCACGAAGATGTCGCCGACGTGCAAGGTGCCCTTCTGGACGAGCACCGTCGCGACCGGGCCGCGGCCGCGTTCGAGCTTCGCCTCGACGATGACGCCCTGCGCGGAGCGCTCCGGGTTGGCCCTGAGGTCGAGGAGCTCGGACTGCAGGAGGATCGCCTCCTCCAGCTTGTCGAGGTTCGTCTTCTTGATGGCCGACACTTCGACGGCGAGCACGTCGCCGCCCATGCCTTCGACCGCGATGTCGTGCTGGAGCAGGTCGCGGCGGATCTTGTCGCCGTTGGCATCCGGCTTGTCGATCTTGTTGATGGCCACGATGATCGGCACCTGGGCCGCCTTGGCGTGGCTGATCGCCTCGATCGTCTGCGGCTGGATGCCGTCATCGGCCGCAACCACCAGGACGACGATGTCGGTGACCGAGGCGCCGCGCGCGCGCATGGCGGTGAACGCCTCGTGGCCGGGCGTATCGAGGAAGGTGATGCGCTTGCCGGACTTGAGCTCGACCTGGTAGGCGCCGATGTGCTGGGTGATGCCGCCGGCCTCGTGCTTGGCGACGT
This sequence comes from Alphaproteobacteria bacterium, assembly GCA_035506575.1. GTDB lineage: Bacteria > Pseudomonadota > Alphaproteobacteria > CACIAM-22H2 > CACIAM-22H2 > DATJPD01. Next base: position 27,199 of record DATJPD010000043.1, read on the forward strand.
CGGTCTCGCGCAGCGCGTCGAGCAGCGAGGTCTTGCCGTGGTCGACGTGGCCCATGATCGTGACCACGGGCGGCCGCGCGATCAGGTCGGTCTCGACGTCGGTCTCGCCGCCGAGGCCGATCTCGACGTCGGCCTCGGTCACGCGCTTGATGCGGTGGCCGAATTCGGTCACCACGAGCTCGGCCGTGTCGGCGTCGATCGTCTGGTTGATGGTCGCCATGACGCCCATCTTCATGAGCGTCTTGATCACGTCCGAGCCGCGCTCGGCCATACGGTTGGCGAGGTCCTGGACCGTGATCGCTTCCGGGATCACGACGTCGCGGACGATCTTGGGCGCCGGCCCCTGGGCCAGCATGCGGAGCCGTTCCTTCTCGCGCGCGCGCTTGACCGCGGCGAGCGAGCGGACGCGGATCTGGTCCTCGTCGGAGAGCGCCTGGGTGACGCTGATCTTGCCGGCGCGGCGCCGCGGCTCGTCGCGCTTGGCGACGACCGGGCGGCGCGGCTCGGGGCGGTGCCCCGGCCGGCGCGGACGCGCCTCTTCTTCCTCTTCGGCCGTGGGCGTCAGCTTCGCAGCCGCGGCCCCTGCCGGCGTGGCCGCACCCGGCGTCGTGGCCTTCTTGGCTTCGGCGGCCTGGCGGCGCTTGCTCTCCTCTTCGGCGAGGCGCTGGGTCTCCTGCTCGGCGCGCTTGCGGGCCTCGTCGTCGGCCTTGGCGCGGGCCGCCTCCTCGACCTTGGCGCGGGCCGCTTCCTCGACCTTGCGCCGGCTCTCGTCTTCCTGCTGGCGCCGCACTTCTTCTTCGAAGCGCTGCGCCTCTTCGTCGCCGCGCCGCTTGGCTTCGACGTCGGCGCGGATGGCGCCCTGGAGGGCGCGGGTCCGGGCCGCGCGTTCCTCTTCGGTCAGCGCCTTGAGGACAGCCGGCTTCTTGGAGGACGTGCCGCCCGGCCCGGCGGCCGGGGCCTCGGCCGCGACCGCTGGTGCCGGTGCGCCGGCGGGAGATGCCTTCGGCGCCTCCGCCGCAGGTGCCGTGCCAGGCGCAAAGCTCCGCTTCTTGCGCACTTCGACCTGGACGGTCTTGGTGCGGCCGTGCGGAAAGCTCTGCCGGACCTGGCCGGTCTCGACCGCCTTCAGCTCCAGCCGCCCCGGCTTCGCGCCGAGGCCCAGTTTCCGCTTTGCGTCTTGTTCCGTGGTGTCCGTCATGCCTATCGGTACCGTCTGTATCTGTTACGAATCAAGTTCTGCCTGAGGCCGGGCCGGCTCGCGGAACCCCGACAGGCGCGCGAGGTCGGCCATGATCCGACCCGCAAGCGCCCCCGATGCCAACCCCACGTAGCTGACCGCATCGCCGCCGAACGCCGCCCCCAGCTCATCGGACCGCAGCGCACCCGACACCGGCAGCGAAGTTCCGAGCTTCCGCCGGCCTTCGGACGACGCATCGGATGCCAAGACCAGCGCCCCGCACTTGCCCTGCCGCAGCCATTCGCGCACCCGCTCGAAGCCGCCCACCGCCTGGCCGGCGCGCCGCGCGAGGCCCAGCCCTTCGACGCACCGCCGCAGCAGGAGCTTTTCGACCTGGTCGGCAAGCCCTGGCTCGGCTTTCACCGCACGTTTTGCCGCCCGCGCGAATTTGCTGCCCGTGGCGGCCGCCACGACATCGCGGCGCGCCAAGGTCCACAGGCCGCGGCCCGGCAGGCGCCCGTCGATATCCGGAACGATGGCGCCATCGGGCGACACGACGAACCGCACGAGCTCCGCCCGCGGGCGCTCCTCGCCGGTGACGACGCAACGCCGCCGCGGTCCGGTCGCCGTGGCGTCCGTCTCGTCCTGCGCCGGCCCGTCCTGCACCGGGCCCTGCGCCTGCGATGGCAGCGCCAAGGTCATGCCGTCTTGGCCTCGCTCGACCCTTGGGCCGCGTCCGAGCCTTGGGCCGGCTCGCCGTCCTGGAACCAGTGCGCGCGGGCAGCCATGATGATCGCGTTCGCCTGGGCCTCGTCGAGCGCGTCCTTGCCGACGATCTCCATGAGCTCGTCGCTCGCCAGGTCGCCCACGTCATCGAGCGTCTTCACGCCCTTCTCGCCGAGCTTCACCAGCATCGCCGGCGAGAAGCCCTCGAGGCTCGAAACCTCCTCGCTGACGCCGAGCTCGTGATAGCGCTCGGTCAGGCGCTTGTTCTGCGCCTCGATCCAGATCTCGGCGCGGCTCTTGAGCTCACCCGCGACGGTCTCGTCGAACCCCTCGATGCCGGCCAGCTCGTCGACCGGGACCAGGGCCACGTCCTCGACCTTGGTGAAGCCCTCGGTCACGAGGAGCCCCGCGATCACGTCGTCGACGTCGAGCGCTTCCACGAACAGCGCCGAACGGGACTTGAACTCCTCCTGGCGGCGCTCGGATTCCTCGGCCTCGGTCAGGATGTCGATCGCCCAGCCGGTGAGCAGCGAGGCCAGGCGCACGTTCTGGCCGCGGCGGCCGATCGCCAGCGACAGCTGGTCATCGGGCACCACCACCTCGATGCGGCGCGCCTCTTCGTCGAGCACGACCTTCGTCACCTCGGCCGGCGCCAGCGCGTTGACGACGAAGGTGGCGGGGTCGGGCGACCACGGAATGATGTCGATCTTCTCGCCCTGCAACTCGGCCACGACCGCCTGCACGCGCGAGCCGCGCATGCCGACACAGGCGCCGACCGGATCGATCGAGGAATCGTTCGAGATCACCGCGATCTTGGCGCGGCTGCCCGGGTCGCGCGCCACGGCCTTGATCTCGATGATGCCGTCGTAGATCTCCGGCACTTCCTGGGCGAACAGCTTCGCCATGAACTGCGGATGGGTGCGCGACAGGAAGATCTGGGGCCCCCTCGTCTCCTCGCGCACGTCGTAGATATAGGCGCGCACGCGCTCGGACGGCTTGAACAGCTCGCGCGGGATGCACTCGTCGCGGCGGAGGATCGCCTCGGCGCGGCCGAGGTCGACCGTGACGTTGCCGAATTCGACGCGCTTGACGAGGCCGTTGACGATCTCTCCCACGCGGTCCTTGTACTCGTTGAACTGCCGCTTGCGCTCGGCCTCGCGCACGCGCTGCACGATCACCTGCTTGGCGGTCTGGGCCGCGATAAGGCCGAAAAAGATCGGCGGCAGCGGGTCGATGATGAAGTCGCCGAGCTTGGCGTCGGGATTCTTGGCCTGTGCGTCGGCCAGCGGGATCTGAGTCGCCTCGTTCTCCACCGGATCGGCGGCCTGGCGGTAGCGCAAGAGCTGGATCTCGCCGTTCTCGCGGTCGATATGCGCGCGGATGTCGTGCTCGTGGCCGTATTTGGCGCGGCCGGCCTTCTGGATCGCCTGCTCCATCGCCTCGAGGACTTCCTCGCGCTCGATGCTCTTCTCGCGCGCCACCGCGTCGGCGACCTGGAGCATCTCGATCTTGTTGTAGGCCGTCAGGCGCTCGAGCTTCGGCTCGGCCTCGGGCTTGGTCTTGCGGCTCGTCTTTGCCATGGCTTCTACCTTAGTTACGGCCGTTTCGCGCCGCGATGAGCTCGTCGGTGAGCTTGAGCTTCGCGCGCGCGATGTCGGCGATGGGAATTTCGATTTCGGAGGGCGCATCGCCCTCTTCGAGCGTGATGCGGACGTGGCTGTCGGTCGCGGCGGTGATGCGACCCGAGAAGCGGCGGCGGCCCTCGACCGGCACCCGCGTCTCCAGCTTGGCCACGTGTCCGAAGAACCGCCGGTAATCCTTCGGCCGCACCAGCGGCCTGTCGATGCCGGGCGAGCTCACCTCGAGCACGTAAGAGGAGGCGATCGGGTCCTCGACGTCGAGCTTGGCCGAGAGCGCGCGGCTGATCGCCTCGCAATCCTCGACGGTCATGGGCTGGTCGTCGTGGCGCTCGGCCATCACCTGCAGGGTCGCGCGCGGACCGCCGCTCAGGCGCACGCGCACCAGCGCGTACCCCATGGGGTCGAGCGTCGGCTCGATCAGGTTGGCAAGTCCCGTCTGGTCCATCGGCGACCGCTACTCTCCACACCGCTCGTTCTGAAAGGCCCATCCCCGGTCTTTGCGCCCGGGGCAAAAAAAAGTGGGCCGTTCGGCCCACTTTTTATTACCGGTCCAGCCTATTAACTGAACCGCTATGTTGACCTGGAATATAGCCAAACCGCGCCGGAATTCAAGCTGTTTGCGGACTTACGGGGCGCAGGACACGCTGAAATAAAGCGGCGCCCGGCCCTGCTCCAGCGCCTTAGTCTCGTACCGCGTGGGAATCCAGTCGGCCGGCCGGTGTCGCGGATCGGCGCCGGGCACGGGCGCAAAGCGAGGATGGGCGGCCAACTGCTCGCCCACCCAGGCGGCATAGTCCCCATCGTCGGTCGCAACGCGAAGGTCCGCCCCCGGGCTCATGACGCGGGCAAGCTCGTCGAGAAACGGTGCCGCGACGAGGCGGCGCTTGTGATGACGCGCCTTCGGCCACGGATCGGGGAACAGGACGAACACGCGCGCGATCGACCGCGGCGCCAATGACGGCAAGAGAAGCCGGATGTCGGCGGGCCACAGGCGCAGATTTTCGAGCCGCGCCGCGCGGACCCGCGCCAGAAGCCCGGCGATGCCGTTGATGTAGGTTTCGGCGCCGATGAAGCCGGTCGAGCGATGCGCCTCGGCTTGTGCCGCCAGGTGCTCGCCCGCGCCGAAGCCCACCTCGAGCCACACCGCGTCCGTCGGACCCACGAACAGGCGGCGCGGATCGAGCGTCTCTCCCGCCGCCGGTGCCGGGATCGCCAGGGCCGGCAGGAGATCCTCGATCAGGGCCGCCCGTCCGCCGCGCAACGGCCGCCCGCGCCGCCGCCCATAGCTTTGAATAAGGCGGCGCCGCGGTGGGGTATCCATGAGGCTCAGTGTAGCGCAAGCGCGAAACGACGAGGGGCCCGGCGACGGTCGTCGCCGGGCCCTTCGATGCTGCCGACGGACGTTCTTAGGCGAAGGCCGACTTGAGGTCGCTGACGAGGTCGGTCTTTTCCCAGGAGAATCCGCCGTCCTTTTCCGCGGCGCGGCCAAAATGGCCGTAGGCGGAGGTGCGGGCGTAGATCGGCTTGTTGAGGCCGAGATGCTCGCGGATGCCGCGGGGGCTGAGGTTCACGAGCTCCTGCAGGGTCTTGGACAGGCGCTCCTCGTCGACCTTGCCGGTCCCTTGCGTGTCCACATAGACCGACAGCGGCCGCGACACGCCGATCGCGTAGGCGAGCTGGATCGTGCAGCGGTCGGCAAGGCCGGCCGCCACCACGTTCTTGGCGAGATAACGGGCCGCATAGGCGGCCGAGCGGTCGACCTTGGTCGGATCCTTGCCCGAGAAGGCGCCGCCGCCGTGCGGGGCCGCACCGCCGTAGGTGTCGACGATGATCTTGCGGCCGGTCAGGCCGCAATCGCCGTCCGGGCCGCCGACGATGAACTGGCCGGTCGGGTTCACGTAGAAATGCTCTTCGTCGCACATCCAGCCCTCGGGCAGGACCTTCAGCACGTACGGCCGCACGATCTCGCGCACGTCGTCCTGGTCGACCTTGGCGCTGTGCTGGGTCGAGACGACGATCGCCGTCGCCCGCACCGGCTTGCCGTTGACGTATTGCAGGGTCACCTGGCTCTTGGCGTCCGGCTCCAGGTACTTCTCCTTACCGGAATGCCTCGCCTCGGCCATCAGGCGCAGGATGTTGTGCGAATACTGCAGCGGCGCCGGCATCAGCTCGGGCGTCTCGTTGCAGGCATAGCCGAACATGATGCCCTGGTCGCCCGCACCCTCGTCCTTGTTGCCCTTGGCATCCACGCCCATGGCGATGTCGGGCGACTGCGAATGGAGATGGCAGGCGAACTTCGCCGTCTTCCAGTGGAAGCCCTTCTGCTGGTAGCCGATGTCCTTGATCGCCTTGCGCACCGCCTGCTCGATCTTGGCGGCCTTGACCTTCCCCGACTTCTCCACCAGCGCCTTCGGCCCGCGCACCTCGCCCGCCAGCACGATGCGCTGGGTGGTCACCATCGTCTCGCAGGCCACGCGCGCATAAGGATCGGCGCCAAGGAACATGTCGACGACCGTATCGGAGATACGGTCCGCCACCTTGTCCGGATGCCCTTCGGACACCGACTCGCTCGTGAACACGAAATTGCCCTGGCGCACGGTCTATCCTCCGCGAATGTCGTTGTTGGAGCCTGCTGGCTCGGGCGACGACGGTGAGAGATCATTTGGTGGCGGCGCGGCGGAAGCACCGATGTCGCGCCCGGCGCCACAGCGTCACCCATGCCAAAATTGGCGCGCACCTTGTGGCAAGCTTTCGGAAGCCCGTCAACAGCCGTAGTGCCCACGTCGCACATGGGTCCGAGCCCACGCCCGGGTTTAGCGGGATTTACGCTCCGCGACGGTCCCAACCGCCGCCGCCGCCAGCGCCTTCGTCATCTCGAACAGCCGCTTACGGACCTTGGCGTCGGTAATTTTGTAATAGGCCCGGACCAGCTCCAGCGTTTCGCGCTTGGTCATCGGGTCGGCACCGGCACCCGCGTTGGGGGCCTCGGTTGCGATGCCGAACGCATGCTGCCGTCCGCGGGCGGCGACGTCGGATCCCATCTCCTCGAAGAAATACGAGACCGGCACGTCGAGCACGCGGGCCAGCTCGAACATGCGCGAGGAGCCGACGCGATTGGTCCCGCGCTCGTATTTCTGCACCTGCTGGAACGTCAAGCCGATCGCCTCGCCGAGCTTCTGCTGGCTCATGCCCAGGAGCGTGCGGCGGAGGCGGATGCGCGCGCCGACATGGATATCGATGGGGTTCGGCTTGCCGGTCGGGGACCGGCCGCGGCCGCGGCCGCGGCCGCGGATTGCTGTTGTCGTCGCCATTGCACCTCCTCGGAGATTTCGCCGTGCCAGCGTCATCTGTCCAAACGCCGGGCGAACAGGAGACGGAGCGTCAGGCCGGATATGAACTCCCCGATCTGCAATTCCTGCCGCGGACGTCCCGCCATGGGACAGCCGGGCGACGAATGCAGTGGCAGCAGACTCATTCGCAAGGCTCTCGTTCCTTATTCACACCACTGACCTATTCAAACCACCGACGCCCGGCGGGCTGGATGCGTCGTTGCGTTGCCGGCCACGCCGGAGCATTCCGAGCGGCGCCAATAGACCATTTGGTCAAACCCACAGTGGCACAACTCGGTCTGGTTGAAAATGTCGGGAACGCATATAGCTCGTCAACCGCATAAAAGCGACTATTAAAGACTTAAATTTAGGTCATTAAGAGGCCGTAGGTTTGCGCTGAATGGCCTGAAATTCGGCCTTGATGCGGTCGACAAAGGCGAGGGCCGCGACCGAGAGCTTGCGGCCGCGGCGCACGCTGCACCAGAGCCTCTGCGGCTTGACGACCGAATCGCGAATGCGGACGAACGCAACGTCAGGCCCGCGCTCCTCGCGCAGCGGCACGAGGTACTCGTTCACGATGGCAAGCCCGAGGCCGACCTGTGCTGCACTGCGCATCAGCTCATACGAGTCGGTGGTGAGCACGATCTTGGGTTTGCCGCGAAGCTTGGAAAAGACGCGGTCGTAGACGTCACGCGCGCCGCTGATCCCATAGTCAGGCACGATGAGCGGGTAGTCCGCGATTTCCGCGAGACGCACCCAGCTCCGCGTGGCGAGCGGATGGCCGGCGCTCATCATGAGGTACCGCGCGCGTTCGAGCGAGGCCATGACCTCCATCGTGACCGGAAGATTGGCGTGATACAGCAGGGCTATCTCGATCTCGTCGGCGAGCGCCATCTCGATCGTGCGCGAGGTGGCGGCGACCAGCACGCGAAATGATATACGCGGGTATGCGGCGTGGAAGCGGGAGAGAAACTGCGGCAGGAACTCGCGGCTGAAGGTCTCGGGCACGCCCAGCACGATGTTGCCGGCGCGCAGGCCGCGAAGAGCTTCGATCTCGTAGCGGGCGCGCTCGACCTCGTCCATCGCGGCCCGGCCGTAGCGGACGAGGACCTGCCCGGCCGCCGTCAGCCGCAGCCGGCTGCGCCCACGGCTCCGCTCGAACAGCGGCGCATGCAGATCCGCCTCGAGCAGAGAGATCTGCCGGTTGACCGCCGAGGCCGCGACACGCAGGGAATCGGCGGCGCGGCGGAACGAGCCGGCCTCGGCGACTTCGAGGAAGTAGCGGAGGGCGTTCGGGTTCATGGCGGACGGGCGGGGCTGCCGGAGTACGGCTCAGCCGTCGCGCGGAAGCAAGCCGGCCGCAGCCAGGAGCACGAGGGCCAGAGCCAGCACGGTCCAGTCGCCCCATCGCGCATAGGTCGTCGGCGGCAGCGCCTGCGGCAGCGGTGCATCGAGCACGCCGGTCTCGCCCAAGCCGAGCTCCGACACGATGCGGCCATAGCCGTCGATCACAGCCGAGATCCCGTCATTGGTCGCGCGAACCAGCGGCAGTCCCTGCTCGACCGTGCGAAAGCGGGCCGAGGCAAAATGCTGATGCGGTCCGGCCGAGAGGCCGAACCATGCGTCGTTGCTGACGTTGAGCAACCACGCCGGCCGGTGCGCCGGATCGACGACCTGTTCGGGGAAAATCGCCTCGTAGCAGATGAGCGGGCTGAACGGCGGAAGTCCCGGGACGTCGAGCGTCTGCGGGCCCGGGCCGGAGGAGAAGTCGACCGCCCCGGCGGCGACCTTGGCGAAGCTGAAGACCTGGGGAAACGGCACGTACTCGCCGAACGGCACGAGGTGGTGCTTGTCGTAGCTGTCGAGGATGTGCCCTTCGGAATCGAGCGCGAACAGGCTGTTCCAGATCGAAAAGACCCCCCGCGTCGAGCGCTCGGCGCGCAACGCACCGGTGATCATGAGGCCGTGCGGCGGAATCACCTGGGCGAGTGCGGCGCGCAACGCCGCCCCGTCCTGGCTGAAATCCGTCAGCACGAACGGCACCGCCGTCTCGGCCCAGATGATGTCCGTCCGCGAGTCGAATCCCGGGGAGCGGGTCAGCTCCAGGCTCTTGCGGAAATTGGCGAGGCGCGCGTTCGGATCCCACTTGAGGCTTTGCGGAACGTTCGGCTGTACGAGGCGGAGCTGCACCCCGGGCACCATGGCGGATCCGGCGCCGGCCAGCCGTGCCGCACCGTATGCCCATCCGGCAACGACCAACGCCACGGCGGCAAGTGGGCCGGCCCAGCGGGCAAGCCCGGTGCGCGAGGCCGCGACCGTCGCGGGCAGGGCTGCAGCGAGGACCGTGAGCGTGCTGAGACCGTAGAGCCCGACGAGGGCTGCCGCCTGCATCATCGTTGGACCGCCCGCCCAGACTGATCCGATCAGGTTCCAGGGGAACCCGGTGAGCACGTGGCCGCGCAGCCACTCGACGGCGGTCCACGCGACCGCGAACACCAGGATGCCGGCAAGCCCGCGCCGGCCGCTCCGGTGATGCACGGCCGCAGCTGCCGCGGGAAACAGCGCCAGACCTCCGGCCAGGCCGAACAGCGCGAACGGCACCATCCAGCCGAACTGCGCCGCATCGATCAGGAGCGCATTGGCAAGCCAGTAGAAGCCGGCGAAGAAATGGCCGAACCCGAACCACCAACCGACCAGGAGGGCCGTCCGCGTCGCGGGCCAGCCGCCGCGCGGCACCGCCTCGAGAAGCCATATAAGCCCGGTGAACGCCACGAACACGAAGGGCACGGCATAGACCGGCGGCAAGGCCGCGGTCGCGCACAGGCCGAGGGCGAAGGCGAGCGCTGCCCGTCGCCAGCCGGTGAGCCGGGTCGCGCGGCCGCGCAACTGGAGCGCCCGGTCGGCGACCAGGTCGAACACGCCCGGAAACAGCGCGCCCCGCCCGTTCATGTCAGGCCGGCGTATCCGGTGTACCCGGTGCCTTCGTCGCGACGCGGCGCACCCGGAGCTTCTTGAGGCGGCGCGGATCCGCGTCGAGCACCTCGAACTCGATCCCCGCCGGATGGACGATCACTTCGCCGCGGCTGGGCACGCGCCCGGCGCGCGCCACCACGAGCCCGCCCAGGGTATTCAGGTCGGCCCCACGCTCCTCGGCGGTGAGCACCGATCCGAATTTGGCCTCGAACTCCTCGAGCGGCAGGCGCGCATCGGCGAAAAACGCGCCGTGCGCATCGGGCGTGAGCCTCGGCGTCTCGTCCACGTCGTGCTCGTCCTCGATCTCGCCCACGATCTCCTCGACCAGGTTCTCGATCGTGACCAGGCCATCGATGCCGCCGTATTCGTCGACGACGAGCGCCATGTGCACGCGGCTCTTGCGCATCTCGAGCAGGAGGTCCAGCACGCGCATCGAGGGGGCCACGAACAGCACGCGCCTCAGGATGTCGTCGATCTTGAACGGACGGTCGCTGCCCCAGAACTGCAGCACGTCCTTGATGTGGATGAGGCCCACGATGTCGTCGAGGGTCTCGCGAAACACCGGAAGGCGCGAATGGGCCTCGTGGACCATCTTCTTCACGAGGTCGGGCAGCGGCGTGTCGTGCGCCACGGCGACGATGTCGGCGCGCGGCACCATGACGTCGTGGGCCGTGATCCCGCGAAGCTTGAAGATGTTGCGCAGCAGCTCGCGCTCGCGCACGCCGAAATCGGCCGGCAGCGCATCCGTGTCGGCGATCAGCCCCTCGATCGTCTCGCGCAGATCCCCGTCGCCGCGCGGACGGAAGATCGCCCGGATGCGGTCGCCGATGCTGCGCGGACCCGCGTCGCTCATGGGCCTTCGCTCCCATGGGAGCTTCGGCGCACGAGAGTGGTCCGCCGTAGCTTTAGCGAAGGCGGGCTCATGCAGTGGTCCGATAAGGATTGGCGATGCCCATGCGGCGCAGGATCTTCGCTTCCAGCGCCTCCATGCGCTCGGCCTCGGCGTCAACCTCGTGGTCATGGCCGAGCAGATGCAGCACGCCATGGACGACCAGGTGTGCGAGATGGGCCCGGAGGGTCTTCCCCTGTGCCGCCGCTTCGGTCGCGGCCACGCCGCACGCCACGACCACGTCCCCCAGCAGCACCGGAACGCCGGGCGGCAGCCGCGGCACCGGCCTTCCGTTCCGAGCGGGGCCGTTCCGAGCGGGGCCGTTCTGACTCGGAAACGACAGGACGTTGGTCGCCTTGTCCTGACCGCGCCAGTCGCGATTAAGCCTGCGGACGGCGCGATCATCGGCCAGGACGACGTTGAGCTCGACGGTCCCGGTTCCAAGCGAACCGCCGGCCGGCGCGGCGGACAAGGCCTCGCGCCCGGCGCGGCGCGCCAGGGCTGCCGCCGCGCGCAGCCGTCGCGGCCATTCCGGCGCTTCGACTAGCACGGACACGTGCGGCGAAGCAGCACTCCGGCGCCCGCGTCCGGCGCCGGTCCCCCGCGCCCGCTGCCGCTTGGCGCGGGCCCTGCTCATCGCGCCTTGGGGGTGGTGGGGTCGGCCCGCCGCTTCACCTCGCGGGCGTCATAGGCGTTCACGATCTTTGTCACCAGCGGATGGCGCACGACGTCCTGAGCGCCGAAGGTGACGATCGCGATGTCCTCGACGCGCTCCAGGGCATCGAGCGCGTCGCGCAGTCCCGAGCGCACGCCCGCCGGCAGATCGACCTGCGACAGGTCGCCGGTTACCACCATGCGGCTATTCTCGCCGAGCCGGGTCAAGAACATCTTCATCTGGACGGGCGTGGTGTTCTGCGCCTCGTCCAGGATGACGAACGCGTTGGCGAGCGTGCGGCCGCGCATGAAGGCGAGCGGGGCGATCTCGATCTCGCCCGACGCCAGGCGGCGCATCACCTGCTCGCCGGGCAGCATGTCATGCAGCGCGTCGTAAAGCGGGCGCAGGTACGGGTCGACCTTCTCGCGCAAATCGCCGGGCAGGAAACCGAGGCGCTCCCCGGCTTCGACCGCCGGCCGGGACAGGATGATGCGGTCGACACGCCCCGACGTCAGCTGATGAACCGCCTGTGCCACGGCGAGATAGGTCTTGCCGGTGCCGGCAGGGCCGATGCCGAAGACCAGCTCGCGATCGCGCAGCGCCTTGAGGTAATTGACCTGGCCAGGGGTGCGCGGCTGGATATGCCGCTTGCGGGTGCGGATCGCGAGGTCTTCGGCGCCGAACAGGTCGCGCGCCCCGGCTTCGTCATCGGCACTCACCATACGGAGTGCGGCATCCACCTCGCCGGCATCGACGGTGTGGCCGCGGCGCAGGCGGTCATAGAGAAAGAGGAGAGAATCCCGCGCCCGCTCGGCCGCCGACGGCGGCCCGGAGATGGCGACCCGGTTACCGCGCGACACGACCGACACCCCGAGACGCTGTTCGATCCGCGCCAGATGGCGATCGTGCTCGCCGAACAGGAGCGGCAGCAACGTGTTGTCGTCGAACTGAAGATGAAGCGGCTGCGAAATTTCGACGGGCGGCCTCAAGCCGAAATCCTTTCCGGTGCAGCGAGCGGCCCTGACTCAGCGCCGCCGACCGGTGCTGCCGTCAGGCTGTTGGGGCCGACCGCGAGTATCCTCACATCGTGCACCGTGCCGATCCAGGCAGCAGGCGCCTGCGCGTGAACCGCCTGCAGGTACGGCGTGCGTCCGGCGATCTGGCCGGGGTGGCGCGCCGCGCGCTCGAACAGGACCGGCAGAACGCGCCCGACCATGCCGCGGTTAAAGCTCTCCTGCTGCGCGCGCAGCAGCGCCTGGAGCGTCTGCAGCCGCTCGTCCTTGAGCGCCTCGGGCACCTGCGCGTCGAGCAGGGCGGCGGGCGTGCCGGGGCGCGCGCTGAACTTGAAGGAGAAGGCGCTCGCGAAGGTGACCTCGCGGACCAGGTCCAAGGTCGCCTCGAAATCGGCATCCGTCTCACCCGGGAAGCCGACGATGATGTCGGTCGAGAGTGCCAGGTCCGGCCGTGCCGCGCGCAGCCGGTCGATGGTGCGCCGATACTCGGCTACGTCATGACCGCGGTTCATGGCGGACAGGATACGGTCCGATCCCGACTGCACCGGCAGATGCAGGAACGGCATCAGCTTCGCCTCGTCGCGATGGCAGGCGATCAGCGCGTCATCGACGTCGCGCGGGTGCGAGGTCGTGTAGCGGATGCGGGCGAGGCCGTCGATGCGGGCCAGGCGCCGGATCAGGCCGGCTAGGCCCACGACCGTGCCCGCCTCTTCTTGGCCGTGATAGGCGTTCACGTTCTGGCCGAGCAGGGTGAGCTCGGCCGCACCGCGGGCCACGAGGGCGCGTGCCTCGGCCTCGACCGCCGCGACCGAGCGCGAATATTCCGGGCCGCGCGTGTAAGGAACGACGCAGAACGTGCAGAACTTGTCGCAGCCTTCCTGGACGGTCAGGAACGCCGTAACCGCGGGCACCTCGCCCCCGGCCGAGGCCGTTCCGACGGCTGCCGGCAGTGGCAACGAATCGAATTTCGGCTCCGGGGGAAACTCCGTATCGAGCGCCGTGCCGGCGCCGCGAGCGACACGAGCCACCATCTCGGGAAGGCGATGATAGGTCTGCGGCCCGAACACCATGTCGACATAAGGAGCGCGCCGCAAAATCTCCTCGCCCTCGGCCTGCGCCACGCAGCCGGCGACGGCGACCAGCGGCCCGCCGGCCCGCTCAGCGGCATGGCCTCGTGACGCCTTCAGCAGCTGCAGACGGCCGAGGTCGGAATAGACCTTTTCCGCCGCCTTTTCGCGAATGTGGCAGGTGTTGAGAATGATGAGATCGGCCGCGGCCGCGTCATCGACCGGCTGATAGCCGAGCGGCGCCAGGACATCCGCCATGCGGGCGGAGTCGTAGACATTCATCTGGCAACCATATGATTTGATGAAAAGTTTTTTGCTCAAAGCGGGGGTCGCAAGGAGTGCCAATTCTCGAATCGGCCGGCCCTTAACGTGCTAGCGCCCCTCCCCCCTGTCAAGGCAGCCCCATAGACCTGAGACACGGGGGTCTATCCGACGGGTGCAGCAGCCGGTGCCGCGGACAAAGCCGGCAACCGGTCGCGCACCCGCCCGCTATTCGCCGCTTCGAGGCCGGCGGCGATGACCCGCTGACAATGCGCCGCGAGTGCTTTGCGCGAGCCTGCCTCGGCGAGCGTCACCGGCGGATGAAAGATCAGGGTCACCGTGACCCGGCCCAGTCCCAGTACGTGCCAAAGGTGCGGGGCCAGATCCATCGCACCATACCAGGCAAACAAGGGACGCCATTGCCGGCCGATCGGCATGCCGTCCAGGCGCGTGTAGGCGACCGATACCGGCTGAACCAATAGCGGCCTGCCGTGTGACGAGCGCTCGGCGACACTGAACAGCGAGCTCTTGAACGGCTTGACGCGATTGCCGTCACCGCTGGTTCCCTCGGCGAACAGTACGAGGCTCTCTCCTTCGTCCAGCCGCTGCGCCAGCCCGTCGCGCTCCTCGGCAACGCCGTTCGAGCGCCGCTCGATGAACACCGTGCGCTGCAGCCGCGCCAGCCAGCCGAACAACGGCCAGCTCGCCACCTCGCGCTTGGCAACGAAGCAGCAACCGGGGACCGCGGCGGACAGCACTTCGATGTCGAGATACGAGACATGGTTGGCGACGAACAGCGTGGGCACCATGGGCGAGACGGCGCCCAGCGTCTCGAGCTCGAGCCCCAAGATCCGGCAGACGATGCGGTGATAGCGGTGCGGCAGTCGGCGGGCCAGGGGTGAGCCCACGGCAAGCAGCAGCGCCTGCACCGGCATCAGCGAAAACGTCAGCAGCAAATACGCGACAAGACGGGCAAGCGCGCGCGGAACGGAATGGCCCATGACCGGCCGCGTGCGTCCTAGTCGCCGTCAGCGAGTTTGTCGCCGCCCGCCATTCGCCGACGATAGTGGTTGAAATATTTGTCCGTCACGCGGTCGGTCACGACGATGATGCACACGTCGGTCGTGTTGAATTGCGGGTCGATCACGGCCCCCTCGCCGACGAGACCACCCAGGCGCAGATAGCCCTTGATCAGCGGCGGCAGGGCGGCGAGTGCGGCCCGCGCATCGAGCTGTGCGACCGCCGTCTCGGTGTCGATCTCGGCGGGTGTGAGCCGGTTCATCTCCACGTAGCGGTCCGGCAGCGCGCGGGCGCGCAGCGACGGCGGCGCCAGGTGATAGTGATAGAGATACGAGAGCGAGGGGGCCAACACGTCCGGCTCGGTGCCCGGGAGGCTCGCGCACCCGAACATGACGCGAACGTCATGCTGGACGACGTAGCTCGCAATACCCTGCCAGAGCAGCTGCATGGTCGGACGGGTGCGATATTCGGCGTCGACACACGAGCGGCCGAGCTCGAGCACCGGGCCCGGGACCGCGAGCAGCGGAGCGATGTCGAATTCCGTCTGCGTGTAGAATCCGCCGGCGCGGGCCGCGGGCTCGCGCCGCAACAGGCGGTAGGTTCCGACCACGCCGGCGGCGCGGTCGCCCCGCTTATGGTCGATCACCAGCAAGTGGTCGCACCAGGCGTCGAAGCGGTCGGCGTCCCGGCGCCGCGCGTTGGCCTCCGCGCTCGGGCGGGCCTGCATCTCCTCGTAGAACACGCGATAGCGGAGCGCCTGGGCCGCGTCGATCTCGGCCTCGGTCGCCGCCAGCCGCACCTCCATGGTGCCGGAGGTGATCCCGCCGGATGGTCCTGCGCCCAGCAATGCGGGCGCACCCAGATGCGATGCGCGATCGATCATCATGGTTTCTTGCCCCGTGCCGCCTGATTTTGAGACGCGCCGTCGATGCGCGTGCCAAACAGCTCCAGCCGATGCCCGACCAGCCGGTAGCCCAGCTCGCGCGCAATCTCGTCCTGCAAAGCCTCGATACGGGAATTCTGAAACTCGATCACCTCGCCGGTCTTGATGTCGATGAGGTGATCGTGGTGATGCTCGTCGGCCTCCTCGTAACGCGCCCGGCCGTCACCGAAGTCGTGGCGGGTGATGATGCTTGCTTCCTCGAGGAGGCGCACCGTCCGGTACACGGTCGCGATGCTGATGCGGGGATCGATCGCCGCCGCGCGGCGATAGACCTGCTCGACGTCGGGATGGTCGCTCGCGTCGGAGAGAACGCGCGCGATGATCCGGCGCTGGCCGGTCATCTTCAGGCCTTTATCGATGCACAGCTGCTCGATCCGCGAGGGCATGGGGCCGACGGTACTCGGAGGTTCGAATCCGCGGGACTATAGACCAAACGGGCCGGCAATCCTACCGGCGTCGCCGGCCCGGCGGCCGAGCCCTGGGCATGCGTCGCCGCGGCGGTGAATCAGCCGCGGCGGCGCTTGCTCTTGGTGCCAAGCCCGAGATCGCGGGCGAGCTGGCTGCGCTGCTTGGCATAGTTCGGCGCCACCATCGGATAATCCGGTGGCAGGCTCCACCGCTCGCGATACTGCTCGGGCGTCAGGTTGTAGGCGGTCTTCAAATGACGCTTCAGCATCTTCAGCTTCTTGCCGTCCTCGAGACAGACGATGTAGTCGGGCAGCACCGACTTCTTGACGGGCACCGCGGGTTGCGGACGCACCCCGGCCGCAGAACTCGATCCGACGCCGGAGAGCGCCTGGTGGACCTGATGGATCAGTCCCGGCAGGTCGCTCAAAGGCACTGTGTTGTTGGAGACGTGAGCCGCGACGATCTTTGCCGTCAGCGCCAGAATGTCTTCTGTCTTCGTGGCGTCCGTCATGGGTCCGCAACTGTTGTGTTCGGGGAGCTGGAGCTGAGAAAAGCGAACAGAGGAAAGCTCGACGACTATAATTAGTCTTTCCTTGTTTGCAATAGAGCGCGGCCGTATTCGCGTGAATGATTATTTTTGTGGGGCGAGATTTCCGACTAACCAAGTCAAACTTCCACTCATCGTGTAACAATTGTAGGCAGCCCGGGGGCGATCAGCGGCCGAGGTCGCAGGAGAGCTCCAAGGCCGCAATCGGCACGCGGTTCGGTCCGCGGTAATAGTCGGGCCGGCGCCGGCCGGCCACGAAGCCGCGCGCGGCATACAGCGCTTGGGCCGCCCCGTTCGTCTCCGCGACCTCCAGAAACAGGCGGCGGGCGCCGCTCGCGCGCGCGCGCTCCATGACCTCGTCGAGAAGGGCGGCCCCCACCCCGCGGCGGCGCTCCTCCGGCAGCACGCACAACGTCAGAAGCTCGGCATCGTCGCCGGTCCGGCGCGCCAGCGCGAAGCCGAGGGGGCGGCCTGCGCTCTCCTCGTCCGCCTCCACGGCCAGATACGCGAACGCACCCGGCGATCCCAGCACCTCGCCGATCGCCTGGGCCGACCATGTGTCCTCGAAGCAGCGGCCGTGCAAGGCCGCCAGCACGGCCGCGTGGGCCACGCCGGCGCTGGCCAACTGGAACCTCATGCCGGAGCGCGCCGCATGGTCTTTGCCGTGGTCGTGGCGACCGGATGGACATAGACCGGCGCCGGAAATCCCGTGGGCAGCGGAGCGGCCGCAGCCAACGCGGCGACCACGGCGGCATCCGGGCGCGGCGGCGCCCGCGAGCGGCGCACGCCGCCGCCGCGCGCCGCGATCTCCGCCGCCAGTCCGTCGCCAGCGTCGCCTGCGACCAGGACCGGGCGACCCGGATCGTGCCGCAGCAGCTCCTCGGCATAATCCGACGCCAGTCGGGCCACGGCTTGCGTCGCCGGACGCCGGTCGGCGCTGAAGGTCTGTAGGTAGGGTTCGGCCCGCTTCGAGTCGAGCGCCACGACCAGCAGCGATGTCGCGAACTCGTCATCCGGCACGGCGGCCGCTATGGCCGTGAGCGTCGAGATCCCGATGAGCGGCCGGCCGGCCGCAAGGGCCAGGCCGCGCGCCGCCGCCAGTCCCACGCGCAAGCCCGTGAAATGGCCGGGGCCCACCGTGACCGCGAGGCGATCGAATGCCTGAAACGCAAGTCCGGACGCGGCGCGCACACGCTCGACCATGGGCATCAACGCTTCGGCCTGTCCGCGCGGCAGATCGGCGCGCTCGACGGCCACCACGCAGCCGTCGACCCACACCGCGACCGAACACGCAGCGGTCGCGGAATCGAGGGCCAGGATCTTCACGTCAGTGCCTCGCACGCGGGCCCCGGCAATGGTACAAGCCGGACATCATGACGCTCGCCGCCATCGCCCCGCCGGATTACGACGTCGACCTCGAGATCGCCTACGCGACGCAGCACAACTTCACCGGAGCTCCGATCTACAAGCGGGCCGCCGCTTACCTGCACCCGGAGGCGGCGGCAGCCCTCGCGCGGGCCATCGCACTGGCCGCCGCGATCGGACTTCGGTTTCGCATCTACGATGCGTTCCGGCCGACCGAGGCGCAGTGGAAGATGTGGAACCATACGCCCGATCCAGAGTTCCTCGCCGACCCGCGGCGCGGCTCGCCGCACTCGCGCGGTGTGGCCGTCGACGTCACGTTGCTCGCCCGGGACGGCACGGCGCTCGATATGGGAACGCCGTTCGACTCGTTCCGTCCGCAGTCACACCACGGGGCGACGGACGTCCCTGCGGAAGCGCAGCGCAACCGCTTCCTCCTGCTCGGACTCATGTCGGCCGCCGGCTGGGATTTCTACCGCAACGAATGGTGGCACTACCAGCTTTTCGAGCCGCGGCGGTTCCCGCTGCTGTCGGATGCGGCGCTCGAGCCCCCGCTGATGCGGTGAGCGGGCCGGTTCAGAACCCGGCCAATTGCGGCCCGCTGTCAAGCCGCGCCGCGTCCAGGGGCAGCAGCTTGTTGGCGCGGATCAACCCGCGCACGTCCTTGACGTAATCCATCTTGCGCTCCGAATAGCGCACGAGGGTGAGCGCCAGCTCATAGCCGTTCAACGGCTTGTCGTGCTCCCGCATGGCCGCGCGCCGCGTCCGGAACCGCTCGTAGGCCTTGTGCGTATTGAGGTTCAGCTCATACGCGCGGACAGCATGCGCGAGACGCTCGAACCGGCGCACCTCGGCGCGTTCGCCGTCATCCGAAAAGATCATCTGACCGAACATCGCCTGGCCGCGGGCGGCGGCACTGGTCCCCCAGCCGGTCTCGAGCGCCGCCTGCCCGATCGCCAGCGATGGCGGGACAACGTCCACCCGTTCGACGAGGAGCTCCATCGTATCGGCGAGCTCGTCGGCGTCGTACTCGACATCGTAGCGGTCGGCCATGGCTTGCAGCCAGATGCGGTCGGTCTCGGTCAGAGGACCGCCTGCACGCAGGTACTCCTGCAATCGTAGCAGATGCTTGCGCTCGGCCGCGATCCGTTCGTTCTCGGCCAGGATGAGCGGCAGCAGGACCTTCACGAACCGCTCCTTGCGAACCTCGGGCGAATCGAGGGTCCTGAGTTCGGCCGGCACACGCGCCAGGAACAGGCGCGGCACGGCGGCGCCGTCATCGCGAACGGCATCGAGCGCGTAGTCGGGAATCGGCGCCCCGTCGCGTGCTGGCTGCGTGTCTTCGTCGCGCGTCACGTCCGGCAGCGACGTAGAAAACAGCGCAGCGAAGCCGCGGCTCTGGTTGAAGGATGCAGAAGTCGGGCGGTCAGCAAGGCTGCTGCCGCACAGCAGCACAGCCATGGCACAGCTTCCAATGCGAAGCGCATACTTCATGCGCACGAGCGATCCAACCGGCGTCATCGTCGGCCCCCGTCTCGACAGCAGTGAATGATTCAGTGGACAGCCAAGAACGCGCTACATGACCGCGCGGACTTCGACCACTTCCGGGACGTAGTGCTTCAGCATGTTCTCGATGCCCGCCTTCAGCGTGGCTGTCGAGCTCGGGCATCCAGAGCATGAGCCCTGCAGGTGCAGGAAAACGATGCCGTCTTCGAAAGCTTGGAACGTGATGTCGCCGCCGTCCTGCGCCACGGCCGGACGGACTCGCGTCTCGATCAGATCCTTGATCTGGGCCACGACGTCGGAATCCTCTTCGCCAGCGCCTGCGGACTCACCGGCGGCCTCGGGCCCGATGACGATCGGACGGCCGGATGTGAAATGCTCCATGATTGCGCCGAGGATGGCGGGCTTCAGCAGATGCCAATCCTTGTCGGCCGCCTTGGTGACCGTGATAAAATCAGTCCCGAGGAACACACCTGTCACGCCGTCGACGGTGAACAGATGCTCGGCAAGCGGTGAGCGCTTCGCAGCCTCTGCGGTCGCAAAGTCCGCGGTGCCGTTGCCCATCACGTCGCGTCCGGGCAAAAATTTCAGCGTCGCTGGATTCGGCGTCTGCTCGGTCTGAATAAACATCTCTCGCCTCCTCGGTTGTCACGGATGACAATCGACATGTGGCTAAATGGGGGCATAGAGGATGATCGTCAACCTTTTTCGGCGAATTTGGCGGAACTTATTACCGTTAACTATAGGAATCTTGCGCGACTCCACGACGCATATAAAACATCATGACTTATCCACACGCGCGACCTACTGACGTACGGCGATGACAACCATGGCGACAAGTGCTCTGCGACTCGGCCGAGTGGTCGAACGCGCGCCCGACAAGCGCCGCTTCGACGGTTGCACGAACATCGCAGACGTCGCGGCATGGTTGATGTCGTCCGCGCGCCGCATTCCGGACGCCCTCGAGTTGCTCGACGAACTCTGCTGGCGTCTCGTCGCGATCGGCATTCCGCTCGCGCGCATGACGTTCCATCTGCCCACGTTGCATCCGCAATATTACGGCACCGGGTGCCGCTGGACGCGCGCCACCGGAATCACCGAAGAGACGCTCGTGGTGCACGGCACCCGCGACACGGCCATGTATCTCGACAGCCCGATCCGACGCGTCGTTGAGAACGGCGAGCGCATCCGACGGCGGCTTGAAGGTCCCGAGGCCGCCTTCGATTTCCCGATCCTCGCCGACCTCAAGGCGCAGGGGATCACCGAGTACATCGCGGTGCCGCTCGAGCTGTCGACGCGCCGGGTCTCGATCACGATCTCGACCGACCAGCCGGGCGGATTTCGCGAGGAGACCCTGGGCGAACTGGCGAGCCTCGGTCCCTTGCTCGCTCCGATCCTCGAGCTCCAGATCAGCCGCCAGATCACCGTGAACCTGCTCGGTGCCTATCTGGGCCAGGAGATCGGCGAGCGCGTGCTGGCCGGCGACATCATGCGCGGCCGCGGCAACACGGTCCGCGCGATCGTGTGGCTATGCGACCTGCGCGGCTTCACGCGCCTGTCGGATCATCTGCCGGGGCCGCGGGTCATCGCGATCCTCAACGCCTATTTCGAACGCGTGGTCCAGCACATCCACCAACGCGACGGCGAGGTCCTCAAATTCATGGGCGACGGGCTGCTCGCCATCTTCGCGGTGGCCGATGCGGCGTTCGCACCGGATGCGGCCGGACGCGCGCTCGACGCGGCAAAGGCTGCGATCGCAGCGGTGGACGATCTGAAGGGCGACCCGGTCCTCGAGAACGAGCCTGTGCCGCGGATGTGCGTCTCCATCCATTTCGGCGACGTGTTCTTCGGCAATATCGGCGCGATCGATCGCCTCGACTTCACGGCGATCGGGCCCGCCGTGAATCTGCTGGCACGCCTCGACCAGCTGGCGAAGCGGCTGGAGCGGCGGATCCTCGTCACCGACGATTTCGCCCGCGTCTGCCCGCATCCGCTGCAGTCGGTCGGCACGCATCCGCTGCGCGGATTGTCCGAGCCGCACGAGATCTTCACTCCGGCGGAGCGCAAACCCGAACAGCAGGCGTGAGAGTCGGCCTCGGCGGGGTCAGACGCGCAGGAACCCGAAGATGTCCTGCACTTCACGCAGGTGCTTGGTGGCGATCGCATCGGCGCGCTCGGCACCGCGGCGCAGGACACCGTCGACATAGCCGGGATCGGCCATCAATCGCTGCATCTCGGTGCCGATAGCGCCCAGCACGCCGACCGCGGTCTCCGCCAGCGTCTCCTTGAACGCCGACCACTGCTTGCCGGCGAACTCATGCACCGCCTGCTCGAGCGACTTGTCCGACAGCGCGGCATAGATGCCCAGCAGGTTCTCGGCCTCGGGGCGCTTGTCGAGCCCTTTCACCTCTGACGGCAGCAGGTCGGGATCGGTCTTGGCGCGGCGGATTTTCTGCGCCACCGCATCGGGCCCGTCGGTCAGGTTGATGCGGCTCTGGTCCGACGGGTCGGACTTGCTCATCTTCTTGGTGCCATCGCGCAGCGACATGACGCGGGTCGCGGCGCCGAAGATCTGCGGTTCGGGAAGCGGAAAATACTCGACGCCGAAGCGGCGGTTGAAGGCGCCCGCGATGTCGCGCGACAGCTCGAGGTGCTGCTTCTGGTCCTCGCCGACGGGCACGTGCGTGGCCTTGTAGGCGAGGATGTCCGCCGCCATCAGCACGGGATACGCGTAAAGTCCGAGGCCCGCGTTGTCGCGCTGCTTGCCGGCCTTTTCCTTGAACTGGGTCATCCGGTTGAGCCAGCCGAGCGGCGTCAAGCAGCTGAGCAGCCAGGCCAGCTCGGCATGCGCCGTCACCATCGACTGGTTGAAGATGATGCAGGCATCGGGGTCGATGCCGCAGGCGATGTAGGCGGCCGTCACCTCGCGTGTCTGCGCGCGGAGGGACGCCGGTTCCTGCGGCACCGTGATCGCGTGCAGATCGACGATGCAGAAGATGCAGTCGTAGTCCTTCTGCAACTTGACCCAGTTGCGGATGGCGCCGAGATAGTTGCCGAGATGGAGGTTGCCGGTCGGCTGAATGCCGGAGAAGATGCGGTTCATCGCGTCAGAAACTCTCGCTGCAGCGGCCCCGTACGTATCGGTTGCTCGTTATGGCTGCTCGCCGCAAGACGGTCAATGCTTGGGGGAAATCGAGATGGCGAAAACCAAGGCCAGGTCCGGCCGCGACGGCGGGCATAGCCTGATCCGGCGGCTGCGCCGGCAATCGACGGACACGTTCAGCGACGTGCTCGACGTCATGGGGCTGCAGAACCAGGTGCTGAGGGCCGCGATCCGGCCACTCGCCCCCGGCATGGTGGTCGCGGGACCCGCGTTCTGCGTGCGCGGCCGCGCGATCGACGCGGCACACCCGGCGCCGCCGAGCGCGCCCTACGACGTCGACCGCCATTTGACACCGGGCTGCGTCGTCGTGGTCGCGACCGGCGGCCACGCGACGTTAGCCTGCATCGGCGGCAACGTCGTGGTCTCCTACAAGGCCCGCGGCTGCGCCGGCCTGGTGGTGGACGGAGCCGTCCGCGACGGTGCCGAGATGCGCGCCCTGCGCCTGCCGATCTTCTCCACCCACGTGACGCCGCGCCGGCCGGCCGGGCGCTGGAGCGTGGTCGAGCACGGTGTTCCGATTTCGCTGCCGGGCCAGAGCGGAGCCGAGGTCGTGATCCATCCTGGCGATGTGATCGTCGGCGATGACGACGGCGTGATCGTCATCCCGCGCGCGATCGCCGCGGAAGTGCTGGAGGCCGCCGAGACCCTGGCGCGCCTCGATGCGAAGGTGGCCGCCGACATCCGCGGCGGCCGCGACCGCGAGGAAGCGCTGCGCAAGGTCGATCGCTTCGGCCATATCCGCAAATACGTGCCCCGCTGAGGAGAGCGCCGGCAGACACCCGCGTTCAGGTGCGAGCCAGAAGCCGGCGCACCTGCCCCCCGTCGGCCGCCCCCAGCAGCAGGGCCGCGATTCCGTAAACCGCGAGTCCCACCACGACCAGGACGCCGAGGCCGGCCATCCGATGGGTCGACCCGCCGGCGAGCCATGCGGCGAGCGGCACCGTCGCTGCCCACAGCGTCGCCCCCATGACGAGGCTCGCCGCCAGCGCCCGCGGGCCACGGCGCCTGAGGCCGGCATCCGGTACCAGATGGCCGCGCCGATAGAGGATGATCGCGAGCGCCCCCGTGTTCAGCCAGGCCGAAGCGGCGGTTGCAAACGCGATTCCGACATGCGCGACGCCGAAGGCGGCGAGCGGCTTCAGGAGCGCCAGGGCGATGGCGGTATTGGCGATCACGCAACCGACGGCGATCTTGACCGGCGTCTGCGTGTCATGGCGGGCATAGAAGCCCGGGGTCAGCACCTTGATGAGGACATAGGCCGGAAGCCCGAGCGCATAGGCGATGAGAGCCGCGGCGGTGGCACCCGTGGCGGAGGTCCCGAACGCCCCGCGTTCGAAGAGGCCGGCGATGATCGGCCGCGCGATGACGAGCAGCGCCACGGTCGCCGGCAGGGTCAACAGAAGGGCTGCCTCGAGGCCGCGGTTGAGACTGGTGATCGCCGCCCCCTCTTCGCCGCGCCGCGCATGCCGCGACAGCTGCGGAAGCAATGCCGTGCCGATCGCGATCCCGATCACGCCCAGCGGCAGCTCGTACACGCGGTCGGCGTAGTACAGAAACGACACGGCCCCGGTCGGCAGCAGCGACGCAATCACGATGTCGATCATCAGGTTCACCTGCACGACACCGGCGCCGAGTGTCGCCGGCAGCATGAGCGCCAACAGGCGCCGCACCTCCGGCGACAGGCGCGGCCGCGGCAGGCTCAGCGCCAGGCCGGCGCGGTCCATGGCCGCCGCAAGCCACAGGAACTGCACGACGCCGGCCAAAGCGACGCCCCAGGACAACGCGTGCCCCGCGGTCGGCGTGAGGTTGATCAGCAGGAGAAGCCCGGCAATGAAACAGACATTCATCAGGACCGGCGTGGCCGCGACGGCGGCAAACCGGTCGATCGAGTTGAGGACCCCGCCCTGCAGCGATACGAGCGAGATGAACAAGAGATACGGGAACGTGATCCGCGTCAGGTCGACCGCAAGCCGGAACTTGGCGGGATCGGCAGAAAACCCGGGTGCAAAGGCGTACATCAGCCACGGCATGGTGAGCTCCGCGCCCACGACGAAGACGACCAGGACGGCGAGCAGGACAGCCAGCGCGTCTTCGGCAAAGCGCTTGGCCGCGCCATGACCGGAGGTGGCCGCCAGGCCGGCAAAGATCGGCACGAACGCCGCGTTGAACGCGCCCTCTGCGAACAGGCGCCGGAACAGATTGGGGAATTTGAACGCGACGAAGAACGCATCGGCAACCGGCCCGGCGCCTACGAATGCCGCCACCAGCACGTCGCGGGCAAAGCCGAGGATGCGCGACAGCAGGGTATAGCCGCCGATCGTGGCGACCGAGCGAAGGAGTGCCATCGCGGCTAGGTACCCGATTCCGGAGGTGAAAAGAAGGCGGAACGGCTCCGGTTCCGCGCTGGTGCTGGGGCGAGGCCATGTTTAGGATCGGCGCCCGCCATGCTGAATGACGCAGACTCCTACGGCGCCGGACCGCTCACCGGGATTCGCGTACTCGAGCTCGGGTCGACCGTTGCCGCGCCGTTCTGCGGCCGCCTCCTGGCCGATTTCGGCGCGAGCGTCGTGAAGGTGGAAGAAGCCGCGGGCGATCCTCTGCGCTCGATGGGCAAGCGGCTCAACGGGCGGTCGCTCTATGCGGCCAGCATCTTTCGCAACAAGCGGCTCATCTCGGTCGACCTGCGACGGCCCGAAGGGCAGTCGCTGATCCGCAAGATCGTCCGCACAACCGATATCCTCATCGAGAACTTCCGCCCCGGCACCCTCGAGCGCTGGAACCTCGGCTACGACCGGCTCGCCGAAGACAATCGGGCACTCGTCATGGTGCGGATCAGCGGATTTGGCCAGACCGGCCCCTATTCGCAGCGACCCGGCTTCGGCGTCATCGCCGAGGCGATGGGCGGGCTGCGCCATCTGACGGGGGATCCAGATCGGCCGCCATCTCGCGTCGCCACGTCATTGACCGATTATCTGTGCGGCTTGCACGGGGCGCTCGGCGCGCTGATGGCGCTGCACGTGGCGCGGCAGACCGGGCGCGGTCAGGTTGTCGACGCGTCGCTGCTCGAATCGGCCTTCGCCCTCACCGAGCCGCACGTCCCGGCGTACGACAAATTGGGATTTGTCGCGTGCCGCGCCGGCTCACGGCTACCCGACAACGTGCCGAACACGCTCTTCGAATGCGCGGACGGCGGGTTGATCCATATTGCAACCGTCGGGGAGCCGACGTTCCGGCGCCTTGCCGCAGCGATGGGCCGTCCGGCTCTGGCGGAGGATCCGCGGTTTCGCGACGCCGCGGCGCGAGCGCAAAACGAGGAAGCGCTGGAGGCGGCCATCACGGCCTGGACCCGGTCCAAGCCGCTGACGGACGTGGACGCGCTGTTGAGGCAGCACGACGTGCCGGCGTCGCGAATCTTCACCATGGCCGACATCTTTCGCGATCCGCATTTTGCGGCCCGGGAGGCCATTGCCGAGGTCCCCGATGCGGAGCTCGGTTCGATCAAGATGGCCGGCGTCTTTCCGCGTCTGTCGCGCACGCCCGGCGGCGTCCGCCACACGGGCGGTGCGATCGGCGCCGACACGCGGTCGGTCCTGCGCGACCTCGCGACCATCACGGACGCGGAGATCGACACGTTGCAGCGCGCCGGTGTCATCGTGTGCGGTGGATAGATGGCCGCAATGCGCTACATTCCCGCCCTGTCGGACCGACATACCTCCGCCGTGCTCGCGGTGCTGACCGCGTCGGCCTCGTTCGCCGCCGTCATGGCGTTGATCCGCGTCGTGGCGTCCGAGGTTCCCCCGCTCGAGCAGGTCCTGTTTCGCAATCTGATCGGCGCCGCGATCACCCTGCCCTGGGTCCTGCGGAACGGCGTGCACGGGCTTCGCACCTCCAATCACAAATTCTACTTCGGACGGGCGTGCCTCGGCTTCCTTGCAATGGTGCTCTGGTTCCTCGCCGTGGCCCATCTTCCGCTCAACGAGTCGGCGGCGCTGTCGTTCACGTCGCCGCTGTTTGCCACGATCGCCGCCATCGCCTTCCTGGGCGAGTCGGTCGGCCCGGTGCGCTGGGCGTGCACGATCGTCGGCTTTCTCGGCGCAATGGTGGTCCTGCGCCCCGGTATTCACGCCGTCCACTGGCCGCAGCTGGCGATCATCCTGTGGGCCGCCCTGGCGGGCGGAAACACGACGGTCGTGAAGCATCTCACCCGGTTCGAATCTCCGACGGCCATCGTCACCTATATGGCGCTCTACATGATCCCGTTTTCGATCCTGGTGGCGCTGCCGGTATGGGTGACGCCGCCGGTTCATGCATGGCCGGGGATCTTCGGGATCGCGGCGCTCTCCACACTGGCAAACCTGGCCGTGACGCGGGCGTTCGCCCTCTGGGACGCCTCGGCCGTCACGAGCATCGATTTCATCCGCCTGCCGATCGCAGCGGGCCTGGCCTGGTTCATATTCGGCGAGGCGCCCGACCTATGGGCCTGGCTGGGCGGCGGCATGATCGTCTGCGCCACCGCGTTCAGCGCCCGCTACAGCGCCCAAGCCCGACTGGAAGCAACGGCCGGACACGACGCCTGACGTCGGTTCAGTGAACCGTCACCCACTTCACGTCGAGCTGGCCTTCGGGCGTGAGCACCGCATCGACGTTTTTCTTCATCGCCCACACCAGCATCTGATGATGCAGCGGGACATAGGCAACATCCTCTTTCGCAAGTTCGAGAGCCTTGTCGATCATCGCTGCCCGCGCGGCGAGGTCGGGTGCCTTGCCAAGACCATCGATAAGCGCGTCGATGCTGGGATCGCTGTACCAACCCCCATTGACCGCTCCGTCCGCGCCGCCGCCAGGAGAGGGCGTATGCAGCAAAGCGCGTAGCGAAACCTCCCCGTCGAAGGTTGGCGACGCCCAGCCGATCAGATAGAAGCTCGTGTCGTGGCGCAGGATCTTTCCGTACCACATCGCCAGCGGCATCGAATTGACGTTCACTGAGATTCCGATCTTCGACAGCATGCCGGCGGCGGCCGCACAAATGCTCTGATCGTTGACATAGCGGTGTGCCGGGCAATCGAGCGTCACGGAAAATCCGCGTTCGTATCCCGCTGCTTTCATCAGTTGGCGGGCGACGACGAGATCGTTGGGTGTTCTGGCGTCCGTCTTTTTCGAATAGCCAAAGACGGAGGGTGCGATGAGCGAGCCGGCAGGGAGCGAAAATCCGTCCATAAGTCCGTCTCGAATGGCATTCGCGTCGACCGCCAGGTTGACGGCTTGTCTCACTCGACGGTCTTTGAACGGATTGGCGGGGGCGTCGGAATATTCGAGCTTTTCCCGGCGATGATCGAAGCCAAGCATGATGGTTCGGTTCTCGGGCGAACTCACGATCTTGATGTCGGATCGTGCCTTCAGGCTAGCGACGAGGGCCGGCGGAGCGTCGACGATCAGATCGACCCCGCCTGACATGAGCGCGGCGGCCCGGGCGGCAGCGACAGGAAGGGATTGATAGGTGACGGTCCTGACGTTGCCGATACGACCGGCATTGCGCCCCCACCATCTGTCGAATCGAACCATTTCGACGCGCCCCTCCGGCCCCGAGCCCGACACCAGCCGATATGGACCGGTACCGTTCTCTTCATCCACATGTCCCGCTTTCCCGCTTCCAGGTCGCGGCGGCTCCGCCCAGTTGTGCGCCGTCTCCCAGGCCTTGGACACGATAAAGACCCGCGTCAGCTTGTCGGGCAGCACCTCGTCCGGGGCCCGCGTCACAATGTCGAGCATCGAGTCATCCACCTGCTCGATGCTGTCGATGCCGTCGGTGTAAATCTTGAAATCTGATGCGCTGGATGCCGCTCGCTGCAGCGAGAAGATGACGTCGCCGACAGTCAGCGAATCGCCATTGTGGAAATGCACGTCCCGGCGGATCACGAACCGCCAGCGGGTTGGTCCCAACCGCGACCACGACGTCGCCAGCTCAGGAACCTTTTTCATGTCCTTTCCGCGCCCGACCAGCGCCTCAAACAGCGACCGATTGACCAAGGTGGTCGATCCCACGTTCATGCTGTGCGGATCGAAGGTCACGGGTTCGGTCGACAGCCCGACACGAAGGACGGCCTCGCCCGACTCTTGGGCGTACGCGGCGGATCCCAGCTGAAGAACGCCCAAGACCGCAAGGATGCGGCCGGCGGCGGCGAGACCCGGAGGCTTAGACAAACGGATTGCCAACAGATTAACCTTTTAGATACAATGACATACGAATGTTTTCCCCACGACTACGCCTGTGGACATTGGTTCGGCTGTCAGACTATTATCCATGTATCTAAATTTTTAGTCCGGATTGTGTAAGCCTAGAAGCAGGCTCGAGTATGGCGCGTTACCTCATCGATGGTCAGGGACACGTCTGGGACCCGTTTGACGACCAGCTGCTTGTCGTGCTGGGCGATCCGGACCCGGACTACGATCTTGTGTCCTATGCGGTCCGGAACCTCGGGTTCGTGGATGTCGCCGTCCCTGCCGGCCCCGAAGACGTAACGACCATCAGGCTGCGTGAGGTTGCGGTCACCGCGCCTGCGCTCCTGGCCACCTCCGAGCTGATCGCGCGCCTGCCCGTCGGGCCCGTTGTCATCATCAGCAGCAATGAGCATTGGACGGAGCAACGGTTCGACACGCCATCTTCGGCTGTCGCGTGGCTGTTGGATCGCGTCAATTCGGATTCGGTGGCCGTTCACTTCAGCGATATCGCCGTCGTGCCGCAAGATCTCAGTCGTCTGTCCAATCGCCGCCTCAATGCGCTTGAGCAGAACGATGACCGCTTGGCGCTGTTTTTCAAGAAATGGCGGATCGCATCGGGCCGGTATTCCTACGATACGACAGAGTTCATGGTCAATTTCGGGCTGCTGGACCGCGCCGCACTCGCGCGGCCGTCGCATTCAGGTGCGATCGTGTGGGATCACCTCGGCCACAAGCTGAACATGTACGAACGCGACGACAAGACTTGGCATTTGACGCTCGTCGGCTGTCCGGTCGATCAACAAAACGATTCCAATTACGGCACGTTCGTGAACAAGACCTTTAGAGAAACACTCGAAAGCCGACAGCCGCGGCTAGATCATGTCGATGCCGTGATCCGGAACCGGACCGGGGCGCATCGGTCCCGATACGACCGGCTGATTCTCCCGTGGGAAACCGAAGACGGCAGCAAGATCATTTCGACGCTGTCGTATAAGACCGACCGGGATCTCGACTTAGGCGCCTGATTGTGACGGCTGGCCAGCTGCGGCTGATGTGCCGCAGCTGGCCACCGACGCCTCATTCCGCCGCCACTCCGAGAGCAACCGGGGCGGGACCGGGAACGGCCGTGGTACGGGACGTTTCCCCAGCCCGAGCGCCCACCGCCGCGAGTACCACCTCTTCGATTTCAGCCGTCGTGCGATAGCACAGACTGCAATCCAACGGCGGCCCTTCAAATCCCGGCAGATTTGAAAAGATGACGGCCCGCTCCACGTTTTGCGGAGGCCAGCCATAGAGTGCCGCCCGACCTTTATCGATTCCGGTCTGAAACACGATGCTGCAGCAGTAGTCCGGCCGCCAGCGCGCCAAAGCCACCGCTCTCGTCAGCGGCGAGATCGTGGAAGCGAGCTTGCCACCGCGATAATCGGGATCGAGCCACAGTGAGCCCATGAGACCGACGCGGCCAGACATCCTCGCCGCCGTTGGCGCGGTCGCCTCGCCGCGTGCATTCGGGGCATCGGGCACGACATCGTATAAAAGCCGCAGGGATTCGATCTCCGCCTTCAACGTCGTATTCGGCCATACGTAGAGGCGTATCGCATGCGACATGACCGTATCGCCTGCGGCGTTCACGCCCTTGAGCCAGAAAGCATTGCGCTCATCGAGCGTCGCGTATTGAGGAGAAAAGCACGGAAGCGGACTGAACCAGTCCCGGTTCCGCTTGCGGCGATTCGTCTCAACGAACTCGCCAAAATCCGTACACAGCGACACGCGGATGCCGTTGTCGCGCAGCATTCGATCGGCTCGCAACACATACCGCCCCAAGGCTTCGAGCGGCCCGAATTTGATGTCGAGCTGATCCGGCAGCCGCGGCACACGTGCCTGCCGGCTGATCAAACCGAGATCGGACAATAAGCTGACTGACCCCTCTGGCATGACGTCCTCCTGATGTTTGTGAAGGCAAGGCCGCAAACTTGCGGGTGGCCGCGCAAAATGACCTTCGCTGCCCCGCCCGATCAGCGGCGGAGCTGTCACGCAAACGTAACGAGCGTAACGGTTACTTTTGTCGCCCGGAGTTAACCCCAATTAACCTAAACGCCCTAGGGATTGCCGACAAACGATTCGGCGTCACTGGCGGTAGTAAATTGGGGATAAACTTAATTAAAACTATTAACCATAATCACGGGTTTGTGTAGGTAGGACAGAGACATGACGCTGCGCCGGAGCCCAAACGGGCATCCGTCGCGCAACTGCGCCGCCGTCGTGTTCAGGCGGGGAGTGTTTCGGACGGTGTGCGCCGCCGTCGCCCCGGCGTGTCGTCGCCGCCGGCAGCGCGCGCGTCGGGATCGGTCAAGGCCACGACCAGCCGGTCGCGCAGCAGCTTGAGCTTCGACTCCTGGTCGATTTTGTGGCCGAAGACGTCCTTGACGTAGAACACGTCGACGACGCGCTCGCCGTAGGTCACGATCTTCGCGGTCGAGATCGAAATGCCGAGTGCGGTGAGCGTCCGCGTCACCTCGTAGAGGAGACCGGGGCGGTCGCGGCCGTTGATCTCGATCAGCGTGTGCGTGGCGGACGCCGCGTTGTCGATCAAGACGCGCGGCGGCACGCGGAACACGTGGGTGCGGCTGGTGATCGCCGGCCGCCGCGAGAACGTCTCGCGCAGCCGGACGCGGCCCGAAAGCGCCTGCTCGATGTGGGTCGCGAGCCGTGCGATGCGCTCCGGCCGGTCGAAGGCGCCGCGCGGCGTCCCGTCTGCGAGGCCCGCCGCATCCTGAAGCTGGAACACGTCCAGCGCCATGCCGTTCGACATGGTGAAGATCTGCGCGCCAACGATGTTTGCACCGGCAAGCGCCATGGCGCCGCACAACCGGCTAAACAGGCCGGGATGGTCGCCGGTGTAGATCGTCACTTCCGTCACGTCCCGCGCGCGGTCGATCCGGGTATCGACGGTCAGCGGCGTGCCGGTTCGCTCGGCCTCGCGCACGAGGCGGGCCTGGCGCGACAAGGACGGCACGTCGAACGCCAGCCAGTAATCCGCATAGCCCCTCGCGACGTGCTCGGCGAACTCGGACTCGCCCCAGTCGGCAAGCTCGGCGCGCAACGCAGCTTGGACCTGCGCCGCGCGCGCCTTCGCACCCGCTCCCGGTGCGGCGCCGGCGAGCGCTTCTTCGGTGAGGAAGTAGAGCTCGCGCAGCAAGGCGGCCTTCCAGTTGTTCCACACATTCGGCCCGACGCCGCGGATATCGGCGATGGTGAGGCAAAGCAGGAGGCGAAGCCGTTCCGGGGACTGCACGAGGCCCGCAAAGTCGCGGATCGTCTTCGGATCGTGGATGTCGCGCTTGAACGCCGTGTTCGACATGGCGAGATGCCAGCGCACCAGCCACGACACGGTCTCGGTCTCCTCCTCCGTAAGCCCCAGCCGCGGCCCGAGCTTCAGCGCGATCTCGGCCCCCAGGACCGAATGATCGCCGCCGCGTCCCTTGGCGATGTCGTGCAGCAGAAGAGCCAGGTAGAGGGCCCGGCGCGACTGGATCTTGGGGAAGATCTCGGTGGCGAGCGGATGGTCCGCCTTGAGCTCGCCCGCTTCGATGCGCTGCATGATTCCGATGACGAAGATGGTGTGCTCGTCGACCGTGTAC
The DNA here is from genome assembly GCA_035506575.1 of Alphaproteobacteria bacterium. Lineage (GTDB taxonomy): Bacteria > Pseudomonadota > Alphaproteobacteria > CACIAM-22H2 > CACIAM-22H2 > DATJPD01. The sequence continues at coordinate 59,735 of DATJPD010000043.1, forward strand.
ACGTGGTACATGTCATGCTGCATCTGGGCCACGACGCGGCCGAAATCGGGGATGAAGCGTCCGAAGACCCCGGCCTCGTTCAGCCGCCGCAGCGTGATCTCGCCGTCGCGGACATCGGTCAGCATCTCCATGAACAGGCGGTTGGCCTCGGGATTGGCGCGCAAGGCCGAATCCACCAGCCGCAGGTTCTGCCGGATCAGCCGCAGGGCGTAGGGATGGATATCAAACCCATGCTGCTGGGCCACGCGGAAGATGCGCAGGAAATTGACCGGATCGTCGGCGAACGCGGTGGTCTTCGCCACGGTCAGACGTCCGCTCTCGAGCGCGAAGCCGTCGATCGTCTTGGCGCGGCGGCGGCCGAAGCGGCCGAGCGGCAGGGATTTCAGGCTGAAGCGCGGCTTGACCTCGCTCTCGATCTCGAGTGCGGCGCAGAAGATGCGCGTCAGGTCGCCCACGTCCTTCGCCACCAGGAAGTAGTGCTTCATGAAGCGTTCGACGCCGCGCGTGCCGCGGTGCTCGGTGTAGCCCATGCGCCGGCCGATCTCCTCCTGCACGTCGAAGGTCAGACGCTCCTCCGGCCGGCCCGCGAGATAATGGAGGTGGCAGCGGACGCACAGCAGGAAGTCGAGCGCCTTGGTGAATTTCGCCGCCTCGTCCGCGGTGAGGACTCCCTTGGTCACGAGATCTTCGACCCGCTCGACGCGATGGACGTATTTCGCGATCCAGAACAACGTGTGCAGGTCGCGCAGGCCCCCCTTGCCCTCCTTGACGTTGGGCTCCAGCACGTAGCGTGAATCGCCCAGGCGCTTGTGGCGCTCGTTGCGCTCGGTGAGCTTGGCCGCGATGAAGTCGTGGACCGTTCCCTTGACGACCTCCGAGAAGAACCGTTGCCGCAGCTCGGCATACAGCTTGTCGTCGCCCCACAGGTAGCGGGATTCGAGAAGCGCGGTGCGGATCGTGATGTCCTCGCGCGCAAGGCGCAGGCATTCCGGCAGCGAGCGCGTCGCGTGCCCCACCTTGAGGCCGAGATCCCACAGCATGTACAGGATGAACTCGACGATCTGCTCGCCGCGCGGCGTCTGTTTGTACGGCAGGAGGAACAGCAGATCGATGTCGGATTGCGGGCACAGCTCGCCGCGCCCGTAGCCGCCCACGGCCACGATCGTCAGACGCTCCGCCAAGGTGAGGTTGGAGGAGCGGTAGACATACCAGTCTGCGTAATCGTGGATCACGCGCACCAGCTGGTCGATGAGGAAGCTGGTGGCCCTGACCGCGGCGATGCCGATGCCGCTCTCCCGCGCGCCCTCCCCGGCCTCGAAACGCTCGCGGATCTCCGCCCGCCCCTTCGCCAGGACCTCCTTGAGGGCGTCGAGGACGCGCGCGCGCTGGAGTTCCGGCGTCAGATCTTCGTTGCGCGCGATCTCGGTGAGCGCGTCCATCACGACGCGCCGGTCGACGATGTCGCGTTGGCGGGAAATCTCACGCGGCCGCGCGCTTGCGTCCATACGACCGAAACTCAGGGGTGATCCGGGGCTCCGCCGAAACCTACCAGTTCCGGGGCCGCCTCGCACGCGTCATCGGGCCGGTGCCGGCCCTAAACCGGGTGCCCATCTGTAGGCAAGCGCCGCGGCGAGAAGCAGCCCATCGGCCATGATTTCGGCCCGCAATCCGCGCGCCATCGCATAGTGGACGAAGGCGGCAAAGACCGCCGGGTAGATGAGCGTGTGGAGGCGCCGCCAGGACGCCGGCCCCAAAAACCGGTGCATCGCCGCAGGCGAAGTCGCGGCCAACGGCACCAGCAGGACCGCCCCCGCAGCACCGATGGTGAGGTAGCGCCGGAGCACGAGCTCGCCGCCAAGAAACGGCCAGTCGTAGCCGTATTCGCGGGCCCACGCGAGGAGGTGCACGAGGGCGTAGAACGCTCCGAACAGGCCGATCATGCGGCGAAAGGCGGCAAATCCGGGCTGACCCGAGAGCCGCGCCAGCGGCGTCACGCACAGCCCGGCGATCAGAAACCGCATCGACCAGTCGCCGCTGAGATCGGTCAACGCCGCCCACGGCCGCGCCAGGGTGGCGGCCCGATAATCGATCGCAAAGCCGATCAGAGGAACCAGGCCCAGGACGAACAGCACCGCCCGGCTGCGCGCAAAGGTGCCGCGCGCCACGGGCGCCTTACTTTCGGGCAAGCAGTCCCCGCAGCCGGTACAGCGCCTCAAGAGCCGCTTTCGGCGTCAACTCGTCGGGATTGACCTCGCGCAGCGCCGTCTCGATCGCGGAGGGCGCCGTCGCCCCCGGCGCGCCGCCGGACTTGGGCCGTGCAGCGCTGAACAGCGGCAGGTCATCGGCCAGTTTCGTGGCGGCGTTCGCCTGCTCGCCCGCCTCCAGTTTGCGCAATACCTCCTCGGCCCGCGCGATGACCGCCGCAGGCAGGCCCGCCAGCCGCGCCACATGAATGCCGTACGACCGGTCGGCCGCCCCCGGGGCGACCTCGTGGAGGAACACGACCTCGTCCTGCCACTCCTTCACCCGCATCGTCCAGCAGGCGAGCCCGGCTAGACGTGCCGCGAGGGCCGTGAGCTCGTGATAGTGGGTCGCGAACAACGCCCGGCAGCGATTGGCTTCGTGCAGGTGCTCGACGGTGGCCCAGGCGATCGACAGACCGTCGAAGGTCGCGGTCCCGCGCCCGATCTCATCCAGGATCACGAGCGAGCGCTCGGTGGCGCGGTTAAGGATCGTCGCCGTCTCGACCATCTCGACCATGAAGGTCGAGCGGCCGCGGGCAAGATCGTCGGCCGCACCCACGCGACTGAACAGCCGGTCGACGACGCCGATCCGTGCCGCGTCGGCCGGCACGTAGCTTCCGAGCTGTGCTAGTACCGCGATCAGCGCGTTCTGGCGGAGGAAGGTCGACTTGCCGGCCATGTTCGGCCCGGTCAGGAGCCAGATTCGCTTGTCGGACGCTGCAAGCGCGCAGTCGTTGGCGATGAACGCGGTCCCTCCTGCCTCCGCGAGCGCCGCCTCGACCACGGGATGTCGCCCGCCGGTGATGACGAATTCGAGGCTCTGATCAACGACCGGCCGGCAGTAGCGCCGTTCGACCGCGAGCTCCGCCAGGGCGGCCGCGACGTCGAGGGCTGCGATCGCCCGCGCGGCACCCGCGATCGCGGCGGCGCGCGCCGATACTTCTTTCACCAAGTCCTCGAACAGGACCAACTCGAGGGCCAAGGCCTTGTCCGCGGCGCTGGTGATCTTCGTCTCCAGCTCGCCGAGCTCGACGGTCGTGAACCGCATGGCGCCCGCCAGCGTCTGGCGGTGGATGAAGCGGCTGCCCGCCCCGGCCGTGATCTTGTCGGCGTGGGTTTGCGTCACCTCGATGAAATAGCCGAGCACGTTGTTGTGGCGGATCTTGAGGCTCGGAATCTTCGTGTCGGCGGCGTAGCGGCCCTGCAGCTCGGCAATCAGCTTACGGCTCGCATCGCGCAGGGTCCTGAGCTCGTCGAGCTCCGCCGTATAGCCCGCGGCGATGAAACCGCCGTCACGCGCCATGAGCGGCAGATCGGCACCCAGCGCGCGCGTCAGCCGCTCCACGAGCACCCCGTGCTCGCCGAGCTCGGTCACCGCCTCGGCGAGCCCCGCAGGTATGCCGGAGAGCCCGCCGTCACCGATGGCGCGCTTGAGGTCTGGGATACGGCCGAGCGCATCGCGGAGGCCGGCGAGATCGCGCGGGCCGCCGCGGCCGAGCCCGAGCCGCGACAACGCTCGCTCGATGTCGCCCACCCCCTTGAGTGCCGTGCGCACCGTCTCGCGCCGCCGCGCGTCGGCGACGAACCACGCGACCATGTCGAGACGGCGGTCGATCGCGGCAGGGTCGGTCAGGGGTGCGGCCAGCCGGGCCGCCAGCATGCGCGCGCCGGCGCCGGTCAAGGTGCGGTCGATGCACTGAAGAAGCGACCCCGTCCTCTCGCCGGCCAGGCTTTCCGCCAGTTCGAGATTGCGCCGCGTGGCCGGGTCGATTTCCATCACGCTCGCATCGGCGATGCGAATGGGCGTCGAAAGACTGGGGACGCGGCCCTTCTGCGTGAGCTCGACATAGTCGACGAGCGCCCCGCCCGCCGCGAGCTCGGCGCGCCCGAAGGCGCCGAAGGCGTCCAGCGCCTTCACGCCGTACAGCGCTTCCAGCCGCCTGCGGCCGTTCTCGCTGTCGAAGCGCGAGGGAGGCAGCGGTGTCAGCGCCGCCTTCCAAGGCTGGAATGTCTCGAAGAACTCCGGCCGCGCGGTGAAGCGGTCCGAGACCAGGACCTCGCCGGGCGAGACGCGCGCCAGCAACGAGCCAAGGCGCTGCGGATCGACCGGTTGCAGCCAGAACTCGCCGGTGGACAGGTCGAGCCAGGCGAAGCCCATGGCGCCCCCCGACCCGCCGGTCTCGGCGAGAGCCGCCAGATAATTGTGCCGCTTCGCATCGAGCAGCGAGTCTTCGGTCAGCGTGCCCGGCGTGATCAGGCGCACGACCTCCCGCTTCACGACGGCCTTGGCGCCCCGCTTCTTGGCGGCCGCAGGATCTTCGGTCTGCTCGCAGACCGCGACGCGGTAGCCGAGGCGGATAAGCCGCGCGAGGTAGGTCTCCGCCGCATGGACCGGGACGCCGCACAGCGGGATGTCCTCGCCGTTGTGCTTGCCCCGGCGGGTCAAGGTGAGGCTCAGCGCGCGCGCGGCGGTGATCGCGTCCTCGAAGAACAGTTCGTAGAAGTCGCCCATCCGGTAGAAGAGAAGACAGTCGGGATAGGCGCGACGGATCTCGAGATACTGCGCCAGCATCGGGGTCGCCGCCGCGAGATCGGACGCCGCCGGAGCCGCCGGTTCTGAGATCGAGGTGTCGTTCATAAGTGTGGGGGGCGAGTCGGACGAGAACGGCCACGATAGCATGTCCGCCCGGGATGCAAGGCGGGCCCGCGCGCGGCCGCCGCCCCGCTTTGACGGGCGTTTGCCCGCGGCCTACCATTACCCGCAACGAGAGCCGGGCACGAAACCCTGCCGCCGGGGAAACACCTAGGGGACCCAACACCTTATGGCCAACGACATCGCCCAGAAGCTCGAAGAAGACGCCCTCAATTTTCATTCGCGCGGCCAGCCCGGAAAGATCGCGCTGGCGCCGACCAAGCCGCTCACGACGCAGCGCGATCTGACCCTGGCCTATTCGCCCGGTGTCGCCTGGCCGTGCCTGCACATCGCGAAGAACCCCGAGCTCGCCTATGACTACACGGCGAAGGGCAACGTGGTGGCGGTGATCTCGAACGGCACGGCCGTGCTGGGTCTGGGCGATATCGGAGCTCTCGCCGCGAAGCCGGTAATGGAAGGCAAGTGTTGCCTTTTCAAGCGCTTCGCCGACGTCGACGCGTTCGACATCGAGGTCGACACCAAGGACGTCGACGCGTTCGTCAACTGCGTGCGCTACATCGGCAAGGCGTTCGGCGGCATCAACCTCGAGGACATCAAGGCACCCGAGTGCTTCATCATCGAGCAGCGCCTGCGCGAGCTGCTCGACATCCCCGTGTTCCACGACGACCAGCACGGGACGTCCATCGTCGCCACCGCCGGGCTCATCAACGCGCTCCAGCTCACCGGCCGCGACATCAAGAAGATCAAGATGGTCGTGAACGGCGCCGGGGCCGCCTCGATCGCCTGCGTGGAGCTCCTGAAGCGCATGGGCCTGCCCGGCGACCAGGTGATCCTATGCGATACCAAGGGCGTCATCTACCAGGGCCGCACCGAATCCATGAACCAGTGGAAATCGGCGCACGCGGCACCGACCAAGGCGCGCACGCTCGCCCAGGCGCTCGAGGGTGCGGACGTCTTGTTCGGCCTCTCGGCCAAAGGCGCGGTCACCAAGCCGATGGTCAAGAGCATGGCGGACAAGCCGATCATCTTCGCCATGGCCAATCCCGATCCGGAGATCACGCCCGAAGAGGTGCGCGAGGTGCGCTCGGACGCGATCATCGCGACCGGCCGCTCCGACTATCCGAACCAGGTGAACAACGTCCTCGGGTTTCCGTACATCTTCCGCGGCGCCCTCGACGTGCGCGCAAGCACGATCAACGACGAGATGAAGATCGCCGCCGCCCAGGCGCTGGCGGCACTGGCGCGCGAGGACGTGCCCGATGAGATGGACGCGGCCTATGCCGGCAAGCGCCTGCGCTATGGTCCCGAGTACATCATCCCGGCCCCCTTCGACCCGCGGCTGATCTCGGTGGTACCGGCAGCGGTCGCCAAGGCAGCCATGGAGTCGGGGGTCGCGCGCAGCAAGATCACCGACATGGGGGCGTACGGCCGCAAGCTCATGACGCGGCGCGATCCGATCGCTGCCATCCTGGCGCTCATCCTCGAGAAGGTGCGCGCCAACCCGCGCCGGGTCGTGTTCGCCGAAGGCGAGGAAGAGAAGGTGGTGCGCGCCGCCGTGCTGTTCCGCGAGAGCGGGTACGGCACGCCCGTGCTGATCGGCCGCGAGGAGCGCATCCACAATATGATCGCGGCCACCGGGATCGGGCGCGCCGAAGGGCTCGAGATCCACAACGCGCGCCTGTCGACCCATAATCGGCGGTACGCCGATTTCCTCTACGGACGGCTCCAGCGCCAGGGGTTTCTGTGGCGCGACTGCCAGCGCATGATCAACCAGGACCGCAACGTGTTCGCCGCCGCGATGGTCGCCTGCGGCGACGCCGATGCGATGGTGACCGGGGTGACGCGCAGCTACCACGTGGCCCTCGATGACGTGCGCAAGGCGATCGACCCGGCACCCGGCCAGCGCCTCATCGGCGTGTCGATCCTGATCGTGCGCGGCCGCGCCGTCTTCGTGGCCGACACGACCGTGACCGAGCTGCCGACCCCGCGCGACATGGCCGAGACCGGCATCGCGGTCGCCGGCCTGGCGCGCCGCATGGGCTACGAGCCGCGCGTGGCGATGCTGTCCTTCTCGACCTTCGGCAACCCCGCAACTCAGGCCCTGCCCGTGCGCGAGGCGGTCGTGGAGCTCGACCGCATGAAGGCGTCCGGGCACCCAGGCATCGATTTCGAATATGACGGCGAGATGTCGGCAGAGGTGGCGCTCGACGCGGAGCTGATGCGCACGGCCTATCCGTTCTGCCGCCTGTCCGACGCCGCGAACGTGCTGGTGATGCCCGGGCTTCATTCGGCCAATATCACGAGCCAGGTCGTGGAGCAGCTCGGCGGCGGCACGGTCATCGGACCGCTTCTGGTCGGCCTCGCAAAGCCCGTCCAGATCGTGCCGCTCGGCTCGACGGTCGGCGATCTCGTCAACACCGCGGCCTTGGCCGCCTACGATTCGCTCCCCGCCAAACGCTAGGGTTGCACAGCGTCTGCTTGACGCGGGCGCACCCCGCGTGGTTTAGGCGGCTATGGTCGCCCCGGACACATCAGGCGCTCCCGTGCCGCTGCCGCGCCTCGTCCGCGCGGTCGTGCTCCTGCAAATGCCGGTCATGGCGGCCGTCCTGCTCAGTATGTGGAGCGGCTGGCTCGCACCGCTGGCGGGGCTCGGCATCTTCGTCTTCAGCGCGGGGGCGGTCGGGTACCTTATCCGCCGGCATCTCTCGGGGCTCGAAGCCCTGCGTATCCAGGTCGAGAATCTGGCGCGCGACACGCCCGGCGAGCGCAATTACAGCCCCCCCATCGAAATCCCGGCGACCGCCGCGGGGCTCGGACAGGCGGTTGCCAATCTCGACCGCAGTTGGGTGCAGCGCGGCGAAGAGCTGCGCATCCTGGTGGCGGCGAACGAGGGCATCCTCGAGGCGATCCCGGATCCGCTGATCCTGATCGACGTGCGGCGCCGGATCACCCGCGCCAATTCGGCGGCACGAGCCTTGTTCGGAGAAGGCATCGTCGGGCGCGACCTTGCGGCGGCCATCCGTCATCCCGACGTGCTTGAGGCAGCCGAAGAAGGCCTCGCGGGACGGCGCGCGATCCGCACCGTCGACTTCACCTGGCCGGGGCCGCCCGAGCGCCACTTCAGCGTGCGCTTCGCCCTCCTGCCGCGCATGGCCCCATATGGCAGCGACATGCTCCTGATCCTGCGCGATGTGACGGCACTCAAGCACGCGGAGAAGATGCGCGCCGACTTTGTCGCCAATGTGAGCCATGAGCTGCGCACGCCGCTGTCGGCGATCCTCGGCTTCACCGAGACCTTGCGCGGCCCGGCACGCGACGATCCGGAGGCTCGCGACCGGTTTTTGGGCATCATGCACGCCCAGTCGCAGCGCATGACCCGCCTCGTCCGCGACCTGCTGTCGCTGTCGCGCATCGAGGAAAGCGAGCATACGCTGCCGACCGACCGCGTCGATCTCAGCCGGGTGATCGGCAGCGTGGCCGACACGCTCCTGTTGCAGGCCAAGGCCAAGGGAACGACGATCGAGCTCGACATTGGCACGGGTCTGCCACCGGTGACCGGCGATTCGGACCAGCTGGCTCAGGTCTTCCAGAACCTGATCGACAATGCGATCAAGTACAGCAAGTCGAACGGCAAGGTGCGGGTGGTGGCACGCGCCGCCTCCCAGGCGCCGCCGCGGGTCGCGGCAACCAGCGCCGCCGGGCGCGCCACCGATGGCCACGCGCAAGGCTGGCTGTCGATTTCCATCGCCGATGACGGCGAAGGCATTCCGCGCGAACACCTGCCCCGGCTGACCGAGCGCTTCTACCGCGTCGATGCCGCACGCTCGCGCCAGCTGGGCGGCACCGGGCTTGGGCTTGCGATCGTCAAGCACATCCTCAACCGGCACCGGGGCGCATTGGTGATCGACAGCGAGCTGGGCCACGGCTCGGTGTTTACGGTCTGGCTGCCCGCCAGCTCATAGCCCGGCTCGCATCACGGCGCCCGCATCGATGGCCCGTAAGACGGTGAAATAATACCGACTTACTTCTGTCATCATATTGTAATCAACCCGCTCTACGGTCCGCAGTGCGAATTCGTGGCTGTCGTTCCGCGACCACGCAAAACCATACTTCAAGAATGAGGAGAAGACGATGAAACAGACATTCGCGGCTGGCCTTGCTGCATTGGCCGTCGGCGTGGTCATGTCGGCGGCGAACGCCGAGACGCTGACCGGTGCAGGCGGGACCGCCATCTATCCGGTGCTGGCCAAATGGGCCGACACCTATTCGAAGGAAAAGGGCGACTCGGTCAATTACCAGGCCATCGGCTCGGGCGGCGGCATCAAGCAGATCGAATCCAAGACCGTGCTGTTCGGCAACAGCGACAAGCCCCTGCAGCCCGAAGAGCTCGACAAAAACGGCCTGATCCAATTCCCGCAGGTCATCATCTCGATCCTGCCGGTGGTGAACCTCGAAGGCATCAAATCGGGCGAGCTGGTATTCGACGGGACGACCCTCGCCGACATCTATCTCGGCAAGATCAAGAACTGGGACGACCCGGCGATCAAGAAGCTCAACCCGAATGTGAAGCTGACCCACCAGGCGATCGCGGTCGTCTATCGCTCGGACGGATCGGGCACCACCTTCAATTTCACCAACTACCTCTCGAAGGTGAGCCCCGAGTGGAAGCAGAAGGTCGGCGATGACACCTCGGTGCAGTTCCCGGTCGGCGTCGGCGGCAAGGGCAACGCCGGTGTCGCCAACTACGTGCAGCAGGTGAAGGGCTCGATCGGCTACGTCGAATACGCGTATGCCAAGGAGAACAACCTCACCTATGGCGACATGGTCAACAAAGAGGGCAAGCACGTCGCCCCCACCATGGCCGCCTTCCAGGCCGCCGCAGCCAACGCGGATTTCAGCAAGGTGCAGAACTTCTACCTGATCCTGACCGATCAGCCGGGTGCGGCGAGCTGGCCGATCACGGCAGCCACCTACATGCTGATGCGCAAGGACTATGATGCGGCGCAGAACAAGCGGGTGCTGCAGTTCCTCGACTGGTGCCTGCACAACGGGCAGCCGCAGGCCGAAGCGCTGGGCTACGTGCCGATGCCGGGCAACGTGATCAAGCAGATCGAGGCCAGCTGGGCCAAGAACCTGCCCGGCCAGGAATGGGCGGTGTCGATGAAGTAACCCGCGGACATCGACGGGTTAACGCTGCGGGCCGCCCTCGAGCGGCCCGCAGTCGTTTGGACCCTGTGGAAAATCCGGCTCATAGGGTCCTCTAACCTATTCATTGCTCACGCCGATTTGCACGATTGCGATACCCACAGCCTTACGGTCTGTCATCAAACTGTAACCATGCTGACGCATAAAGTTCTTCGGGCGTGGGATAGCTTCTGCCACACGAGCGGGTCCGGATCGCGGGCATCCCGCATCTCCGCCAAAAGGTACGGTTCATGAGCGACATCGCGGCCCGGTCGTTGGATTTCGAAGCCCAACACGCGAGATGGGCGCGCGGCCAGAACCTCATCGATGCCATCTTCCGGACCGCCACGCTGGTGTTCGCGATCATCGTGCTGCTGCTGCTGGGCGGCGTCATCGTGGCGCTGGTCAACGGCGCCTGGCCCGCCTTGCACCATTTCGGCTTGTGGAACTTCGTCACCTCGAGCGCATGGAATCCCGTCAAGGAGGATTTCGGCGCCTGGCCGGCGATCTACGGCACCTTGGTGACGGCCGCCATCGCCATGCTGATCGGCATTCCGATCAGCTTCGGCATCGCCGTGTTCATCACCGAGTTGTGCCCGCCCTGGCTGAAACGCCCGATCGGCACCGCGATCGAGCTTCTGGCCGGCATCCCCAGCATCATCTACGGAATCTGGGGCTTGTTCGTGCTGGCGCCGTTCCTGCAATCGACCGTCCAGCCCTTCCTGATCGACACGCTGGGTGATCTGCCGGTCATCGGCTCCCTGTTCAGCGGCGCCCCCCTCGGCATCGGCGTGCTGACCGCGGGCATCATCCTCGGGGTCATGGTGCTGCCCTACATCACCTCGGTGATGCGCGACGTGTTCGAGACCGTCCCGCCAATGCTGAAGGAATCGGCCTACGGGCTCGGCTGCACCACGTCCGAGGTGGTGTGGAACATCGTGGTGCCCTATACGCGCATCGGCATCGTGGGCGGCATCATGCTGGGCTTGGGCCGGGCGCTCGGCGAGACCATGGCCGTCACGTTCGTCATCGGCAACTCGCATCACATCGCGGAATCGCTCATGGCCCCGGGCACCACGATCGCCGCGTCCCTCGCGAATGAATTCACCGAAGCCGTCAGCGACATTTACCTGTCGTCGCTGATCGCGCTCGGCTTCATCCTGTTCATCATCACGTTCATCGTGCTCGCGGCGGCGAAGCTGCTGCTGATCCGCTTGCAGCGCCAGGCCGGGACCTGACCTCCATGAATCTGTATATGCGCCGCCGCATCGCCAACTTGGTGATCTTGTCGCTGTCAATGTGCGCGACCGTGATCGGGCTGGCCTGGCTGACGGCCATCCTGTGGACGTTGCTGACGAACGGCGTCAGCTCGCTGTCGCTCACCTTGTTCACCGCGTCGACGCCGCCGCCCGGCGGGCAAGGCGGCCTGATCAACGCGATCTACGGCAGCTTCGTCATGACCGTGATCGGCACTCTGCTCGGCACGCCGGTGGGCATCCTCGCCGGCACGTTCCTCGCCGAGTACAGCCGCAATAGCCGCCGGCTCGCGGACGTCGTCCGCTTCATCAACGACATCCTGCTCAGCGCGCCCTCGATCATCGTCGGCCTGTTCGTCTACACGGTGCTGGTCGTCCGCATGGGCCACTTCTCGGCCTGGGCAGGGGCCGTAGCGCTCGCCATCCTGGTGATCCCGGTGGTTCTGCGCACGACCGAGGATATGCTGAACCTGATCCCCGACGCGCTGCGCGAAGCCGCGGCCGCTCTGGGAATGCCGAAATGGCAGATCGTCACGTTCATCTGCTACCGGGCGGCCGTTCAAGGCCTGCTGACCGGCGTCATGCTCGCGGTGGCACGGATCAGCGGCGAGACCGCACCGCTGCTCTTCACCGCGCTGAACAACCAGTTCATGACGACCAACCTGGATACGCCCATGGCCAACCTGCCGGTCGTGATCTTCCAGTTCGCCATGAGCCCCTACCGGGACTGGCAGACCCTCGCCTGGGCGGGCGCTCTGCTCATCACGATCGTCATCCTGGTGCTCAATATCTCCGCTCGCGTCATCGCCAATTGGAGCCGCGTGAAACAATGATGTCCGAATCTCCCGTCCCCGCTTATGCCCCGCGCGCCGTGAACGGCTCCGACACCGCTCCGCCCGGCAGCCGGCCGGTCCTGCGCACGACGATCGGAACCAGCGCTTCGGCGCCGCAGCAGGTCGGCAAGCAGGCCATGGCGATGAAGATCGAGATCAAGGATCTCCGCTTCTATTACAAGAAGTACGAGGCCCTGAAGGGCATTTCGTTGCCGATCTACGACAAGCGGGTCACGGCGTTCATCGGCCCGTCGGGCTGCGGCAAGTCGACCCTGCTGCGCGTGCTCAACCGGATCTACCAGCTTTATCCGGACCAGCGGGCCACCGGCGAGGTGCGCTTCGACAACCGCAACCTGCTCGATCCCAAGCTCGACCTCAACCTCCTGCGCGCCAAGATCGGCATGGTGTTCCAGAAGCCGACGCCGTTTCCGATGTCGATCTACGACAACATCTCGTTCGGCATCCGCCTCTATGAAAAGCTGCCGCAGAGCGAGATGGACGGACGCGTCGAGCAGGCCCTGCGCCGCGCCGCGCTGTGGGACGAGGTCAAGGACAAGCTCAAGCAGAGCGGCCTCGGCCTGTCCGGCGGCCAGCAGCAGCGCCTGTGCATTGCGCGCGCCGTGGCTCTCGAGCCCGAGGTGCTGCTGCTCGACGAGCCGGCCTCCGCCCTCGACCCGATCTCCACCCTCAAGATCGAAGAGCTGATCAGCGAGCTGAAGAGCGACTACTGCATCGTGATCGTGACCCACAACATGCAGCAGGCCGCCCGCGCCGCCGACTACACAGCCTTCATGTACCTTGGCGAACTGGTCGAGTTCGACGAGACGCAGATCATCTTCACCAATCCCTCGAAAAAGCAGACCGAGGACTATGTCACCGGCCGTTTCGGCTGACGGACGGCCGTCGTAGGAGATTGCGCGTATGGCAAGCGAACATGTCGTCAAGTCGTTCGAAGAGGAGCTGAAGCGGCTCCACAGCCTCATCTCCCGCATGGGCGGAATCGCCGAGAGCCAGCTCGCCGACGCCATCCGCGCGGTGATCGAGCGGGACTCCGAGCTGGCGGCGGAGGTGGTGGAAGGCGACCCCAAGGTCGACGAGCTCGAACGCGAGGTCGACGACCTTGCGCTCAAGGTCCTGGCGCTGCGCCAGCCCATGGCGGTCGATCTGCGCTCGATCCTGTCGGCGCTCAAGATCGCGGCCGAGCTCGAGCGCATCGCCGACTACGCGACCAACGTCGCCAAGCGGTCGATCGCCCTCAACCAGATCCCGCCGGTCCGCCCCGTGCATGCGATCCCGCGCATGGGCCAGGTGGTCAAGGAGATGATCAAGGACGTGCTCGATGCCTACGTCACGTCCGACGTGGACAAGGCGGTGCGGGTGTGGAACCGGGACGAGGAGCTCGACGAGATGTACTCGAGCCTGTTCCGCGAGCTCCTCACGTACATGATGGAGGACGCGCGCAACATCACGGCCGCCACGCATCTCCTGTTCATCGCCAAGAACATCGAGCGCATCGGCGACCACGCGACCAACATCGCCGAAACGATCTATTTCCAGGTCAAGGCCGTGCCGTTGCGCGAGGCGAGGCCGAAGGGCGACGCATCGAGCTTCACGATCGTCAAGCCAGTCGCCGGGGCCGCGAAATGATGCCTTCCGCCGAAGTGAACGGACAGGTGGCGGTGCGCGGCAGTGCCATCAAGCCGCATATCCTGGTCGTCGAGGATGAGACCGCGCTGGTCGAAATCCTGCGCTACAACCTCGAGAAGGAAGGCTTCGAGGTGGCGGTCGCCGTGGACGGCGAGGAAGCGCTGGCGGCCATCAACGAGCGGCCGCCGGATCTCGTCGTACTCGACTGGATGCTGCCGCTGGTCTCCGGCCTCGAGATCTGCCGCCAGGTGCGCCGCAAGCCCGAGACGCGCGATCTGCCCATCATCATGCTGACCGCGCGCGGCGAAGAAGCCGACCGCGTGCGCGGACTCGAGGTCGGCGCCGACGATTACGTGGCGAAGCCCTTCAGCCCCAGCGAGCTGATCGCCCGCGTGCGCGCGGTGCTCCGCCGCTCGAAACCCTCCACCTCGGGCGACCTGCTCACCTACGCAGGGATCGTCATGGACCTGTCCTCCCACCGCGTGCTCCGCGATGGCCGCCCGATCCATCTCGGCCCGACGGAGTTCCGCCTGCTGCGCTTCCTCATGGAGCGGCCGGGCCGCGTCTACAGCCGCGAGCAGCTGCTCGATGCGGTGTGGGGCCGCGACATCTACGTCGAGGTGCGGACGGTGGATGTCCATATCCGCCGCCTGCGCAAGGCCTTGAACGGCCCCAACGACATCGACCTCATCCGCACCGTGCGCTCGGCCGGCTATGCGCTCGATGAGCTTGCCCAGTGACCACCGTTCAGAGCTTCGCCGCCGTGACCTTCCATCGTCGAAAGCTGTAACAACCACGGCGGCACTTTCGGCACGCTCCCTGTGCTGACCCCTCCCCCGGCACCTCGCAAGAGGTGCCGGTTTTCTTTTGGGGTCAGGCGGCCGGCAGCCCCAAGGCCTGTTCGGCTGGCAAGAGATCGAGGCCGAGCGCCTGGGCCACGGCCGGATGAGTGATCCGGCCCTTATGGACGTTGAGGCCGTGGCGGAGGTGCGGATCGGCCGCCAGCGCCCCTGCCACCCCCTTGTCGGCCAGGGCCACCGCGAACGGCAAGGTGGCGTTGTTGAGCGCGATGGTCGAGGTGCGGGCCACGGCACCCGGCATGTTGGCCACGCAGTAATGCACCACGCCGTCGACGATGAAGGTCGGATCGGCGTGCGTGGTGACACGGCTGGTCTCGAAACAGCCGCCCTGGTCGATGGAAATATCGACCATCACCGAGCCGCGGCGCATGCGACGCACCATCTCGCGGGTCACGAGCCTGGGGGCGGCGGCTCCCGGCACCAGCACCGCCCCGACCACGAGATCGGCGCTCAGGACGTGCTGCTCGATCGCATCCTGAGTCGCGAAGACAGTGTGCAGGCGCGAGCCGAACTGCAGGTCGAGATCGTAGAGGCGCGGGAGGGACCGGTCGATCACCACCACATGCGCCTCCATGCCCATCGCCATACGGGCCGCATTGGTGCCCGACACGCCGCCGCCGAGGATCACCACCTTGGCGGCAGGCACGCCGGGAACGCCGCCCAACAGCACGCCGGCCCCGCCCTGGCGCCGCTCGAGGCAGTGGGCACCCACCTGGATCGACATCCGCCCTGCCACCTCGCTCATGGGTGCAAGAAGCGGAAGGCCGCCGGTCGCCGAGGTCACCGTCTCATACGCGATGGCGGTGCAGCCGGCCGCGAGCAGCCCCTTGGTCTGCGCGGGGTCGGGCGCCAGATGGAGATAGGTGAACAGCACATGGTCCGGCCGGAGGCGCTTGAGCT
The DNA here is from genome assembly GCA_035506575.1 of Alphaproteobacteria bacterium. Lineage (GTDB taxonomy): Bacteria > Pseudomonadota > Alphaproteobacteria > CACIAM-22H2 > CACIAM-22H2 > DATJPD01. The sequence continues at coordinate 75,311 of DATJPD010000043.1, forward strand.
CGGCCGGCTGCGGCTCCTTCACCTTGACGATCATCTGGGCGGCGGTGAACACCTCTTCCGCCGTAGCGGCGATGCGCGCACCGGCCCCCCGGTAATGGTCGTCGTCGAAGCCGATGTCGTACCCGGCCGAGGTCTCGACCAGCAGCTCGTGGCCGTGATTCACGAGCTCGCGCACGCTGGCCGGCGTCAAGCCGACGCGGTGCTCTTCGTTCTTGATCTCCTTGGGAACGCCGATCCGCATGCGCACCTCATCCGTCGTGATACGAGCATGCGGTCTCGGCGCAGCGCGGTCAATCGCGGACCTCGCCGCCCGCCAAGCCGCATGCTAAGCACGCCCCATGGCGGCAAGCGCCCCGCAGACGATTTTGGTTTATGTCGGCCGCGATCTGATCGGCGACGGCCTGATCAAGCTGCCCTTCGTGCGGGCGCTGCGCGCCGCGTTCCCCGCGGCGAGGATCACCTGGCTCGCCGGAACAGGCGAAACCGTCTACGCCGGGCCGCTGCGCCCGCTGGTGGCGGGCCTGATCGACGAGATCATCCAGGACGCAGGCATCGGCCAGCGGCCGGTGGAGCTGCTCCGGCGCCCCCTTCGCGGCCGAAGTTTCGACCTCATCATCGACACGCAACGGCGGATCCTCACCACGCTCATCCTGCGGCGGATCGCGCATACGCGATTCATGTCCGCCGCCGCAGGCTATCTGCTCTCGGACATCAAGCCCGACGGCCGCGACAAAAAGCCGCCCGCACTCATCCGCCAGCTTCTCAACCTGGTCGAGCTGACGAGCGGACGCGCGACCCAGCCGCACGCAGCACCGGAGCTGCCGGCCGCGTTGCGCGACACGTCGCAGCACTTGCTGCCCGACGGCCGGACCTATATCGGCTTGGCGCCCGGAGCCGGGGGCCGGCACAAATGCTGGCCGCTCGAGCGCTTCATCGCGCTTGCCCGCCTGCTCCGTACACAAGGGAAGGTTCCGGTGTTCATCCTCGGGCCCGCCGAAGCCGAGTGGGCGGACCGCGTGCACCTTGCGGTACCGAGCGCCAAGCTGCCGCTGCAAGACGCACGGTCGTTCGACCCGCTCCTGACCTTGGCGTTGGCCGAGCGCCTTGCGGTGGCGGTCGCGAACGACAGCGGCGGCGGGCACTTGCTGGCGGCGGGCGGTGTCCCGCTCGTCTCGCTGTTCGGCCCGAGCTCGCCGGCCAAATTCGCCCCGCTGGCCAAGCGGCTCATGATCGTCACCGCGCAAGAGTTCGGCGGATCGGAGATGACGGCGATCCCGGTCGACGCCGTGGCGGCGGCGGTCGAGTCTCTGCTGCCGGGCTAGTCCCCCCCGGCGAGAGCCGCCTTGCGGGGCAAGGCCGCGTCGGGGAAGCGCCGCATGAGCCAGAGAACCATGGCCAAGCCCGGCAGGGCTGCCAAGCTCGTGAGGAAGAAGAAGGCGGGCCAGCTGACGTGTTCCGACAGCCAGCCGGCCGGCGCCGACAAGAGCCGCGTCGGCAGGGCGGCGAGCGAAGAGAACAGCGCGTACTGCGTGGCGGTGAACGCGACGTTGCACAGGTTCGAGAGATAGGCCACGAACGCCGCCGACCCCATGCCGGCCGCAAAATTGTCGGTGAAAATCGTCGCCGCCAGCATCCAGGTGTCGTGGCCGACCCAGGCTTGGACGACGTAGAGGGAATTCGCGAGCATGGTCAGGAGCCCGCAGCCGAACAAACTGCGATAGAGGCCCCAGCGATCGGCGACCACGCCGCCGAGGGCCACGCCCCCCAGGGTTGCGAAGAAGCCGACCAGCTTGCTGATATTGGCGACCTCGATCTTCGTGAAGCCCATCGCGACGTAGAACGGATTGGCCATGACCCCGGTCAGCGCATCGCCGAATTTGTAGAGCACGACGAACAGCAGGATGACCGCCCAGCCGGGCCGCGTCATGAAATCGGCGAACGGCTCGATCACCGCGGACCGGAACCAGGCCGCGCCTCCCCGGTCACGACCTTCCGGCCGTGCCGATTGAGCCCGGCTCGGCTCCGGCGTCGCCAGCACGGTTACGACGCCCACCAGCATCAGCCCCGCCATGACCGCGTACGCCACATGCCAGCCGCCGAACTGCGCCGCGTAGAGCGCCCCCGCTCCGGCCGCCAGAAGCCCGAACCGATAACCCCATTGCGTGGCCGCCGCCCCCGCTCCCTGCTCGTCGGCCTCGAGCAACTCGATGCGATACGCGTCGATGACGATGTCCTGGCTCGCCGACAGGAACGCCACGAGGACCGCGAGAAGGACGGTCGGCAGCAACTGCTGCTGGGGCTCCGTCTGGCCCAAGGCGAAGATCGCCAGCATGAGCGGCACCTGGATCGCCACCGCCCAGCCGCGCCGGCGGCCGAGGCGCCGGGTGAGGCCCGAGATCGGCAGCCGGTCGATCAGCGGCGACCACAGGAATTTGTAGTTGTAGGAAAAGCCCACCAGCACGAAGAGCCCGATCTCGGTGCGCGAGATGCCGGCCTCGGCAAGCCAGAAGGACAACGTGGCGAAGGTGAGCGGAAGCGGCAGGCCGCTCGAAAACCCCATGAAGAGGACGGCGATGAGTCGCGGCGTGCGGTAGATCTTCAGCGACTCGACCCAAGACGACATGCGGCAATCTTAGGGCCCACGCCGCGGTGCGGCGAGGCAAGATTGCCCAAACGGCTGGTCAGCCGGTTGCGGCCTGGAAGTCCTTCACGAACCGGTCGAGCTGATCGCCCTCGACGTCCGACACCGCCCAACAGGTGAGATCGCCCTGCCGCCACTGGCGCAAATGGTAGCCCTGGATCTCGGCCGGCGGCTTCGGCGCAATCCCGCCGGAGCGCCGTGTCCACACGAACAGATTGATGACGTGCTGGTTGCTCCGGTACACGAGGGCCGCCACCGGATGATTGTCGATGTAGTCGAGCCGGCCGCCGACGAGCGGGAAGCCCTGCTCCGTGAGGTCGACCACGGGCGGCGACAGGTCGAGCCTGCCGTCGAACCACGGCTTGACCGTGTGCTGGTTCGAGGACAGCACGTCGGTGAGATGCTGCGCCTGCATCGAGCGCACGTGACTTGCCAGCACCTCCTCGGCGAGCTGGTCCTGACGGTCGGACGCGGTCACGTACCAGGTCGTGCCCGACGACAGCACGACCGCCAGAACGAACGAGGCGGCGAGCGCCAGTGGCCGCCAAGGCACGACCGGGCGCCGGGGACGCAACGGAACGACCGGAGCGGAGGGGCGGCCGGATTCGGTTTCGACCGCATCCAGGGCGGCGCCGATCCGGCCGGCGAGACCTGGCGGTGCGGCGTAGCGCCTGCCATGCCGGCGGATGACATCGCCCATCGTATCGGACGCGTCAGCCATGGCCGTATTCCTTGAGCCGGCGCTTGCCATCCGTGGTCAGCAGGGCGCGCGCGCGCGCCAGCCGCGACATCACCGTGCCGACCGGGACGCCCGCGATCTCGGCGATCTCCTTGTAGGACAGCTCCTGCAGCTCGCGCAGGACGACGACCTCGCGGAACGGAACGGGCAGGGCGGCGATCATCTCGTTGACCAAGTTGGCGTCGGCACGGCGGAGCAGAGCCGTCTCAGGGTTGTCCTCGGCCTCGCCGGCGACCGCCTCGAGATCCATATCGGCATTCGAGACGATCTCGGCCGGCCGGTTGCGGTGCATCCAGTCATAGGCGGCCCGCCGCACGACCGCGAGGAGCCAGGCGCGAAAATTTTCGCCGCGGAAGCTGGCAAAATATTTGTAGGCCCGCAGATACGCATCCTGGACGACGTCCTCGGCATCGCTGTCGTTCCGCGTTAACCATCGCGCCAGGTTGTAGGCCGCATCCAGATGCGGCAACGCCAGGCGCTCGAACTGTCGCGGTCCAGTCTCGATGGTCACAAAAAGCGGGCCTCAAAGGTCTCGTGCCTCCAATTTAGCGTAGATCGGCGAAACGCCGGAATTATTCCCGGAATTTTCACCCCCACCGGCGGGGCCGGGAATATCGGGGGGGCGGCCCCGGTCTCCTCCCGCGTGACCCTTCACCACCCAAACGGGGAGAGGACCATGGCCGTTGAAATGAAATCCCAGCAACTCCATCCCGGGCGTCGTAAGCTGTTGAAATGCATGATGGCGGGCAGCGCCGGCGTGCTGTGGTCGGTGGTTGGCGGCGTGCCGACGCCGTTCAGCCTGGCCGGCGAAGCGTTCGCCGCGACCGGCGACTTCACCTTCATGCAGATCAGCGATACCCATATCGGCTTCAAGGCGGCGGCCAATCCCGATCCGGCCGGCACCCTCAAGGACGCCCTCGCCAAGGTGGGAACCGTGAAGCCGTCGCTGCTGCTCCACACCGGCGACGTCAGCCACCTCACCAAGCCCGAAGAATTCGAGATGGCGGCGCAGATCATGAAGCTCGCCGGTCTCGAGACGCATTACGTTCCGGGCGAGCATGACACGATCAATGACAACGGCAAGTCGTTCTTCGAGCGCTTCGGCCACGACAAGCGGACCGAAGGCGGCTGGTACAGCTTCGATCAAGGCGGCGTCCACTTCGTGGGACTCGTCAATGTGGTTAACCTGCGGCCGGGCGGTCTCGGCTATCTCGGGCCCGACCAGCTCGCGTGGCTCACGGCGGATCTGAAGGGCAAGACGGCCAGCACGCCGATCGTCGTGTTCGCCCACATGCCGCTGTGGACGGTGTCCGCCGCGTGGGGGTGGGGGACCGACGATGCCGCACCGGCGATCGAGCAACTCAAGCGTTTCGGGTCGGCGACCGTGCTCAACGGCCACATCCACCAGGTGATCCAGAAGGTCGAAGGCAACGTCAAGCTTCAGACGGCCTATTCGACCGCATTCCCGCAGGCGGCACCCGATACACCCGGAGCCGGGCCCGGCCCGCTCAAGGTGGCGGCCGAGCAGCTCAAGTCCGTCTTGGGCGTGCGGCGGGTCGACGTCGTGCGTGACAAGGGCGTCACGCTCACCGACGCGACCTTGGCGGCGTGAGGATCATCATGTCGGCCCTTCGCAGGACCGCAAGCCTGGCCGCGACCGTCGCCCTGCCGCTCCTCCTGGGCGCCGGGGCCGGATCGTGGCTCGGCTGGCACAGTGTCGCGGCAGCACCCGCGGCGGTCGACGTGGTGATCGACAACTTCGCCTTCGGCCCAGCCACCCTGACCGTGCCGCGCGGCAGCACGGTCACCTGGACCAACAAGGACGACGATCCGCACACGGTGGTGAGCGACGGCGCCGATCCCAAGCTGTTCAAATCGGGAGCGCTCGACACCGACGACCACTTCACCTTCACCTTCAACGACGCCGGCACGTTCAAGTACTTCTGCACCATCCATCCGCGCATGCAGGGCACGGTGATCGTGCAGTAACCAGCACTCCATCCTGCCTGCCGCGCGCGGGCAGGATGGAGGCTCCTTCAGGGTCATGGACATGAGAACACTCCTCCCCCGGGCCGCCCTCGCGGCGACGCTGCTCCTCGCCTTTGCGGTCGCGACGGAAGCGCAAATTGCTCCGCCGCAGGTCGCCCAACGCCAGGAGCTGATGAAATCCAACGGCGCCGCCGTACGAGCGCTGGTGCGGATGCTGCGCGGGACCGAGCCGTGGGATCCTGCCGCGGCAAGACGGGCCGCCGTGACAATCAATGGCAATTCCAAACAGATCATCGGCTTGTTCCCGCCCGGATCCGGCCCCGCCAGCGGGGCCAAGACCGGCGCAAGCGACGCGATCTGGGAGAACCTCAGCGACTTCGAGGCCAAGGCGAAAACCCTCGAGGACGAATCCGCGAAGCTGGTCGCGGCCAGCGACGATGCTGCCCTGAAGGCGCAGATTCCGGTGGTCGGAAAGGCGTGCAGCGGCTGCCACGAAACCTACCGCAACGCGCCGGAATGACCCGCGGGGCGCTTTTTATCAGATGACCAATAAGGTCTTCTGCTGGCGCGCGAAATCAATTAGATTTGTGCAAAATAACTTCGATCGCGCGGGACTGTGACCACAGTTTCAGAGGCGAATCCGGCGGCGTCGCCGATCAGCGATGACCGCCTCAGGGCAGGCTACGAGTATTGGCGGCGCAAGGCGGCTAGCCGGCGCATGCCTCGCCGTGGCGATCTCGATCCTACCGAGATCCCGCGACTCCTGCCGCACGTGATGCTGGTCGAGGTGGCGGACGGCCGCTACCGCTATCGCCTGATCGGCACCGAAAACGAGCGCGCCCAGGGCATCAACGCGACCGGCTGCTTCATCGACGACGTTCTCAAAGGCACGGAATACAAGGCGCACGTGCTCGGGCTGTACGACAGCGTGGTGCGCGAGCGCCGACCGATCTATTCGGAATGCCTGTTCATGTCGCCCGAGATCGGCGCCATCGAACGACACACGAAGGTATTGTTCATGCCGCTGTCGGACGACGGCGAGGCCGTGAACATCGTCTTCGTGATGCAGATCTTTCTGTACATCGACCAGGCGACGCGCGACCGGCACTTCATCGACGCGCGTCCCTACAAAGAGATCGCCCATTCCTTGCTATAAGAGGGCACCCGCCCCTGTAGCGGCTCGTCACTCGCGCGGGTCGGCGTCCAGCCGCACGGCGACGCCTTCGAGGCCCGGCTTGGCGGCCGGATAGCGCTTCAGCACCAGCGGATCGTGCCCGGGCACGATGTGCGCCGGCGAGCTCGCGAGCCGCCGCAAGGTCTGATAGCCCTCGAGCATGTCGGCGAGGTTGTAGATGATCGGAAACGGCCGCGACTTTTCCATGTTCGCATAGAGGTGCGCCGCGTCCGATGCCAGAACCACCCAGCCGCGGCGGGTGAACACGCGCACCGACTGCAAGCCCATCGTGTGGCCGCCGATGAAATGCACGGACAGGCCGGGTGCGAGCTCCTCCGCACCGTCGTGGAAGCGGAGCCGGCCGTCGAACAGCCGGCCCACCATCGCCTGCACATCTTCGCATTCGAAGGAATGCCGCAGCGGCGGATGGCACATGCAGCGGCCGGTCACGTACTGCATCTCCTTGTCCTGCACGTGATAGCATGCGTTCGGGAACAGGTCGTGGTTGCCGACATGGTCGTAGTGCATGTGCGACACGATCACGTCCTCGATGCGTCCGGGATCGACGCCGACTGCCTTCAGGCCCTCGCCGGGCGAGCGCAGGTGCTCGCGCCCGCGCTTCCTGGCGACCGCGGCACTGAAGCCGGTGTCGAGGACCCAGGTCTTGTCCGCCCCCACGATCGCCCAGACGAAATAGTCGAGCGGCATCGGGCCGTCATGCGGGTCGCCGCCGAGGAAATTCTCAGATGCGCGCCGCGGATGATGCGCGTAACGGATCGCGTAGATCTCGTAAGGGGCCGGTGTCGACATGGCGCTCCTCCTCCCGCTGACCCGGGATCAGCTTGGCGGGCCGGAGCGGCGTTGGCAAGGCAGGCCGGGCGGCGGCCCGTCAGCCGTCCTTGGCTTGCGCGCCCTTATAGGCAGGCCGAGCTGCGAGCCGCTCGGCATAGTCGGTGAACACCGGCGTCGCCGGCCACAGCTTCGCCTGCAGTAGGAATGAGATGCTGCCGCCCACCACCACGTCGGCGGCGGAAAACCGCTCGCCGAGCAGATGCGGGCCGACGGTCAGCGTATCGGCGAGCAGACCCTCGACCTCGGCCGGCGGGCCCCAGCCGAACGTGCCGATCTTATGGGGGAGAGTGAGAGCCTTTTCGAGCAGCGCCGGCTCGAGCACGCCCGTGGAATAGGCAAGCCATGACAGATAGGGACCGCGCAGCTTGTCGCCGACGACCGGACCGATACCGGCTTTCGGAAAGGCGTCGGTGAGATAGAGGGCAATCGCCGGCGTCTCGAACACCGGCACGCCGTTATGCACGATCGCCGGGACCTTGCCGTGCGGATGGATTTTGCGATAGCCCGGCTCCTCGGCGCCGCTGCCGTCGCGCCGCCGGATCGACACGACCTTCTTCTCGTACGGCACGCCCAGCTCTTCGAGCAGCCACAGCATGCGGAACGACCGCGACCGCGGCGCGTGATAGAGGGTCAGCATCGGCAACCTCCACCCTTGAAGGCCGGCGTCAGCCGGCTTCGGCCTCGGCGGCGCGCGCGGCCTTCTTGCGGTCGTTGAGGTCGAGCAGCTTCTTGCGCAAGCGGATCGACTTCGGCGTGACCTCGACCAGCTCGTCGTCGGCGATATAGGCGATCGCCTGCTCGAGGCTGAGGATCTTGGGCGGGGTGAGCCGGATCATCTCGTCGTGCGAGTGCGTGCGCACGTTGGTGAGCTGCTTGCCCTTGATCGGGTTCACGTCGAGGTCGTTGTCGCGCGTGTGCTCGCCGATGATCATGCCCGGATACACAGGCACGCCGGGATTGATGAGCATCGGACCGCGGTCCTCGAGGTTCCACAGCGCATAGGCCACGGCAACGCCCGAGGCGTTCGAGATCAGCACGCCGGTGCGGCGGCCGTCGATCGGACCCTTGTACGGCGCGTAGCCATGGAACAGCTTGTTCATCACGCCGGTCCCGCGCGTGTCGGTCAGGAATTCGCCGTGGTAGCCGATCAGTCCGCGCGACGGGACCAGGAAGGTCACGCGCGTCTTGCCGCCGCCCGACGGACGCATGTCCGTCATCTCGCCGCGGCGCTTGCCGATCTGCTCGACCACGACGCCCGTGAATTCGTCGTCGACGTCGATCTGCACCTCCTCGATCGGCTCGAGGCGCTGGCCCGTGGTCGCATCGGACTTGAAGATGACGCGCGGGCGGCTGATCGACAGCTCGAAGCCCTCGCGACGCATGGTTTCGACCAGCACGCCGAGCTGAAGCTCGCCGCGGCCGGAGACCTCGTACGCCTCGCCGCCGTCGGTCTCGCGCACGCGGATGGCGACGTTGCCCTCGGCCTCGCGCATCAGGCGGTCGCGGATCATCCGGCTGGTGACCTTGCTGCCTTCGCGGCCGGCCAGCGGAGAATCGTTGACCGAGAACGTCATCGCCAGCGTCGGCGGGTCGACCGGCGTCGCCGGGATCGCGGTCTCGACCACAATATCGCAGATCGTATCGGCGACGGTGGTCTTGGTGAGTCCGGCGATCGCGATGATGTCACCCGCTTCCGCCTGGTCGATCGGGATCCGTTCGAGCCCGCGGAAGGAAAGGAGCTTGGTGAGCCGCGCCTCCTCGATCACCTGGCCGTCGCGCGACAGCGCGTGCACCGGCATGTTCATGCGCGCCACGCCGCTGTGGACGCGGCCGGTCAAGACGCGGCCCAGATACGAATCGTATTCGAGCGTCGTCACCAGCATCTTGAACGGCTGCTCGAGATCGCGTGTCGGCGGCGGCACGTAGTCGACGATGAGCTTGAACAGCGGCTCCAGGCTCTCGCGCGGCGCTTCCAAGCTCTCGGCCGCCCAGCCGTTGCGGCCGGAAGCGAACAGCTGCGGGAAATCGAGCTGTTCGTCGGTCGCGCCGAGTGCCGCCAGCAGATCGAACATCGCGGTGTGCACCTCGTGCGGACGAGCGTCCGCGCGGTCGACCTTGTTGATGATGACGATCGGCCGCAGGCCTTGCTTCAAGGCCTTCATGGTGACGAACTTGGTCTGCGGCAGCGGGCCCTCGGCCGCATCCACCAGCACCACGACCCCGTCGACCATCGACAGGATGCGCTCCACCTCGCCGCCGAAATCGGCGTGGCCGGGCGTGTCGACGATGTTGATGCGCACCCCGTTCCACTCGACCGAAGTGCACTTGGCAAGGATCGTGATCCCGCGCTCGCGCTCGAGGTCGTTCGAATCCATCGCGCATTCGGCGACCTGCTGATTGGCGCGGAACGCCCCCGACTGCTTCAGGAGCGCATCGACGAGCGTGGTCTTGCCATGGTCGACGTGCGCGATAATGGCGATGTTGCGGATGTTCATAAAAGCCCTATAGGACGAATAAACGAAGAACCGGGCGCGGTCGTCCCGCCCCGGTTCTCTATTGCGCTGCAATATAAGCGCTTTCGGGCCGTTTTTAAAGCCCGATCCGCGCGGATCGTATCAAAAGATGATTAATATTCTGATACTTAGGCGTGACCCATGCGGCTTTTCACGAGGTCCTTGAGCGAGACTTCCGGCCGCGCGCCAAAATGCGAGATGATTTCGGCTGCACAGATGACGCCGATTCGCCCGGCGCTGGCGAGATTGTGGCCGTGGGTGAGCCCGAACAGGAACCCGGCGGCGAACAGGTCGCCGGCACCCGTGGTGTCGATCACCTGCGCAACCTTCTCGGCGTGCACCGCGTGGGTCTGGTCGCCCGAGACGATCACGGCCCCTTTTTCGCTGCGGGTGAGGGCTGCGATCCGGTCCTTCTTCTGGCGCAGGCGCTGCACGGCCGTATCGAAATTCTCCGTCTGATACAGCGAGGATATCTCCGCCTCGTTGGCGAACAGGATGTCGACGTCCTTCTCGACCAGCTCCAGAAACTCGGCGCGGTGACGATCGACGCAGAACGGATCCGAGAGCGACAGCGCCACCTTGCGTCCGGCGGCGTGCGCGATCTTCACCGCCTTGCGAAAGGCTTCCTTGGCTTCCGGCGGATCCCACAGATAGCCTTCGAGGTAGGTGATGCGCGCCCCCTGGATCTGCTCCATGCGCACGTCGTCGGGCTTCAGCTCGATGCAGGCGCCGAGATAGGTCTGCATCGTCCGCTGGCCGTCCGGTGTCACGAAGATCAGGCAGCGCGCCGTCGGCGGGCCGCCCTTGGCCGGCGCCGTGGCGAACGCCACACCAGCCGCCTTGATGTCGTGATTGAACACGCTGCCGAGCTGGTCGGCGCACACCTTGCCGACGAAGGCGCCGCGGCCACCCAACGAGGCAATGCCGGCCATCGTGTTGGCGACCGAGCCGCCCGAGCACTCAATCGCGGGCGCCATGGCGGCATAGAGTTTCCCCGCCGTCGGCGCATCGATCAGGGTCATGGCGCCCTTGGCGAGCTTGTGCTCGGCCAGGAACGCCTCGTCGGACTTCGCGAGCACGTCGACGATCGCGTTGCCGATACCAATCACGTCGAAATCAGAAGCAGCCATGTCTCCTCGGGGTCTCGAATGGCGCCGGATCGCCCGACGCAAGAGGTGAGAGCGCAGTATAGCCGCGTCATCCTGCCGCGCAATTGAGGCGCCCACGCCGGCCCCCACTCCGAACCCAATGGGCCATGCTAGAACTGCCCATGCTCCGCGACTTCAGTTTGGCCATGGCCCAGCTCGGCGACCGCGCGTTCCGGCGCCCGCTGGTGCTTGGCCTGGCGCTCTCGGCGCTCGTATTCGTGGCCCTGTGGATGGCCGTATGGGTCGTCCTGCGCCACACCCATATCTTCGCCACCGGATGGCTCAACACGGCGGTCGCCGCCCTAGGCGAGCTTGCCGCGTTCGGGCTGGCCTACCTGCTATATCCCGGCGTCGTGGGTGCCGTGACCTCGCTGTTCCTCGACCAGGCGATCCTGGCGGTTGAAGCCCGCCATTACCCGCGACTCGGGGCCCCCCGGCGAATCGGCCTCAGCGAGCAGGTTGTCCGGGCGCTGCGGCTCCTCGTTCTGACGGTCGTGCTCAACCTATTGCTGCTGCCGGTGTATCTGGTCCCGTTCATAAACTTATTGGTCTTCCTTGCGCTGAATGGATATATTCTCGGCCGCGAGTATTTCGAGATGGTGGCGCCGCGGCGCGCCGACCCTTCGGGGGTGCGCCGGTTGTGGCGGGATCATCGCTGGACGTGGATCGTGATGGGGGCAGCGATCGCGTTCCTGTCGACGTTGCCCGTCATCAACCTGATCGCACCCCTGCTCGGAGTCGCGGCGATGGTCCATCGAGTCGCAAGGCTTGGAACGAGCATCGCAGGAACGGGGATCGCACCTGGGGGTGGCACACCGACTCTGGTCTAAGCAGCTGACCTCTCGGAGAGCCCGGACGAATGGTCGGACCTGTCATTGAGTGGTCGTTGGGGGCGGCTGCCGTTCGAGCCGTAATCATGGACGCGTCAGGCTGTCGCGTCGGCCATAAAGGAGTGTGACGAGCATGTTTCGTCGTAAGAAAGAGGATGGTGACGACATGAAGCCTGAGTCAGTGACCCCAGCTTCGGAAGAATCGACGGTGACCATGGTCGACAGCGCGGCCGCGGCGAAGCCGATGGCGGCAGCAGTCGGTGGGGCCCGGCCGATGATGAGCCCGGCGCCCGCGGCAGGCGGGGCCGCTCCGTTCGCCAAGCCCACGGCACCGGTCATCGGACGCGCCGGCGTCACCTGGAGCCGCGAGCGGGCACCCAATGCGGCACCGGGCGGCGGCGACGCGCCGACCGAAAGCAAGAAGCTGATCGTCGGCCGCGAGATCGTGCTCTCGGGGCAGATCACGTCCTGCGACCGGCTGGTCGTCGAAGGCCGCGTCGAAGCATCGCTCACCGAGAGCCGCGTGATCGAGATCGCCGAGACCGGCCATTTCAAAGGCTCCGCCGAGATCGAGAGCGCGGAGATCGCGGGCCGCTACGAGGGGACGCTCACCGTGCGCGAGCGCCTGTTCATCCGCTCCACCGGCAAGGTGAACGGCAAGGTCACCTACGGTCAGATCGAAATCGAGCCGGGCGGCGAAATCGCCGGCGAGGTCCATGTCGGACCGCGGCGCTCCGGCTCCGCGTCGGAATAAGCGCGTCCTTCCGTTGATCTGCCGATCCCGGCGGAATCCGGGCATCGTCGTGCGGCCACGGTCGTTACACGCCCGTCCGTTCCGGCTGGGTCCCGCGTGGGCCGCGGGTGCCATGTTGCTGCTGTCTGCCTGCGCGGGCGGCGCGGACTATTCCGCACCGCCCCAAGGCGCGCAGCCGCAACCGGGCTCCTCCGCCGGCGCCCCGCCACCCAGCGTGGCGGCACTTCCTTCGCCCGCGACACCAGTCAATCCGCCGCCGGATGTCCAGCAGCTGGTCGGCCTCAAGGGCGAGGTGCTGCGCAAATGGATGGGCGATACGGTCTTCGTCCGCCACGACGGCATCGCCGAGATCTGGCGCTTTGCCGCAGACACGTGCTTCCTCGACGTCTTTTTGTACCGTGAGCCGGACGGATTGCGCGTCGCCCACCTCGACGCGCGCGCGCGCCAGGGCACGAAGAGCGTCCTGCCGCAGACCTGCTACGGCCAGATCCTGGCGCAGCAGCGGGCGAGTTAAAGCACCGTCGTCTTTCCTTTGAAGGCGCAAAGCTCGCGCACAACGCAGCGCGGACACTCCGGCTTGCGCGCCTTGCACACGTAGCGTCCGTGCAGGATGAGCCAGTGATGCGCATCGCGCACATAGGCGTCGGGGGTCACCTTTTCGAGCTTCTCCTCGACCTCGAGCGGCGTCTTGCCCGGGGCGAGGCCGGTACGGTTCGAGACGCGGAAGATATGCGTGTCGACG
>DATJPD010000044.1:0-2316 GCA_035506575.1 Alphaproteobacteria bacterium
TTGAAGCGGACCATCAGCCTCGTCAGCTCGGTCCCGTCGATGAGCACGAGCCTGAGCGCGCCCGATTGGCCGGCCGCCGCCAGCGCCTGCCGGAAAAAGGAAGAGGTGGCGAGTACTGCTCCTCGGCGTTGCACACTACGAAGTACGAGTCCACGTCTTTCCCCTTGCGTTATGTGGGGCGGGCGATCGGGCTAGGCGATTGGTTCCGACTGCGGGCTGACGGCTTCGCCGGATCGACGCCCGATCGACGGCAGGAATGCGATCACGATCGCACCCGCAGCACCCGCTGCCATCGCCCACTGAGCCGAGAAGGCGTCGAACACCACGCCGGAAGTTGCTACACCAAGCGCCAGCGCAACGTTGAAGGTCGAGTTCACCCAGCTTGTGGCTTCGGCACCGGTGATGGGAGACCGCTCATCGGCCACCACGTACGCCGCAACCATGCCTGGGGAGCTTCCCAACCCCACGAACAACAGGGCCACCGTCATGAGCTGGAAGTGGGTTGTCAGTAGGCCAGCGATCACAGCGAACAGGGACACAACCACGGCGAAGGCGCGAGCCTGCTGGGTTGCGCTGCCTGGCCAAACCCTCCGTCCGTAGATCAGCCCGCCGATGACACTCCCGCAGGCGACGGCGCCAGAGGGCAGGCCGGCAAGGGAGTTCTGCGACATCTTCAGCGCGGCGGCGATCGCCGCGACCTCAAGCGTCCCGAGCACGAAGCCCAGTCCGGCGATGGGTGCCAGGTTCGAGAGGAAGTGCGCATCTCGGCCGAGCTTGTGGCTGACCTCCCGGGCCCCTGCCGAACCGGCTGAGGTCCGCGGCAGCGCGCGGGCCAAGGATGCCGCGGATACCAGCAGCATGGCTGCGGCGCCCACCGACACGGCCTCTGGACTGAGCCACGCGGCGATGATCGTCGCCATCACCGGGCCGACGACGAACATGACCTCCTCCGAGGCCGAATCCAGCGAGTATGCGCGTCGAACCATCGCATCGTCGCCGCCGACCATCGCACACCAGCTCGCGCGCATGAGGGGTCCGACAGGCGGTGGCAGGCATCCCGCCAGCAGCGCGAGTGCGAGTACGAGTGGCAGTGGCGCAGTCGAGAAGATTGCGAGCAACGCCACTGCACCGGTCAAGCCAGCGGCGAGAGCAGGAAGCACGAGGCGAGCGCCAGATCGGTCCACGAGTCTGGCGCGAGCTGGTCCGAGGACTCCGGCGGCGAGGGAGTAGGTGGCGACGATGGATGCCGCGTCGGCATAGGAGTGGCGCCGCTCGGCCATCAGCAGGAGGAGACCGACAGGCATGATGCCGTACATCAGCCGGCCTACCGTGGCGCTCGCCAACAATGGCAGAGCCCTCGGAAGACGCAAGAGTTGGCCGTACGAGGCCCTAGGCTCGCCGTTCATTTTGCACCTCCAATGGTCTCGCCATGCGCGTCGAGCATAGCCAACAGGCTGGTCCGATCAAGCTTGCCCGCCGCGTTTACGGGGAGCGTGTCGATGGCGACGAGCCGGCATGGCGTAGGCCGGCAGTGTCAAGCGCAGGTGCCGCTTGATGTCCTCGATGCGCACGGCGTCGTGTTTGGGGACGAAGAAGCCAATGATTGCCTTGCCAGCGGAGCCCGTGCGAGCGACCGCTGCCGCGGGCCGGACGCCCGGGCATCGGCCGAGCACGCTCTGGACCTCGCCCAGCTCGATGCGGTAGCCGAGAACCTTGACCTGATCGTCGAGGCGCCCGAGGAACTCGAGCCACCCTTCCGTTCGCCAACGAGCGCGGTTGCCTGTGGAATACATCCGCTCACCCTGAACCTTCGCTCGCGGGTCGGGGAGGAACTTTGAGGCAGTCAGGGCTGGCGAGCTGGCGTATCCGACGGACAGGCAGACGCCTGCGATGTAGAGATCGCCCGCCACGCCCACCGGACACGTTCTGCTCCTCGGGCGTGCCGGAGGGCGTTACCGGCAGCGTTGCACCAACAGCCGGGGGGCGCCCCATCAGGCGATCCGACGAGAAAGGGTAATGTCGACCCATGGCAGTCGTAGGACCGCCTAACTGCCGATGCCAGAGCCGGACGCTCTGCGTCGCCCGGTGCCGGCGGCCGTGCGCCCATGCCCGTCGTTCCCGAACCATCACGTGGTGCTTGAAAGCAGCCGCCCCATGGTTGGATCTAGGACCTATCGACATTCGGGATTCCCAAACGGCTTGAAGGCTGATTCATAAGGTTCCGTGTGTCAAGCGAATCGTGGAATTGACCCCCTGGGCGAACTGAAGAACTGCCCCCTTTCATTGCGCGGTGGTGTCGGTTGGTTCGGGCGCCGA
>DATJPD010000045.1:0-10114 GCA_035506575.1 Alphaproteobacteria bacterium
GGCCGCCCGTTCGGCGGTCGACCTCGCCGAACAGGGCTCGGCGGCCGGCGACGTCGCCAAGCTCCAGGCGCAGGTCGCACAGAACCCCAAGGACCTGCAGGCGCGCTACGATCTTGCGGCCGCGTTGTTCGCCAAAGGCGAGAGCGAAGCCGCAATCGAGCAGCTCCTCCAGCTGTTCAAGCTCGACCGCAAATGGAACGAGGAAGCCGCGCGCAAGCAGCTCGTGAAGTTCTTCGAAGCGCTCGGCCCGACCAACCCGCTGACGGTCCAGGGACGCCGTCGCCTCTCCTCCATCATGTTCGCCTGAGTGTGATGAGAGTGCGATGAGCTCGTCCGTCGGCGCCATTCCGCGGCTTGCCGATCTTCCGCAGACGCTTCCGATCTTTCCGCTGACCGGCGCCATTTTGATGCCGTACGGCCGGCTGCCGCTCAACGTGTTCGAGCCGCGCTACCTCGCGCTGGTCGAGGATGCGCTGGGTGCGCGCGACCGTCTGGTCGGCATGATCCAGCCGCGCGAGCCGGGCTCGGAGGGCATGACGCGCGGCGGCGTCGTTCCGCCATCGCCGCCGCTCTATACGACCGGCTGCGCCGGGCGCATCAGCATGTTCAGCGAGACCGACGACAACCGTTATCTCATCACCTTGGTCGGCGTGTGCCGCTTTGAGCTTGCCGAGGAGCTGCCGCAGACGCGTGGCTATCGCCGCGTGGTCCCGAACTTCAGACCGTGGCAGGCCGACCTCGATCCGCCGAGCACGGCCCGCGGCGCGATCGACCGCGAGAGCCTGATGCGGCCGTTGCGCGCCTACTTCGCCGCCCGCAGCATCACCACGGACTGGGACGCCGTGGCGCAGACGCCCGACGACCGGCTCGTCATCACCCTGGCCATGAACTGTCCCTTCGAGCCGCAGGAGCGGCAGGCGCTCCTCCAATGCAAGAGCATGCCCGAGCTCACGCGGGCGGTGATCACACTGCTTGAAATGGCGACCAGCACGACACCGGGCAGCGACCCCGCGAAGCACTGAGCTCGCCCCTTAGAGTCCATTGACGGTGCCGGTACGTCCGGCGACCATACGCGAGCCACGCACGAGGACCTGATGAGCGTCGATCCCAAGCTTCTCGAGATCCTGGTCTGCCCTCTGACCAAGGGACCGTTGCGCTACGACGAGGAGCGCCAGGAGCTGATCAGCGAGCAAGCCGGCCTCGCCTACCCGATCCGCGACGGGATTCCGATCATGCTGATCGACGAGGCGCGCCGGCTCGACGACACGCCGCCCACGGCGAGTCTGCCGGCGACCTGAGATGAGCGGGACCTTCGGCGCCAAACATTGGCCGACCGAGATTCGCGTCAAACAGGCCGAGAAGGCGCTCGAGATCGATTTCGACAACGGCCGCAGCTTCGTCTATCCGGCGGAGTTCCTGCGTGTCGAGAGCCCTTCGGCCGAGGTCCAGGGCCATGGCCCGGACCAGAAGCAGATCGTCCCTGGCCGCCGCCACGTCGGCATCATGGCGGTCGAGCCGGTCGGCCACTACGCCGTGCGCATCAAGTTCGACGATCTGCACGACACCGGCATCTACAGCTGGGATTACCTCTACCAGATCGGCGAAAATCGAGAGCGCCTGTGGCGGACCTATCTTGATGCGCTGGCGGAGCGGCACCTGTCGCGCGATCCACCTGGCCGGGCCGGAGGGGCATGAATGGCGACGGTGGAAATTACCGAAGCGGCGCCGAACGACCTCGAGGCGGTCGCGCAGTTGTTCGATGCGTATCGGGTGTTCTACCGGCAAAGCTCCGACGTCGCCGCGGCTCGCACCTTCATCCGCGAGCGCTTCGCGCGCCGGGATTCCGTCATCTTTCTCGGACGTGTCGGCGGCGAGCCGGCGGGCTTCGTACAGCTCTATCCGTCGCTGTCGTCGGTCTCGATGCGGCCGATCTGGATCCTGAACGACCTGTTCGTGGCACCCGCCGCGCGCGGGGCCGGTGTCGGACGGCGGCTCATGGACCGGGCGCGCGAGTTCGCGTCGGCGAGCGGAGCGCTGCGCATCGAGCTCACCACCGAGCGGACGAACACGACCGCGCAAGGCCTCTATCACGCTTGCGGCTACGCGCGCGACGACGTGTTCTACAAATATATCCTGACGGTCGATACGCGCGCCTGAGGCCTAAAGCGCCTCGCCGCGCACCAGGCGCGGCAGATCGCCCAACATGCCCATCGCGTGGCGCATGAACATGCGCTTGACGGCCGGCACCTGGTCGATCAGGCCCAGGCCCGCGTCGCGCAACAGCCGGACCGGCGGCACGTCGTTCGAGAACAGGCGATTGAGCCCGTCAGTGGTGGCCGCGAGCACGAGATTGTCGAACCGCCGCCAGCGCTCGTAGCGCTCCAGCGCATCGCCCAGGCCGATGTCGAGACCGAGCCGAGCCGCATCGACGACGCATTCGGCGAGTGCCGCCACGTCACGCAGCCCGAGATTGAGCCCTTGCCCCGCGATCGGATGGATCGCATGCGCGGCATCGCCGGCCAGCACCAGACGTTGGGCGGTGTAGCGCTTCGCGTGGACCAGCCCCAAGGGATAGGACCACCGGCGGCCTGAGGCGCCGATACGACCGAGGCCGCCGCCGAAGCGGCGCTGAATCTCCGCCGCGAACTGATCATCGGGCAGGGCGAGCATCAATGGCGCGAGAGCCGCCCGCTCGGTCCACACGATCGAGGACCGGTGCTCGCCCGCGTCCGAGTCGGGCAGCGGCAGGATGGCGAACGGCCCGGCGGACAAAAACCGCTCATGCGCGATGCCGCGATGCGGGCGTTCGTGGGTGATCGCGGTCACGATCCCGGCCTGCTCGTACCGCCAGCGCACGACCTCGATTCCCGCCCGGGTGCGTAGGGGCGATTCGCGGCCATCGCACGCGATCGCAAGACGGGCGCGCACGCGTCTGCCGTCGGTCAACGCCGCCTCGACGCGGGACGCACCACGATCGAGACCGGCGACATCGGCGGGTGCCAGAAGCTGAACGTTCCCCGTGTCCGCAAGCGCCGCGTAGAGCGCCCTGCGGATGAAGCGATTCTCGATGATGTACCCGAGTGGTGCTGGTTGCCCCGCGGCTGTGAGGCCAGCCTCGCGATGGTCGTAATGCAGGAACAACAGCGAGGCGCCGTCCGAGACGCGAATGTCGCGGATCGGCTCGGCGTGTGGAGCCAGATGCTCCCATAGCCCGAGCCCGGTCAGGACCTGCGCTGAACCCCAGGCGATGGCGGAGGCCCGGCCGTCGAACGCGTCGTCCGCGGCACGGGCGGGCCGCTCGCGGTCCACCACGGCCACGGCGAGCCCGGCCGAGCCGAGCGCGCGCGCAAGCGTAAGCCCGACCAGCCCGCCGCCGATGATGACGACGTCGGCCGAGATCGCAGGGACTGAGGCGGCAGACATCGCCGGACTGTCGCCCCAGATCATCGGCCTGTCCAGTCGGGAGGCAACCGCTGGTGGTTGCATCTGCTGCCCTGTTGCGGCACGCTTTTTGAAACAGCAGCGGCTGGGGGAGTCACGCACAACCGATCGGCCCCGCAGGCGAGCCTCCCATCGGCTCGGGGCTTGGCGAGTGAACCACGAGAGGGTCATCTCATGAAAATGGTTATGGCGGTCATCAAGCCGTTCAAGCTGGACGAGGTCCGCGAAGCCTTGACCTCGTTGGGCATCCAGGGGCTCACGGTGACCGAGGTCAAGGGATTCGGGCGCCAGAAGGGCCAGACGGAGATCTACCGCGGCGCCGAGTACTCGGTGAGCTTCCTGCCCAAGGTCAAAATCGAGGTGGCCTGCGCCGACCCGGTGGTAGAGCGGGTCGTCGAAGCGATCCAGAAGACCGCCAACACCGGGAAGATCGGCGACGGCAAGATCTTCGTCTACGACCTCGACCACGCGGTCCGCATCCGCACCGGCGAGACGAACGCAGAGGCGCTCTGACCCGTCCATGCCGGCCGAAAAGGGGGCGTCGATGAGGCGCCCTGCTTTTCCGCCCTGGACAGGCGCGTATATGCCGCTTTTTTAAGCGGCCGCTCCGACTCCGTCCGAAAAGTGATCACGAGCGGCACCAAAGGCTGCGGCGAGGGGTTGCGCCGCGGTGCTGCCGGGCACCCTGAAGGCGTTGCCTAACATCTTGTTCTTATTCAGTTCTGCGACTCCGGGCGACTCGGCTATTTTGCGGTGAACAACGTTCTCCACCCCTAGATGGAGCGTCATCCGGCTCCCTTCGAGTGGGGTTTTAACACCGCGGCCGATCTTATTGTTTTTGTTTTGTACTCTGCGATTTTTAGCTTTTCTTGCGGCGCCGACTCAAAGTTCGTGTTATATGGCTACAATGCCGGGTAAGCGCTTAAAAAGGCTTCCTGATTAGGCGACGCATTCGGCGAAGATAGCAAGGCTGGGGTTCATCACGATGGCAACGCGATCGGCGACGAGCGGGCGGACAGGGGCTGCACTCTTTCCCGAAGGGGTGTCGATCTTCGTCCGACAGCGCTCGATCGAGCTCGCGGGCGTGATGCTGATGGTGGCTGGGCTTGCCCTTGCGATCGCCCTCGCGAGCTACACGCCGGCCGATCCGTCACTCAGCCACGCGACCAGCGCCCGTGTCCTTAATCTCATGGGCTATCCCGGTGCGGTCATGGCCGATCTCCTGCTGCAGACCGTTGGCCTGGGCGGCGTGTTGATCGCGCTGATGTTCGGCGGCTGGGGCTGGCGATTGCTGCGCGCCCATCATCTGCCGCTGTGGTGGCTGCGCATCGCGTTGATGCCGGCGATGGTTCTCCTCGCCGCCATGGCGGTCTCGATATTGCCGCCGCCGGCGACGTGGCCGCGGCCGCTCGACGTCAGCCTGGGCGGCGTCGTCGGGCAGTTGTTCCTCGGCGGCGTCACCCATCTGTCGGCCCGCTACGGCCTGGGTGCGGAGATCGTCGCAATCCTCGCCGCGGCACTGGCAGCGGCCGGCCTCCTGTTCGCGGTCGCGATCACGCGCGGCGAATGGCAGGCCATGGGCCGCGGCGCTGCGTCGGGCCTGCGGCAGTCCTGGACCGGCCTGCTCTGGCTCGCGGCCTTGCGCGCGAAGTTCGGCAATCCCGCGCGCCAGCGGGCGCAGACCCGCGAGGCCGCCCGGCGCGAACGTCTGGAACCCTCGCTCGACGGCGAAGCCATCCCTGAACCCGAGCCGCAGGTCGAGCGGGCGCGGCCGGCCCCGGCCGAGCTCGTGGTGGCGCGGCCGACGGAAGCCGCCCCCAAGAAGCCCGCAAAGAAGCAAGCGAGCCTCGACCTGCCTACCCGCGGCGGATACCAGCTGCCGAACCTGGAGGCGCTGACCCTGCCCAAGGGCACGGGTGCGGCCAAGGTCGACGAAGAGGCGCTGGCCCAGAACGCGCGCCTGCTCGAATCGGTGCTCGACGATTTCGGCGTGAAGGGTCAGATCGTCAAAGTGCGGCCGGGTCCGGTCGTGACTCTCTACGAGCTCGAGCCCGCCCCGGGCACGAAGACCAGCCGGGTGATCGGGCTTTCCGACGACATCGCGCGCTCGATGAGTGCCGTCTCCGTTCGCGTCGCCGTCGTTCCCGGCCGCAACGTGATCGGCATCGAGCTGCCGAATATCCAGCGCGAGACCGTGTATCTCCGCGAGCTGCTGGCCAGCCGCGCGCCCGAGCAGTCGGGCCAGCTGCTGTCGCTGGCGCTCGGCAAGGACATCGGAGGTGCGCCGATCATCGTCGACCTGGCCCGCATGCCGCATCTCCTGATCGCCGGCACGACCGGCTCGGGCAAATCGGTCGCGATCAACACGATGATCCTGTCGCTGCTCTATCGCCTGTCGCCGGACGAATGCCGCTTCATCATGGTCGACCCGAAGATGCTCGAGCTGTCGGTCTACGACGGCATCCCGCACCTGCTGGCGCCGGTCGTGACCGATCCCAAGAAAGCCGTGGTCGCCCTGAAATGGGCGGTGCGCGAGATGGAGACCCGCTACCGCGCGATGTCGAAGCTCGGCGTGCGCAACATCGCCGGCTACAACGCGCGCATCCTCGAGGCCAAGCGCAAGGGCGAGACCCTGACGCGCAAGGTACAGACCGGCTTCGATGAAGGCGGCCAGCCGATCTTCGAAGAGCAGCCGCTCAACATGAATCCTCTGCCCTTCATCGTCGTCGTGGTCGACGAGATGGCCGACCTCATGCTCGTGGCCGGCAAGGACGTCGAATGGGCGATCCAGCGGCTCGCCCAGATGGCGCGCGCCGCCGGCATCCATCTCCTGATGGCGACGCAGCGCCCCTCGGTCGACGTCATCACCGGCACCATCAAGGCGAATTTCCCGACCCGCATCTCCTTCCAGGTCACCTCCAAGATCGACAGCCGCACCATCCTGGGCGAGCAGGGCGCCGAACAGCTGCTCGGCCAGGGCGACATGCTCTACATGGCCGGCGGCGGCCGTATCACCCGCGTGCACGGGCCGTTCGTCTCCGACCGCGAGGTCGAAGGTGTGGTCAAGTTCATCAAGGACCAGGGCACGCCCGACTATGTCGAGGACGTGACGGCAGAAGAGGAAGAGCCGGCCGCGTTCGGGGCCGCCGGTGACGGCGAAGGCGGCGGCTCGGGCGATGCGCTCTACGACCAGGCCGTGGCGCTCGTGGCACGCGAGCGGAAATGCTCGACCAGCTTCATCCAGCGGCACCTGCAGATCGGCTACAACCGCGCGGCGCGGATCGTCGAGCGCATGGAGACCGAAGGGGTGGTGAGTGCCGCCAACCACGTCGGCAAGCGCGAGGTCCTGGCGCCAAAGGGCGATTACGCCGCCTGAGTCGCGGCCGCGGGACGTATTTGCCCGTTCCCCCACTCGCTTGTCCGGGGGGAGCGGAATGCCTATATCTGGCGCAGCCCCGCCATGTCCCCGCCCCCCTTCAACCGCCGCAATTTCCTGTTGGTGTCCGCAGCCCTCGCAGCGGCTGTGTGGCCCGGCCGTGCCCGTGCCGCGTTAACACCGGCCGATCAAGGCGAGGTGCGGCGGGTCGAGGACTATCTCAACGGCATCAAGACGCTGAAGGCGCGCTTCCTGCAGGTCGATAGCCAGGGCGGAACGGCCGAGGGCACGCTCTACATCTCACGGCCCGGAAAGTTGCGGGTCGATTACGATCCACCCAATCCGAACCTGCTGATCGCCAACAACGGCCTCCTCATCCATTATGACCGCGCGCTCAAGGCGCCGGCCTATCTGCCGCTGAACTCGACGCCGGCCGGCCTCCTGGTGCGTGACCATTTGTCGCTGTCGGGCGACGTGACGGTGCTGGGGGTGAAACGGGGAGCCGAGGCGCTGCGCGTCACGGTGGCGCAGACCTCCGATCCGCGGGCCGGCCAGGTGACCTTCGTCTTCGGGGAAAAGCCGTTCGTGCTCAACAGCTGGCAGGTGACGGACGCACAGGGTGCCGAAACGCGTGTGAGCCTCTATAACGAAGAGAGCGGCATCTCGCTCGATCCTTCGCTGTTCCAATTCCGGGACCCCGCGACGTTCGGCGACAGCGGCACGCGCTGAGGGTTGATGTCCGCGACCCCAGCCCCGCTGATCGGTGTCACCGCGTGCATCCGCACGATCGCACCCCGTGGTCCCTTCCATTCCGTCAGCGACAAATACATCCAGGCGGTGACCGAGGGCGTGGGGGGAATTCCGATGATCGTGCCCGCCCTCGGGGACGCGGGCGAAGCCGCCTCGCTCATTCCGCGGCTGGACGGCCTTTTGTTGACGGGCAGCCCTTCGAACGTCGAGCCGCATCATTACGACGGCGAGCCGTCGCGGCCCGGCACCCTGCATGATCCGCAGCGCGACGCCACGACCCTGCCGCTGATCCGGCTTGCAGTGAAGGAAGGTGTGCCGGTTCTCGGCCTCTGCCGCGGTCATCAAGAGCTCAACGTCGCCCTCGGCGGCACGTTGCATCAGAACGTCCACGAGCTTGCCGGCAACCGCGACCACCGGGCGCCGCGCGACCAGCCCAACGAGATCCGCTACGCGCCGGTGCACAAGATTCGCCTTGCCGCCGGCGGCCTGCTGCACGAGCTCGCCGGCGAACCCGAGGTCACGGTCAATTCGCTGCACGCCCAGGCGATCGACCGTCCGGCACCCGGCCTGGTGATCGAAGCCGTGTCCTGTGACGACGGCGTCGTCGAAGCCGTGCGTCTTCCCGGCGCCCCGTCGCTGGTGCTGGGCGTGCAGTGGCATCCCGAATGGAGCATCGCCACGAACCGTTTCTCGGCCGCGATCTTCGCCCGGTTCGCCGCCGCGGCGCGCGACCGCGCGGGCAAAAGGCGCTGAACGTCAGCTTCCAGACGCGGCCATGTCGTGCTTGGGAAAGACTCGGAAATGACACGCTGGCAGCTTCGCCGTTTTCCATCAAACCGCTGGAATCGGTAGTCAATTTCATTTGAAGCGGCGCCTTTGGGTAAACCTTGCTTTGCCCCTGCCCGGTTCCCATATGCCATTCAGAAGCGGCCGTGGTTTCTTCCGGCCGTTCGAGGGTGGCTCCCCTGACACCCTTGAGCTCTTGACGAGAGAGCTTCGAGCGCCCGGTCCTCCCCCCCGACCGGGCGCTTTTTATTTGGCCCTCTTCTATTCAGCGCGACGCGATCGCGCTGCCGGCTTGACGGATGTCGGGCGACGGGGAATTTTGACATCCCCGCACTCGCAGCCACGCTGTCAATCCCGATGAAGCCTTCGCGCAGCGCCGTACCGCCGCCGGCCAAGATCAAAGTGCGCTTGAAGCGCACAGCGGACGGCGCACCGCCGGCGCCGTACACCTCCAAGATCCTGCCGCCTGTCGCGGCCGGCGCCTTGCGCATCGCCACATGGAACATCAATTCCGTGCGGCTGCGGCTGGGCCTGGTCAAGAAACTCGCGCGGCGCGCCTCGCCGGATGTCATCTGCCTGCAAGAGACCAAGACGCCCGACGAGCATTTCCCGCGCGAGGCGCTGGCAGCGTTGGGCTACGTCCATCAGGCGGCCTGCGGCATGAAAGGGTACAACGGCGTTGCGATCCTCTCGCGGCATCCTCTGCACGCCGCGGTGCCGCGGCAATGGTGCGACCGCACCGATTGCCGGCACCTTGTCGCCGAGATCGAAATCGCCGGCCGCGGCCGCATCGAGCTCCACAACGTGTACGTCCCGGCAGGCGGCGACGTGCCCGACCCCAAGACGAATCCGAAATTCGCCCACAAGCTGCGCTTCCTCCGCGAGCAGACAGCCTGGTGGGAGACGCAGTCCAGGACCGGCCTGCCGCGGATCCTCGTCGGCGATCTGAACGTGGCCCCGTTCGAGACCGACGTATGGTCGCACCGGCAGCTGCTCGACGTGGTCAGCCATACGCCCGCGGAAACCGAGCTGCTCGGCCAGATGCTGGCGGCCCACGACTGGGTGGACGTCGCGCGCCACATGGTGCCCGAGCCGACGCGCATGTACACGTGGTGGAGCTACCGCAACCGCGACTGGAAGGCTTCGGATCGGGGGCGGCGGCTGGATCACATCTGGGTGACGCCGACGCTCAAGCCGGCGCTGGCCGCGGTACACATCCTGAAGGGCGCCCGCGACTGGCGGCAGCCGTCCGATCACGTGCCCGTGGTCATCGACCTCAAGCTGTAGGCGCTTTGCGATAAATGAAGTAGCGGCCGGGCTGCACCTCGGGCGGCAATGGTGCGGCCTGCCAGCCCGGCGGCAGCCGGTCTCGCTGCGACATGTTTTGATCCGACACCACCACTGCTCCGGGAGCAAGCACGTCGGTCACGACCTCTGCCAGCCATTGTGCCTGCGCCTGCGAGGCCGCCTCATCGCCCGATCCGGTGTCGGCGTGCACCAGGGCGGCCGAGGGTCCGAGCCGGCGCGCGAAGGCCGGAAGGGTGTCGCGGAAATCGCCCAGCACCAGGTGGTCACGATCCGGAGCGCACGCCGGATGCGCGGCGAGCTGCCGGTCGAAGGCAAAGATCGCGCGGCCTTGTCCGAGCCGGCTGCGCAGATGATCGTAGGTCCGGCCGTTGCCCAGACCGATCTCGAGCACCGGCCCCGGCCGAGAGCGGATCGCCTCGATCGCCCAGTCGAGACATGCGCGCTGCGCCTGCA
>DATJPD010000046.1:0-4825 GCA_035506575.1 Alphaproteobacteria bacterium
GAACAGGAGCGCAAAGCCCATGCCGCGGCCATGATCTTGATGGCCGTGTCGGTGGGCACGGCGATGACCGGGGGCGGCCGGGTGGGCGACCTCATCCGCAAGGTGGTGTTCCCGAGGCTGTCGAACCTGCGCCTGCCCGGCACCCGCACCAGCGCCGCCGATGGCGTCGCCCCGGGGTTGCGCAAGTCGGCGCTGGTGGTCAAGTCCCGCACGCCGGGGCAGTTGGCCGGAACGCTGTGCCCCAACCCGGTCCTGCGCGACGGTCTGCACCTCGATCAGGTCGTCGGCAACCGATTCGCGCTGGTCACCTCGGTACCGCTGAGCCCCGCGCAGCAGGAGCAGCTCAGCCGCCGCGGAGCGACCGTCGTCGCCGTGACCGGCGAGAGTCAGCTGGGTCGCTGGCTGGCGGGAGGCAGGGCGGTCGCCGCCATCGTCCGACCCGACGGCGCGGTGATGCAGGCCGGCAAGAACGTTCAGGCGCTCTGCGACGCCGTGCCCCCCTTCGCCGTGGAGCACGTCAACGGAGCGGAAAGCGAGCGCTGATGACCGAGCTGCTGGTGCTCAACGACGGCAAGCAGGAGATGCAGGCGGTGTCGCTGGACGGCACCCGCGTGCGGACCCTGATCACCGGCCTCGACGAGAGGCCCGACGGCCTCGTCGTCGACGAGGCACGCGGCCACATCTACTGGACGAACATGGGCGCCCCCGATCCCGGGGGCGACCCACGTTCGGAAGTTGCGTACGCCCGCAACGGATCTCTGGAACGCGCGGATCTCGACGGCACCAATCGCGTCACCATCGTGCCGCGCGGGGCCTTCACGACGGGCAAGCAACTGGCCGCCGATTGGCAGGCGGGCGTGCTGTACTGGTGCGACCGCGAGGGTATGCAGGTGCTGACCTGCAACCTCGACGGCAGCGACCTGCGGCCGCTGGTGGTGACCGGGGTAGGCGACGACGACGCGCAAACGATCGCGAACCATTGCGTCGGCATCGCCGTCGACCTGGATCGGCGTCTTTTGTACTGGACGCAGAAGGGTGCACCAAAGGCCGGCGAGGGCAGGATCTTCCGGGCGCCGCTGGATCTGCCGGCAGGCGTCGATCCGCGGCGCCGCGAGGACATCGAACTGCTGTGGCAGGACCTGCCGGAGCCCATCGATCTGCACCTGTTCGGCGGCGCGACGCTGGTGTGGACCGATCGCGGCGCCGAACCCGACGGCAACACGCTCAACCGCGCGGCGGTGCAGCCGACGATCGGTGCACCGGAGATCGTGTCTCGCGGGTACCACGAGGCGATCGGCGTCGCCGCGGTGTCCGCCGCCGAGCTCTACGTCGGCGATCTCGGCGGAGGCATCCGCTACGTCAACCTCGACAGCGGTGTCGACACCGAACTGGTGCACCTCGGCTTCGGTCTCACCGGCCTCGCACTCGCAGAAGGCTGATCGGCGCGGCATGAGTGGGTGGATCACATTCTGGCACAACTTAACTCCCGGGCAGGGCACCCTCCTTGGGGGCGCGTTCGTGGTCTTCGCGGGGATCATCGCCTTCAGCACGGGTGCGCTCGACCGCAGATCCCAGCACAAGCGCTTTCACTACGAGGAGATGAAGGCGCTCTACGCCGAAGCCCTGCGGATCGGCCGGGACCTGGAGATCCTCAAGGCGCTTCCCCCGGAGGCCCGCAGAGAGGTGTTGACGGAGAAAGCCGAGGCGATCGACAGGGTGATCAGTGAGCTCGCGCTGACCGGCAACTACCAAACCGCCGACCTCGCAATCGCTTACGCCTACCAGCAGTCGGTTCAGTTGGGCGAGTGGGTCAGGCAGGTCGAGACCGACGAAGGCTTGACGGGCCGACTCGACGTGTGGCTGGACAACATGCCCGAAGGGCAGCGAGCGGCCTTGAAGGCGTACGAGAACGTCAAGGTCAATCGCCGAGACGTGGTGCAGGCAGCGCGCAAGGAGTTGGGTTTGTACGTGCCGCTAGGGTCACGCTATCGCCGCGTGCTGAGGGATTCGATCAATGCCCAGCAATTTCCGCTGAACTGACCCGTTCACGCCGCGTCGAGGGTGACCGGCAGCGATTGGTGCCGGCGGATGATGTTGTTGGGGGCCCAGGTGGGTCGGCCACTGACATAGATGCGGTCGACGCGGTCGATCAGCGCGCGCAGCATGGCGGCCGTCTCCAGGCGGGCGAGGGCTTGGCCCGCACACGCATGCGCGCCGTTGCCGAAGCCGAGATGTCGTCCGGCATCGCGGCGGATGTCGAAGGTGTCCGGGTCGTTCCATTCGCGTTCGTCCCGGTTGGCCGAGGCGTAGATAACGAGGACGCGCGAGCCCGCCGGAATGGGGACACCGGCGATGTGGGTGTCGCACCGGGCCAGCCGGGCAAATGCGCGCAGGGGCGATTCGTAGCGCACGATCTCGTTGACGGCGTTGGGAATCAGACCCGGGTCGTCCTTCAGGAGTTGCCATTGCTCGGGGTGACTGGCGAACAGGTACACGGCATTCGAGATGGCGCTGATGGTGGTGTCGAGCGAAGGCGCGATGTAGTCGATCATCAGCGCGGTGCACTGCTCGCGACTGACCGTTCCCGCGTCGACCGCGGCGAGCAGCTCGTCGACGATGCTGCCCTCGAGCGCGGTGCGGCTGCGGACGACATGGCGAGCGAATCGCAACATCTGCAGGCTGCGCGGGAAGGACTTGACGGCTAGCCGATTGAGCGGGCCCAGCATGTCGAATGTGGCTCCGCCCCACTCGATGAGCGATCCCCTCTCGTCGCGCGGCCATCCGACCAGATCGGGCACAACGGCCAGCGGCAGTGCCGAGGCGAGGTCTTCGACGGCATCGACCGTGCGGCGGCGCACGGCTGTGTCGACGATGGCGGCCGCCTGATCATCGATCGTCTCGGCCAGGTCGCGCAGCGCGCGCGGAAGTAGCCGGTGTGCAACCAGTTTGCGTCGCCGGTCGTGCTCGGCGCCGTCGCTGTTGAGCGTCGTGCCTCGCGAAAGCCGATTGCTGATCGGATTCAGGGCCACGCCATTGCCGGAAATGAACGTCGCGTCGTCCCGGAGCGTGGCTTTGCACTCGGCGTAGCCGGGTAGCGCGTAGGCGCCGTGCGGGCGCAGCCATACCACCGGCCCGAGCCGGCGCAGTCGCCGATAGTGCGGATAGGGGTCGACCATCGCGGCCCTGGGGTAGATGTTCGGACGGTAGACCTCGACGTCATGGGATGGCTTCCGCATCAGGTGGACCTCACCAGGCGCCGTAGCCCGCGGAAGGCGCCGTCGCGCGGCGCATCACGAACCGTTCCCGCGATAGCGCGCTGCGCGGCCGCGCCCCATGCAGCGCGCGCGGTAGCGATGTACCAAGTTCCCGATGACGCTCATGACCTCGCTCACCCTTTCGTGTTGACGATATCGTCACATACGAACATATCGTCAGTCAACCGCGTGGCCGCAATCTGTTCAAGGCCAAGGGCTGAACGGGCCTGCGCACCCGGCGAAGTGCAGCTAGCCGGAAGCACGTGCGGCCGTCAGCAGGGACGACATCTCCGCCGTCGCGGGCGATGCTGAAGTGGTGAGGCCATGGCGGCCAGAGTTCCTGTGGCACAAGTCCGCCGGACGGTGGCAACCCGCCAGGACGGGAAAACGACCGAGAAGGGCAGGTATTGCCGATGCTGACCGTACTGCTGGCGCTGCTGATGTTGATCACTCTCGCGTGGGCACTGCACGACAGTCGCGCTGTCGTCGAGCGGCACACGGGAGCCCCCCGGCGATGACTGGCACGCCCAGCCCGCTCGTGGCCCGCTTCATCCGCCGGTACAACTCCGCACACGCCGTCGGCGGTGCGCAGGCCGCCGGACACGTCACAGCGTGCGCTATGTGCACTGCTCGTGGCGCCGACGCGCCGAGATAGATTGGGGCCGACGCGGGCTGGGCTCCTCGGCGCGTGCTTGCCGTCGCGTTATCCGATGTACCTTTGACGCGGAAGCATGGTGGGCCGCATCAACGACCGCAGGGTCGTGCCGTCGGCCGCCACCGGCCGGCCGCGCGCGGCCGCCCCGGCCGCCAGGGTCGCCGGGGCGCCTGCCAGGCTGACCGGGGGCGCCATATCCCCGAGGTCGGTTTCGCTGACGAGGTTGACAGGCAACGCTTTCGGCGAACCGGAGGCGGCGGAAGTGAGCGTGCCCCAACTTGCCGGCACCGACAGCGCACCGAGGCCGGCCGCCCGACCCATCCCGGCGGCGACCGACCCGCCCAGCTGGGCCGGGCCGAACGCGGCGCCCACCGATCCGATGGTGCCCGCCACTTTGCCGAGTCCTGCGCTCACGTCGGCCAATGCGGCCGCCGTTGAGTCGGCGGCGGTGGTGCCGGAATTCGCCAAGGAGGCCGCCGACAAGATGATGGAGGGGATCGTCGCGAACGCGCTGATCCCGGAGTTGATTTTGTCGGGCGCCAGCGCATTGTTGATGTCATCGGAGATCAGCTGGACGATCGTGTCGATCGACGGCAGGGTCGCACTCCCGGCGGAATTGGTGGCCGCGGCGCCTTGGGCGTCCAAGCCGGCCGGATTGGTGTTCTGTTGCGGCGCCGTGAAGGGCGTCAGTGTCGCCGCGGCGGCCGATGAGCCCGCGTAACCGTGCATGGCGGCCGCGTCCTGGGCCCACATCTCCGCATACTGAGCCTCGGTCGCCATGATGGCGGCGGTATTGATGCCCAAGAAGTTGGTGGCAACCAACGCAGCCAGCTGCGCGCGGTTGGCGGCGATGAGCGGCGGGGGCACCGTGGCCGCGAACGCCGCCTCGAATGCCGCCGCTGCGGCCTGCGCCTGG
>DATJPD010000047.1:0-4262 GCA_035506575.1 Alphaproteobacteria bacterium
TCGTCACCGTGCTGGGGACGAACATCCTGGGCGACGGCTTGCGCCGCAGCCTCGATCCGCGCCTGGCCCAGCGCCTGGCGGCGGTGCGCTGATGCTGCTCGAAGCGGACAGGCTCACGGTCTCGGTACGCCTGGGCCAATCTGAGGTCGAAGCGCTGCGTGAGATCAGCTTCTCCCTCGACCGCGGCCGGGTGCTCGGTCTCGTCGGTGAATCCGGCACCGGCAAGACGATGATCGGCCGGGTGATCGCGCGCTTCCTGCCGCCGGGCTTCCGTGTGAGCGCAGGTGCGCTGCGCTTCGGCGGCGAGGATCTCCTCGCGCTGCCGGCATCGGCACACCGCGCCCTGCTCGGCGACCGCATCGCCTTCATTCCGCAGGAGCCGCTCACCGCTCTCAATCCGGTCCTGACCATCGGCCAGCAGTTCGCCGAGCACCTGGCACGGCTGGGCGTGCCTCGCTCGCAACGGCGCGATCGCGCGGCGGCGGCCCTCGCCGAGGTGCGGCTCGACGATCCGACGTCGCTTCTCGACCGGTATCCGTTCCAGCTCTCGGGCGGCATGTGCCAGCGCGTCCTGATCGCAGTCGCGTTCGCGAGCAATCCGGCGCTGATCGTGGCCGACGAACCCACGACCGCCCTCGACGTGACCACGCAGGCGCATATCGTGACCCTCATCCGCGGCCTGCAGGCGGCACGCGGCACGGCGATGCTGTTCATCACGCACGACCTGCGGCTCGCCGCACATCTGTGCGACGAAGCGCTGGTGCTCTACGCGGGCGACGTGGTCGAGCGCGGCCCCGCGAGCGCCGTGTTCACCAGCCCGCACCACCCCTACACGCGGGCCCTCAAGCGGGCCAACCCGCCGCTCAGCGGTCCGCGGCAGCCGCTCATCGCCCTCCCCGATACGATGCCTGGCCTCGCAAGCCTGGGCGCCCTGCCCGGCTGCCGGTTTGCGCCCCGTTGCCCGACGGCGGACGCCGCCTGTGCGCGGGCGGTGCCGCCGTTGCGCGAAGTCGATCCGGGCCATTGGGCCCGCTGCGCGCCGGCATGCCAGCTCGCATCCTCCGGCGATGCCCCGGCTGCACCGCCGCTTGCGACACCTTCGCGAGCGGCGGCGGCGCACCCGGTGCTGGAATTCGACCACGTGAGCAAGCGCTTTCGCGGCCAGCGGCGTTGGTTCCGCCGCACCGCACCGGTCGATGCGGTGCGCGGCACCTCGCTTGCGGTCATGCCGGGCGAGTTCGTGGGCGTGGTCGGCGAAAGCGGCAGCGGCAAGAGCACCTTGGCCCGGCTCGCGATGGGGCTGGAGGCGCCAAGCAGCGGCCGCATCCGTCTCGACGGCGAGGACGCGACACAGCCGCGATCGTCCTGGTCCCGCCGCATCGCGACCATGCAGATGATCTTCCAGGACCCGCTCTCCGCCTTGAACCCGCGGCGGCGCATCGAAAGCCTGGTCACCCAGGCGCTGGAGGCCCGCCACGGCCATCTGCCGCGCGCCAAGCGCCAGCAGCGGGCCGTGGAACTCCTGCGCGATGTTGGCCTCGCGGCGGAACTTGCCCCGCGCTTTCCGCCGCAGCTCTCCGGCGGCCAGCGCCAGCGCGTCAACATCGCGCGCGCCTTGTGCCTCGCGCCACGCCTGCTGATCGCCGACGAGATCGTCTC
The DNA here is from genome assembly GCA_035506575.1 of Alphaproteobacteria bacterium. Classification (GTDB taxonomy): domain Bacteria; phylum Pseudomonadota; class Alphaproteobacteria; order CACIAM-22H2; family CACIAM-22H2; genus DATJPD01. Next base: position 1,660 of record DATJPD010000047.1, read on the forward strand.
CGGGCTCGACGTCTCGGTGCAGGCGCAGATCCTGAATCTCCTGCTGCGCCTGCGCGAGGAGCACGGGATCGCCCTCCTCTTCATCTCGCACGACCTGTCCGTGGTGCGCTATCTGTGCGACCGCGTGCTGGTCATGTATCGCGGCGAGATCGTCGAGACCGGCGCCACGGCCCGGGTGTTCGATTCTCCCGGGCACCCCTATACGAAGGCGCTGCTGGCCGCGGTACCGCCGGACGACGCCAGCCGGGATTGGCCCCCGCGCACATAGCGGCACGGCCCTGTATTATGGGCATGCCCATGACGCGGTGGAAAAAGCCGAAACGCGCATCGAAGCGGGCCGCGGCGCGGCGCGCGTCGAAGACCTGGCCGCGCGGGACCGTGTTCACGATCGGGCACTCCACGCGCACGGTCGATGAGCTGATCGAATTGCTGAAGCGGGCGAATGTCGACCTGCTGGTCGACGTGCGCTCGATCCCGCGGTCGCGAACGAACCCGCAGTTCAACACCGACGCCTTGCCTGCGCCCCTTGCCGTGGCCGGCATCGGCTACCAGCACGCCGCAGCCCTCGGCGGCCGGCGCCATCGCCGCAAAGGCGACCCGCCGTCACCGAACGGGTTCTGGCAGAACGCCGCCTTCCGCAGCTACGCCGATTACGCGATGGGTCCCGAGTTCCGCGCCGGGCTCGACGAGCTCGAGGCCGTGCGCAAGACGCATCGCTGCGCCATCATGTGCTCGGAGGCCGTCTGGTGGCGCTGCCACCGCCGCATCATCGCCGACTACCTGCTGGCCGAGCACGTGCCGGTCGCACACATCATGAGCCCGACCAAGATCGAGCCCGCCCAGCGCACGCCGGGCGCGCGCAAACGGAAGGGTGTTCTGGTCTATCCGGCGTAAGCCCGCGCGGTTCGCCTGAGCAGGATTCATCCGAGGCGGGGATAAAACTCGTTTGTCGGGACTGACGTGCTCCTGGTACGGAGCAGGCCATGACATCGGACAACGTCCTCGTCGAGACGCGCGACAGCACGGCGATCGTGCGGTTGAACCGGCCGGCCAGGCTGAACGCGCTTGATTACTCCTTGATCGACCGCCTGATGAGCGTGCTCGACGCGCTCGAAGCGGATGATCGCCTTCGGGCGGTGGTGTTGACCGGAACCGGCGACCGTGCGTTCAGCGCCGGTGCGGACATCTCGGGCTTTGCGCCCAGCGTGCAGGCCGGGCCGGCCACGGCCTTGCGTGAATTCGTGCGCCGCGGCCAGCGCATGACCAGCCGCATCGAGAGCTTTCCGAAACCGCTCATCGTCGCCGTCAACGGGCTCGCCCACGGCGGTGGCTGCGAGATCACGGAGGCCGCCCCCCTCGCCATCGCCAGCGAGCGCGCCGAATTCTGCAAGGCCGAGATCCGTCTCGGCTTCGCGCCGCCGTTCGGCGGATCGCAGCGCCTGCCGCGCCTGATCGGCCGCAAACGCGCGCTGCGGATGATCCTGACCGCCGAGCCGATTTCGGCCGCCGAGGCCAAGGAAGTCGGCCTGGTCAACGAGGTCGTGCCGCACCCCCGGCTTCTGGACGAAGCGCTGGCGCTTGCACGCAAGATCGCAGCGATGCCGCCGCTTGCCGTCGCCGCCTGTCTCGGCAGTGTCACGCGCGGGCTCAACCTCTCGATCGACGAAGGCCTGGCCGTCGAGGCGGGCTACTTCGCCCAGATGGCCGCGACCGCCGATACCCGCGAGGGGATCAAAGCCTGGCTCGAACGGCGAGACCCGGTGTTCGAGGGCCGATGACTATTCCGTCGTGATGTGGGCGTCTTTGATGACCGGCCCCCAGGTGCTGCGCTCGTTGCGCAGGTAGTCGGCGAAGGCTTGCGGCGTCGACGCGCGGGCGACGATGCCAAGGCCTTTGAACTTGGTCTGCACCTCGGGCTTGGCGAGTGCTTCCGCCGTCGCCTTGCTCAAAAGCTGCACCACGGCATCCGGTGTGCCGATGGGCGCAGCGAGGCCGGCGAACGCGTCGGCGTCGACCGGCTTGTAGCCGGCCTCGGCCAGGGTCGGCACCGACGGCAGGCTCGCGATGCGCTCCGGCCCGAGCACGGCCAGCGCGCGCAGCTTTCCGGCCTGGATCTCGCCCGAGACCACCGTGATCTGGGTGATCGCGCCGTCGATGTGCCCGGCGATGAGGTCGGTCACGCCCTCGGCGTTGCCGCGATAATGCACGCCGCGCCAGGACACGCCCATTTCGCGCTGCAGAAGCTCGCTCGCGACATGGTTGATGCTGCCGACCGCGTCCACGCTCACCGTCAGGTCGCCGGGATGCTGCTTCGCACGGTCGAAGAACTCCTTCACCGTCGTCACCGGCAGGACGGAGCCGGTCACCAGCAAGGTCGGCGTGAACGCCAAGGTCGTCACGGGGGTAAAGGTCTTCTCCGGATCGTAAGGCGGCTTGGCGTAGATCAAAGGTGCCAGGACGAGCGGCGCGTTCGAGCCGATCAGGAGCGCATAGCCGTCCGGTTTGGCGCGCGCCACGTACTGGCCCGCGATCAGGCCGCCGGCCCCCGGCTTGTTCTCGACGATGAACGGCTGGTGCAGGCTTTGGCCAAGCTGATCGCCCAG
>DATJPD010000048.1:0-25516 GCA_035506575.1 Alphaproteobacteria bacterium
CTCGACCATACGCTCCTCGAGCTCGTGAAGCTGCGCGCCTCGCAGATGAACGGCTGCGCGCATTGCATCGACATGCACACGAAGGAGCTGCGCGCGGCGGGCGCTGCGGAGTAAGAGAGCGCGGCCGTCCTCTTGCCAAATGGCGGCACCTGACCCATTTAGGTGCCGGGGCAAGCGTTCACGGAGGCTGTCATGGTCCGTCTCACCCTTCCCGCCGCAACCGCGGCCGTGCTTGCCCTGGCCGCAGCGGTCGTTCCCGGACGGGAGGCACTCGCCCAGTCGGTCGGCAAGTGCAGCTACAACTCGATCGCCCAGCAATGGCCGAACCCGACCATCGTGCATTTCGACACCGGCCGGACGGTGATCCACCCCGACGACGCCAAGAAGATCGCCGACACGGCCAAGCTCGCCAAGGACCACTACATCCAGCAGGTCTGCGTCAGCGGCTTCGCCGACAAGCAAGGCAACGTCGACGGGAACATGAAGCTGTCCTTGGCGCGCGGCCGGGCCGTGGCCGCCCTCTTGCAGAAGAACGGGGTCGATCCGAGGACGATCATGATCAACCCCAACGGCGAGCCCGGCGGCTCGTTCGGCGGCGGCAGCGCGCAGCTCGCCAATCAGGCCGACCGCAGGGTCGAGATCCGCTTCACGAAATAGAAGCGACCGTCGCTGCTCGAGGCGCGGTTCAGATCACTTTGTCTGGCCGGGACACGGGAACGCGTCGTGCACGGCGTCGAACATCACGACACCGAAACGCTGCGCCCCTTCAGCCGGGTGCCGGTCGACATAGCGAACGAACACCGTCGCGAGTTGCGGCGGATTGGTGTGCTCGGGCATGCAGGTCGGGACGATGCGCGGGCTGCCGCCCGCATACGCGAACAAAAAGAAATCCCGCGCCGCACTCATGGCACCCATGCACATGAGGGCTTCCGGGTCGTCGGCCGGCAAGCCCACCCCGTGCGCAGCGGCGTCAATCGGAGCACTGGTGACGGTGCGGCAACCCGGCAAGTAATCGGCCGCCGCGATGAAACGGCCGCCTGTTTCCGCGTGCGCCGGCAAGGGCGCGAACAAAGCCGCACACAGCGCGGCCGAGACGACAGTCGGGATTTTCACGGTACGCCTCAAGTCTCGGTTGCCCGCTCGGGCCAGTCTGAAATTTATCTGCTGACAAATGTCCAAACGGTTAACACGACGATGTGGTTCCTCGCCGCGCAACGCCCTTCCAGACTGCGACCGCTCAGCCGCTCCGGCCCGGCTCCGAGGCGGTGCTCAGCGCGTCCAGGGTCAGCGGCATCCGCACCGCGGATCGTCGCTCGGACCGGCGGAGCGCATGCGGCGCGATTCTCTGAGCCGCGAACTTTGAGCCCGCGGCAAAGCGCAGCAGCGGCCCGAAATTGTTGGCCGCCGACGGCCCGGCGAAATAAAGCCCGGGCACCGAGGATTCGAACCGGGTCGTCAGAACGGGCGTGCTTTCGACGGTCTGGATCGCGCCCCGCAAGGCCTCGCTCAGCAGCGTCATCCGGCCGATGTCGACCCTGAAGCCGGTGCCGCAGGCGACGTGGTCGGCCTCGAACGTCTCGAGGCCGCCGTCCGGCCCGATGAACTGCAGCTCGACCCTCCCGTCGCGGCGGACAGAGGCGTGCTGCGGGGTGTAGCCGAGCAGGGTCGGAAACCGGCCGAGGATGCGATCGCGCATGAACCAGCCGGCCGCCGGTCCGAGATAGGTGCGGACGACGCGCAGCCGTTTGCGTTCGGGCAGGAACCGGAAGAGCAGCGGCAGTTCGCTGTAGGCGCGCGACCGCCAGCCCGGGCCGAGTGGCGACAGCGGCGCCCGCAGGCGGTCGACCCACGGCCGCGGAATCTGCATCGGCGTGTGGATCTCGAGCTCCCTGCGCCGTGCCACCATGCGCACCGAGGCGCCGGATTCGTGAAGGAGTGCGGCGAGGTTCGTCGCCGATGCGCCGGCACCCAGCACGATGACGTCGCGGCCTTTGAATTGGTCGGCCGTCTGATGCTGCGCGCTGTGGCTGACGCATTCTGGCGGCAGGTGCGCGAGTTGCGGCGGAATGTACCGGAAATAGCTGAGGCCGACCGCGACGATGACCTTACCGGCCGCGAATTCCTCGCCGGACTCGAGCGTCACCCGGAAGCCGGTCGGAGCCTTGTCGACGAGAACGGCTTTTTTGCGTTCCAAGGTCGGCACGAAGCGGCGCTGGAACTCGACGCCGTAATCCGTGAAGGTCGTGGCCTTCACCGGCACGCCGATGTCCGCGTACGGAACGCCGAATTCCTCGCAGTACCGGCGCAGGGTGAAGCGGCCCGACGGCTCGGAAATATTCGACGCAAAGCCGTCCGATTTCAGGAACATGCCCTGCGGCGTCTCGCGGCGCCACATATCCATCGGATGTCCGATCACCCGGACGTCCGCACCCCGCGCCAGGAGGTGGGCGCCGATGGAAAGCCCGAACGGACCGGCGCCGATCACCGCAATATCAGTCGAAGCACCCACGCGTCTCCCATCGCCGGGGCCAGGTCGCTCCGGACTCCCTTAGGCACGTATCACGGGCCGGGCGGCGTTCCCCGTGACCAAGCCGTGGCCCGCCGGCGCAGACATGGAAAGCCCCCGCCGCCGCACCCTCGACGGAACGCCCCCGGCGCGATAGAAGACCCGTCTGGCTGCGGCGCGCCGGGTTAGCTCAGCGGTAGAGCAGCGGTTTTGTAAACCGAAGGTCGGGGGTTCAATCCCCTCACCCGGCACCAGCTTTCCGATTCCTGTCTCAGCGTGGGCGACTTTAGTCGCACGACGTTCAGTCCCCGCGACCTTTGCTGCGGCACGACTCCGCTCGACATCCAATAAAAGTGTCGCAAGGACGGCCGGCAGAACCGGCCGGATCAGGGGCGGATCTTGCGATCCGCGACGGGTCGGGGTCATGGGGACAAGCACGCGTGCGGCACGGCACGGCGGGGGCGCGTGGCGTTCGGAGCCATGCCACGCCGCGTACTCGCGCCGTGACGGGCAGCCGGCGAGCGGCGAAGAACAGTCGGCCGCCGCTGAGGCCGCGGCACCCTCAGTGCCGCTCGCGATGGACCGCGCCGCATCGCACGATGCGGCGGTGAACCTCGCGATCGTCCGCATGTTGCAGAACAACATGACGATGGCGTTCCGCGGCCGCATCGCCGATCTGGTGGCAAAGACGATCAACGAGACGATCGGCCACCCCGTGCTGCCCGAAGACCCGCGCGCCGATGCCGCGGCACGGCACCTGCACGACGAAGGCTACGCCCCGCTCGGCGCCGTCCTCTCGGCCGCACAGGTCACCGACATCGTGTCGTATCTTTCGACGCGGCCCTGCTTCAACGCGCACGTTCCCGGCGCCAGCGACGGGATTGCGCGGCGGCTCGGCGAAGGCGCCGAAGACCACCACTACGGCAGCTATGACCTGGCCGACGTGGTCTCGGCACCGCATCTGCTGGAGCTGGCCAACCACCCGACCTTGATCGGGATCGCCGCCCGGTATCTCGGCTGCGTGCCGACCCTCTATTCGCTGAACGCCTGGTGGTCGTTCGCGGGGCACGGCAAAGCGCCGGTGTCGCAGGAGTTCCACCGCGATCTCGACGGCTTCAGGTTCTGCACGCTGTTCGTCTTCCTCACCGAGGTCGGGCCGACGACCGGCGCCCATGTGTTCATCCGGCGCAGCCACCGGGTCGACCTCACCGAGGCCATCCTGCGCCGCGAGGCGCCGCGGCTCGCGGCCGAGCTTGGTCAGGCGCCGACCCTCGACGAACTCTACGGGCGGAGTGCTGGCTACGGCCGCGATGCGCTGTACGAAGCGCTGTTCCGCGGCTGCGTCGACACCATCACCGGGCCCGCCGGAACGGCGCTCCTCGCCGACACCGGCGGCCTGCACAAGGGTGTGCCGCTGAGCGAAGGACGGCGCCTGATGTTTTGGGCGCGCTACGGGCTCTACCGCAACACGGGGGCGAGCTCTCCGGTGTCAGCGGCACTGGCAGCCGGCCGTCTGCCCGCCGACCCCGTCGCGACGTACATCAACCGCTGCATCGTCGCCGAGCCGGCGTGAGGGCAGGTCCCGCCTTGGCAGCGCGCGGGAAAAACCGCTAAGACTTCGCTAAGGCCTGCACGGGTATGCTGGAGTCGCGCCCCCGCGACGGGCCGCGACACGGGGCAGCGCCGGCATTTTCGCACATGGACCAGTACCTCAAGTTCATCCTCTCCGCCGGGTCGTCGCGGACGTTCAATTGCTGCGCGATCTCGAACGCGGTGGTCGAGTCCGCGGCCGCCGCGGCTGACACCAAGTCCGCTGCAGCCGATGCGCCGCCGCCGGCCGCGGCGGCCGCCGCGCCACCCGCCCTCCTGTTCCAGTCGCGCTCGCTGAATTTCTCGATCTTCATCAAGGAGCCGGCGAAGAACAAGCCGGGCACCTTCGCGCCCGCGGCCGGCAAGACGCTGCGCACGCGCATCTACTTCCCCTACAACCGCGACCGCCCGACCGAGGGCGGGGTGTCGATCGATTCGCGTGACCCGCGCCTCGACGATGCGCTGAAGAACGTCGCCGGCCTCGACAAGAAGGAGCGGCCGGAGACCTACGAGCACGACAAGCGGATCCTGCGCATCCTCGACGATCTGCCGTCGCTCGACCCGTTCCTGCTCAAGGACCGCTTCCGCCAGGCGGCCCTGGAGGCGCCCGCACCCTACCTGCACATCCAGCCGGGCGAATGGGATGCCATCCGCGCCTTCGTGCACGAGCAGTTCATGATCGTGGCCAAGGTCATCTTCCCGGGCGAGGACGCCCAGATGGCGGAGAAGTCCGAGCAGCTGACCCAGCAGCTGTGGGACCTGCGCGACCTCGAGCACCTCCAGGCGCTCACCAAGGTGTTCGGCCTCGACCCCAAGCGCACCGAGGAGATCTTCTATTCGTGGAAGGGCGTGATCTACTACGATTACGATTACGACCGGCTCAAGCCGCGCATCTCCGCCCTCTTCACCTGGTTCGACCAGGGCTCCGCGCCCAAGGATTTCTGCAAGCCCGAGGTGGAAAAGGAGCTCAACCGCCGGCGCACCGCGATCAAGAACCTGACCAAGGCGGCGATCGCCGAGACCGAGAAGCACCTCAGCAACTATCACCGCTGCTTCGACCTGTTCTTCCGCGAGCGCAAGACGGCCGCCGACTTCGTCGCCTTCCTGCAGTCGGCACCCCGGAACTTCTATTCGCTCGGCGAAAGCATCTCGAAGCTCAGCCACTCGATCGTGCTGTGGGACCGCGGCACACAGAACTTCACCGGCCGCCTGTTGCCGAGCGACAATCTGCTCGAGCTGTTCGGCTTCATCGAAGACATCTTCTGAGCCCGCGCCGGCCGCCGAAGCACCTCACACCAGATTGCTCGGCGTGAGCTGACGGGTTTCGTAGACCGCGATGTTGGTCTTGAAGCCGCGGACGAGGCCGCCCTGGCGCAGCCAGGGTATCGCGTCCAGGAGGTCCGCGTGCAAAGGGTGGTAATAGCCGATGCGCACGCGCCGCGGCCGGGCGATCAGGCTGGCGCGCAGGTTGTCGAGCACGGCGCGCAAGGTCGCCCGCCCGAACGGATTGAACAGGAACAAAAGCGTCTCGTCATCGAACGGGAAATCCGCCGCGTCCGCGTGGATGATCTCGACCGGCGCGCCCCGGCCGCCGAAGCGCGCGGCGTTCCTGGCCGCGAGCCGGCACGCCGGGCCGTAGAATTCGATGCCGCGGCAGCAGCGCACGCCGGCGCGCGCGAACACGAACAGCGCCCGGCCGCTGCCGCAGCCGATATCCGCGAACACGTCGTCGGGGCCCGGAGCCAGGACGCGGCGCAACGCCCACAGCCGCAGATAATAAGACGGCATGTTGGTCTCGGGGTCGCCGAAGCGCGTGCCCGCCCCCTCGTCCGTGCCGTAGCGGCGCTCGACCGCGGTGTCGATTCCGTAGCGCCAGTCGAACACGCGGTCGGCGGCCTGCATGGTCGCGTGAAACAGAACGTCGAAGAGGGTTGCCCAGACTCGCATGCGATCCCCCGGCCAGCGGGGACTCTTAGGGCACCGGCGGCCGAACCGCCAGCGCCCGAGATCAGACGAGGATGCTGAGCTTCGAGCCCAGGCTCGCGATGGTGTTGAGGCTGCTGCTGATGGCGCTCGTGTTGCCGCCGGTCCCGGCACCTTGGAACAGCGACAGGAGCGAGGTCGCCCCGGACGCCGCACCCGTGCCGTTGGCGGCCGCCGCCGCATCGACCTGTGCCAGGTACTGCTTGACGAAGCTCATCGCGTACGCGGTCGCGTGCACCGGCACGCCGACGGTCGCCGGCGTCGCGGCCTGCTGGGTCTTGAGGTTCTTGATCGCAGCGCTGGTCACGCTCGTCGCGTACTGGAGCTGGTTCAGCTCGCCGTTGAGGTCGTTGAGGACATTGTTGGCGTTGAAGCTCGCGGTGTTGAGCGTCGAGAAGGCCTGCGTCGGGTTGGTCAGGAGCTGCGAGGCGCCGGTGGTCAGGTTTTGCTGCACGCCCGAATTGAAGCTGGATTCAGGGTTGATCGTGATCACCTGGTTGGCCGCGTTCGCCGTGACCGTGATCGGCAGCACCTGGTTGACCGAGAGCAGATTGGTGCTCCCCGACTGCGCCTGGCTGACCAGCACCGGCACCTGGCTCGCCAGGGTCGCGTACTGGCTGTAGACGGTCGACGCGGGGTCGATCGTGCTGGCGGTGGCGAAAAACTGGGAGTCGACGCCGATCTGCGTCGACGCCTGGGCGAGCGCGTTCTGGACGGTCGAGCCCGAGGCGATGGCCGCGAGCACCGCGTTCGCATCGGACTGCGTGCTCACGTCGAGCGAGCTCAGCTGGTTGAGCACGTTCGTGACGAGATCCTGGCCCTGCGCCTGGATGTCGTAGTTGCCGATCACGTTGTAGGACCGGTTGGTGGCGCTGTTCAGGAGATTGTCCACGCCCGACGTGTTGGTCGAGTTGATGGCGGTGCTCAACTGGCTGAGCACGCTCGTGAACTGGTTCTGAACCGTCGTGCGGTCGGCGGTCGTCGAGGCCTGGGCCGACGTCTGCGCCACGTTCTGGATCTGCGAGATGAGGAGATTGATCGTGGTGAGGCGGGCGCCCGCGTCCACCACCGACTGCGAGCCGAGATAGACGCTGGCCGTGTTGTAGGTCCCCGCCCACTTGCTGTACGGCGCCGAGACGGAGGAAATCGCGCTCGCGAAACTGGTCGCGTCGCTGTTGACCTGCGTGCTTACGACGTTGGCCGCGTTCTGCGCCGTGGTGAGCTGCGCTGCGGCCGTGGTGAAATTGGGAGTGCCCGAGGTGAAGGCCGCCTTGGCCGCATTGAGGGCGGTCTGGAACGACGAGCCGGAGCCGAGGTTCTGCGGATTGACCGTGACCGTGTCGCCCGCGGAGTCGTACTGCACGGTGATCGCCGAGCCGAGCGAGCCGTCGACCAGGTTCTGCGTCGTGTAAGTGGTGCCGCCGGTGTTGTTGTCGAACTGGTAGGTGGCGCCGGAGATGGCGCTGGTGATGCTCGACACCAGCGTCGTGAACTCCGACTGCAACGTGCTGATGGGGGTCGTATTGTTGGGATCGCCGGCCTGGGTCACGAGGCTCTGGAGCTGCGCGAGGTTGCTCGTGACGGAACCGGTCGCCTTCTGCGCCGCGGCGAGCAGACCCTGCTGCTCGATGAGTTTGGGGGCCGCGGCCTCCTGAACCGGGATCTCCGCGGCGAACGGGCCGGTCGCACTCTGGATATTCGACAGGTTCGCCTGCGCCTGGGTGACCGCAGTGATCTGGTTGACGATGTTCTGCACCGCGGTCTGCGCGGCCGTGACCACGGCCGTTGCACTGCTCAACGCCGAGAGCTGGCTCTGGTCGGTCGACAGGGCCGTGGTCGTGCTGGAGGCGGACGAGCTCGAGCTGCCCGAGGACGACGAGGACGACGTCTCGAAGGCCTTGAGATTGACCTTCGAGTTGATCAGGCGCGCCTCGTCCTGGATCGGCAGGTTGGCGATCTCCTGCGGCAAGCCGGTCGCGGTCTCGACCACGTTGCGCAGCACGGGGTCGGCCAGGATGTTGTAGGCGCTGGTCACGTTGCCGATGTTGCGCAGGAAATACGCGGCGCTGTGCAGCGCCGAGTTCGTGCTGTCGAGCGAGACCTCGTAGGCATTGGTGAGATACTTGTTGACGACGTCGGCGATGACGTTGGAGTTCTGGAAGTTCGTGGTCCCGAAAATCGCGACGTTGAATTCCTGGGCGAGCTGCTGAAAGCGCGGATCGGCCAGCTCGTTGGCGAGCGAATTCGATTTCGAGAGATCGCTCTTCAGCACGCCCGCGATCAGCGCCGGCTCGTTGGCGGCGTCCTGCAGGCCGAACGCCGTGAGGATGACGTTCAGGAGCTTCGGATCCTTGATCAGATCGTCGACGCTCTTGATCTGCGTGATGTGGCTTTTGAAGTAGTTCACCGTCTGCTGGACGGAGGCCTCTTGCGCGAACTTCGCGACCTGCTGGTTTTCGTTCTGGACGTAGATCGAAAACCCGGTCTCCGCCGACATCGTCGGAGTTGACGAGCTCGCGCTCGCGCCGAACAGCGAGAGCAACTGGCTGTTGCTATTGAGGCTACTGGTGACGCCGATGTCGACCATTCTGGTCCTCTGGGCGAACGTTCGATGCCCGCCGGGCACCACATTCTATGGAGCCAGCGAGCGACGGGAACAATAGCACATACGCCGCTTAACACCAAATTAAGGCGGTGATTTTAGCTAAATTGGACGGGATAAGTTCGGGGAGCAACCGCGACGAGGAGCGCGTCACTTCTCGCCGGTCTCGGCCCCCATCACCTTGTCCTGCGTCTGTCCTTCCTTGGCCTTCTTCTCCTTCCCCGAGGGCGTTGGCGGGATATAGATCGAGCCGACATTGGGCTCGCCCGGTCCGGCGTGCACGGCCAGCGGATTGCGCGCGTTGAGGATGAGCGCCTTGGGGTTGGTCGAGGTGTCGACCGGCGGCGGAGCCGCGCCGCCTTCTTCCGCAGCGCACACGGCGGGGACGGTCAGGGCCAGTGCTCCCGCGAGGACTCCCGCCATACCGCAGGTGCGAAAAATATACGTGGTTCCCCTCATAGCGCCCGGCTCCTTATCGAAACAAATTGTTCACCCGGAGAGTTTATTTTCTGGAACGCGCCACGCACCGCGCACCACCTACTTTCGATGATGCGGGATTCGTGGAAAATTGCGGCGAAACTCTATTGAAGCTGCAACGATCATGATAGTGTCAAGCGCATCCTCTGACCAGTTGTTCAATCATTGAGCCACGTGCATCAACTCGTTAACGACTACGGTGCGTGGATCTACGCGCTGATTTTCGCGTGGACGTTTTTCGAAGGCGAGACCTTCGTGCTGTTCGCCGGGCTCGCGGCGAGCAAGGGTTATCTCGACTGGGGTGGGGTGTTCTTCGCGGCGTGGCTGGGCAGCTTCGCCGGTGATCAGCTTTATTTCTGGATCGGGCGGCGCTGGGGAACGGCCCTGCTCGGACGCGTCCCGCGGTGGCAGGGGAGCGTGCAATCGTCGCTCGAGTGGCTCAAGCGGTACGACACCTGGTTCATCCTCAGCTTCCGCTTCATCTATGGCGTGCGCAACTTCGCCTCGTTCGCGATGGGCATGAGCGGCCTGGCACCCGCCCGCTTCGCGTCCTTGAACCTGGGTGCTGCGTTCGTCTGGGCGCTGGCGTTCTCCGGCTTCGGCTTCGTCTTCGGCCGCGTGTTCAAACACATGCTGGGCGACGTGGCGCAGATCTTCAGCTTCGTCACCCTTGGCATCTTCATCGTCGCGATCTCGGTCGGCACCTACATCCACCGCCGCCGCCGCAGCCCGCCGCCGTCCGCATCCGCCAGCACACAGCCGACGGCCGGATCCGACTGACGGTACCGCGGCGCCGCTCAGCCGCGCGGCCCCGGTCGATCGTCAGGACGCCTTCTTCCTGATATTCAGGACAAAGACGCCGTTCTCCTCTTTGGACTCGACGAGCTGATTGCCCGTCGCACGGCAGAACGCCTCGAAATCTTTCGGCGCACCGGGGTCCGTCGCCAGCACCTGCAGGATGCCGTCCGGCGGGACATCGCGGATGGCCTTCTTGGCGCGCAGCACCGGCAGCGGACAATTCAGTCCCTTGGTATCGAGCGTGGTGATCGACATTCGCTAGTTCCTGCCCGCTCACGTCGTGTGAAACGCGCGCGACCTTACTGCTTGTCCCGCACGCGCAGCAAGCCATATATTAGTAATTCCGCATATATCACAACGCATTGACCCTCACCGACATGTCCGACATTCCGGTCACGACCCTGGTCGCCACGCTCGGCTTCGCCGCCGGGGCGCTGTTCGGCGCCACCAGCCAGCGGACGAACTTCTGCACCATGGGTGCGGTGTCCGACATGGTGAACCTGCAGGACTATCGCCGGTTCCGCGCCTGGCTGCTGGCGATCGCGGTCGCCATGGCGGGCAGCGAAGCCCTGTACCTCGCCAGGATCGTCGATCTCGGCAACTCGATCTACCTCACGCCAGCGCTGGGGTGGCTGGGTGCCGTGACCGGCGGCCTGTTGTTCGGCTTCGGCATGACCTTGGGCGGCGGCTGCGGCGTGCGCACCCTAGTCCGCCTGGGTGCGGGCAACCTCAAATCCGCGGTGGTCGTGCTGGTGCTGGGCGTGTGCGCGTACATGACGGTGCGCGGCCTGTTTGCGGTCGCCCGCACCCGGCTGGTCGAGCCGACGAATCTCGATCTGACGCGCAGCGGCCTCGCGGGCCAGGGTGTACCCGAGATGCTGGCGATGCTCACCGGTCTCGCGAGCCCGCTCGTCCGCGCGCTGCTCACCGCGGCGGCCGTGCTGGCGCTCCTGGTCTACTGCTTCAAAGACCAGGCGTTCCGGCGCAGCCCGGCCGACATCGTGGCCGGACTGGTCATCGGCCTGTTGATCCCCGCGGGCTGGCTGATCACCGGCATCGCCGGCAACGATCCGTTCGAGCCCACGGCGCTTGCGTCCTTCAGCTTCGTGGCGCCCATCGGCGACAGCCTGATGTACCTGATGGCGTTCACGGGCGCCTCGATCAATTTCGGCATCGCCTCGGTGGGCGGGGTGATCGCCGGCGCGTGCCTGATGGCGCTCGCGACGAACTCGTTCCGCATCGAGGCGTTCACCGACGCGAACGACCTGCTGCGGCATCTGGGCGGCGGCGCGTTGATGGGCATCGGCGGCGTGCTGGCGCTGGGCTGCACGATCGGCCAGGGCATCACCGGGCTCTCCACCCTGGCCGCCGGATCGGTCCTGGCGTTCCTGTCGATCCTGGCCGGTGCGGTCGCCGGGTTCAAATACCTCGAAGAGGGGACCCTGGGCGGCGCGCTCCGCGCCCTCCTCGCCCGCGGCTAGCCCTTCGTCCAGGCGGCGATCAGGTCGGCCGCGTCCTCGTTGTAGAGGTCGCGGAAGAAGTGACCGGAGCCCTCGACGGTGCGCACGGTGATCTCGCCTTGGCCGGCGCTGGCGGGCCGCGGCAGCGCCTTGGCCTCGGCCGCGAGATCGGGCACCACCTCGTCCGCTCCTGCGACGATGACCAAAGTGCGCACCGCGACCCGCGGCAGGATCCGGGGCGTGTCGCGCCGCGGCTCGGCCGCGTACCAAGCGACGAAACTGTCGGCGGTGACGGCCGCGTCCGGACAGTTCAGGAAGCCGACCCGCCCGAGCGGCGCGGCGCCGCGGCCGGCGCGGACCAGCGCCTCGGCCTTGTCGAGAAGCGGCTGCAACGGCGCGCCATAGCGCGCCTGATACGCCTGGGCGGTCTTGCCGAAGTCGAACGTCGCCGGCGCCAGCAGGACGAGGCCGGTCACATCAGGATCGTGCCGTTCGACCGCGTACACCGCGGCCTGGTTGCCGCCCTGGCTGTGGCCGATCAGGGTGATGCCGGGCACGCCCTGGCCCTTCAGCCATCCGATCCAGGCGGCGATCTCGTCGAGCGCGTCGTAGGGCCGGTGGGTCTGCAGCTTGCCGCAGTCGAAGAAGCCGGTGCGGCGGTCCTCGCCGAGGCTGAGCGTGATCGCCAGGCTGGAGAGATGGCGCTCCTTGAGATTGGCCTGCAGGCTCGCGATCGTCTCCATGCGGGCGTGCGCCAGGGTCCCGTGGACAATCAGGGCGACGCCGTCCTTCGCGGTTTTGCCGTCCGCGAGCTCGAGATTTCCAAGCAAGGTGAGCCCGTGAAAGGGCGTGCTCACCTCGGCCGCTCCCGCAGAGACGGAGAGGGGCAGACCCGAGACGACGAGGAGAAACGCCAGGAGCGCCGGCCGCAGGGCGATCAAGACTTGGCCGCCGCGACTTTGGGCGCCACCAGCGCGTAGAGATCTCCCACCAGCGCCGACAGAGCCGCAAGGCGCGAGCCCGTCTCCGGCGCGTCGGCGTCGTGCACCACCGATTCCTCGAGCCGCGAGATCTCCCGGCACATGTCGCTCGCCGCCTCGAGCCCGCAGTCGAGCTGGGCGACCTCGTCCGCAAGCCCCAGCAGCGACAGATCCTCGGCCAACGCGTGACCGCGGGCGAGGAGCCAGTGCAGAAGAACCTCCTCGCCGAGCTGATACAGCTCGCGCGCGATCGGCACCGGCTCGCCCGGCGGGAACATGCCGAGCGTGCTCTTGAGCAGCTCGACCCGCTCGCCGATGTCGGCCAGCGGCTGCGGCGCGCGCGGGCTCATGAACGCCCCGCGGCGGCCGACTTGTCGCGCGCCTCCAGCTCGAAGCCGATCCGGCGCGGCTCCTCGTTCTCCTCGCGCTTGGGCATGGCGACCAGCAGCACGTTGAGCTGAGAGACGTTCTGGATCAGCTTCATATGATGGCCCGCCTCGTCGACGCCGTCGAAGGTCACGATGTCGGGGTTCCAATAGCCCATGTCGACGATGTGGAACTGCACGGTGGTGCCGAACGACACCATGCGCGCGCCGAGCTCGTGGTCGTGGTCGAGATTGGCCTCGAACTCGCGGATATAGGCGGCCAGCCGGTAGAACACGTCTTCCGCGCGGCGGTCGGCTGGCGCCGGCTCGCCGCGCCGTGGTGCCAGACGCTCGGCCTGGCGCGCCGCCTGGACCGCCGGCACGCCCGGAGCTTGCGATTGATCGGACATTCGGATGATCCGTGGCGAGGCGATGGTCTGCCCCACGCCGGATGCGCCCCTACCCTTTCCGTTCAGCCAGCTATCCGTTCGGCCGGCTATCCGTTCAACACGTAGCCATAGCGCAGATTGCTGGGGTCCCGCCCGTTCCGCTCGTACTCGGCCTTGAGGGCCGCGAAGCGGTCCGACTCGAGCCCTGCATGCTGCGGGCTGTAATTGTACAGCTTCGCGGAAGTTCCGCCGAGGATTGCCGTCTTGACCGGCCCGTCGGCGGCGCCCAGCGGCTTGAACCCGTATTTCAGCTGCATGTCCTTGGGAATCTCGAGCCGGCGCAGCGCCTCGATCTGCCATTGTGGCGCCCCGGTCCACACGGCATCCGTGCCCCAGACGATGTGATCGGCGCCGAGCCCTTTGACGAGCTGGCCCATCATCGCGGCACAGATGCGCGGCTCGGCGACCGTGGTGAGCGCGAAGATCTGGCCGAGATCGGCGTAGACATTCGTCACCGCGTATTTCTCCGGGATCCCGGCGAGGTCGGTCACCCAGTCGACGCGCCCCGTTTCCTCGAACTGCTTCCACGCGTCGGCAACCGGCCCGCCCGCCCAGCGATAGCCGGCGTGGTAGACGACGAAGCGGATCTTCGGAAAGTCCTTGGCCGCCTGGCCGACATCGGACACGTCGACATAGGGCCTCAGGCGGTCGAAGGCGCGCTCGGCCGACGGCGGGAACAGCCCCTTGTGGACGCAGACGATGTCGTAGCCGGCCTTCTGGATCTTCTCGTAGAACGGATAGACCAGCTTCTCGTCGTCCATCCGCCACGGATATTTGCTGGTGTCCTTGTGGGTGTTGTCGCCGATCGTGTATCCCTTCCACGAATCGGGCTTGTTCACCGCGATGTCGTGATCGACGCGGTCGAGCCAGCCCGGCGCACCGGGGGTGAACACCGCGTGCGCCAGGAGGCGCTTCGAGCCCGCCTCGTCGTTGATCTTCCGGCGCGCCGCCGCCGCATCCTCGTTGGTGATGAACCAGTCGCGCGGGACGTCGGAGGGCGCGTTGGTGATGATCGCCACCTTGGTGTCGCTGTCGAGGAAGATCTCTTTCTTCCAGTTCTCGTATTTGAGGTCGTCGAGGGTCTGCGGCTTGCCGGCGAGCTCCGGGTTCCATTTCGCCTTGCCGACCGCCTTGCGCATGTCGAGGAACGCCGTGATGCGCGTGTCGTCGCGCAGGAAATGCGTGTGGCCGTCGAAGACGAACTGGCCCGAGAGCGCGGCCGCGCGCTCGGCCGCCGTCTCCACGCTCGCCGCTTCGGCCTCGGACACACCGTAAAGCGGACCGTAGACGTCGTTCATCGCCATGAACGCGGTGGCCATGCCGGCGGCGGTCTTGAAAAACTGCCGGCGGTTCAGGCCGTTCTTGCGGCCGTGCGCGTCGGCGCGCGCATTCAGCCGCTGTTCGACCTGCTTCTGCCGGGCGGTTTGCGGTACCGGAAAGAACTCCTCGCTCGCGACGATCTGGGTCGGTATCGGAGAGGGATAGGAGTCCGTCTCGGCCGGGCTCAAACGCGCCAGTTCGTCAGGGCTGAGCAGCTTCATCAGACTCCTCCGGCTTGTTAATCCTAGTCAAAGTCGGTTTGGCGTTCCAAGTCAATCGGACCCGCGGCCACCCCGCAAGGGCGCCCGCCGCATTTTGCTATGTTAGTGATTCAGCACATAAATATTGCGGCCTGAAGACTGCCTTGATAGGTTGCCCGCCTCGCCGGAGATGCACGGCCGGCGAGTGAGGTGCCATCGATGACGAGAACCATCGCCGCAATTCTCGCGGTGAGCCTGACCGCTGCCGCCGCCGTAAGCGCCGCCTGGGCGCAGGGCGCGGCACAGCCGCTGGTCAAGTTCCAGATCAAGGACGGGGGCATTCCGGCATCGCTGACCGGCCGGCCCGGCGATCCGCAGAAGGGCCGCGCCGTCATCGTCGACCAGAAGCTGGGCAACTGCCTCGCCTGCCACGAAGTCAGCGCACTCAAGAGCGAGCCCTATCACGGCAACGTGGGACCGAGCCTCGACGGCGTGGCAAGCCAGGTGTCCGAGGCGCAGATCCGCCTGCGCATCGTCGATCCGACCACGCTCAATCCCGACACGATGATGCCGTCCTTCTACCGGGTCGACGGCCTCAACCGCGTCCTGCACCAGTTCCAAGGCAAGCCGATCCTGACCGCCGAGCAGGTGGAAGACGTGGTCGCCTTCCTCGAGACGCTCAAATAGGACCGAGACGCAAAGGAGTTCCGATGGACCGGAGTTTCGCCCGCGACCAGATCTCCCGGCGCCTGGTGCTGATCGGCGCCGCCGGAGTTGCGACCGGTTTCGTGACCATCCGCAAGGTGGCCGCGCAAGCCGTCCATCCGGGCGCGCATGTCGAGTGGCTCAACAAGCTGGTCGGCGGCAAGAAGGCGACGCCGGGCAAGGTCAAGCTGCACATCCCCGAGATCGCCGAGAACGGCAACACCGTGCCGATGACCGTATCGGTCGACAACCCGATGACGGCCGCCGCCTACGTGAAGGCCATCCACGTCGTCACCGACAACAACCCGCAGCCGCAGGTCGCGTCGTTCTACCTGAGCCCGGCCAACGGCAAGGCCGAAATCCAGACGCGCATCCGCCTCGCCGAGACGATGCACGTGATCGCCTATGCCGAGCTCAGCGACGGCTCGGTGTGGTCCGACCAGGCCGAAGCCAAGGTCACCATCGGGGGCTGCGGCGGTTGAGCCGCGGCGGCTGAAACGAGAGTTCGAGGAGAGTCCCATGGCCATCGCCCGCGTCCGGCTGCCGCCCAACATCAAGAAGGGCGACGTCGTCGAAGTGAAGACGCTCGTCACCCACCCGATGGAGTCCGGCCAGCGCAAGGACGCCAACGGGCAGATCATCCCGCGCAAGATCCTCAACAAGTTCGTGTGCGCGTACAACGGCAGGGAGGTGTTCCGCGCCGAGCTGTGGCCGGCCATCTCCGCCAATCCGTTCATCACCTTCTTCCTGGTCGCGGGCGATTCGGGCAGCCTGAAATTCACCTGGACCGACGACGACGGATCGACGATCGAGCACAGCGAGGAGATCCACGTCGCATGATCCAGACGCGAGTTTGGACGATCGCCGCCGCTGCATTGGCGGTGGTGTGCGCCGCCGACGCGGCCGACCTGCCCACGCCGAAGATCCCGCTGCCGGCCGACGGCAGTGCGGGCAGCTACAAGACCGAGCCGGTCACCAAGTCCGAGTACAAGGACAAGAAATCGGCCTATGCGTATCTGGCGCCCGAGACCAAGGCGATGCAGGACGACGATTTCTCGAACCCGGCCTCGCTGTGGCTCGACGAGGGCGACAAGCTGTGGACGAAGGTCGAGGGCGGGGCCGGCAAGTCATGCGGCTCGTGCCATGGGGCCGCTGCCAATCTGCGCGGCGTGGGGAACACCTACCCCAAGATCAGCAAGGACACGGGCAAGCTCGCGACCATCGAGGACCAGATCAATTACTGCCGCACCGAGCGGATGAAGGCGCCGGCCCTGAAGCTCGAAACGCAGGACATGGTCGCCCTCTCGATGTTCGTGATGTTCCAGTCGCGCGGCCTGCCGATGAGCGTTGCGGTCGACGGTGCGGCCAAGCCGTACTTCGACGCCGGCAAGACGCTCTATTACACGCGCCGCGGCCAGCTCAACCTCGCCTGCAACCAGTGCCACGAAGACCACGCGGGCGGCATGCTGCGCGCCGACCCCTTGTCGGGGGGCTACAGCAACGGCTTTCCGCTCTACCGCCTGGCCTGGCAGAAGGCCGGCTCGTTCGATTTCCGGATGCAGCAATGCTATGCCCAGGTGCGCGCGACGCCGGAGCCGTTCGGCTCGGAGGAGCTGAAGAAGCTGCAGCTCTACGTCGCCTGGCGCTCGAACGGCCTGCCGGTCGAGACGCCGGCGGTGCGCAGATAGACCGCACCCGGCCGCAACCGCTTCGATGCTGACGCGGCGGCACCTCCTGCAGGCAGCCTCCGCGGCAGCGGTGCTGCTCGGTCCCGGCCGGCTGGCGCGCGCGGCAGCTCAGCAGCGCCTCACCCAGGACGACCTCCTCCGCTTCGCACCCGTGGGGCAGGTGACGCTCCTGCACTTCACCGACACGCACGCGCAGCTCAATCCCGTCTATTTCCGCGAGCCCAGCTGGAACCTCGGCGTGGGCGAGGACCGCGGCAAGGTCCCTCACCTGACCGGCAAGGCGTTTCTCAAGCGGTACGATTTGGCGCCGGGCACGCCCGAAGCGTACGCGCTGTCCTCGGACGAATTCGTCGGGCTGGCGCGCAGCTATGGCCGCCTCGGCGGCGTCGACCGGCTCGCAACCCTGGTCAAGGCCATCCGCGCCGAGCGCGCCGACAACGTGCTGCTGCTCGATGGCGGCGACGACTGGCAGGGCTCCTACACGGCGCTCAAGACACGCGGCGAGGACATGGTGCGGGTCATGAACGCGCTCGGCGTCGAGGCCATGACCGGCCACTGGGAATTTACCCAGGGCGAGGACCGGGTGAAGGAGCTGATCCAGAAGCTCCGCTTCCCCTTCCTCGCCGGCAACGTCCGCGACACCACCTGGGACGAGGACGTGTTCCCCGCGACCGCGGAATTCGAGCGCGGCGGCACCCGCATCGCGGTGATCGGCCAGGCGTTTCCGTACACGCCGATCGCCAATCCGCGCTGGATGATCCCGGACTGGTCGTTCGGCATCAACGAGGACCGGGTGCGCGCGCGCGTGGCCGAGGCGCGGGACAAGGGGGCCGAGCTCATCGTGCTCCTGTCGCACAACGGCTTCGACGTCGACCGCAAGCTGGCCGCGCGCGTGCCCGGCATCGACGTGATCCTCACCGGCCATACGCACGATGCGCTGCCGCAGGTGGTCCAGGTCGGGCAGACCCTGCTCGTGGCATCGGGCAGCCACGGCAAGTTCCTGTCGAGGCTCGACCTCGAGGTGACGGGCAAGCGCGTGACGGACTGGCGCTACCGGCTCATCCCGATCTTCGCCGACGCGATCGCGCCCGACCCGCAGATGGCGGCCCTCGTGCGCGAGATCCGGGCACCCCACGAAAAAGAATTGTCGCGCGTGGTCGGCCGCACCGAGAGCCTGTTGTATCGGCGCGGCAATTTCGCCGGCACGTTCGACGACCTGATCTGCGACGCCCTGCTCGCCGAACGCGACGCGGAGATCGCACTCTCGCCGGGCTTCCGCTGGGGCGCGTCGCTCCTGCCCGGCGATCCGATCACGGTCGAGAGCATCTACGACCAGACCGCGATCACGTACCCCAACGCCTACCGCCAGGAGATGACCGGCGCCTATCTCAAGACCGTGCTGGAGGACGTGGCCGACAATCTCTTCAACCCCGATCCCTACTATCAGCAGGGCGGCGACATGGTCCGGGTCGGCGGCCTCTCCTACACGATCGACGTGCGCGCCAACATCGGACACCGCATCTCCGACATGCGCCTGTTGCGCACCGGCCAGCCGATCGATCCCGCGAAGAGCTACGTGGTCGCCGGCTGGGCGTCGGTGAACGAAGGCACCCAGGGTCCCGCGATCTGGGACGTCGTGACGAGGCATATCGAGCGCCGCAAGACCGTACGCCTCGCCCCCAACCGCGCCGTCAAGGTCACCGACGCGTAAGGTCGGGCGTAAGTCGGGCCTGGGGGGGCGGAGGCCCGGGGTATCGCCCCGGATATTAGGAAAATTTTAGATAAATCGTCGTAGATTCAAGTCGACCATAGATGTGGTTGACCTTGGTTAAAACTTCTCTACACTTTGTAGGTGCGATGTGCTTTCAAAGAGATCGGCGAACTATCCACAGGACTATCAACAGAGATATCCCCGGCGCGCGACTGGCCATTGGATGAAACCCGTCGAAACCAACGTCAGCCCTTATCTCCAGCAGCCGCTGCGCACGATGGATGAGGTCCGCCTGGACCGCGAGCGCCGCCAGCGCGAAGAATTGGCCGCCATCGCGGCCGGCAAGGCCAGCCGGACACCGCCGGCACCGGCGAACGACGTCGGCACGCCACCGTCCACGGGCGGCGCCCAGAAGGCCCTCGTCGACCAGACCGCCTGAGGCTGATCGTCATCGCCGGGCTTGTCCCGGCGATTCACGTCGGCGTGCAAACGCGCACGCACTGACACGTGCGGCACGACGTGGATGCCCGGAGCAAGTCCGGGCATGACGGATGCGGAGTTGAGCGGCTCACTCGGCCTTGTGGGCCGCTGCGGCGCCGCCGCGTTCCTCGACGTATTTGCGGAACGTTTCGCGCTCGTAGGCGCGGTCGTAGACGAAGGCGAACATCGTCTCGAACAGGCCCGGCTGCAGGTAGCCCGGCATGCGCGCGATCTCGACCGCGCGGCCGCTCTTGCCGTCGGCGTCCGCCGGCACGGGCGGCATGAACTGGATGGTCGGCGTGCCGATGACGCCGTTCTTGCGTGCGAGGTCCTTCTCCGCCAGGACCTCCCCGTCGAAATCGGTCACCTCGCGCGCGCCATTGAGGTCGAGCTGCAGGACGTTGAAGCGCTCGCGGATAAACGCGTTGACCTCCGGATCGGCGAGGTTCACGCGCTGCATCTGCTTGCAATAGGGGCAGCCGACCTGGTCCCAGAACAGCGCCAGGCGCTTGTTCTGCGCCGCACTCTCGGCGAGGTCGTCCTTCAGGACCAGAAAGCTGGTGAGGAACCAGGGCTGCGTATACCGCCCGTCCTCCATCAGCACGGGCTCGACGCGCTCGGCGGCCGTGGCGATCCGCGGAATGATCAGGGCGGCCGACGCGCCGGCCAGAAACGAACGCCGCTGCATCCCTGGATTATGAATCAACCCGCGCAGCGAGTGAAGAGCTGGTCCAGCAGGCTCAGCGCCAGGTCCATCTCCTCGGTCGTGATCGTCAGCGACGGCGCCAGGGTGATCACGTTCTTGTAGTAGCCGCCGATGTCGAGGACGAGGCCGTAGCGCTTGCCTTTTGCCTCGAGCGTGCCGCTCAGCGCCACCTCGCACATGCGGTCGACCAGCGCCCGGTTGGGCGTGAAGCCGTCCTCGCCGCAGATCTCGGCCCGCAGCGCCAGGCCCAGCCCGTCGACATCGCCGATGACCTTGTGGCGCTTCTGGAGATCGCGCAGGCCCTGGAGGAAATAGGCGCCCTTGGCCATGGTCATGGTGCCGTAATCGGCCTCGTCCAGCATGCGCATCGTCTCGAGCCCGACCGCCGTCCCCAGCGGGTTGCTGGCGAAGGTCGAATGGGTCGAGCCGGGCGGGAAGGCCTCGGGCGAGATCAGGTCCTCGCGCGCCCACAGCCCGGCCAGCGGGTTGAGGCCGTTGGTCATCGCCTTGCCGAACACCACGATGTCGGGCTTCACGTTGAAGTTCTCGATCGCCCACAGCTTGCCGGCGCGGAAGAATCCCATCTGGATCTCGTCGTCGACGAGGAGGATCTTGCGCTGGTCCAGGACCGCCTTGAGCTTCTCGAAATATCCCGGCGGCGGAATCACGTAGCCGCCCGTGCCCTGGATCGCCTCGACGTAGAACGCGGCAAACTCGGCGCTGCCGGCCTTCGGGTCCCAGACCGCGTGATATTCGCTGTCGAACAGCCGCTCGAACTGCTGCACGCAGTAGAGGCCGCAATCGTCACGCTTCTTGCCGTACGGGCAGCGGAAGCAATACGGGAACGGGATGAACTGCGCGCGGTCGCCGAAATGACCGTAGCGGCGGCGGTAGCGGTAGGAGGAGGTGATCGCCGAGGCGCCCAGGGTGCGGCCGTGATAGCCGCCCTCGAACGCGAACATCAGGCTCTTGCCGCCGCAGGCGTTGCGCACGAGCTTGAGCGAGTCCTCGACCGATTGCGAGCCGCCGACGTTGAAGTGGATGCGGCCCTTGCGGCCGAATGCAGCCTCGGTGCGGCGTGCCAGTGCGGTGGCGAGCTCGATCTTCTCCTTGTGGAGATACTGGCTGGCGATCTGCGGCAGGCGGTCGAGCTGGCGCTTCAGCGCGTCGTTGTGGCGTTTGTTCGCATAGCCGAAATTGACCGCCGAGTACCACATCTGCAGGTCGAGGAACGGCGTGCCGGCCGCGTCGTAGAGGAAGCTGCCCTCGCAGCGGTCGAAGATCTTCGGCGGCTCCTGGTAATGGACCGTGTCGCCGAACGAGCAGTACGTCGCTTCGTCGGCAAGAAGCTTGCGCTCATCCATTGGCGTTGGCGACCTGCCCCGCGGTTTCGACCACGGCCGTCCGGGCCACGAGCTCCTCGAGCAGCGTCTGGGCTTCGGTGAAATCCGCAAACGGCGCGTGCGGGATCTGCGTCGCTTCGCAATAGGACAGGAGATTGTGCTTGGCGAAGACGAAATCGGCCATGTCCGCCACGCAGAAATCGGAGCGGCCGTCGCCAACCACGAGCGTGCGCCGCGGGTCGCGCCGGGCGATCGCGCATTTGCAGGTGCACGCCGCCGACAGGCAGCCGTCATTGCCGGCATACGGGAAGTCGAGCCGCCAGCGGCCGGCGTGGAATTCGAGGCGGCTGCTCATCGTCTCGATATCCGGCAGGTTGGCCCGGCGCAGGACGTCCTGGATGACGCGGTCGAGGCCGTCGCTGACGATGGTGAGCGGGATATCGAGGCTGCGTGCCAACACCACGAAGCCGGGGAAGCCCGGGTCGACCACCATCGCGGCGATCGCTTCGTCGAGGGCCGCAGGCGTGGCCTCGATGAGCGCGACTTGGCTCTGCATGCACTCGCGCGCGCCGATCAGGCCCTGTTCCCAGTCCCGTTCGAGCTTGCGCCAGCCCTCGCTGGCAAACCGTTCGAGGAGATAGTCGGTGACGTCGCTTGCGACGATGGTGCCGTCGAAGTCGCAGAGAATTTTCCAACCCGGCATCGAGATGAAGACCC
Source organism: Alphaproteobacteria bacterium (assembly GCA_035506575.1). Taxonomy (GTDB): domain Bacteria; phylum Pseudomonadota; class Alphaproteobacteria; order CACIAM-22H2; family CACIAM-22H2; genus DATJPD01. The sequence continues at coordinate 22,081 of DATJPD010000048.1, forward strand.
CAACCTTACGGATAGCTTACAAACTCTGCGCCAGCGCTGCCCCCGCAAAGGCACTAACACAGATTGCGGCGGATGGACACGCTCTCGGTGCCGCTGCTGATGACATGCCGGACCTTTCGAAGTGGTTAACACGCCCGACTTTCGGTAAGAAACGCTAACGATGTTTGGCCACCTGCCCTTAAAGCTGTCGATTTGCGGCAAGATGCTCATGCTGGCAGCCATCGCGGCTCTCCCCGCGTCCGCAGCCGCCGCGCAGAGCGCCGACCCTCGCTTGCTCGCCCTGTCCTGCGCCGGCTGCCACGGCCCCGAGGGCCGGAGCCCCGGCGCGATCCCCTCGCTGCACGGTCAGAGCGAGACGGCGATCGCCGAGGCGCTGCGGGCGTTCCGCGCCGATCAGCGTCCGTCCACGGTCATGGGCCGCATCGCCAAAGGTTATTCGGACCAGGAGATCGACGCGGTGGCGCACGGCATGGCGGTGCCGTCGAAATGAACTCGCTGCCGAGGACCGGCCGCCTCACCCGCCGCCGCGCGATGGCGCTGGCCGCAGTGGCCGCGCTCGCCGCTCCCGCACTCGCGCGCGCCCAGGCGAAAGCGCAGATCGTGGTCATCGGCGGTGGCTTCGGCGGCGCCACGGCGGCGAAATACCTGCGCGTGCTCGATCCCGGGCTCGCCGTGACCCTGGTCGAGCCGGACCGGACCTACACCACCGGACCGCTCAGCAATCTGGTGCTGGCCGGTCTGCACCCGGCGGCCGACCTCGCCCAGAGCTACGCGACGCTCGGCATGCGCCACGGGGTCGAGGTCGTGCACGACACCGCGGTCGCAATCGATGCCGCGGCCCGCAAGGTGCGCCTTGCGGGCGGGCGCACGCTCGACTACGACCGGCTCGTCGTCTCGCCCGGGATCGACATGCGCTGGGACGCGATCGGCGGCTACAGCGAGGCCGCGGCGCAGATCATGCCGCACGCGTGGACGGGGGCGGCGCAGCTGGACCTGCTGCGCCGTCAGCTCCAGGCGATGCCCGACGGCGGCGTGTTCCTGATCTCGGCACCGCCCACGCCCTACCGCTGCCCGCCCGGCCCTTACGAGCGCGCCTCGCTCGCCGCATACGCCTTCAAACAGGCGAAGCCGCGGGCCAAGATCGTCATCATGGATGCGAAGGACCAGTTCTCCGACCAGGGCCTATTCGAGGACGGCTGGAAGGCGCTGTATGGCGGCATGATCGAGCGCATCGGGTTGTCGGACGACGGCCGCGTGACCGAGGTCAGACCGGACGAGATGACCGTGGTCAGCGAATTCGGCGAGGCGCACAAGGCCGACGTCATCAACATCATTCCGCCGCAGCGCGCCGGAAAGATCGCGCAAGCCGCCGGGCTCACCGACGACAGCGGCTGGTGCCCGGTCGACCCGCGGACGTTCGAGTCCGCGCACATCCCGAACGTGCATGTCATCGGCGACGCCGCACTCGCAGGTGCCATGCCCAAAGGCGCGTTTGCCGCCAACACCCAGGCGAAGGTCGCGGCTCTCGCCATCGCCGATGCGCTGGCCGGCCGACCGCCTGCCACGCCGACCTACCTCTCGAGCTGCTACTCGCTCCTAGCACCGGACTACGGCATCTCGGTGATCGACGTGTTCCGCGCAACCTCCGAAGGCATTTCGCCGGTCGCCGGGGCTGGCGGCCAGAGCCCGCGGCAGGCGGACGCGGCGTTCCGGGCCGAGGAGGCGCGCTACGCCAGCGGCTGGTACGCCTCGATCACCGAGGAGATCTGGCGATCATGAGTTCCGCCCTTCTTGTCTGGGGTTTGCGCCGCTGGATTCGCCAGGGACATCTCACCTTGATCACGCCGGATGGACGCCGGCACGAGATCGGCAGGCCGGGGAGCCGGCCACGCGCGGTGGTGCGCATCAAAGATCGGCACCTGCCGCTCCGGCTCATCCGCAACGGCGCCTATCATCTCGGCCAGGGCTACATGGACGGCGGCCTTGCGATCGAGGACGGGACCTTGCACGACTTCCTCGAGATCCTCGCCGTCAACACCGGCATGGAGAGTGCGACGGGCCTCAAGTCGATCCCGCACCGCGTCGAGCGTCTGGCCGCGTACGTGCAGCAATACAATCCGCTGCGGCGCGCGCGGGCCAACGTCGCCCATCACTACGACCTTTCGGCCGAGCTCTATCGCCGTTTCCTCGACGATGACTGGCAATACTCGTGCGCGTATTTCGAGGCGCCCGAAGCGGGCCTCGAGGAGGCGCAGTTGGCCAAGAAGCGGCATCTCGCGGCGAAGCTGCGCTTGGAACCGGACCTGCGCGTGCTCGACATCGGCTCGGGCTGGGGCGGCCTTGCGATCTATCTCGCGCGCGTCGCCGGCGTCGACGTGACCGGAATCACCCTCTCGGTCGAGCAGCAGAAGGCCGCGACCGGTCGCGCGGCCGCGGCCGGTGTGGCCGACCGGGTGCGCTTTCTCCTGTGCGACTATCGCGACGAGACGCTCGGGACCTTCGACCGCGTCGTCTCGGTCGGCATGTTCGAGCACGTGGGCGTGCCGCACTATGGCGCGTTCTTCCGCCGGGTGCGCGACCTGCTGGCCCCGGACGGTGTCGCGCTTCTCCACGCCATCGGCCGGGTCGACGGCCCTGGCACCACCAATCCGTGGCTGCGCAAGTACATCTTCCCGGGCGGCTACGCGCCCGCTTTGTCCGAGGTGCTGCCGGCCATCGAGCGCACCTGCCTCTATGCGACCGATATCGAGATCCTGCGCATGCACTATGCGTGGACCCTGCGCGGCTGGTACGAGCGCTTCGCAAGCCATCGCGCCGAGATCGCGACGGAACTCTACGACGAGCGCTTCTGCCGCATGTGGGAGTTCTATCTTGCCGCGAGCGAGATGGACTTCCGCCATCTCGGCACGATGGTGTTCCAGATCCAGATGGCGCGCCAGATCGACGCGGTCCCGTTCACCCGCGGCTATATCGAGGAGGCGGAGCGGCGCCTCAAGCAGGCGGAGGCGGCGCTCGAACGCACACCCGCCGCCGCCAAGTAGGACCTCAGGCCTTCAGCGCCTCTTTCACCCGGTCCGGCAGGAATGGGTAGTGGCGCAGGCGCACCCCGCCCGTGAGCCGGGCAAACGCGTTGGCGATGGCGGCACCCACGGGCGGCAGGCCGACTTCGCCGAGGCCGGTCGGCGGATTTTCCGGCGTCGGGATCACCTTCACGTGGACCTCCGGCGCCTCGGACATCCTCATCACCCGGTAGTTGTCGAAGTTCGATTCCTGCACCTCGCCGTTCACGAAGTTGACCTGCTCGTAGAGCGCATGGCTGGCGCCGTGGGTGATCGCGCCCAGCATCTGCGCCTCGATGTTCCACGGCTGCACCGCCACGCCAGGGTCGACCGCGCACCACACATTGTGCACGCGAATCTCGCCGCTCTTGCGGTCG